>CANNCP010000004.1 GCA_947503145.1 uncultured Roseovarius sp.
ATGTTAACGTGGCAGGTGGGTCAATTTTACTCGCTCATAACCCACCTAAGTGGGTCAATTTTGCATGCCGATTCACAATCTACATGAATCACACTAATATCGTGGTCGCGGATGGAGAGATCACAGGCGACACACCAGCCGAATTTCAAAGGTTCCTCGACACTGAGCCATTTGATGGGTTCAGCTTCTATATTGATCTGAACTCGCCCGGCGGGAATTTGATGGGCGGAATAGAGCTCGGCGAGATGATCCGCAAGGAAGGCCTGACTGCGCGTGTGGCGTCCTATGACAGGAGGCGAGACGGCGAGACTTTCTACCTTCCAAAGGAGAGGCCCGGGATCTGCATGTCGGCTTGCGCTCTTGCCTTCCTGGGAGGGGAAGACAGGGAGATCAGGGATGACTCTGTTCTCGGTTTCCACCAGTTCAGCAGTGCAGGAAATGCCTCGGGAAAAGTGGCGGACGTCTATGAGATGCAATCGACAACGCAGATGATCTCCGGGATCTTGCATGACTACATCGAATCCATGGGCGTGATGCCCACTCTCTTTTCCAGGATGAGCATGACTCTGCCTGAGGAGATGTATATCCCGACGGCGCAAGAGCTGACTGATCTCAACATCATCCCACCTGATGCTTTCAGGAATTTTGCCTTGGAGCCTCAAGGTGATGGTGTGATCGCCACCGCAGAGTTCCCAGGAAACGTCGAGGGTCGGAATGTGATCAGCCGGGTTACGGCCTACTGCCGCGGCGGCACTCCATACCTCCTGCTGTCTCAGCCCGAAGAATTTCCGCCGCTCGACCGCGAATGGATCGAGGCGGCCTATGGTGACCTTAACGGGTTTTCGCTCTGGACCCCTCCAGGAAGCAACAGCGTCGACTACCCGAAATCACATGTCAATCTCATCGCTGGCGGTGAGGCCTTGGCTGAAATTCGGATCGATGCACGGGGTACCGACATACTGCTGGGTGAATCGAAGGGGGCCATTCAACTCCCTGGGGTTTATGGGAGGAGTATGTACTTCAACATACAGCCCACGGATACTGACAGGAAAGCCCTGAACAGCGCCTTCCATCTGTGCGTCAGTCCTGATGCGGCAGCGCCGCAAGATGATGCTCCGGGGCAGGTCTCCAAGGAAGCCCTGCGAGGTTACTTCAATCGCTACCTTGCGGACTGGTCCCAGCCGAACCCCATCGCGATGAGTGCGATGGAGCGAGCATATGGCAACCCGATCAAATTCTATGGTGGCTCAAAATCTAAGAAGGCTCTACTGCAAGAAAAGCGTGCATTTGCGGAGCGCTGGCCTGAAAGGTTTTACTCAGCGCGTGAGAGCACTTTCGAGACATCCTGCGGTGACCGGATCTGCACTGTCGCCGCCGTGATCGACTGGGATGCGCGTAGCTCCGCGCGTGGAAAAACGGCGCGGGGGATTGCCTGGTACGAACTGGGATTTGATCGCTCGTCCGGCCTGATAGTCTATGAGAGCGGGGAGAGCCGGAAGCAGTAGAAGCCATCCGAGGCAGCCGTCCTTGCCTTGGAGCCTAAAGCGACACCCCATCAAGAGACTCTCCGCTTGCCGGGGGAACCTGGGGTGTCAGATTCACCGGTGCCGCCCCATCATACCAATCACTGTAAGAGCGGTGTTCCGATCACACGGTCTGGGCATAGCCCCAGGGCAGGAGTTCGCTGATCTGGCTGCCGATGCACGTTCACGATGGCGGTGATGCCAGGGGGCAAACACGGAGGGTCCGGCGCGCACCAGCTTGCCGATATGCTCGGCCAGGGACGCGCGTGGCATACTCCCTCCTTCGTTTTCATCAGATTCGATATTTTTTTTGCACGTTGTAGCCTGTGGATAACTTTTTCGAACGGACATCCTGATCTCAAGACGTGAGGTTCAGAAAGATGACGTTCAAAGCAGACCAAATCATCGCAGCCCGCAACTATGCGGCGCTCGTAGTCGCGAGGCATGGAGAAGGATACTTGCCTCTCTTTGAGAGGATGGAACGTGAGGTGGCGAACCTCGGGAAGAAAGAAGATGCTTTGGCGCGCGCCCTCCATCTCGCGGAGCAGCAGCAGGCGGCTTAGGCTGCCATAAACTCATTGAGCAGGACCTGCTTCGCATGCCTTCGTACTTCTGGTGAGACATCGAGCCGGATGGTATTCATCAAAGCGAGACGCTGGTCGAGCGAAAGGTCATCGCCATAACTCTCCCGCTTCAATGCTTTCTTCGCACTGTGCCCCATCATTCGAGCTTGGAAGAACTGGTCGATCCCGCCGGCACGCCGCATTCGACCTTGGAAGGAATGCCGGATCGAGTAGACGGTATGTTCTGCCGATGGGAGCAAGCCGTTCTCGCGTAGATATGCGTTCGCCGCGTCAGAAAATCCGGGTTTGTTTCGATATCTTGGGAAACCCTCCGGGTGCCGACGAGCCGCTTCCAGCGCCGGGCCAATCAAGACAAGATCTCGCACCCGGAACTCGTTCTTTAGTTTACGCCCTTCTTCCATGATTTGAATATGGGGAATATTGTCATAGATGCGGAAATGGTGCGGTAGTGCTCCTGTTATTTCCGATGGGCTGGCTCCCGTCTCTGCCATAATGATTAGCACATCCCGAATCTCGTCATTCGTTCCAGGTAGCGGATTTGCACAGAGCAAGGTCGTTGAAAGCCACTCTTCACTGAATTCTTTCCTCTTCTTCGAAGATCGCCCTCCCGCAACTGTTAGCTCCGCGAACGCCAAGTTGTCATCCAGTTGATGCCTCTTGCAATAAGCTCTGAGTAGTGTGCGCAAGAAGCCAAGGCTCTTGTTCGCCGTACTTGCCAGTATCTCGCCCTCGGCAACGCGATCGAGATAAACCGCTTCGAGAGCGAGCGCATCTTGCCTTGTGATCTCGGCGGCCGGCTTATCTGGCACCACCTTGAGCAGTTCCTTCACGGCTCGCTTGAAGGGGTTTCACCAGCGCCTGCGCTGATCATCGCTTGTTCCCGAGAGGCGCGAGCGGCTCGCATTTTCATACTCTTTGACGAGATCAGATATCTTCGCCACTGGTCGTTCCACACCCCCAAGCTCAGCGGACACCACTTCTGATTGGTTGGCGTTCGGATCCTCTTTAATCAGGCGGTCAAAGCGCTCCATTAGGTCGGAGAGAGATCCGGCTGCCAATTCGGAGGAGGTTCGATATGTGGTGCCCCTGGCCTTGGCAAGGGCAATAATGTTGTCGAACGACCTGTCCGTCCTTGCTTGCTCACCTGCGAGGCGCCGGTCGAGCTCTGCGAGGATGTCCCTTCGAACTGACGTCGCAAGAGTCCTCGCCTCTGTCTCGCTGTCGGTGTGGAGGCTTTGCTTGATGATCTTTCGGCTCTCAACTGGTCGGTATCTTGTCGGCACCCGCATGCGCAGATGCCAAGTATTATTCCGGAGTTCGAGATATTGATCGTTGTTGTGCGCCATGTCGATCTCCATCGCTTCGAAAGCCACTATAAACACTGGCTTCTTGGGTCGCAATACGGGACACATACCGGTACACTCGATAAGGCTGAAATTTTATTTCTCCTGTTGTATCAATCGTTTATCGGCAGAAATAAAATCGGCTTCGAATCCCTGTCTCTCCGCCAACTTGTTACAAATCAGTGATTTAAGACTTCGGGCAGCAAGTGCGACACAAAGTGGAGCACAAGGCCCATGAAGCTATCAGCCTACCTTTGCCCGTCACGACACGGCGTCTACTATTTCCGTTGGCCCCTCCCTCGGGCTGAGGATGCGAGACGCAGGACCGTTAGGATTTCCTTAAGAACTAAATGTCCAGATCGTGCGGGCGATTTGGCAAGGTATCTTGCATCCTGTGGGCGATTGGTTCGGGATAACAAGACATTGGTAAGGCTTAGACAGGATGAAGTGCGGGCGATGGTTCGTAGCTACTTCGTGAAAACACTTGATGGACATATCGAGCGCCTCAACAATACTGGCTGGAAAGAACATGAACTCGACCTCTTGAGGGAAGAGTTGGCAGTGCCCCCCGCTGGTCCCTCGTTCATAACGAGAGTCTGCGGGTTGGATTTTGGTAGCGGGGTTCGTCGTCTTGGGCAAGCGCGCCGGGCGCGGAGCCTTCAAATTGCTCAAGCGCTCGGCGCGCTTGCAGTGGCGTCTGGTTTCCCAGCGATGAGTGTGCGGCCACGTCGCCTCTTCACCGAGAGCCCTTCCTCTCGATAGAGCCGATACAGCTTCTTGTGGTTCATGATCATACATGGACTTCCCGCGCGAACACTGGCCCCAGATTGCCTCGACGAATCCGCTGGAACGGGTGAACCGGGAGATCAAGCGGCGCACCGATGTCATCGGGATCTTCCCAAACGATGATGCCATTATCCGGCTCGTTGGAGCGATCATGCTCGAGACCAACGACGAATGGACGGTCGCGCGCCGATACATGAGCCTTGAAACCCTGGCCCGCGTGAACGACAATCCCAACGTCAGGTTGCCCGCCGTGGCGCCCTGATCAGGCTCGGGCCTTTCCGAAGGTCGGCGCTCTTACACCATTTGGTGGGACACTATCGAGGTCGTGCGCCTGTTGCCTGGCTGGCACTTTGTTCCGCTGGGGTTTTACGCTGTTTTGCCGGACACTTCACGACGTTAAAACCTGACGCTACTGTTCGTGCGTTTCATCGCCTCATTGGTGAACCGCGCCGGGTCAAGCCGGTTTTGTCTGACGGTACCAATCGCGCATCAAGCTTCGGTGGGTTTGACGTGATGGAAAGAGCCGTCCAATGCGCCTGCGCGTACTGATCAGTCCGCGCTATCGCGGCCCTGAGCCTTGGCCCGTTCACGCGCGCTGGGGTGAGCGGAGGAAATGAACGGCACCTCGCAGACTTCGGCCGCAACGGCTTCGCCAGAGCGTTCGGCAAAAGGTTCGGGCAGTTCCACCATCAGCTTGGTACCTACTTTGGATTTCTCCCACGGCACGCGGGCCAGCGCGATATTGGTCTGCAACTCCGGCAACCACCAAGGCGAGGTGATATAACCACAGCGTTTCCCGTCCGTGTCCGACACCAGCCAGAAATCCGGCGCATAATCCGTGATCGGCTTGCCGCCCATCTTCAGCCCGACCATCGTCAGGGCAAATGGATAATCGCCCGCTTCGATCCGCTTGCGTTGCGTCTCCAGCGCCTTCTTGCCGACGTAATCGGCAGTTTTCTTGCGCGGTACCTGATAGGCCAGATTGACCTGAAACGGCGAGGTTTCGGCATCCATGTCCTGCCCCCAACTGAGGATACCGGCGGCGATGCGGCGGTGATGGCCGGGCGCGATCACCCGCAGCCCATAGCGCGCGCCTATGCCGCGGATCGCATACCAGACCCGCTCGGCGTTGTAGGTAGAGTCGCGCACGTAGACCTCATAGCCTTTCTCTCCGCTGAACCCCGACTGGCTGACCAATACCGGACAGCCGTCGATCTCTGCCTCCAGCAGCCCATAATAGGGAAGATCGGCCAACTCCGGACCAACCACATCTACCATCAACTCCTGCGAAAGTGGTCCCTGCACCTGCAAGGGCGACACATCCAGTTCGTCGATCTCGATATCCCAACGGCGGGGCGTGTTCACCCCCTGGAGCCACAGCATCAGATCGCTGTCAGACAGTGAGAACCAAAACTCGTCTTCGGCCAGGCGCAGCAACACCGGATCATTCAGGATGCCGCCCTTGTCGTTGCACAGGATGCAGTATTTCCCCCGCATCGGCGCGATTTTCGTGGCATCACGGGTGATGACGGTATTCACGAAATCCTCGGCGTCGGGGCCTTTGACGCGGATCTGGCGTTCGACCGCGACGTTCCACAGGGTCACCCCACGAACCAAAGAGTGATATTCTGCCATAGCGCCGCCCTCTTCGGGGCGGACATAGCCACGCGGGTGATACATGTTGTTGTAGACAGTTGCGCGCCAGCATCCGGCCTCGATCGAGAGATGCCAAAAGGGCGATTTCCGCACCCGCGTCGAGATCAACATCTCGACAGGTGTGCGGCCCGATTGGCGTAGGTTGACCGGTACGATCCGGTCGGATTGATCGACGCCGGGGACGTTGGGGTGGATTCTGAGATTTTGTGTCATGGCACATGCCTTTCAATAAAAGGTTCGGCTTGTGCTTGCGATATTGCGCATCCCGATTCCCGGCTCATCACAAGAGAGGCACCGCGAATTGCAACCCAGGTTGAAGCCGAAATGCTACAAACAGAGCATACAACACAGATATGGGTCTGTGGCAGCTGCGGTTCAAGCCTGCGGACTACCCATTTGTCCTGCTCAATATTCTTGTCATGGATGCCCCGGATCGCTCCGCGGCCAGCATATCGTCAGAAACATCGCTGGCGCCACATCCGCGCCACCGGTGATGAAAATACTCGGCCGATGACCCTCGATTGCGCCGAACGGTCCCTGGGCTTTGATTTCGAACCTATGCCTGATCCTGAGACGGTTGAGGATTTAGCAACTGACACATCATGTCGGCGGCACCGGATCAGTTCGGCGGCGTTCTACAAATCGAAGTATGGTGGAATGAAACCATCTGACGCGAAGATCGGTTTCAGGTCTCAGGCGGTCGATATCGCTTCGAGTCGGGAGGTCTGAAATCGTGCCAGACAAGCGTCGATTTCTGCCCGCGTCCCGAACAGGCAGGCCGCCGTAGAGAGGGCATCGGCAAGGGCTGCGGATTCGGCGGAAACGGTGATCTCGCGCCAGTTTGTTTTTGACGGCAGGCCCGTGCGCGGATCAAGTATGTGACCGACCTGCGACGCAGCGTCAAAAGTGGTGCCAAGCGGCGCAGAGGTGGCCAGGGCGCGGGTGGCGAGCGGCACCACGCCGCCGGCTGCGAGCTTGACGGGCCAGGCATGGCCGTCGGGATGTGTGCCAACTGCACGAAACTCGCCCGTGTCGATCAGGATATTCGTCAACCCTTCGGACTTCAGCATGTCGGCCACGCGGTCGGCGATGTAGCCCTGTGCGATCCCGTTCAGGGTCAGTGCCATGCCTGGGCGCATGGTGATCCCGGCGGCATCAAAGGTCACGCCCTCCCAGCCGGTCAGCGCCCGGGCCTGGGCCAAGGCATCATCACCCGGCAACCCGCCCTCCTCAGAGGCCCTGGCATACGTGGCCCAAAGCGGCTGGATGGTCGGATCGAACCGGCCACCGCTCGCGGCATGTACTGCGCCCGCCAGTGAAAGGCATTCCAGCAACTCGAACGGTGCCGATTGCAATGCGCCGGACCCGTTCAGCTGTGATAGCGAGCTGTCTTTGCGGTAAAGACTGAAAACATCCTCCAGCCGCGAGATTTCGGTCGCAACCCGCGCGCTGATCGACTTGGCGTCGGGATGCGCCAGACGCAGCGTCGCGCGCGCGCCGAGGGCCGTGCCCTGCCAAGTGTAGATCGGTTCGGCCTGCCCCATGCCGGGAAAGGCGAATGCGGCGGCGCTGATGGCCAGAAAACGGCGACGATTGGTCATTGTTTCACTCTCCGTATTTGCGCGACAAGCTGCGCAGGCGTTCATTGTAATCGGTATCATCCGCGTTCCCGTCCAGATCCACGGGGGCCAGGACGGCACTGTCGGGTATCGCGGCAAGTCGCGCGACCTGCCCGCCATTGGCAGCGGCGAAACGGGTGGCTTTGTCGGGGTCCGAAAACGGCACGACTTCCGGCGCGCCCATTCCGCCCACGGCGCGCCCGCCAACGACATAAAACGCCTCTTCTGCGGATATCCAGTTGGTCTGGCCGGGCGCCTCCCAGGTGACACCGGGCGCGCCCATGTCGTTGACCCAGACGGACAGGATCTCGTGGCTTTGCTCGGGCATCCGCATATAGGCTACGACGTCGCGGACCTGACTGAAGAAAAGCGGCGCGCCGGGCAATCCCTTCAGGTGGGCCTGCGCCTTGGGGCCGTCATGCTCTAGCAGGTTCATCTGGCAATAGTGACCGGCAGAATCTTCATCGAGCGGCAGCGCAGACGTGTCCTGCGCCTCTTCTTGCTTGCAGGCTGTCAGCGCCAGCAGAATGAGCGGGATCACCAGTTTCCTCATGGTTCTACCTTTCGAAAGGCGAGCGCTGCCAGCACAAGCGCCAGCAGCGGCCAGATCACGACGGATGTCAGCGATTGCCACAGCGGAATCGCATTCGCGGCACCACCGACGCCCGACGCTACCGCCGTGGCGTGCGCGGCCGTCAGGTTGAACAGACGAAAGGCATCCGCAGGATTGGCGAGCAGTGCGACCGGGAAAACGCGAGTGGTGAAGGTGCCGCCATTGTCAGCGACGACCGCCGCCAGCAGGCCCAGATCATACAGCACGACCAGACCCAGCCACAGCCCGATCGCCAGCCCTGCCGCGCCCGAGACGCGGCGTGCCAGTGACGACAACGCATAGCCGATCCCCAGAAACGTAGCCCCGAGGAGCACGGAGGTCCATGTCAGCCGCCACAGCGCGCCAAGACCAGACACCGCCGCCGGATCGGCAGCGATGGTGACAGCCGCCGCCGCACCGTAGCCGGCCCCGATGGCGACAATCAGAATGGCCGTATGCGCCAACAGCTTGCCCGCCAGAACCTCCCAGCGGGCGACGGGATAGGTGAGCAGCAAGGGCAACGTGCCGCGCTCGACCTCGCCCGCCACGGCGTCGAACGACATCAAAAGCGCCACCAAAGGCACCAGATAGACCGACAGCGACGTCAGCGATGCCACGACGACCGACAGCCGGTCCGCCCCCAACGCACCGGTCGGGGCCGACCCGGCCGCCGACAGAACCAGCGAGAACACCACCATCAGCAGCACCGCGATCAGCACCCAGAGGT
The DNA here is from genome assembly GCA_947503145.1 of uncultured Roseovarius sp. Classification (GTDB taxonomy): domain Bacteria; phylum Pseudomonadota; class Alphaproteobacteria; order Rhodobacterales; family Rhodobacteraceae; genus Roseovarius. The sequence goes on from CANNCP010000004.1 coordinate 8,831, forward strand.
TACGCCGCGCGATATGAATTTCCGTGGTGGCTGTGGCCAGGATGCGGGTGATCATTGGCCGTCCCTCCGACTGAAATGGCTGTAGATATCCTCAAGGCTGGGCGGGATGACGTCGAGATCCGCCACCTTGTCCCTGAGCGCCGAAATGCGGGCCAGCGTTGACAGTTTGTCTTCTTGCGTGCAGGTCAGGTGCAGCGCATCATTGACGCGGATGGCATCAGGCAGCGCGGCGAGGATGTCCGGCTCATAGCCATTGTGCGCGGTGAGATGCATCGCGACCGGCAGCGCCGCCTCGCGCCGCAATTCAGGCAACGTCCCTTCGGCCACCATCCGCCCGCCCGACAGGATCAACAACCGATCCGTGCGCGCCTCGACCTCGGTCAGCGCATGGCTCGATAGCAGGATCGCCGCGCCATCGGCGGCCAGAGCATCAAGCAACTCATAAAAGTCACGCCGTGATACCGGATCAAGCCCGCTGGTCGGCTCGTCCAGCACCAGCAGACCGGGGCGCCCGATCAGCGCCTGAGCAAGCCCCACGCGTTGCCGCATGCCCTTGGAGTAGGTGCCGATACGGCGCCGGGCCGCCGCCCCCAGCCCGACGCGGTCCAGCAATTCCATCGCCCCTGCCGGGTCGGCGTTGCGAAGGCGCATATATAGGGTAATCTGCTCCAGCCCCGTCAAGGCGGAATGAAATGCCACGTTCTCGGGCAGGTAGGCCACTTGCGATCGTGCCTGTGCCTTGCCCGGTGCCGCGCCACAGACCGAAATCTGACCGCTATCGGGCGCAATCAGGCCCAGTATGATTTTCATCAACGTGGATTTGCCTGCACCATTATGGCCAAGCAGCGCCACGCGCTCGCCGGGTTCTACACTCAGCGAGACATCGGACAGGGCCGCGACCCCGCCGAACGTCTTAGTGAGACGAGAGATCGTTAATGTCGAAGTCATCCAGGTCACTTTCAACCCGCCTTGCGACCGCTTCGGCCTCCATGGCGGTAAATTCGGGTGGAACATCAATGGTTGGCGGGGCCATCAAGGGGGCGCTGTCGATCACGCCGCCGGGCAGTGTCGCGGGAAAGCTAGATTGCGCCCATCGGATCAGCTGCACCGCGGGGGCGCCAGTCAACAGCGAGGCTGCGGGCTGGGACCACAGGATGTGATCCATCAGGTCGTTGGGGCGAAAGGCGCTGTCAGCGATACCGTCGCCCCCAAGGTCAAATCCGGGATGATCCGACCAGTAGTTGCCCCGCCCCTCAAAGCTCCATTCAATATCGCGGGTGCCTACATATTTCACCTGTGTCCGATTGCCAATAAAGGCGTTTCCAGTCAGCAAATTACGCTCGGATCCAGCCGTGAAGTGGATGCCGATATTGCAGCCTTCGAAACGGTTGTCATACACTAGGTTCTTATGCGCGTTGTAGATGAACGTACAGCGATCCGGCCCGCCGCGCACCAGATTGCCGGACACGTCAGCATTGTTGGCAAAGTTGAGCATCACGCCATGACTGATGTCAGACAAGCTCAGGTTATCCTTCACGATCGCCCTGTCGGAAAACATGATGGCATAGCCCAGATGGTTGCCAATGGACACGTTACCCGTCACTTCGGAATCGTGCGTATACATGTAATGCACGGCAAAGCGCAGATCGCGGAACAGATTATCGCGATAAATACCGGTGCGCGAGGCGTTCGAGAAGATGCCATCACGGCCCCAGCGGATCGAATTGCCCTCGACCACCGTGCCGGGTGAATTCCAGACATAGATGCCGTTGCCGCGATCATTCATGCGCGGATTGCGGGTGCCCTCGATGGTGTTGCCACGCACCTGCGCGTCACGCCCACCATGCACGTCGACGCCATGCAGGTTGCCCAGCAGGCGGTTGTTTTCGACCACCGCACGATCAGCTTTCTTGAGTATCTTGATGCCGGCGTCCAGCGCCTGGCTGTTCAGCCCCGATCCGGTCACGGTCAGGCTGTTGACGGTGACATCGGCGGCGTCGATGGTCACGACGGTGCCATCTCCGTTTCCGTCGATGATCGCGCCTTCCTGTCCGGTCAGCGTCAGCGGTCGGTCGATGACAACGCTGCCGACATGCCGGCCGGTTTCAAGGATCAGCACATCGCCGGGGGTGGCCCCGGCGATGGCACTGGCAAGGTTCCCCGCCCCCGGCAACACACGGACCTCCGCTGCCCACAGGGGCAGAGCGGTCAGCAATGACAGCACAAGGATCAGGGAACGCAACATGGCTCAGCTCGCCTTCGGTTCAGTTTGCATCAGCTCGCCTTCGGCTCGACGAACATCCGGCCGCGCATCTCCATGTGAAGTGCGTGGCAGAACCATTGGCAGTAGTACCAAAAGACGCCCGGCTGCGCCGCGACGAACGTGACCGACGCAGTTGCCTGCGGGCCGACTTCCATCGCGACCGCGTGGTTACCCATGGTGAAGCCGTGGGTCAGGTCGTCGATGTCATCGAGGTTGGTCACATATATCGTCACCTCGTCGCCCTGCTGAACCGTGAAGCTTTCCAGCGCGAACGTCGGTGCGTTGCTCGACATGTAGACGCGCACCTTGTTGCCGTCCCGGATCACCTCTTCCTGCCAGTCATCCAGATCGACACCATCCGCCTCGGCCTGCTTGCGGGCATCTGCCCACATCGGGTCGTTGCGATCCCAGACCGATACCGGGTTGACCTTGCTCGGGTCGACCAGGATCGCATCGTGCGGTTCCGCAAAGGTCGGGCCATCGTGGATCAGGGTCATTGTATCGCCGTCGATTGTGAACAGCTGTTCGTTCTCGGGCTTGAGCGGTCCGACGTTGAGGAAGCGGTCCTTGGAGAACTTGTTCATCGTCAGGTAATATTTGCCGCTGGCCTCCAGCGTTTCGCCCATGACAGTCGAGTTGTGGCCCGGCTGATAATGCACGTCCTGTTTGGTGATGATCGGATCGACGTCTTCGCCGTTGTAAAGCTGGATCGCCTTTTCGATGTCCCACATGACCACCTGGCTGTCGAGGAACAGCGTGGTAAAGGCGCGACCTTGGCCGTCGAAACAAGTGTGTAGCGGCCCAAGGCCCAGTTCTGGTTCGGCCACCACGACGCTGCGCGGCTCGGCCTCATCGGCGAACACCGCGTCCAGCTTGCGCACGTCGATCACCGACACGGTGGGCGACAGCTTGCCCGCGATGCACAGGTGGATCTTGTCAGGGGCCATATTACAGCCGTGCGGGTTGTTGGGGATCGGAATGTAGCGGGTGTACTTCTTGTTCTGCCCCTTGCGCCCATCCAGAACCTTGACGCCATTCAACTCGATGTAGTCACCTTCTTCGATGCCTTTTTCGATCTCGGCGATGTTGAACACCACGACATGGTCCATGTCGGCCTCGGTCATATCGGCCAGGGTCATGCCCATTTCCGAATTATACGAGGTCGAGAAGGCGTATTTGCCGTCATAGTCGCAATCGGTGTTATCCAGGTTGCCGGTGACCATCACCTGCCATGCGACCGTCATTTCGTCTGCATTCACGGCAGTGTAGAAGTTCACGTATTTTTCCGGCTCGTCCAGGATCTTGCCGTCGTTGACCATCGGCACTTCGTCTTCGCCGTTGCAGAAGACATAGTTTGTGCGCGGCCATTTCTGCGGACGCAGCCCGTGGATCGCCTTGGCGTTGGGGATCTCGATGATCTTGTCGCACTTCATCACGTCGCAACGCACACGTGCGACGCGGCTGTTGGCCTTGTCGTTCATGAACATGTAACGGCCGTCATACGTGCCTTCGGTGAAGGACATGTGGGGGTGGTGCAAATCGCCATTGGGCGGGAATTCGTGACCATTGGCGGCCAGATATTCCTTGGTCTTGGGCAACAGACCCTCGGTCAGGATCTTCTTGGATTCGTTGGTGATGCCCCAACCGGTGGCCGAGCAGGTGTTGAAGACGGGAATACGCATCAGCTCGCGCATCGACGGCACGCCCAAGATACGCATCTCGCCGCACTGGCCCGAGGACCAGAAGCCATAGTATTCATCCAGTTGGCCCGGGCCAACTTCGGCGCCGGCAGCGGCGCGTGCGCTTGTGGTACTCGCCAGAGTGGCGGCCCCTACGGCGGCAGTCCCGGTCAGCATCGCGCGCGTACCGAATGCGCCAGCAACTGCTGCGCCACCGGCTGTGGCCCCCAGCAGGCCGCGCCTTGTGATCGGCAGTTTTTTACCCTCAGACATGATGTCTCCTTTCAGGTTTCGGTTTGTAGTTTGGGTTGGTTCGGATGCCCGGAAATGTTTCGTGAAAGGTCCGGGGCGGCGCCAACCTTGGCGCGCCGCTTGATCTTTTTGATCACGACGGGGCATTTTGTGGTCGATTGGTACAACACCTGACAATGCAGGCAGTTGATACATTCGTTCGGGTTGATCTCGCCGGTCGGGTGGATCGCCTGGACCGGGCACTCATTGGCGCAGGTCTGGCACGGGTTTCCGCATTCATGATACCGCTTGAGCCAGTCAAACATGCGCATCCGCGCCGGAATGGCCAATGCCGCACCCAGTGGGCAGAGATAGCGACAGAAGAACCGTTCGACAAACAGCCCGGCAATCAGCAATCCCACAGCATAGACCACAAAAGGCCACGCGCGCGCGAAATTGAGGATGATCGCAGTCTTGAACGGCTCGACTTCGGACAGCCGTTCGGCCTGATCGAGGCTGGTCAATGATATCCCGAAAAGACCGAGAAAGATCATATACTTCAACGGCCACAGCCGTTCGTGCAGCCCCCATGGCAGCGTCCACTGCGGAATGCGCAGCGCCTTGGCGACGCGGTTCAGCAGTTCCTGCAAGGCGCCAAACGGGCACAGCCAGCCGCAATACGCACCCCGGCCCCAGAACAGCAGCGCTGCGGCCACTGCGAACCACAGGATAAAGGTCAACGGATCGAGCAGGAACGCCTGCCAGCTGAACCCCGACACCAGCGAGCCGAACAGCGCCAACAGGTTGACGACTGACAGCTGCGCCTTGGCGTACCAGCCCAGATAGACCAGCGTGACGGTCAAGAAGCCGATGCGGAACCAGAAAAACGCACGCTCGTTGCGGGTCGCCATGCCCTGAAAGAAGAACACGCCGGTCAACACGGTCAGCATGACGGCAAGCACGGCGATCTCGACCTGTTTACCCGCCCAGATGCGTTTCCACAGCGCGCGATGTGCATCCAGCTCCGATTGCGAGGTCACCTTGGCGACGTCGGCAGGCACCTCTGCCTGGGGCGGCGGCGGCAACGCGCGGAGGTATTTCTCGGGCAGTTCATAGCTCAGGTCGAAAGTGGTAAATACCCTCTCGATCGCGGCCACATCACGCTGCACCAGAAGCTGGATACGAAACGGCTCGGTCGGATCAAAGCCGCTGTCTGCGGGGATCTTGAACATGTCCGCTTCGTTGAAATCCGGCGCACCTTCGGTGGCGATCGTGTTGATCCTCTTGTGCATCCGATCACGGAAACGAACCGAAACATCGTTCTGGATCAGTACGATACGATCAAAGATGCCGCCTCGTACATAGCCGGACCCCTTGAAGGAATACAGCCCGCGCCCAAAGATGGCGACGGCGTGATCGCCGTCTTCCAGCCAATCGCCCAGATTTTCGGCGACCGCGTCGCCCAACAACGCACCTGCGATGGCCGGAGGCGACACGAGGGCTGCCTGCATCTCGATGAATGTCGTTTCGGGCGCTTCCTTCAGGGCGCGTTTGGCCGCTCGGGGATCGTCCATTGCGGCAAAGGCAGCGTTGACCTGCTCGACGTCCAGCAACAGTCGCCGCACGGTACCGTCTCCTTCGAGCGTTTCCCAGTCGGTCGCCGCTTCGGCATCGGGGTCGATTTCAAATTTCGGCCCCGTGTCCGGCTCCGCGAGGGCAAGTCCGCCCAGCCCGAGTTGGCGGGCGACCTTGAGACCGGCACGGATGATCGAATCGTCGATCACCATGATCGTCACGGTCGCGCCTGAAATAATATCAAGCTGGTGCGCCGTGCCGCCGGTGTCAGCCTCGGCCACAAGGTCGAGGCCCCGGTATCCGGCCACCAGCGCCTTCACCTTTGCATCCGGAATGCCGATGAGAACGATCGGTTCAGAGTGCTTTACCAGTTGCACCCCGATCACCTGCGCGTCGTCGTCAACGGCGACCATTGTATGAATGGGTTTGCCAGAATACCCGGTGGTTGAGACAAAATCGGAGGTAACGAACGCCCAGCCAATGCGCTCTGTGCCCTTGAGAACCTGCACTGCGGGTAGATCCGCATGGAGCGCGCCAAAGGCGTCGGCCCCTTCGACCAACTCACCGGCCTGTACGTCAGGCATGAGTTTCGAAAGAACCGATTGCGCCGCCGCAGGAAGCCCGCAAAGGAGCATCGCGGAGACTAAGGCCATGGCTTTCAGGAGGAAACGAAGGGTCTTCATGCGTTGGCGTCCTTTGTCAGGGATCGCCCGTCACTGCGCAATTCAAGACCCATGTTTGGATGATCAGTCGCGATCAGATCCATAGTGGTCAGGATTGAAGGCCGAATCATCGGCGGGGCGCGCGGCATGGGGCGGTTTTTCAGTTTTTGGTAAATGGGACTGTACAGAGCACCACAGTTCGCCAGAACGTCGCGTAGCACCAAGGGCTGAGCCGTGCCACATGAAAAGCCCAGATCGACCGCAACTGCATTGCAGCAGGTCGGGCAATCGTAGCAGTTTTCGGCTGGCCCGACAGGGGTTCCGTTCGCGTCAACCCGTACTGTCTGGACGCCTCCGTCGGCGCATATCTCCATGGAGAAGACGCCACCACCATTAGTCGACGCAGCCACCGCCAATGAGCCATACATGACAAGGCAGCCCATCAGCATAAGTCTGGAAAGGAAAGCGAGTGCGTTCTTCATGAGGGGGTGACTAACATGTCCAGAGTAATGAACTTTGATTTAAGTCAATGATTGGCCACTTAGATCAATGATCCTGCTCCTTGCCATCGTCACCGTGAGGATCGTCAGAGGCAGTCTACCAAAAATCAAAGGCAAACAATCGGAAAACAGCGAAATCAGCGACGCTCGAACGCGCAATTCGCTTCATCTCTGACGCTATTCAGAAGGGGTGAAAATTGCCCGGTGCCTACCTTGTGTGCGCGCTCTAAAGCAGCACTTCAAGGGCCGTTGCAACGACTCGGGTTATCTTCTACCTGTTAACAGAATACAAAAAACAAGGGAGATATTCATGCGACGCTCCATTCTTACGGTGGCTGCGGCGGCGCTGACAGTTACCGCAATCGGCACTGAGGTCAGTGCCCGCGATCTGACGGTTGTCAGCTGGGGGGGCGCCTATCAGGAGGCGCAACGCAAAGCCTATTTCGAGCCCTATATCGAACAATACGGGCCGCTTCGCGATGAGCCGTATAACGGCGAGTTGGCGCGCATCAAGGCGATGGTCGAAACCGGCGATGTCACATGGGACGTGGTTCAATTCGAAGCTGCGGAAATGGTCAACGCCTGTTTCGAAGGCATGATTCAGCCGCTCGACTGGAGCCGCCTGGGCAACACCGACAATCTCAGCCCGCTGGCCAAGATGGGCGATTGCGGAATCGCCACGATCTTCTACTCAACGATCCTTGCTTATAACGGCGACCGCATCACTGAGGATGTCCCGCAAGACTGGGCCGATTTCTGGAACACGGAAAAATGGCCGGGCAAGCGCGGTCTGCGCCGCACGCCCACATTCACCCTTGAAATCGCGCTGCTGGCTGATGGCGTCGCCCCTGATGAGGTCTATGATGTTCTGTCCTCGGAGGGCGGGGTTGATCGCGCCTTTGCCAAGCTGGATGAGATCAAGCACGATATCCAGTGGTGGGAAGCGGGCGCGCAGCCTCCGCAATGGCTGGCGGCGGGCGATGTGATCATGACAGCGGCCTATAATGGTCGCATCTCCAGCGCGGTTGACGAAGGCCAGCCCTTTGAAATCGTCTGGAATGGTCAGGTTTTCACGCTGGACGGATGGGGCATCGTTTCCGGCACCGATAATCTGGACGAGGCCTATGACTTCCTGGCTCTGACCAACGTGGTCGAGAACCAGGCGCGGCTGGCAACCGAAATCCCCTATGGTCAGATGAACGGCAAAGTGGTGGATATGGTGTCCGCCGAGGTCGCAGCCAAGCTGCCGACCAATCCGGTCAACCGCACCAACGAAGTGCAATTCGACGCGTCATTCTGGATCGACAATATCGAAGAGATCAACGAACGGTTCAACAACTGGGCATCGCGCTGATGCTCCAACCCCGCCGGACCTGACAGTCTGGCGGGGTATTTATTGCAAAAGAGCTATCGAGACGCGAAAGGCAATGCCGGATGAGCGCCACAACGGTTGACCAAACCGACGACCAAGGCGGCAAGACGCAGGCAAGCAAGACGATGCGCGGCCAGTTGAGACGCGCCAATCGTGCGCGTCGGCTTTGGGCGGCGGCGCTGGTGGCACCGTTGTTCCTGATGGTTGTCGTCTTTTTTGCCCTGCCCATTCTGGGCCTGCTGACCGGGGCGGTTCACAGCCCTGAATATGTGCAGACCTTCCCACGCTCCGCCGAGGTGGTTTCGCAGACCGACAGTTTCGATGAACCATTTTACGAAGCCCTTTATCAGGATCTTCTGAGCGCATACGAGACCCGCTCGACCGGAGTCGCAGGGCGGCGGCTTAACCAGGATTTATCGGGTTTTTCCAGCATGCTACGCAGCGCGACCCGCGCAGCGGTCAGGGGCGAAGCGCCGCCGGAGGGCGGCTATCGCGACTGGTTTGCCACGCAGGACCCGAACTGGATCGCAGCGGAATACCAGGACGCAATCCGGCGTACCGTACCGATCTATACGGATATTTTCCTGCTCAAGGCGATGGACCTGGAGCGCGGCCCGGATGGCGGGATTTCCTTTGTGCCCGAGGGGCGGGATCTGTTCATAGATGTGTTCATCCGCACGATCTGGATCAGTTTTCAGGTGACGCTGATCTGCGCGGTTCTGGGCTATCCGCTGGCCTGGGCGCTGACGCGGGCCTCGACCTTCTGGCGCGGGATCATGCTGTTGGGGGTGCTGTTTCCGTTCTGGACCTCGCTTCTGGTGCGCACCGCGGCCTGGATGATCCTGCTGCAGCGCGAAGGTCCGCTCAACACCATGTTGCTGGGCAGCGGGATCATTGATTCACCCCTGACAATGGTTTTCAACCGGTTCGGCACGATCGTGGCTCTGACCCATATCCTGCTGCCGTTTCTGGTGTTGCCGCTTTACAGCGTGATGCGCAGCATCCCCAATGATTACATGCGCGCCGCCAAGGGGCTGGGCGCGCGCCCGGTGCGGGCATTTCTCGGGGTGTTCGTGCCCCAGACCATGCCGGGCCTGAGTGCGGGCGCTGTTTTGGTGTTCATCATGTCCGTGGGTTATTATATCACCCCGGCGCTGCTTGGCGGGCCTAACGATCAGATGATTTCCTATTTCATCGCCTTTTACGTCAACGACACGATCAACTGGGGGCTGGCCGCTGCGCTGGCACTGGATCTGATCGTGATCACCATGATCCTGTATTTCATCTATCAGAAGGTGACAGGCACAACCCGCATCGGCCTGGGAGCATGACCAGACATGAGTGATCCATCCCTCACCCGGTTCGAGCGTAACTCGGTGCGGCTGACCTTTGCGGCGGCGTGGCTTGTCATCCTGTTCCTGGTGTTGCCGATCATCGTGATCATGCCGCTGTCCTTTACCGGCGACACATTGCTGAGCTATCCGATCAATGACTGGAGCCTGCGCTGGTATCGCGTCCTGCTGGAACAGCCGATCTGGGGGCACGTCCTCAAGAACAGCCTGATCATCGCGCTGGCCTCCAGTGCGCTGGCCACGGTGCTGGGCACGCTGGCGGCTGTCGGCCTGACGCGGCCGATGTGTCCGGCCCGCGGAACGCTGACTGCGTTTTTGCTGTTGCCGATGATCGTGCCGATCATCATCACCGGTGTCGCCTCGTATTTCTTTTATACCAAGCTTGGTCTTACCAATTCCTTTGCCGGGATGATCCTGGCCCACACCATCCTGAGCACACCATTCGTGGTCATCACCGTTTCGGCAACCCTACAGGGGTTTGACGGCAATCAGCGTCGCGCCGCCTATATCCTGGGCGCACGCCCGCTATATGCCTTCCGTACCGTAGTGATGCCGCAGATCCTGCCGGGGATCGTGTCCGGCGCGCTGTTTGCCTTTGTCATCTCGTTCGATGAGGTAATCGTGGCGCTGTTCATCGCCGGCGGAGATCAATACACTCTGCCCCGCCAGATGTTCTCGGGGATACGCGAAAACCTTGATCCGACCATTGCGGCGGTGGCCACCGTGATGATCGTGGCATCGCTGATCATTCTCGCACTGGCGCAATATCTGGCCAGCCGCACGAAAAGAAGGTTCACCCGATGACCGAATATTTCGTTGAATTCGTAAACACCCAAAAGACCTATGACGGCAAGACGCTGGTCATCGAGGATCTCAATCTGGGGATCAAAAAGGGGGAGTTCGTCACCCTGCTGGGGCCGTCGGGATCGGGCAAGACCACGGCGCTGATGATGCTGGCCGGGTTCGAGCCGCCGACAGGTGGCGAAATCCGGTTGGATGGCAAGCTGCTGAATTCGGTCGCGCCGTTCGATCGTAACATCGGTATGGTGTTCCAGAACTATGCGCTGTTTCCGCATATGACGGTGACCGAAAACGTGGCCTATCCGCTGAAAGTGCGCAAAACGCCGCGCGCTGAAACCGCCGAAAGGGTGACGCGCGTTCTGGACATGATCCAGTTGGGCACGTTCGGTGACCGCTATCCCCAGCAATTGTCGGGCGGGCAGCAACAGCGCGTCGCAGTGGCGCGCGCGCTGGTGTTCAACCCGTCGCTTGTGCTGATGGATGAACCGCTGGGCGCCCTGGACAAGAAACTGCGCGAGGAAATGCAGATCGAGATCCGCCATATTCACGAGAATCTGGGCATCACCATGGTGTTTGTCACCCATGATCAGGGCGAGGCGCTGACCATGTCGGACCGCGTGGCGGTCTTCAATGACGGGCGCATCCAGCAGATCGACACGCCCGCGCGTATCTATGAGCATCCCGCCAACCGCTTTGTCGCGTCCTTTATCGGTGAGGCGAACATGCTGCACGGCCATGTCCACCAGAGCCAACAGGGCGCGACCACGGTCAAAGTTGCCGGCGGCGTTCAGATGGCGGGCACTGCAGTCGATACCGGCCTTGCGCCGGGGGACAACGCCACGCTGATGGTGCGCCCCGAAAGGGTGCGTGTGGACACAGCCGCGAACGTCAACGGGGCGGGCATTCCGGCCCGGCTGGTCGAAAAGATATATTATGGCGCGGATGCGGTCATGGTCTTTGAAACCAAATCGGGCGATGCGTTCCGCGCCCGGATCAGTGCCGGGAGCCCGGTTCTGAACTGTGTGGTAGACACCGAAACGCGCCTGTCCTTTGATGTCGGCGATGCGCGCATCTTTGCAGGCCACTGATAGACATACAGCATCGCAATCCTGTCAAGGAGACAGACATGCAACAGGATAAATCCGACAACACCTGTCCCGTCCATTCGAGCACCGGCAACGCTGGCGAAGGGCCCAAGCCCGTAGTCGCCGTCACCGGGGCCAGCCGCGGGATCGGCCATGCCATCGTGCAACAATTCTACAAAAACGGCTGGGATGTTTTTACCCTTGCCCGGACGCCGTTTTCCGACAAATGCCCTTGGGCCGAGGGGCTGATCCAGCATATCGAAACCGATCTGGCCGATGCCGCTTCGATCCGGCGTGCTGCGGATGAGTTGAAACAGCACCTGCCCGACGGGCGGCTGAATGCGTTTATCAACAATGCCGGCATCTCGCCGCGCACCCCCGAGGGCAATCGCATGGGCGCGTGCGACACGCCGCTTGATACCTTTCTGACCATACAGCACGTCAATCTGGTGGCGCCCTATCTGTTCTGCCGCGAATTGCTGGAACCTCTGCGCGCCGCCAGAGGCGCGATCGTCAATGTGTCGTCCATCGCGGCGCATCGCGTCCATCCGTTTGCCGGGGCCGCCTATGCGGTTTCAAAGGCCGGGATGTCGGCGCTGACCCGTGAACTGGCGCATGAACTGGGCGATCAGGGCATCCGCGTGAACGCCGTCGCACCCGGCGAGATCGACACCTCGATCCTGTCGCCGGGCACCGACGAACTGGTCGAGTCGTCAATCCCGATGCGTCGTCTGGGTCTGCCCCGCGAGGTGAGCGAAGTGATCTATTTCCTTGCCAGCGGGCAGGCATCCTATGTCAACGGCAGCGAAATCCACATCAACGGCGGCCAGCACGTCTGAGCCGATCCGCCTCTTCATGGCAGGCTCGACAGTCCGCGCCTATCCCGAGATACTGCCATCAATCAACGGTTGGACCACGCCCCAGCCCCCCGGATATCCATGACCGATAAGAGAGGTGGCTTGTGCTGACGACGGTGCCCTATACACGCGATCTGGTCCTGGTTGGTGGCGGGCATGCGCATGCTTTGGTGCTCAAGGCCTGGGGGATGGACCCGCTGCCCGGTGCTCGGTTGACGGTGATCAATCCGGGGCCGACAGCACCCTATACGGGCATGCTGCCGGGGTATGTGGCAGGACACTATGGGCGCGATGATCTGGAGATAGATCTGGTGCGGTTGTGCCGTCATGCGGGTGCGCGGCTGATCCTGGACAAGGCGGTCGGGATTGATCGCGCGCGCCGCGAGGTAGCGTTAAAAGGACGCGGGCCTGTGGCCTATGATGTGGCATCGATTGATGTTGGCATCACGGCCGAGATGGACCTGCCGGGATTTGGCGAACACGGGATCGGGGCCAAACCACTGGATGCCTATGCCGCACGGTGGCGCAGGTTCCTGGAGCAGGCCGCACTGGGGCAGGTTGCCCCTGATGTGGCCGTGATCGGCGGCGGTGTTGCCGGATGTGAACTGGCGATGGCGATGGCCTTTGCATTGCAGACGGCCGGTGTGACCCCGCGTGTGACGATGATCGAGGCCGGACCGCAGATCTCTGGTGTTGGTGACAGGGTGCGTCAGCGGCTGTTGGTGGCCATGAACGCTCTGGGGATTGTGGTCAAAACAAACGCCAAGGTGGTCGAAGTTTGTGCAGATCAGGTGCTGCTGGACGGGCATGAACCCGTTGCGGCGACGCTTTGTGTCGGGGCGGCGGGCGCGTTTGCGCATGAGTGGATCGCCCGGACCGATTTGCCTCAGCGCGACGGGTTCATTGAAATCGGTGTCGATCTGGGTGTGGCCGGGGACGGCGCGTTGTTTGCTGTCGGCGATTGTGCGGTGATACCATCTGCGCAACGGCCCAAGGCAGGCGTCTTTGCCGTGCGGGCCGCGCCGGTACTGCATCACAATCTGCGCGCGACGCTGAGTGGCGGCAGGCGCAAGACGTGGCACCCGCAAAAGAACTACCTCAAGCTGATCTCTATGGGGGGGAAATCAGCAACGGCCGAAAAATTCGGACTTGCCCTGACGGGGTCGTACATCTGGCGCTGGAAAGACCGGATTGATCGGGTGTTCATGGAACGGTTGAGCGATCTGCCAAAGATGCCAACCCCCAGAGCACCGCGTGAAGTGGCGACAGGCGTGGCCGAGATGCTGGCGGCCAAACCATTATGCGGTGGCTGTGGCGCCAAGGTGGGGCGCGGCGTACTGTCAGGCGCGTTACGGACAGTTGTGCCGCCCGACGGTGATGTCGTGACAGGTGCGGGCGATGATGCAGCCGTGATCCGCCAGCCCGGTGGCGGGTTTCAGGTGATCAGCACCGACCATTTGCGCAGCTTGATCGAGGACCCTGCGCTGATGACACGGATCGCGGCGGTGCATGCCTTGGGCGATGTCTGGGCGATGGGTGCACAGCCGCAGGTCGGGTTGGCGTCGATTGTCGTGCCGCAGATGTCTGCAGAATTGCAGGCGCGGACGGTGTCCGAGATTACGCAGGTTGCGACAGAGGTCCTGAGTGCGGCAGGGGCGCAACTGGTAGGCGGGCATACAACCATGGGCGCGGAACTGACGATCGGCTTTACCGTGACGGGAACCATGGAGACGATGCCGCTGACGGTTGCCACGGCAAAGGCCGGAGATGTGCTGATCCTGACGCGGCCCATCGGATCGGGCGTTATTCTGGCGGCAGACATGGCCGGTCAGGCAGACGGGCGCGACGTTGCGGCGGCACTTGCCATCATGGCACAGGCGCAGGACCGGGAGGCGGCAGTGCTGGCCCCCCTCGCCCATGCGATGACGGATGTGACGGGGTTCGGATTGGCCGGGCATGTGCAGGCAATCTGTGCGGCGTCGGGACTGGATGCGGACCTATGGCAGAATGCCATTCCGACCTATGCGGGCGCGCGGACACTGTCGGATGCGGGTGTGTCATCGACATTGATGCCCACGAACCGCACGGATGCGCCGGTCGAGGGGGCGCAGGATGCGTTGCTCCATGATCCGCAGACGGCGGGCGGATTGTTGGCGGCTGTGCCAGAGGGCCAGAGTGCTGCCGTGATCGAAGCGTTGCTCGCAAAAGGGTGCATGGGCCATGTGATTGGCCGACTGGTCAAGGGAACGGGACGCTTGCGCCTTAGCTGAACTCTGCGTGCAAGCGTTCTGCGGTTCGGGCGATAGTGCTGTCATCGAGATCGGACAGGTCGATCCTGTGAACAACAACGTCTCTGAGTGCCGCAGATTTAGCATAGCGCGGGTCGTAATGATCTGCGATCAGCCCGCCTGCCAATGCTTGCCAATCATCTGCTTGTGCCTGCGCATGCCATTGATCTATCCGTTCGCGCGCATGGTAGGGGCGCAGCTTGTCCAGCAGGTCGCCCAGGGCTGCCTTGTCTTGCATGAGATCGGCGTAGGCACGGCACAGAAATCTGCTGCGCGCGTTCAGCGGGGCGGTGATGTGGATGCGCGGAACGCCCGTCATCAAGGTCCAGAGCGAGGGCGGAAGCAAGCGCTCACCGATCTTGCTGCTTTCGGCCTCAACAAAGGTAACCTTGTCAGGGTCTAGCGTGCTCAGTTCGGCAGCGATGCGGGTTTCGAACATCTTTTGCGCAGGCTGTGCCGTGCTGATCGTGCCAAAGAGCGATCCGCGATGGGCGGCGATCCCTTCAAGATCAAGGACCTGCGCGCCTTGCGTCGCAAGCTGGTGCAACAGCGCGGTCTTGGCCGTTCCGGTGCCCCCGTCGATCAGCATCAGGCGGTGGGGCAGCGACGTCTCGTACAGCGCTTTAACAACCTCGCGGCGGTAGCTTTGATAGCCCCCCCTGAGCAGTTGCACGCGCCAGCCGACCTGATCGAGGATGGTGGCAAAGGCACCCGATCGTTGCCCCCCCCGCCAGCAATAGACCAGCGGCTGCCATCCACCGTCTTTGTCCGCAAGCGGGCCTTGCAGGTGGGTGGCAGTGTTCTGCGCCACCAAGGCACCGCCGATCTTGCGGGCTGTGAAGGGGCTGAGCTGGCTATAGATCGTGCCGACCTCGGCCCGTTGGGCATCGCTGAGCACCGGCAGATTGATCGCACCGGGCAGATGGTCCTCGGCATACTCGGCCGGCGAGCGGACATCGATTATGGTATCGACAGTCAGGCCCTGAAGGTCAGCCAGAGAGGTGAGGGTAAACGGGGTCATGATATGCCTTCAGTCATGATCATTTAAGCGTTTGCAATACAAGGTATTCTCTGCAAGCTGCTATAGTAACACCTGAATTTCATCATGGAACCTGATCAGATGCCGGAAAACAGTGATTTCTCCGCCAGCAACTCGGACATCGATGCGGCACTTGCCACCGCCCGTCAGAGGTTCGTTGATTCGAATCCGAAAAGCCTGCAACGGCACAAGGATGCAGCGGCATCGCTGCCGGGCGGCAATACCCGGGCCGTACTGTATTATCCGCCTTTTCCGCTGACATTCACCGGGGGCGAAGGCTGCCGTCTGGATACGCTGGACGGTCAAACCCTGATCGACATGGTGTCGGAATACACCGCCGGGATCTATGGCCATTCCAACCCGGTCATTGCCGCTGCATTGAAAAGCGCGATCGACAACGGCCTGTCCCTGGGCGGGCCGAACACGGTCGAGGCGCAATACGCCTCAGTCCTGATCGACCGCTTTCCGGCGTATGAACGCGTGCGGTTCTGCAATTCAGGCACCGAGGCCAACATCATGGCGATCTCGATGGCACGCGCCATTACCAAACGCCCGACCATCATCGTGATGGCCGAAGGGTATCACGGCGGGGTGCTGACCTATGGGCACGGCGGTTCAATACTGAACCTGCCCTTTCCGATGAAATTCGCGACCTACAACGACATTGAAGGCACGCGCGAGCTGATCCGCGCCACCGGCACCGACCTGGCTGCGGTGATCCTTGAACCCATGCTGGGCGGCGGCGGCTGCATCCCGGCCAGCCCGGAATTCCTGCAGATGATCCGCGAGGAAACCCGCAACATTGACGCGTTGATGATCTTTGACGAGGTGATGACCTCGCGGCTGGATTATCGGGGCCTGCACGGCGCGCACGCGATAGCGCCTGACCTGGTGACGATGGGCAAATATCTGGGCGGCGGGGCCAGCTTTGGCTGCTTTGGCGGGCGCGCGGACCTGATGGACCGGTTCGACCCGTCCAAGCCGGATGCGTTTTCGCATGGCGGCACGTTCAACAATAACATCCTGTCGATGGCGGGCGGCATGGCGGGCATGACCAAGGTTCTGACCGAAACCGCCTGCCAGACACTGAACGATCGCGGTGATGCGCTGCGCGAACAAATGCGTGAAACCCTCGCGCGCCACCGGGTTGTCGGCACGCTGAGCGGGCGCGGCTCACTGATGGCGCTGCATTTCGTGCCGGGACCGGTGACCACGCCCGCGCGACTGGACGCAGGCGACCGCAGGCATCTGGCGCTGTTTCACGTCGAGATGCTGCTGCGCGGTTTTTACGTCGCACCGCGCGGCATGATCGCACTGTCCCTGCCCTACGGCGACAGCGAAATTGCCGAATTCATCACCGCTTTTGATGACTTCCTCGCGCAAAATCACCAGTATTTACCGACACCATGACCGGCCACGATCCGACCGGACCCGAAGCGTTTCACCTGTGACCAGCCAAGGTGAACTGCCTTAATCGCCAAGCCGCACGTTGCCTGCCGAGGCCGTCGTCGCCTCTGCCGAAAAGCCGCTATGCACCAGGATCTGGTTTGTGCCGATGGTGATCGCCACCAGTGCAACCAATGCTATCAGGAACGCTTTCATTCTATGCTTCCTTGCCGTGTTTCATTTCGGCTTCCTGCACTTCTTCCACCCAAAGACTGTGGTGTTCGCGCGCCCATTGTTCCTCGACTTCGCCGGTGCCCATAGCATCAAAGGCACCCTCCATCCCGACAGATCCGATGTAGATATGGGCAAAGATGATGGCGGTCAGGACAAGGCTGACAATGGCATGCCAAAGCTGCGCATACTGCATCTCTTCCTGGGGTGACAACGGATAGGCAAGCGGATCGAGCCCGAACCAGCCGGGCACCCCCCAGTCATTCAGCATCGCAAATGTCCCGCCGAACATATTGAATTCAAAAGGAAACAGCAGGGAAATGCCCGAGGCGGCAATCGACCCGCCCAACAGGATCACCGACCAGAAGATCATCTTTTGACCGGCGTTGAATTTCTTGGCCGGAGGATGGCCACTGCCGATAATGCCTCCGCCTTTCGCCAGCCACGTCAGATCGGTGCGGTCGGGCAGGTTATGGATGACCCAAAAGATAAAGATGATGACAAGCGCCACGATGAAGGCCCAGGAAATGTTGTTATGTATCCATTTCGTGCCGATCGCGACAGTCGAGAACGCTTCGTGGCCAAAGGCCGGAATCAGTACCTTGCGCCCGAACAGCGATATCAGGCCGGTCACGCCGAGGATCAGGAAAGAACTGGCCAGAAGCCAGTGGCCAAACCGCTCCATCCCGTTGAAACGGGTGATGGTTCGGCCGGTTTTCTCGCCCTCGATGCGGATGCGCCCACGGATCAGATAGAACAGCGCCAGCAGCAGCAATGTCCCCCCGAGCAGCCCCGCGCCATATGTCAGAAGCGGGCCTTCGCGGAACTTCAGCCACCACATGCCGCCGGATTGAATGAGCGTTGTCGCCGCAGGCCCACGCGACTGCGTTGACATATCCGCCGAATCATAGCGGATTCCACGCCATAGTTCCGGATCCGATTGCCCGCCAAGTGTACCAAGCGGGGCAGTTATCGGCGCGGCAGCCTCGGGATCGCCGGTGGCAGACCGACGGAATGTGTCATCTACCTTTTGCTCGGACTGTCGGCGCAGAATATCATCGAGCGTCTGCGCCCCGCCCGTCTCGGCGCGCGGGTTGCCCACGGCCTCTTGCGCCAATGCCGGGGTCAGCGAGGCCAAAATCAGAGCCAGAACGGCGAAGAGACGAAGCATAAGGGCAATCCTCAACTTGTGTCGAAAAAGATGGGCGGCCCTGTTAAGGCCGCCCGTTCAGTATGTGGAAAGCGGACGGGATTCCCGCCGTTTCCTCATTGCTGTGCCGGTTGGCCCTTCTGACCATAGGCGGTGCCCCAGCCCCAGGCGCCTGCGCCAAAACCGCGCGCAACGATACGCTCGCGGTAGATATTGGCAACGGTGTCACCATCACCAGCCAACAGGGCCTTGGTCGAGCACATTTCGGCGCAGATCGGCAGTTTGCCCTCGGCGATCCGGTTGCGGCCATATTTGGCAAATTCGGCAGCCGAGTGATTTTCCTCGGGGCCACCGGCGCAGAAGGTGCATTTGTCCATCTTGCCGCGCGACCCGAAGTTGCCCGCCTGCGGATACTGCGGCGCGCCGAAGGGGCACGCATAAAAGCAATAACCGCAGCCGATGCACAGGTCCTTGGAGTGCAAGACGATGCCATCTTCGGTTTGATAAAAGCAATCGACCGGGCAGACCGCCATGCAAGGCGCGTCCGAGCAATGCATGCACGCCACCGAAATCGAGCGTTCGCCCGGCGAGCCATCATTGATGGTCACCACCTTGCGGCGGTTGATGCCCCAGGGCACTTCGTGTTCGTTCTTGCAGGCGGTGACGCACGCGTTGCATTCGATGCAGCGTTCAGCGTCGCAGAGAAACTTTGCTCTAGCCATGGTTCTTCTCCTCTTATGCTGTCCAGATTTTGCAGAGCGTCGCTTTGGTCTCTTGCATCTGGGTTACGCTGTCATAGCCATAGGTCTGGGCGAGGTTGCTCGATTCTCCCAAGACATAGGGATCAGCCCCTTCGGGGTATTTATCGCGCAGATCCTTGCCCTCAAAGTGCCCGCCAAAGTGGAACGGCATGAAGGCCACACCGGCGCCCACCCGTTCGGTCACCATGGCCATGACCTTGACCTTGGCCCCTTCAGCGCCTTCGACCCAGACCTGTTCACCGTCGCGGATGCCCAGATCGTTGGCGTCGCGCAGGTTGATCTCGACGAACATGTCCTGCTGCAATTCCGCCAGCCAAGGGTTGGAGCGGGTTTCCTCGCCCCCGCCCTCGTATTCGACGAGGCGGCCAGAGGTCAGGATGATCGGATAATCCTTGGAAAAGTCCTTTTCCTGGATCGAACGATACATCGTCGGCACGCGCCAGAACTTCTTGTCCTCATAGGTCGGATAATCGGCCACAAGGTCGCGGCGGTTGGAGTAGAGCGGCTCGCGGTGCAGTGGCACCGGGTCGGGGAAAGTCCAGACCACGGCGCGGGCCTTGGCGTTGCCGAAGGGGGCGCAGCCGTGCTTGATCGCAACCCGTTGGATACCGCCGGACAGGTCGGTTTTCCAGTTCACGCTGCCGGTCGCCTTCTCGAAGTCCGAAGGCGTTTCGCCCTGTTGCGACGTCTCGCCCAGCTCTTCGTTCGAGCCACCATCATCAGCTGTTTCCGCCATCATCGGTGCCCCGTCAGGGAAACCTGCGACACGGTTGATGCTGGCCGTCTCTTCTTCGGTCAGATCGCCATCCCATCCTAGATCACGCAGCATCTGCATGGTGAATTCGGGATAGCCGTCCTTGATCTCGGACCCCTTGGAATAGACGCCTTCGGCCAGCATGTTGTCGCCGTCACGCTCCACACCAAAACGGGCGCGGAAGGTCAGGCCGCCTTCGGCCACCGGCACCGACATGTCATACAGCACCGGCGTGCCAGGATGGTTCATCTCGGCTGTGCCCCAGCAGGGCCACGGCATGCCGTAGACATCGCCGTCCGCAGGACCACCAACAGCGCGCAGCGTCGTTTTGTCGAACGTGTGCTGATTGGCCATGTGCATCTTCATGCGTTCCGGGCTCTGGCCGGTATAGCCAATGGTCCACATGCCGCGGTTGAATTCGCGGGTGATGTCCTCGACATTCGGCTCACCGCCCTCGTCAATGGCGATGTTGCGGAACATCCGGTCATGAAATCCGAACTTCTCGGCAAACTTGGCCATGATCGTATGATCGGGCAGCGATTCGAACAGCGGCTCGATCGTCTTCTCGCGCCATTGCAGAGACCGGTTGGAGGCCGTCACCGAGCCTCTTGTCTCGAACTGGGTACAAGCCGGCAGCAGATAGACGCCGTCGGTGCGGTCCTGCATTACCGCCGAAACGGTCGGATACGGATCGACCACGACAAGCATGTCGAGCCGCTCCATCGCCGTTTTCATCTCTTTCATGCGGGTTTGCGAGTTTGGCGCGTGGCCCCAAAGCACCATGGCGCGGGTGTTGTCGGGTTGGTCAAGGTTGGCCTTGTCCTCCAGCACCCCGTCGATCCAGCGGCTGACCGGGATGCCGGTCAGGTTCATCATCTTGGTGTCGCCAAAGCTCGAGTCGGAAAACTGCCCCTTGAGCCAGTCAAGGTCTTCTTCCCACACGCGCGCCCAATGCGCCCACGATCCTTCCGACAAGCCGTAATAACCCGGCAGTGTATCCGCCAGAACCCCAAGGTCCGTCGCGCCCTGCACGTTGTCATGGCCACGGAAAATATTGGCTCCGCCGCCCGGCCGCCCCATGTTTCCAAGCGCAAGTTGCAGGATGCAATAGGCACGGGTGTTGTTGTTGCCGTTAGAGTGCTGCGTGCCGCCCATGCACCAGATCAGCGTGCCGGGACGGTTGTTGGCCAGCGTGCGCGCCACCCGTTCCAGTTGCTCGCCGGGGGTGCCGGTTACGCGCTCGGTCTCTTCGGGGGTCCAATGCTTCACTTCTTTGCGGATCTCGTCCATGCCCCAGGTACGGGTGCGCATGAATTCCCTGTCTTCCCAGCCATTTTCGAAAATATGCCACAGGATACCCCAGATCAGCGCGACATCAGAACCGGGCCGAAAGCGCACATATTCATCCGCATGCGCCGCCGTGCGGGTAAAGCGCGGATCGCAGACGATCAGCGGCGCGTTGTTCTCTTCCTTGGCCTTCAGCAGGTGCAACAGCGAAACCGGGTGTGCCTCGGCCGGGTTGGAGCCGATCAGGAACATCGCCTTGGAATTGTGGATGTCGTTATAGCTGTTGGTCATGGCGCCGTAGCCCCATGTATTCGCCACGCCGGCCACGGTGGTCGAGTGGCAGATACGCGCCTGGTGATCCACGTTGTTGGTGCCCCAATAGGCAGCGAACTTGCGGAACAGATAGGATCCTTCGTTGCTGTGCTTGGCCGAGCCCAGCCAATAGACTGAATCCGGTCCGCTCTCTTCGCGGATCTTCATCATGCCGTCGCCGATCTCGTTGATCGCCTGTTCCCAGCTAAGGCGGACCCATTCGCCATTCTCTTTCTTCATCGGGTATTTCAGGCGACGCTCACCATGCGCATGCTCACGCACCGACGCGCCCTTGGCGCAATGTGCGCCCAGGTTGAACGGGCTGTCAAAGCCGGGCTCCTGCCCTACCCAGACGCCGTTATCGACCTCGGCAATCACCGTGCAGCCAACCGAACAATGCGTGCAGACGGTTTTCTTGATGTCGATCGCGCGATCGACCGCGGTTTGCGCAGCGGCCTGCGACACGGTTCCACCGGTTGCCGCAACAGCAGCCAGTCCACCAATCGTCAATCCGGAGCCGCGCAGGAACGTGCGGCGATCAACCGTTGAAGAAGCGGCAGGGGTCACAGACGGTCTTGCCGACCGGCGTGCGCTGCCATTTGTCTTTTTCCTGAGCATGGTCTTTCTCCCTACTTCTGCGCTGTCGCAGTCTTGGTAAGCGTCATAAATCCCCTGCCCTGACATCGCAGGGCAAATCGCATCGCCTTAAAAGCGTGCAGTTTCCAGATAGGCGCGCGTATGTTCGGTATCCTGCATCACCTGCGATGCCAGATCGACCTGAGCAGGCGCGGCCTGTGCGGCACTGGTGCCGGCGGCAACGGCCACAACTCCTGGCACCGCGGTGCCGGCGATCTTCAGGAAGTTCCGGCGGGTCGTCCCCTTTTTCGTGTCAGCCATTTGAAAGCTCCCTTTCCCTGGTGTCTTTATCATCATGGCGGCCCCTGCCGCCGGTTAACCGGCAGGCCATCAGCCTGCCATCATGCGAAACGCTTCCTGCTCGATGTTCAGGAACTCAGCCCCGACAGCCCCGAGAGAAGCATAGAGTACCGACGTCTTGGCCGCTTGCAAATCCGTAAAGAAATGCGTGGCCCATGGGCCGATATGCTTGTTGTAGAACTCTCTCTGGCGCGCCAGAGGGGTCGCCGCGCCAAAGCGCCCGACGATCATGCCGCCCATCATCTCCATCAGCGAGGCGATGTTGTCTTCCGGCTCGAAAGTATTTTCGGCCCGCGTGATCCTGAGGGCTGCCATGTCGGCGCGCAGATTGGCCAGCGGCTTTTCGTTGAGAAAGCCCGTCATGTAATAGCTGGCATAGGGCAGCAACTCGCCGCGTGCCATACCGATGAATAGCGCGTTAAATTCCGATCGGGCGGCTTTGGGCTTGGTGACTTTCGCAACCCGCGCCAGTCCGTCGATCGCGCGCCCCAACGGGGTCGCGTCGCCGGTCAATCCCGCGGTCTGCGCCAACAGCAATTCATCCGGCGGACCGGCCAACATGAGCCCGAGGTAATTGTAGAGATCCGCGCGCAGGCGGTCCTCTTCATCAATCTCGCGTTGTGCCTGTGCAGCTGTCATGCGTTGTTCCCGTCAAAGTGAAATACCATCCTGCGCGGCCTGTCGTATTCGTCCTCTTGCGGCGCTGGTGTCGGCAAAGGTGCGGCATGCTCGTCGTCTGCATTCGCATCTGCCAACGTGTCCTCCTGAACACTGCCGCTATTGTTAGCCAGATTCTCTTCTTTGTCGAGTGGTGACATATCATCGGCGCTCAGCTCGTCCTGACGCCCCATCTCCAGCACATGCTCCAACAGCCCCTTGCCAACCTCATAGCTGGTCTGGATCGGCGCGTTGCCATAGCTGCCAATCAGGTAATCGTCATCATAATCGTTCAATCCGTCCAGACAGGCCAGCACCGGATTGCTGCGCCACAGCTTGCGCAGCGCGCGTTTGCGTATGTGTTCCGGAACGGCCTTGGCCATGAACGCGGCAAAGTCGTCGCCCTTGGCCAGCGTGTCGGGATCAGGCAGGCCCAGATCCGTCAGGATCTCTTCGTCGCTCCTTTCGGCCAGTGCCTGCTGCTGCTCGACCTCAAGCGCGGCCTGCTTGGCGGCGGTCTCGGCTTCGGCCTCGGCACGAACTGCGGCGCGGCGTCGATCCCAGAATGAGGTGTCGCGGGTCATTTCAGCGCCTCCTTGCGTCGGCGCGGGGATCGGTAGACGTCGTTATCCTGCGCGATGCGCGGATCACCGATCCCGTCCTCGACATCATCCACGCGCAAATTCTTGCGCCTGCGCTTGACGAACGCTTCTTCCTCATGGTGGCGGGTCACAAAATCCCCGATCCATGCCTGCATGCCCTCGGGCATCGCCACCTTCTCGACCATGACTTCCGCTGAATCGCAATAATCCTGCCCCTCATAGGGCGAGGCCGTGACCAGCGTCACCTTCCAGGGCGTGTTGATTACCGTCACATCCGGGCTGAGGACGACGTAGAGCGACGGCTCGCGCGTCTGCAGCTCATGCACATAAGCCTCGGTGTCCGAAACGTAGAGATCCAGCGGCATGGTCGCGGCGTGAAATTCCGTCACGTCCCCGTCGCGGCGCAGAACCGTCCAGCTTGCAGGTGCCGCGCCCGGTAAAACACCGACCACCCGCCAGGCCCACTTGGCCCATCGCGTCACACCCGGCGACTTCCGGACCACAACCCCAACGGGGATCGTCTGCGAATTTGGAAAGATAAAGGACAAGCTGGCACCCGCTGGCAGAGTCGTTTCTTGTGTCGCGTTAATATGCCCGAGTGTACACATTATGCCGAAAATTCATAGGGGGCATTCGGCTGATTACATCCCTTGCGGTACATGATATGAAATTGATCGCCGCGATGCACCGGATCGCCTTTCATCTGCGGCCGTTCCGTCCTACCTATAGTCCGTAAAGGGGGCGATATGACAAAAACTCTGCTGATCTGTGACTGTCTCGGAACCCAGACCATTGACGCCGCCGCGCTGAGCGAAGCCACGGGGCTAAAGTGCTCACGAATGCATACCGATCTCTGTCAGACCCAGATCGATCTCGCCACCAAGGCGATGGAAACCGGTGATGTGATGATCGCCTGCCAGCAGGAGGCGGATCGTTTTGCTGACCTGGCCGAAGACACCGGCGTGCCAGTGCCCGTCTTTGTCGATCTTCGCGATCGCGCGGGCTGGACGGCTGACACAGCCGACACCAGCCCGAAAATGGCCGCCCTTGTCGCTGAGGGCGCGCTGGCGCAACCATCGCCCAAGACCGTCGATGTCTCCTCTGACGGCATCTGCCTGATCATCGGTGCGCCCGATGCCGCCTTTGCCGCCGCCGAGAAGCTGGCCGACATCCTCGCGGTGACGGTGCTGGTTCCCGAAGGCGCCGAAATCCCCGTGACGTCGCGTTATGACACTTGTGTCGGACGGCTGCACCGTGTCGCAGGCACGCTTGGCCAGTTCCATATCACGATCAATGCATTCCAGCAGGTGTTGCCCGGCGGGCGCGGCGCGCCGACCCTGACCGAGCCGCACGACGGCGCGCAATCGGAATGTGATCTGATCCTTGACCTGACGGGCGACACCCCCCTCTTTCCCGCCCCAGACAAGCGCGACGGATACCTGCGCGCCGATCCTGACAGCCTGACAGCCGTGACCGACGCCATCCTTGCCGCCAGCCAGATGGTCGGCACGTTCGAGAAGCCGCTTCATATCCGGCTGGAGCCGTCGCTCTGCGCCCATTCCCGCGCCGAACAGCCCGCCTGCTCAAACTGCCTGAACGTCTGCCCCACCGGCGCGATCCTGCCCGACGGCGAGCATGTGCACATTGATCCGTTGATCTGCGCGGGCTGTGGTGCCTGCTCGGCGGTCTGCCCGTCCGGCGCGATCAGCTATGACGCGCCGCCCGTGGATCATGTGTTCCGGCGCATCGGCACCCTGGCCAGCGCCTATCGCAAGGCGGGCGGTCAGGTGGGCACGCTTCTGGTGCATGATGCCCATGGCGCCGAGATGATCCGTCTGGCCGCACGTTTCGGCAATGGCCTGCCCGCCCATGTCATTCCGTTGGAGATCGACGCGTTGGCGATGTTCGGCCATGCCGAAATGCTGGGGGCGTTGGCCAGTGGTTTTGCCGGTGTGGATATCCTGCTCGCCCCGAAAACTGACCGCGATGTGGTGCAGGCGCAGGCCGATCTGGCTGCCGACATGGGCGCGAACGACACTGTCGCGCTGCTCGACATTGCTGATCCCGACGCGCTGTCGGATCACCTGTTTGATTGCGCAGCACCGGCCGATCCGGTCGCCACCCCCATCCTGCCGCAAGGCTCGCGTCGCCAGATCACGCGCCTTGCCGCCAAAGCCCTGATGCCCGACGCAGAAGTCATGCCCCTGCCCGCCCACGCACCTTACGGAGCCGTGCTGGTCGATACCGATGCCTGCACGCTCTGCCTTGCCTGTGCCTCGCTCTGCCCCTCCGGCGCGCTGGTCGACAATCCCGACATGCCCCAGTTGCGCTTTCAGGAAGACGCCTGCCTGCAATGCGGTCTCTGCGCCCAGGTCTGCCCCGAGAACGCGATCACCCTGCAACCCCAGCTCAACCTGACGGATACGGCCCTGAGCCAGGTTGTGCTGAACGAGGAAGAACCGTTCGCCTGCGTCGAATGTGGTAGTCTTTTCGGCGTCAAATCCACGGTCGAGCGGATCATGGAGAAGCTGGCCGGCAATCACGCGATGTTCGCCAACCCTGCCGCCGCACGGATGATCCAGATGTGCGACAATTGCCGCGTTCAGGCGCAGTTCCATTCGGAAAACAACCCTTTCGCAGGCAAAGAGCGCCCGCGTGTGCGCACCACAGAAGACTATCTGTCCAAGCGCAAGGATCACTGACCGCCAGGATCACTGGCCCACAAAGGAGACTAAAATGAGCGAAGATTTCAACATGTCGATGCGCAAATTTCTCAAGCAGGTCGGCGTGACCTCGCAACAGGCGATCGAAGAGGCGTTCCGCAAGGAGGGCAACACCGAAGGCAAACAGTTCAAGGCCCACATGACCCTGACCGTCGACGGTGTCGATCTCGAACATGTCGTGACCGGCACGATCAAGGGCTGATCCGGATATGACATTGCGTCGTGAGGACGTTCTGGCCGCACTGCAAACACTGATTGATCCGGTCAGCGGTGCCTCGCTGGTGGATGCCGGATTGGTCAAGGCGCTGACCGTCGAGAACGGCACGGTGCGCTTTGTGCTGGAAGTGAGCGGCAAGCATACGTCGGCGTATGGCGAGCTGAAAGACGAAGTCGAGGCACGGGTGCAAGCCGTGCCTGGCGTCGAAAATCTGTCCGTTGTCATGACCGCCCACAGTACCCCCGAAGCCCCGCCCGACCTCAAGCTGAACCGCCCGGCAGAGCCCAAGGGGCCGCAGAAGATACCCGGCGTGGACCGCATCATCGCGGTGGCGTCAGGCAAGGGGGGGGTCGGTAAATCCACCGTCTCGGCCAATCTGGCCTGCGCGCTGGCGGCCGAAGGACGGCGGGTCGGGCTGCTTGATGCCGATGTCTACGGCCCGTCACAGCCGCGCATGCTGGGGGTGACGGGGCGGCCCTCGTCGCCCGATGGCAAGACGATCCTGCCGATGCGCAATTACGGCGTGACGATGATGTCGCTTGGGTTGATGGCCAACGAAGATCAGGCTGTCGTATGGCGTGGGCCGATGCTGATGGGAGCGTTGCAGCAGATGCTAAGCCAGGTGCAATGGGGCGCGCTGGATGTGCTGATCGTGGATCTGCCGCCCGGCACCGGTGATGTGCAGATGACGCTGGCGCAGAAAGCGCAGCTTGAGGGGGCGATCATCGTCTCGACCCCGCAGGACGTGGCGCTGCTCGATGCCCGCAAGGGGATCGACATGTTCAACCAGCTGGGCACCCCGATCATCGGCATGATCGAAAACATGTCGACCCATATCTGTTCACAGTGCGGGCATGAGGAACACACGTTCGGCCACGGCGGCGTCGCGACCGAGGCGGCCAAGCTGGGTGTGCCGCTGCTGGCGGAAATACCATTGCATCTGGATATCCGGCTGGCGGCGGATGGCGGCGCGCCGATCGTGGTGTCCAGGCCAGACAGCCCGCAGGCGGCAGGTTTCCGGTCTGTCGCGCAGCAACTGATCAAACTTGGCCACGCATGACGCAGCCCTCCTTCCCTCCACTGTTCTGCGGGCTTGATGCGAACGGGGCCGACCCGTTCGCCCTGGCCTGTGCGCAGGCCAGGGCCGTGTGCGACGCCGGCCTTGTCACCTACGATCTGGCCCATGACCGCCTGCGCGCAGCCATCGTCTTTGCGCCCGAGGTGCCGTTGCGCGATGCCGCCTCCATGCTCCCGCTCTGCGGTGTCGGCTTTCAGCACGCTCTGGGCACGCTGGCCCCACCCGAAGTGGCCGTGCATCTGGGCTGGGACGGCAAAGTCTACCTCAACGGCGGCTATTGCGGCGACCTCAGGATCGCCGCTTCCGAACATGACCCCGTAACGGTGCCTGCATGGCTGGTCATCGGCCTGTCGCTCGACCTCTGGCCACCTTCCGAGGACACCGGCCTGACGCCTGATGCCACAGCCCTTTACGCCGAAGGCTGCGGCGAGGTGGACCCGGTAACCCTGCTGGAAGCGTGGGTGCGCCACACGCTGGTCGGCCTCAATGACTGGGCCGATGGCGGTGCCACGCAACTGCACCGCACCTGGCTGGGACTTGCCCACGGCGTTGATACGGAGATGACCGTGGCCGGGCGGCACGGAACCTTCATCGGTCTGGATGAAAACCTTGGCCTGCTGTTGAAATCACAGGGCGAATCCAGTCTGATCCCCCTGACCGCCCTGCTGACGGAGCCCGCATGAAACTTGCCCGCGCGATCCATTTTGACGAAAGCGACACCCGAGTCTTTCACAACCCCGCCCGCACCGGCGAATGGTGCATCTCGGGCGGGTTCGAGTTTTCCAACTGGTCCGAGGCCGATCTGACCGGCAAGGCCCGGCAGGCGTTCGCCAATGGCTGGATGGGCTGCGAGACCTTTGGTCGTGTCACCTTTGTCGCTGTCACCCAGATCGAGCCGTCCGAACTGGAATCGCTGGCTGACCTGCTGGCACAGCATTTCGTCGACATCTACGGCGCACCCACGCTGGAGGCCGCGCGCAATGTCGCGCTGGAAGAATTGTCACAGATGGCGGACCTGTGTGACGAGCATGATCCCAACACCCTGCTGACGGTCGCGCGCGAGTTGACCGAAGTGGGCGTGCGCG
This sequence comes from uncultured Roseovarius sp., assembly GCA_947503145.1. Lineage (GTDB taxonomy): Bacteria > Pseudomonadota > Alphaproteobacteria > Rhodobacterales > Rhodobacteraceae > Roseovarius. The sequence continues at coordinate 37,714 of CANNCP010000004.1, forward strand.
AAGCCTACCGTATGATCGAAGCGCAGGCCGCAGGGCTTGAGCAATTCGCGATCCACGGGGACATGGACGACCCGCATCATTAAAAGCGTTTCGCGCGGCGCCTTGTCGCTATTTCGCCCTGGGTGAAGGCGCGCAGCGTTGCGGCTTGATGTCGATCAATGGCGTGCCATCGAGACAATCGAGGCCCCGCACGCTCAGGTTCAGCCCGTCGATGGCTTCCAACCGCACCAGGGACAGGCCGATCGGATTGGGCCGCACCGGAGACCGCAGTGCAAAAGTGCCGCGCGGCTCGCCCTTTGATCCCGGATTTTGCACCACCAGATCCCGCCGGGCCTGATCAAGCCAATAAAGCAGTTCGACATGCTCCAACGCCTCAAGCCCCTGCAGGGCCATGCCCCAGGGCTCAAATAGCTCAACCCTGCAAATCGGCCCATCGAGGTCCCCTTGTCGCGGGCAATCGGCGCGTTCGGTCCACGGGGTATGGATGCGCCCGATAAAGCGCAACTGCGCATCGCTCGCCTCGGGCAGATCGACCGAGATCTCATGTTCGCGAATGTCAGTCATGTTGCTGCTCATGGTTGGTCCTTTCCTCATCTAAAGCGTTCCGCGAAGAACCTGACCCACAGCTTTTTGCGGAACGCTTTAGCCCCTTGTATCAGCCGCGCCCCGCCGCCGCCTGCGACGAATTTGCACCCTGAGCGCCTCGGCGCCGAGCCCGGCAATCAGCCCGGCCCCCGCTCCGAACGCGAGTGTGACCGCCGCCGCAACCCCGATGACCGGGCGGCAGTCGGGACGCGCATCGAACATCCGGCGGCTCAGTATCAGATCAGCCGCCGCATAGACCAGAAGCGCACCGACCACCGGGATCGGGATCAACGCCAACCAGGCGACAGCGGCAGGCCCGGCCAGCGCCCCTGCCCCGCAAAGTGCCGCCATGATCAGAGGCGCGCCGATTCCGCGCGCGCCGAACCTGTGATGCGCGGTGATGCCGCCTGCGCCATGACACATCGGCAAGGCCCCGAACGGCACGAATAACAGGTTGAGCGCGCCACTGGTCGCCGCCAGCTTGCGCTCACTGATGCGCACAGCCTGCGACGGGTAAAGCGAGCGCGCCACCGCCGCCGCGACGACAATCGCATTGAGCAGCGTCAGCGGAAGCTGCGCCACGATCCCTGACAGCACGGCCTGCACCGACGGCTCGGACGCGGGCGCGACAGTGGCGACCACCACCGAATCACCCGCAGGAGCGAGTACAACCGCCCCGCCGATAACGATCAGCGCCCAAGGTCCGCGCGCCCAGATCAGCGACAATCCAAGCACCATCATCGCCGGAACGGCAAGCGCCCATTGCGCCGCCATCAGATCAACCGCAACACGCAAAAGCATCAATCCCAGCCCTGCCTGTAATCCAGTCACCACCGATTGCGGAATTGCCCGCGCCGCCCCTCCAAGTTGCGGGCTTGCCGCAAACGCCAGAAGAAACGCGCCAATGGCAGCGCCGGTCCATGCAACCTCGGGCGCGCTCAGGCTCCCGGCGATGATCAAGGCGCCGACCGCCTTCATCGGCTGCACCGCGACGGGGCAACGATAGACGAGCGCCACCAGCACATACCCCACCGCGAAGGCAGCAAAGACCGGCGTCGGCGCCAAAAGCCCCACCCCGGTAATGGCGATGACATAGGGCAGAAACACCCCCAGATCGCCAAGCGCGCCGGATAGTTCTGCACTAAAAGCGCGCAGCCTTTCGCCTGTCTTGGGGGGTGTCCGGGTCATTCTGGCCAGTCAATCCGCAGTTGCTTGGTGGTTTTCTCCCATATCATATCGCGCCAGTCGCCCTTAACCAGTCGCATCATCCGGAAAATCTCTGAATCGCTATGGATTATCATGTTTTTTTATGCGAAATTTCCCAAGACTGGGAGGGAGTACATGTATGGAGAGCTTTTCAGCGATCTTGATCGAGGCGATTGGACTCATCCTGTCCTGGGATCCGGATGTGATCGAGATCATCATGCTGTCGCTGCGCGTGACCCTGACGGCGGTTGCGGCTGCGTGCCTGATCGGGCTGCCACTGGGCGCCATCGTCGGCGCGTTCCGCTTTCCGATGCGCACCGGCGTGATCGTGGCAATGAACACGCTGATGGGCCTGCCACCGGTTGTGGTCGGGCTGCTGGTCTATCTGATGCTGTCAGCCTCGGGGCCGATGGGCGTGCTCGGTCTGCTCTATACTCCCACGGCGATGATCATAGCACAGACCATTCTGGTGACCCCGATCGTCGCCGCCCTGACCCGGCAGGTGATCGAGGATCTCAACGGCGAATATGCCGAACAGTTCGCTTCGCTTGGCGTTGGCCCGCTCGATCGGGTTCTCGCCCTGCTCTGGGATGCGCGCTACAGCCTGCTGACCGTGGCGCTGGCGGGGTTCGGGCGCGCGGTGGCCGAAGTCGGCGCGGTGATTATCGTCGGCGGCAACATCAACCACGTCACCCGCGTCATGACGACCACGATCGCGCTGGAAACATCCAAGGGCAATCTAGAACTGGCTCTGGCGCTCGGTCTGATCCTTCTGGTGATTGCGGTGATCGTGAACGGACTGCTCATGGCCATTCGCGGCACAGCGGCGAGGGCGGCCTATGTCTGAGGCCCTGACCAACATAAGCGCACACAGCGCCGTGACCTCCGCGCCGCTCTTGTCCGCGCGGGGCTTGTGCTTTGACGCGGGAGGCCAGCGCCTGATCGACGGGATCGACCTGGATATAGCGCCGGGCCGCTGCACCGTGATCATGGGCGCCAATGGCAGCGGCAAGAGCTTGCTGCTGCGGCTGCTGCATGGCTTGATAGAACCCACTGACGGGGCTGTATCATGGTGCGGGCAACCACTCGACCGTGCCGCGAGACGTGAACAGGCGATGGTATTTCAACGCCCCGTCATGCTGCGCCGCTCTGTCGCCGCAAACTTGCGATTCGCGTTGTCGGTGCGCGGCGTGCGCGGGGCAAAGCGCAAGGCGCAGGAAGAGGAAACCATCGCCCGCGCCCGAATGGATGCGCTGAAAGACAAGCCCGCCCGCGTGTTGTCCGGAGGAGAGCAACAGCGGCTCGCGATGGCCCGCGCCATGATCGGTGCCCCGCGCATGCTGTTCCTCGACGAACCTACAGCAAGCCTCGATCCCGCCTCAATCCTTGCGATTGAGCAACTGATACAAGAGGCCCGCGACAACGGAACCACGATCGTTCTGGTGACCCACGACCCGGGCCAAGCCCGCAGGCTGGGCGATGACCTGTTTTTTCTTCATGGCGGGCGCATCGCCGAGACCGGCCCTATCATGCAGGTGTTGGAAAAGCCGACATCAAAGGCCGCGCAGGCCTGGCTGAGCGGCCGCCTGTTCGTTCCGAATACACCCTGAAAACCCGAAACATCATATAAGGAGTATGATCATGTTCAGACGAAATTTCCTCGGCTTCGCCACAGCGGGCCTTCTGGCACTCGGCCTTACCGGTCCTCTCACCGGCTCTGCCGCCGCGCAGGACAACTTCATCATTGTCCAGTCGACCACCTCGACCCAGAACTCGGGGCTGTTCGACCACATCCTGCCGATCTTTCAGGACAAGACCGGCATCGACGTGCGGGTTGTCGCCGTCGGCACCGGGCAGGCGATCAAGAACGCCGCCAATGGCGATGGTGATGTGCTGTTCGTCCATGCCAAACCGGCAGAAGAGAAATTCGTCGCCAGCGGCGACGGGGTCAGCCGCGCCGACGTGATGTATAATGATTTCGTCATCGTCGGGCCGCCGTCCGATCCCGCTGGCGTGGCCGGCATGTCCGATGTCGCGGCCGCGATGGCCAAGATCGCCGAAACTGAATCCGCCTTCGCCTCGCGCGGCGATGACAGCGGCACCCACAAGGCCGAACAGCGCCTGTGGACCGACGCGGGCGTTGACGTGGCGGTCGCATCAGGTGGCTGGTATCGTGAAACCGGCTCGGGCATGGGCGCCACGCTGAACACCGGCACCGGCATGAGCGCTTATATCATGACCGACCGCGCCACATGGATCAGCTTTGGCAACAAGGGTGACTACCAAATCGCAGTCGAGGGTGACGCCAAGATGTTCAACCAATATGGCATCATCCTGGTGAACCCTGAAAAGCACCCCAACGTGAAGGTCGAACAGGGCCAGCAATTCATCGACTGGGTGCTGTCCAAAGAAGGTCAGGCCGCAATTGCCGACTACAAGATCGACGGTCAGCAGCTGTTTTTCCCAAACGCCAGCTGACCTGACAACAAGGCGCGCCACCCCCGGCGCGCCTTCCTCCAATTCCAGGAGCGCTCCTCATGAAATCCACCCTCACCGCCGGACTTCTTGCAATGACCGTGACGGCACAGCCAGCCCTGGCCCAAGAGGTCCGCCTGCACGCAGCCGGCAGCCTCAAAGCCGCGATGATCGATATTACCGACGCTTTCGAGGCGGCGACGGGCGCGACGGTCGCGCGCAATTTCGGCCCCTCGGGCCTCTTGCGCGAACGGATCGAACAGGGCGAACCCGCCGAAGTCTTTGCCTCGGCCAATATGCGCCACCCACAGACCCTTGCCGATGCAGGGCTGTCAGGCGCGGTGACAATGTTTGCCCGCAACAGCCTTTGCGGGCTGGCGCAAGAGGATACCGAAGTCACGTCCGAAACGATCCTCGATGTCATGCTCTCGGACGACATCCGCCTTGGGACTTCGACACCCAAGGCAGATCCCTCCGGCGACTACGCATGGGAATTGTTCGGCAAGGCAGAAGCGGTCCGGCACGGCAGCACCGCCAAGCTGGAAGCGAAGGCCCTGCAACTGACCGGCGGACCGGACAGCGCCAAACCACCGTCAGGCCGCAACCCCTATGGCTGGGTGATGAGCGAGGATCGCGCCGACCTGTTCCTGACCTATTGCACCAACGCCGTGCTGGCCCAACGCGACACGCCGACATTGCAGATCGTGCAACTACCCGACGCATTGGCCGTGGGTGCCGCCTATGGGCTGACCGTGCTGCAAGGTGCGTCTGCACAAGCGGATGATCTGGCCAGCTTCATCCTTGCGCCAGACGGGCAGAATATCCTTGCAGACTATGGGTTCAAACCCGCGCAGTAGCACGCCTGCCGCTTTGGCGCTTTTGTGTCGGCGCACCGGGAGGTCAGTCCGACAACCAGCGCACCGCCCCCATCTGGCCAAGATCATAGCCCCCCAGCGCCGCCGCTTTTTCATGGCACGCGTTGCTGCAGGCAAATGTCAGCAGTTTTTGCACCGGCGCGGTGAAATAGGCACGTCGGTCGATCAGCAAATCAAAGCGCTCCTCTGCCAGCGGCAAGAATCCCAGGCCGAATTGCCGCGCCATCGCCTCGATGCCTGTCGCGGCATCTGCCTGCCCTGCGGCGACCGCCGCCGCCGCCTCATACTCGGTATGGGCCAGCCCGCTGGCCAGATCGAGATCGGCCGCGCTCATCCTTTCGCGCGCCAGCATATCGTCGAAAAACGTGGCCCCGCCTGCACCGGGTTGGCGCTGTACTACGCGCTTGCCCCTCAGATCGTCGAAACGGGTGATCGTGTCGCGCACGCCCTTTGACAGCACAAGCCCGCGCACACGAGTGGCCCAGGCAATCAGGACACAGTCCTTCATTCTCCGCGCGGCGACGGCATCGACATTCCAATCCGTCCCGCCCGGTATATGCAGCCCCGCCAGCGCCGCCTGCCCCCGTGCAAAACTGTCCAGCCCGGCGCGACTGCCATTGAACAAGGTTGCAAGGTTCGATCCGCATTCACGCACCGCCCAGTCCAGCAGCGGATCGTGCGAACCGGTCAGCACCGCCGGGCGTTCGGCTGATGCGGGCGCGCTGCCGGTCTCGATCCAGTCCTGCAACTCTTCTTTCGGAAACAGCAATTTTCCGGTAATGCGCCGATGCGGAATATCGCCCGCCGCCGCAAGGTCATAAACCTTGCGTTCCTTCACGCGCAAAATCTCTGCCACCTCCTTGGTGGTCAGATAGCTCGGCGCATTGGCTTGTTTGTCTTCCTGCATTTTCGCGGTTCATCTCCCGGAGCATGAAAATGGACTACCCGCCCGATTTTAACAAGATGCCCGCGCCTGGCCTCGGGGCTCATCGGTCACAATCGGGACTTCGTGATGCTGATTACAACAGAAGCGATCACAGTAACACTTCGTCAGTTATGCCCTTCGACGGAACCGTTGAAGCTAGCCTGCTTCCTGATCCCGCCCGCTCTGCAAAGGGGTGGCGAAACCCGGACCCTGCCCGCAGCCCCCGCCCCGAGCAGGGCGAGCGACCACAGCCAACGGTATCAGATCAGGGTGAACCAGCTGATTTATCCCAGATTGTCCCTACTTGAACAGGTTCGGCAATCCAGTAGCAATTCCCGGGAAAAAGAAGATGAGGCCCAAGCCAATGATCTGTAGCACCACGAACGGCCCCACCGATGTATAGACATCGCCAAAGCTGACATCCCTTGGTAACACACCCTTCAGCCAGAACAGAACAAAGCCAAACGGTGGCGTCAGATAGGCGATCTGGATATTCACCACGAACAAAGCGCCGAACCACAGCTTGTCCACACCCAGCGCGTCCACGATCGGAATGAACAGCGGTGTGCAAAGCATGATGATGGCCCAATCATCCATTACCATTCCGAGGACCAAGATGATCAGCATCATCATGGCCATGATACCGGTTGTCCCACCCGGCATGGACAGGACCAACTCGGTCAACAGATCCTGGCTCCCCAGAGTGTTGAAAACATTCAGGTAAATGTTTGCGCCGATCAAGATCCATAGCCCCATCCCCGTCAACTTGAGGGTTGTGGCAAGAGAGATACGAAAGACCTGCCAGGTGAGGCGGCCGTAGATGAAATTGATGATCACTGCACCCGTGGCACCGAATGCGGCGGCTTCGGCCGGTGTTGCGATACCGCCCCAGATGACGCCCAGAACGAGGATGATCAGAACCGCAAACGGCCAGATGTTTATGACGGCATGCGCCTTTTCCTTGCGGGTGAACCGCTGGTCATGGGGCAACGCCGGCCCCAGCTCCGGCTGAAGGCGGCAACGTACTCCGATGTAGATTATGTAAAAACTGGCCAGCATTATCCCCGGCACGATCCCGGCAAGAAACAGATCGCCGATCGAAACCTTTGCCAGCAGACCGTAGAAAATGAACGGCACGCTCGGCGGGATCAACGCGCCCAAAGCGCCCCCCGCAGCAATCGCGCCGATGGCGATCCTGCGATCATAGTTGTATTTCATCATCGACGGATAGGCGATCTGCCCCATCGTGATCGTTGCCGGCGGGGTGATCCCGGTGACGGCGGCAAATATGGTGCAGACCACCACGGTGCCCATCGCCAGACCGCCAAAAACGTGACCGATCAGCTTATAAACCGCATCATAGGCCATCTCGGCGATACCCGAATATCGGATCAAGCTCCCCATGAACAGAAACAGCGGCACGGTCACCAGTACGGAATTCCAGGGGGTATAATAAAACGCGCTCGGAATCGCGAATAACGCGCGCGGCTCGAATATCATCGCAAAGAGGACGGCCGTCCCCCCCAGTCCGAACGCAACCGGCAACCCCATGAAGAGAACGGCAAACAGGACGAGAAAGTATAGCGCGGTGATGATTTCCAAGCTCATGAAGTGACCTGCAAATTAAGGTATGAATCAGACAGCGATCCGGGCACGGATAGTCGGGAACTACGCCCGGATCATGCTTTGGCTGGATTGCTGGGTGGTTATTTTAAATGTTTGCCTGCCCCCGACGCTTTTGGGGGCAGGCAGATGGGCAAGGATGTGCGCAAAGCGCTTTATTCGATATAGCCCTTGTCCTTCAGGAACTGCGTCCAAAGCTCGACGCCCTTTGCGTTTCCTTCCGACAGAGCCGCAACCTGCGGCCAGACAGTGCTGATGGATTTTTCACGCATCCGGGCGATCTCTTCATCCGACAGGGTGATGACTTCGCCACCGGCATCCTTGAGCACCTGCAAGGCATGATCGACGCCGTCGAGATGCATTTTGCTGGTTTCAAAGTAGGTCGATTCAAAGATCCCGTCGATCTGCGCGCGCTGCCAATCGGTCAGCGCATTCCATTTGTCGAGATTGATGAAGATTTCCTGATGCTGCGCCGGGTTCCAGCCCGGCAGGCTGGCATACTGGATTACCTCCTCGTAGGACATGTCGTCGATGCCACCGGTATCCCAATAGGTGCCTTCGATCGTGCCCAGCTTGATCGCCGTATAGATGTCACCGGCATTCAACGAGACAGGTGATCCGCCCATTGCAGCATGGAAAATTGCCTGCGGCCCACCGGCGCGCATCTTCTTGCCGTCGAGGTCTTCCAGCCTGTTGATCGGAAACTTGGTGAACATGGCGTTGGGGCCCTGATCTGACCAACCTGCCCAATGAAGATTACGCGCATGCGCCGCCTCCTGGACGATGTCGCCAATCCGGTAATCCGGGTTGCCCCACATGGCCTCCCATGCCTCTTCGGGGGTTGTCGCCCCCATCGCCATGCCGAAAGCCAGCATGCCTTCGGGCATCTCGCCACCATAGACGGTTGCCCAGCCGGCATAGCCGTCGGTCTGACCTGCAACTGCGGCACTGAAGGCCTCCGAGCCACTGGTAAGAGCGCCCGCAGGTTCGACGCGAATCACGACGGTCCCCTGCGTGGCCTCTTCGACAGCCTTGACCCAAGGTATCAGCCCATTGTCCCATCCCGCATCAGTCGAATCGAATGCAGGTTGGAAAACCCATTTCGTCACCTCGTCCGGTGGTCCATCGGATTGCGCCAGTGCGATTGAGCCGCTAAGCGCCGCCACTCCCACCGAGGCGAATGCCGTCTTGAAGATGTTTGTCAGTATACTCACAATGATACTCCTCCTATTGATTGCAAGGTACTTATTGGTTGCCAGAGAGCCTTTATAGCTCATCGTTATCGTCTTTTTCCTGCGGGGTCTGCCCCGTGACAAGGGTCCGGATGTCGATCGCCAGCTGCTTGAACACAACCAGCGAGACTGCCATTGCCGCTAGCGGTATGGCGCTCTTTATCGGATAGATCGGTATCGGCACGCCCGTCGGTGTGACTTGTTTAAGCTTGATCGAAAGAAGCGCGGCATCGATTCCCTTCCAGATCAAGGCTCCTAAAAACAGAAAGGTAAACGGTACGGTAAGAATGTCGAGAATGGCCTTTTTACGCGAGCTTGCCCCGGCATAAAACAGGTCCAGCTTTACGAATGAGCCATGATTCAGTGCATAAGCCCCGCCGAAACATGCGATCAGCACCATCGCCGCCTGAATCGACGTGCCGATCCACATGGAAGGTGCGTTAAGCACGTAGCGCAGAAAAACATCCGTTATCCCGAAACACATGCAATAAAGGATGAGGACCCAGCCGATCCATCCCATAAATTCAGACATCGCGTCTATGCCGCGACCGTACCAATGCAGCATGCAGTTCCCCCCATCTGCCAGAGTCTCACCCTTCAACGGTGCAAGCGCGCCATTATGGGTGATCGGCTTCACAATATCTGAAGATGACTAGATAGTCGCGTCTCAGATCTGGCAAAACGCCTCCAGCGTCGTGCTTTTCACATGGGTGAGTAATGCGGAATTAAGATGCTACGTCAAGGCTTAAGGAAATGTTTGGCGCAGCTATAGGTCCAAGTAGCGTATCCTGACGCAAAATGGATCAATCTCGGGGTTCCGGTGCCACCACAGCACCGCCCGCCTTTTGCCAGCCACTGAACCCCTCGCGCAGATGCGCCACCTCAAAGCCCATGTCCTGAAGCACCGCCGCGCTGAGCGCCGAGCGCCAGCCCGAGGCGCAATGCAGTACGAATTTTCGGTCTTGTCCGAACACCTCTTTGAAATAGGGGCTGTCCGGGTCAACCCAGAATTCCAGCATGCCGCGAGGGGCATGAAAACTGCCCGGAATATATCCGCTACGCTGTCTTTCACGCACGTCACGAATATCGACAATCACCACCTCGGGATCGTCGAGCATACGGGCCAGATCTGCGGTCTCGATTTCTTCAATCCGCGCGCGGGCGTTAGCTACCATCTGAGCCGAGGAAATTTTCAATTTTGTCATGTATCGTTTCTCCTTGTGCGCCAACCCTCTGGAAGAGACGATGCCCCGGCCTTTCGCCAAGTTGCAAGGTGATTTCGGCGACAGGGAAGTGGCGCAATCGACGGAACGTACAAACCGGCGTCGCTGTGCCGGTGGATGAGGATGATCGCAAGGATGAATGCCTGCAATGGTCATTTGGGCGCGCCCGGCTCTGCAAGGGGAAAATGGCAACGCACCTCGCGGCCCGATCCCGTGCGCGAAAGCACTGGGGCTTGGCGCGTGCACAGCTCTTGTTGCAGCGGGCAGCGCCCTGCAAAGCGGCACTTGTCTGCGGAGGGATTGACCGGGCTTTGCGGATCGCCGTCCAGCTTGATCCGGTCGCGTCGCGCGCCACTGCCCAGAGTGGGTATGGCCGAGAGAAGCGCATGGGTATAGGGGTGCTGCGGCGCGTGGAACAGATGGTCCGTCGGCCCGCTTTCCACCACCTGCCCGAGATACATCACCACGATCCGGCTGCACAAGAGCCGCACCACATTGAGGTCGTGACTGACGAACAGCAGCGCCACGCCCTTGTCCCGGCGCAGACTGCCCAGCAATTGCAGCACCGTCGCCTGCACCGACACATCCAGCGCCGCTGTCGGCTCGTCCAGCACCAGAAGCCGGGGGTCGACCACCATGGCACGGGCGATACCGACGCGCGCCTTTTGGCCGCCTGACAACTGGTGCGGAAAGCGGGTCAGAAACTCCAGCGGCAGGTTGACCGAGACGGCTGCCGCCTCGACCTTGGCACGCAGGGCGGCGCGGTTTTTCTGCGGCTTGAGGCGACGGCAGGGATCGGCGATCAGGTCGAAGACGTTGAACAGGGGGTTGAGGCTTTCGGTTGGGTCCTGAAACACCATCTGGATGTCGCTGCGCATCTGCGATCCGGCAAAAGCCGAGGCAGACATATCGGTTATGTCGCGCCCCTCAAACAGAATTCGCCCCGATGTCGAGTCGATCAAACGGCAAAGAACGCGCGCCAATGTGGATTTCCCGCAACCCGATTCACCCACCAGCCCCACAGCCTCGCCCGGCTGAATATCAAGCGTGACGCCATCCACCGCATGCAGATTTACGGGTTTGCGCCGGGTCAGAAAATTACCCCGGTCCAGCACGAAATGCCGCTTTAGATTCTCGACAGTGATGATTGATGATGTCGTCATAGCGGGTTTCTACAGGCGACGGCATGACTGGGGCCCGCCTCTTTCAGTGTCAATCCCGGTGCGTCGCAGGCCGGTATCCGACGCGGGCAGCGTTCTGCGAAACGGCAGGGCGGCAGGTCGGCACGGCGCAGGTCGGGCAATGATCCGGGGATCGCACGCAGATCGTGCACGCTGTCGACCATCGAGGGGACGCTGTTCAACAGGCCATAGGTATAGGGGTGACGCGGATTGGCAAAAAGATCCTTGACCGGCGCGGTTTCCACCACATGACCTGCATGCATCACCAGAATCCGGTCGCAATATTCCGAGGCCAGCGCCAGATCGTGAGTGATCAGTACCGTGCCCAGATTACCCTGCCGGGCAATATCGCGGATCATGTCCATGATGACGGCCTGCGTGGTGACATCCAGGCCGGTTGTGGGTTCGTCCGCGATCAGCAAGCGGGGGTGACAGGCCAGCGCGGCTGCAATTCCGATCCGTTGGCAAAGACCGCCCGACAATTCAAACGGATAGGACGACATGCGCCTTTCAGGGTCGGGAATGCGCACCTGCCGCATCGCCCCCAGCACACTCTCGCGGATCTCAGAGCTGCTGCCGGGAGTATGCCGCGAAACCACATCGGCGATCTGGCGTCCAACCGAGCGGATCGGGTTCAGCGCCGTGCGCGGGTTCTGAAAGATGATTGATGCTTCCTTGCCCCGCCAGAGGTCGCGTTCGCGCGGGTACATTGCCCTCACGTCGCGCCCCTCGAACCGGATGTCTCCCGACAGCACCCTCGCCGCGTGATCAAGAATGCCCATGATGGCGAATGCCGTCACCGACTTGCCCGAACCGCTTTCGCCGACAATGCCCAGTGTCTCACCGGCGGCCAACTCGAAATTGACTCCATCCAGAACATGCACGGTACCGTCGCGCGTGGCAAAATCGACCGTAAGGTCGCGTACCGACAGGAGGGGTACGCTCATGTCCGCGCCCTCGGGTCCAGAATATCGCGAACCGCATCACCCAACAGGTTAAAGGTAAAGACTGCGAGCATCAGCGCCAGGCCGGGAAAGAGGAATATCCACCATTGCCCCGACGCGATATAGCGCGCGCCCTCAGCCACCAGAATGCCCCATTCCGGCGTGGGCGGCCGCACCCCCATCCCAAGAAACGACAGGCCGGCCGCATTCAGGATCGCCCAGCCCAGATTGACTGAGGCCTGAATGACCACGGGCGTGGCGATGTTGGGGAGAAGAAAGACCAGCAGGATGCGCAAATGCCCCGACCCGCCCACGCGCGCGGCCTCTACATAGCCCATGCCGCGGCGCACGCTTACCTCTGCCCGCGCAAGGCGGATGTAGAACGGCAGGTTGATTATGGCCGTGGCGTAGATCACGTTCATCACCGTGTTGCCCAGTGCCGCCACCATCGCCATTGCCAGCACGAACAGCGGAAACGCCATCAGCACATCGGTCAGGCGGCTCGCGATCCGGTCCATTGTGCCGCCGAAATAGCCCAGCACTGCACCGATCAGCGACCCCAGCACGCAAGAGATCGTCACTGCCCCGAAGGCAATGAACATGTCCAGCCGCGTGGCAATCAGCACCCGGCTGAAAACGTCGCGACCCAGTTGGTCGGTGCCGAACCAATAGCGCGACGAAGGTGACATCAGAGCATCTGCCGCATTGGTCGCCAGCGGGTCGTGCGGCGCCAGAAACGGGCCGAATACGGTGGCGAACATCAGCACCGCAAACAGACCAAAGGCCAGCCGGTGCAGCCCGTTCGCGGCCAGAACATAGCGGAAAACCGTGACGCGTTCACGCAAAAGCATCATACGGGCAGACGCCATCAGTTCAGCCCCGCACGCGGATCGACGAGGCCCGCCAAAAGGTCTGTCATCAGGTTCACCACCAGAAATATCCCCGCCATGATCAGCATGAACGCCTGCAACGGCGCGTAATCCAACGAGATCAGACTATCGAGTGCAAAACCCCCGATGCCCGGCCATGCAAAGACCTTTTCCACCAGTACATTCGCCCCCAGCATATAGGAAAACGTCATGCCCAGGGTCGTGACCACCGGCAGCATCGCATTGCGGAAAGCGTAGGACATGACGATCTTGCGCCGACTCAGGCCATTTGCCCGCGCCGTGCGCACGAATTCGGCCGACAGCGTGCCCAGCATGGCCGCCCGCGTCATCCTTGCCAGAGGGGCCAGCGCAAAAAGTGCCATGGTGATCCCCGGCAGCAGGATCTGCCGCAGCGCCGCCCAGACCGTAGAGAGATCCCCGGCAAACAGCGCATCGGGGATGATCATCCCGGTCACATGCGGCGGCTTGAATAGAAATGGGTCAAGTCGCCCGGTCGGTTCAGGCGCCACCCCCAGCAGGTAGTAAAAGATGTAGATCAGCAGCAGACCAGTGACGAATGTCGGCATCGACACGCCCAGTGTAGCGACGATACGGCAGGTCTGGTCAATCCACGATCCGGGCCGCAGCGCCGCCATGATCCCCAGAGGTATGGCGATGACAATGGCCAGCACGAAGGCAAACAGCGTCAGTTCCACCGAGGCCGGCAGCCGGTTCATCATTTCGGTCGTCACCGGCTGGCCTGTGGCGATGGATTTTCCCAGATCGCCCTGCCAAAGCGCGCCGAGATAGATCCAGAACTGTTCCAGCAGCGACTTGTCCAGCCCCAGCGATACGCGCACCCGCTCCACATCCTCGGCAGACATCGACGGATTCGAGGCAAAGAAAACCGCCGGATCGCCGGGCAGCACGCGGGTTATGAGAAACGTCACCAGAATGACGCCAAAAAGTGTCGGGATGGCGCTCAGCAATCGCCATGTGATCCGCGTCATGTATCCCCTCCTGCGTTGGCTTGGGGGTGGCACAGAAGAAAGATCAGGTAATCGCCGCTGACCTCTTCGGTGCCGTCGGATTTCAGCCCCTCAATCAGCGCAAGGCTGGTCAGGCCATGAGCGATCCGGCCATTGAACCCCGCCTCGCGAGCAAAGTCAGCGTCCATTTGCACAGGATGTTTCTCGCCCGTCAGATCAGCATAGCGGTCAATATCGTCAACCGTAATCCGGCACGATGGCGATGTCACGGCCTCGCCCGGAACAAAATCCTTGTACCAGATCTGGCTGGTCATCGTGTTTCCTTCCATTCGGCGTCCTGCAACGCACGCCGGTTCACCCTGGTTGTGCCGGACCTGGGCAGCGACGTCACGAACGCGACATGTCCGGGCACCTTGTAGATCGCCATATGTGCGCGCGCAAAGTCGACGATTTGCGCCGCGTTCTGGCAACCGACACAATGACTGAATGACGATAGGATTTCCTCCTGAAGGCACAGCTCAAGCTGGTGTGGCAGGCTTTGCCATGACAGAGACTTCGTCACACGCCGGATCAGGCTGCTGTTGTTCCCCGACTTCTGAGGGATCGCAGCCGCTGCATAGCCTGCCTGACCGTACTGCAGACCGACTGCGGCGGAACGCCCGAGAAGATGAATCTCATTGCCGCGCGGTTCAGCGGGCCGTTATACTCCGGCGAGACACTAAGCCTTGATTTCTGGGAAACTGACTACGGCGTTGCCTTCACCGCCTGTGCCCAATACCGCAACAACTCTGTCCTGTACGATGGGCGGGCCTCACTGAGCTAAAGAAACGGAATGCGCGCAATGGCGGACACGACCTATACCATGGCCCATTGGGGCACTTTCAGGACCGAGGCAGGTCGGCAGCCCCGCCTGCACCCGCTGGCAGGGGATCCCGCGCCGTCGGATCTGGGCCTGTCGATGTCCAGCGTGCTGAGCGACAGCGCGCGCATTACCCAACCAATGGTACGCGCAGGGTTCCTGTCCGACGGCCCGGAATCGCGCGTGCGCCGGGGCGCAGACCCTTTTGTGCCAGTCACCTGGTCGACCGCCACACGCCTTGCTGCGCGCGAACTGGACCGGGTGAGGGGCACATATGGCAACCGTACCGTCTTTGGCGGATCCTACGGCTGGGCCAGTGCCGGGCGGTTCCACCATGTCCAAAGCCAGTTGCACCGTTTTCTGAACGTCGCGGGCGGCTATGTGCGGTCGGTCAACACCCACAGCCACGCTGCCGCCGAGGTGACAATACCGCATCTGATCGGCTCGACCGGCGGGATGGGTGCGCATCACACGCCATGGCCGCTGATCTGCGGGCATACGGAACTTTTCGTCGCTTTCGGGGGCCTGTCCGAAAAGAACACGCAGGTCAGCGCCGGGGGCGTGGCCGAGCACACCGTACCGCGCTGGCTGGAACAGTGTCACGCTACGGGTACGCGTTTCGTAAACGTCAGTCCGCTACGGTCGGACATGGCGCCGGGGCTTGATGCAGACTGGCTGCCCGTACGTCCCGGAAGCGACACGGCGCTGATGCTGGGCCTTGCGCATACGCTGGAGGCTGATGGCCTGACCGACCGCGCCTTTCTGGCCAGCCATGTCTGCGGCTTTGACCGGTTCGCAGCCTATCTCATGGGGCAGACCGACGGGATTCCCAAGACCGCTGACTGGGCGGCGGAACTTTGCGGCCTTGATGCCGAAACGATTCGCGCACTGGCCCGGCGCATGGCGAAAAAGCGAACGATGATTTCCGTCGCCTGGTCGCTGCAACGCGCGGACCACGGCGAACAGCCCATCTGGATGGCAGTGACCCTGGCGGCGATGCTGGGCCAAATCGGCCTGCCTGGCGGCGGCTTTGGTGTGGGGTATGCCTGCGCCAACCGTGTCGGCAATGTCAAAAGCACGGTTGCCTGGTCTGCCCTGCCGCAATTCACCAATCCGGTCGCGGATTTCATCCCCGTGGCACGGGTGGCCGACATGCTGCTGAATCCCGGCACGCCCTTCACTTATAACGGGCAGGATCTGAGCTATCCCGATATCCGTCTGGTCTGGTGGGCCGGTGGCAACCCGTTCCACCACCAGCAGGACCTCAACAAGCTGTTGCGCGCCTGGCGCTGCCCCGAAACCGTCATCGTGCAGGATGCCTGGTGGACCGCCACCGCGCGCCATGCCGACATCGTCCTGCCCTGCACCACCTCGCTTGAGCGCAACGACCTGGGCATAGCCAAGGACGAGCCGCTGCTGGTGGCAATGCGGCAGGTGGCACAACCACATTCACAAGCGCGCAACGATTACGACATCCTGGCGGAAATCGCAGCGCATATGGACCTGCACGATACCTTTACCGAAGGCCGTGACGAGATGGATTGGGTGCGGCATCTCTACGATACATCGCGCGCGACAGCAGCTGCCAAGGGCATCGATCTGCCCGATTTCGACCAGTTCTGGCAGGACGGTCTGGCCCGCTTCGAGCTGCAAGAGGAACCGCGTCCGCTGCTGGCAGATTTTCGGCGTGACCCGGTGGCCCATGCGCTGCCCACGCCTTCGGGCCGGATCGAGGTGTTTTCCGAACGGGTCGCGGGTTTCGGCTATGCCGATTGCCCCGGTCACGCCTGCTGGTTGCCACCGCGCGAATGGCTGGGGCACAATACCTGCACACCCGACATGCTGCACCTGGTCTCGAACCAGCCGATGACGCGCCTGCACGGGCAGTTGGACAATGGCACAGTCAGCCGCGCCTCCAAGATTGCCGGTCGTGAACCGGCCACGTTCAACCCCGCGGACGCCGCCGCCCGCGGTATCTCCGAGGGCGACATCGTGCGCCTTAGCAACGCGCGTGGCGCTTGTCTGGTGGGCGCGCGCCTGTCGCAAGATGTGGCGAAAGGTATCGTGCAACTGGCCACCGGTGCCTGGTTCAATCCCGAACATCCCGGCCAGGAGGGATCGCTGGATCTGCATGGCAATCCCAACATCCTGACGCGCGATGCAGGCACCTCGCAACTGGCGCAGGGTCCGATCGCGCATAGTGCGCTGATCCGCGCAGAACGGTTTACCGAACCACTGCCACCCGTCACCGCCTTTGATCCCCCGGCGCTCTTGCCGCCCCAATCCTGAAGTAATTCATTATGCCCCAAGATCCCGCCGATTTCTGGAAACGGTAATGCGCCATCATCACGGCCGGCGCGTCGTCCAAGGCGGCGGTCACTTCGCTGGCCGGGGCGCTTTCGGTCGAACTGGGCCGGACAAAATCCGCATCAATGTCCATGTGACAAGTCCGTACAGATCCTGGATAACAGCACACACGGAGACCGGGACTCTCAACTTCAGTCCAAACAAGGTAGAATTGAAAATGAAACGCCGTGATTTCCTGACCAGTGCCGTCGTCCTTGGCGCGGCCTCGGTCCTGCCATTGTCCTGGGCCCATGCCCAAAGCCGCGAAGAAAGCCTGCGCGTGCTCAGCGAAGGCGCCGCCAACTCATTCGACTCCTTTTCAGTCGGGGTGAACCGCAACTCCATCCAGATCAGTTGGAACGTCTATGACCGCCTCGTCCGCTTTGCGTACAAGGACATGGGGGACGGTGTGGGGTATTATGACTATTTCCAGATCGAACCAGAGCTGGCTGAGAGCTTTTCGGTCGCGGACGACAAGAAATCCATCACCTTCAAGCTGCGCTCCGATGCTACATTTCACGATGGCAGCCCGGTCACGGCAGCGGATGTCAAATGGTCACTTGATCGCGTCATCGCCAGCCCGGTTGGCGCGTCGCAGTTCAAGACCGGCTCGATGACCTCGCCCGACCAGTTCGTGGTGGTGAACGACCTGACCTTCCGCATCGACCTGCCTCAGCCCGACCGTTTTGCATTGCCTAATCTGGCGCTGACCTATCCGATCATCGTCAATTCCAAGCTGGCACTGCAAAACGCCACCGAGGCCGACCCCTTTGCAATGGAGTGGCTGCAATCCAACGCCGCCGGCGGTGGTGCCTACAAGATCGCGCAGGCCGAAATTGGCGAGAAAATCCTGTTCGAGCGCAATGACGTCTGGAAAAGCGGCGCGCTGCCCGGTTTCAAGCGGGTTCTGTGGCAAACCGTCGCCACAGCCGAGACGCGGGTGGCCAGCCTGGTGCGGGGCGATACGGACATCGCCCAGGACCTGCCCCCAAAGGACGTGCTCAGCCTGTTGGACAATCCCGACATCAAGGTGATCGGTGTGCCGACCTCCAGCTTTCATTTCATCGGCATGAACGGTGCCCTGGCCCCCTTCGACAACAAGCTGGTGCGCCAGGCCATCGCCTATGCCCTGCCCTATGATGACATGTTCCAGACCACTCTCTTCGGACGAGGGCGCGCGCTGCATGGCGGCACCCCGGGCAAGCCCGACAGCATCGCCTATCCGCAGGAAAGCGGTTATGACACCGATCTGGACAAGGCGCGCGCACTGCTGGCCGAAGCAGGCATGGCCGACGGGTTCAAGACAACCTTTTCCTATGAACTGTCGATGGCCACCATCGCCGAGCCGGTCGCCCTGCTGTTGCAGGAGGCACTTGCCAAGATCGGTATCGAGGTCGAGATTGAAAAGATACCTGCGGGCCAGCTGGGAACGATGTTGCAGGACAAAAAGGTGCCCTTCTACTTTGAAGGTTCGACCGCCTATCTGTCCGACCCCGATTATTTCTTTCGCGTGTTCTACACCGGCGATTCCCGCTGGAACTTTGGGGCCTATCAGAACGAGGAGTTCGCGCAGCTCGTTGCGGATTCGCGGTATGAAGCGGATGAAGCTGCCTACGAAGATCAGGTCAAGCGCATGATCGAGTACGTCAAGGAGGAAGTCCCGATCATCATCCTGTGGCATCCTTCTCTGGATACCGGGATGCAAAAGGACGTGGCGGGCTACAGTTATACCTTCCATCGCCAACTTGAGATGAAGACGCTGCACCGGGACTGAACAACCGGGCCGGAACCAGCGTGCGCAACTGACCCTGCCCCAGCCCAAGCAATTCCAGCATTTATTGCTTCCGCTGAAATCCGCGGATTTCCCACGTGACGTCACCGCTCTGCGCGCGGTTCACCCGCCGTAGATCCGGGGCAGACCCGGCGCAGGCCGTGTACGGCGGTCACATCGGCCGGGTTTCTTTACGGCATCAGCACATCGCTGCGCGAAAACTCCGCCGCCTCCTCGCTCAGATCATCATAGAGCAATTCGATCCGCACCGTCTCGATGCTGCCCAAGGGCTGCGCGATATAGGGCAATCCGTCCTCGGTCCTGAGCGCGTTGGGCGTCGCTGTTCCTTCCAGACAGGGCGGCATCGGCCAGACCTGCATCGGTCCGCCATTGAGGCCATAGCGCATCTGGTGCAGGCCGCAGCGCCAGCTCAACAGATGTGTGACATAGAACAGGTCCTGCCCGTCAAATTCGCGCACTGCGATCCAGTTGCCGCGTGTCATGCCCAGGATCGGCTTGACCTCCGCCGCGGTGGTGAACTTGCCCGAAGGCACCTGCGGTTCGGCCATGAACGCTGCGTCCTGTGCTGGCGGGGCGCTTTCGCCTGCCTGCCCGCCTCCGCCCAGCGCCACGGCAATGGTGATAAGGATCCAATCAATCATTCCCACTTCTCCCTTTTTTCAAGATCGCAGCACCTGCCCCCTTATGCCGTGCCAGGATCAGCCCTATACTGCGCGCAACGACAGGCAAGGCAGGGCCCAGTATGGCGGCGCAGGCAGGCAAAAGACACCCTTTCAACATCCTGATCATCGGCCAGGGCGGGCGGCTGCAATACGAGGCCATCATGTTCTGCGCCTCGCTGCGCGAGACAACGCCGGATTTCAACGGGCGGCTGATCGTGGCAGAACCGCAGCCCGGCCCGCTCTGGAAGGGCGACCCGCGCATTCACGGCCCAGAGACCGCCGCGCTGCTGGAAGAGCTGGGCGCCGAAATCATCCCCTTCGAGAGCCGCCATTTCGGCCAGGACTATCCCTACGGCAACAAGATCGAGGCGCTGCGCATCCTGCCCGAGGGCGAGCCCTTCGTGTTTTTCGACACCGATACGCTGGTGACGGGCGATCTGATGAGTGTGCCGTTCGATTTCAACCGGCCCAGCGCGTCACTGCGCCGCGAGGGCACATGGCCCAAGCCGGACCTCTACGGTCCCGGCTACACCGATATCTGGAAATCGCTCTACGACAAGTTCGGCCTCGATTTTGACAGTTCGCTCGACATGTCCCAGCCGGATGAATTCTGGCGGCGTTATCTCTATTTCAACGCCGGGTTCTTCTATTATCGCTGCCCGGCCGAATTCGGCGCGCGGTTCGAGGAATACGCGCTGGCGATCCGCGACGCCCCCCCGCCCGAACTGATCTGTCAAGAGCTTGACCCGTGGCTCGATCAGGTCGCGCTGCCGCTGGTAATCCACAGCCTCGGCGGCGGGCGTGATACGTTACCCGGCGGCTATCTGGACGGTGAAATCACCTGCCATTACCGGCTGTTGCCGCTGCTCTACGCCCGCGAGAGCGAACGCGTCGTGGAAGTGCTGCACGAGGTCACGACGCCCAACCGGATCAAGAAGGTGCTCAAGGAATATGACCCGATCAAGCGGATGGTCTATCAGGGGCGCGGCTTCAAGGTGCGCGACCTGTTCGATCAGGACAACCTGCCCCGCAAGGAGCAGGCGATCCGCAACAGGATCAAGCGCAACGGGTTCTGGATGCGGTAGTTGCGATGAACCGAGCATAGGCACCAACACAACGATCCCCCGGCGTGAAATCAACATCCCTGGGCCGCCGCGCGATCTCCAGACCACCCGCTTTCACGCTTATCCGTTGCCGCCGCACTGACGATCCCGTAAAGATTTCAGCAACGCACTTCCTCAGGAGGACCATCCATGACCTATGGCTTTGATACATTGCAAATTCACGCCGGAGCTCGGCCCGACCCCGCAACCGGCGCGCGGCAGACGCCGATCTACCAGACGACAGCCTATGTGTTCCGCGACGCCGACCATGCCGCCGCACTCTTCAACCTTCAGGAAGTAGGCTACATCTATTCGCGCCTGACCAACCCGACCGTTGCCGTCCTGCAGGAACGCGTTGCCACGCTCGAAGGCGGCGCAGGCGCGGTCTGCTGCTCTTCGGGGCACGCCGCGCAGATCATGGCACTCTTTCCGCTGATGGCGCCGGGCCTCAACGTCGTGGTTTCGACCCGCCTCTATGGCGGCTCGATCACCCAGTTCAGCCAGACTATGCAACGGTTCGGCTGGGAGGCACGCTTTGTCGATATCGACGATATGGACGCCATCGAGGCTGCCATCGACGATAAAACGCGCGCGGTGTTCTGCGAATCCATCGCCAACCCCGGCGGGCATATCGCCGATCTGCGCGCCGTTGCGGATGTGACGGACAAGGCGGGCATCCCGCTGATCGTCGACAACACCACCGCCTCGCCCTATCTGTGCCGCCCGATCGAGCATGGCGCGACGCTGGTGGTGCATTCGATGACCAAATACCTGACCGGCAACGGCACCGTCACGGGCGGCGTCGTGGTGGACAGCGGCACGTTCGACTGGTCCGCCTCGGACAAGTTCCCCTCGCTCAGCCAGCCCGAAACGGCCTATCACGGACTCAAGTTCCACGAGACCTTCGGCCCGCTCGCCTTTACCTTCCACGGCATCGCCATCGGGCTGCGCGACCTTGGCATGACGCTGAATCCGCAGGCGGCGCATTACACGCTGATGGGCATCGAAACACTGAGCCTGCGCATGGAGCGCCACGTACAGAACGCCAGTCGCATTGCCGAGTGGCTGGAAAAGCACGACCGCGTGGCCAGCGTGACCTATGCCGGCCTCAAGAGTTCGCCCTATTTCGATCGCGTGGCCAAATACTGCCCGCGCGGCGCCAGCGGCCTTTTCACCGTGCAGCTCAAGAGCGGCTATGACGGCTGTGTGCGGATGGTCGACAGCCTGGAGCTGTTCAGCCACGTGGCCAACCTAGGCGATACCCGCTCTCTGGTCATCCACCCGGCCTCCACCACCCACCGCCAGCTCTCTGATGAACAGCTGAAGGCAGCCGGTGCCGGTCCCGATATGGTGCGCATCTCCATCGGAACCGAGGACGCGGACGACCTCATCGCCGATCTCGACCAGGCACTGATCAAGGCGGGCTGACCCTGCGCCGGCCTTCCAGGCCCGACCAATACGCCGGGGGGCCATGTCGCATCATTGCGCCCAGCTGCAATGGCGACGTCCCCCCGGCCCCGCACCACCGCCAAAGGCCCAACATCCGGCATGGCTTTCCCTCGGCAGGAAGCTGCTTTAGACTTGGATGTTGTGATCTGAGGACTCCCCGACTTGTGACAGCGGTGTTAGAACGCCTGATATGAAACCCAATTTCGCCCTTTCGCTGTCATTCGACGGTATCGGCCTGCTGCACCGGCGTTTTCCCGGCTGGACGCTTGTGGACGAGGTCACACTGGATACCGACGATCTGTCGGCCGCGCTGGCCGAGCTGCGCTCGAAGGCTATCGCGCTCGACGCCTCGGGGCTACGCACCAAGCTGGTCATTCCCAACGATCAGATCAAATACCTCTCCATCCCGGTTCCCGGCGATGACCCGGAGATGCAGGCTCTGGCTGTGCTCGCGGCGCTGGAGGGGGCGACCCCCTACCGCGTCGATGAACTGGTCTATGACTGGACCGCCGACGGTCCTGATCTGAAGATTGCGGCCGTCGCACGCGAAACGCTGGACGAGGCCGAAGCCTTTGCCGTTGACCATGCCTATGCCCCGGTCTGCTTTGTTGCGACCCCCGCAAACGACGATTTCAGCGGCGAGCCGTTCTTTGGCGAAACGGCACATGCGCGCACGATCCTGCCCGACGAGGGGCGCGTGGCCCGCGACACGGCCCCGATCCGCATCATCGGCACCAGCAAGCCTCTGGCGGCGTCCGAGGCCGCAACGCCCGTGGTCGCAGCCGAAGACGGCGAACCGCCCGCGCCGGACCCTGATCTGACCGCCGTTCCTGAAACAGCGTCCGGCAAAGGCAAAAATGCGCCCGCGAAAAAGCCGGAGAGCGCATCGAAGTCGAAATCCGAAGCGCCCGTCAAGACCGACGAAGCCTTGGCCAAACCCTTTACCAGCATTCGCGCCAGTCGCGGCGATGTACCCGGTACGGCCCCCAAACTCAGCGCTCCGTCACGGCTGCACGGACTGATCGCGTCGCGAACGGACGGCGCGCTGCGCCCCGGTGCCGCCAAAGCGGACCAGACACCAACACCCGAGCTATCCTCGCCCGGCGCAGAGGCCACACCGGACACCACACAGCTCGCTCAGGCTGCCGCCAGCCTGCGGCCCGACCCTGCGGAGCGGCTGCACAGCCCGGAGGCGGCGGCAGACGCCGACAGCCCGCCCAGGGTGGCGTTCTTCAGCGGCCGCAAGCCGCGGTCCACGCAGGCAGAGGCCCGCCCGAAGAGCGCCAGTCACAAACCCGACAATTCCGCCAAGACGCGTTTCGAAGACGAAAAGCAGCGCATGACTGTCTTTGGCGCACGCCAGTCCCAGGTCGGCGGCAAGCCGCGTTTTCTGGGCCTGATCCTGACGGCCGCGCTGCTTCTCTTCCTCGTCGTGGTGGCCGCCTGGGCGTCGATCTACCTCGATGACGGGCTGGCGCGGCTCTTTGGCGGCCCCAAGGAGGTCCAGGTCGCCGACGACGCGCCTGCCACCACCACGGAACCGGACGACGCTCCGCTGGCGGACGCGGCCCTGCCCGCCGCCACCGATACCGATACCGATACCGGCGCGTCCACGGAACCGACCGACAATGCAGGGACCGACATGGCCGGGCTTACGCCGCAGGCCGCCCCCCTCCCCGAACCGCCCGCCGCCGAGGTCGTCGAGACACCTGCCGCCGATCAGCCCGCAGCAGAGACAAGCACGCCCCCCGTCGCGCCAGAACCCCTGACACCGAGCGCGTCCCTGGCGCGCTACGCCGCCACCGGCATCTGGCAACTGGCGCCCGAACCACCCGCCGCACCGCGCGCCTCCGGCGATGCAGAGCGCGTATTCCGGATTTCGGTCGACCCTGATGTCCACTTCAACGATCCCGCGACCCTACCCCGTGACGTCGGCACACAACGCGATGCTCCGCCCGAAACACCCGCTCTTCCGTATGCGCCCGGTGTGACCTTTGACATCAACGAGAACGGCCTGGTACGCGCAACACCCGAAGGGGCGATGACGCCGCAGGGGGTGCGCGTCCATGCCGCCCGCCCCGTGATCGAGCCGCCGGCAACGATGCAGCGCAGCACGCCCACCGAACCGGGCGTGCCCGAAGTCATCCCGGACCCGTCCGACACCGCACAGGAGGCAGAACCGGTCGAGGTCGCCGAGCCCACTTCGCCGCTGGCCGCCATCCGCCCGCGCCTGCGCCCCGCCGGGATCGCCCCTGAAACGGAAGACGCAGCAGGTGCCGAACCCGGCAGCACCGAAACAGAGGCCGACCCGGAACCCCTGGCAGAGACCGACACGGAGCCCGAAGCTCAGGGCGTGGCCCAGGATGAAGTATCTCTGTCCGCTGCCGATACGGCCCTTGCCGGGTTCCGCCCGCGCGCCCGGCCCGACAGCATCACTGCCCGCACCGAGACCGTCGCCGCAGAAACCGGGGACAACGTAACCGAACCGGACGCGCTGGAAGCGGCCATCGCGCTGGCAAACGCCAGCGACACAACCGGCGAAGAGCGCGACCAAACGCTTTTCGAGAATGCGACACCGCAGGCAGTGACTGCCTCGCTGACGCCGCTGACCCGGCCCAAGAATTTCGCCGCCATCGTCGAACGCGCCCAGGACAGCGCATCGGCGCAACCCGTCGCAACAGCACAGGCGATGGCCCCGCCCCTGCCCTCGACCGCCTCGGTGGCCAAGGAGGCAACGGAGCGCAACGTGCTGAACCTGCGCAACGTCAACCTGATCGGCGTTTACGGCGCGCCCACCAGTCGCCGCGCGCTGGTGCGCCTGTCGAACGGCCGCTACAAGAAGGTCAAGGTGGGTGACAAACTCGATGGCGGCAAGGTCGCGGCCATCGGTGACAGTGAACTGCACTACGTCAAGAGAGGCAAGAGCGTCACGCTGCGCATGCCCAAAGGCTGACCCGCATACTCGTCCGGGCTTTGCGGGTCGTCCTCGCGGCGCGCATCAACCTTTGCGCATTCTTCGCTTTGTCGAGTAGAAACGCGTAAAAAATTGCGACCGGTCGTGAAATGACGCATTGTTGACGCATGATCGACGACACCCTTATCCGCCTTGTGCGGGCGTTCCACGAAAATATATATCGCACCGTCCAGAAACCGGGTGCGTTTCTGAACCAGTCGGCCAGCCGCAAATCGTCAGCGCGTAGCCCCTCACCGGTGCCACCGCTAACTGCCAAGGGTCTATTGCACGGACCTTCCTGCGTTGAACCATTTGATTCACGCGGTATTGTTACCCCATAACGCCGTCGCAAAGGTGCATAGCCAGATTGTGATGGCCCAGCTCAAGATGGACGCGCCATTGCCCATCTGACCATAAAGGACCTCAAATGGAAGGTTTCCTCTACCAGGCGTCGATCTACCTTGCCGCGGCCGTGATCGCGGTTCCGATTGCCGCGCGGCTCGGGTTGGGGTCGGTACTGGGCTATCTGGCCGCTGGTATCATGATCGGCCCTATTCTGGGGCTGGTGGGTCATGAAACCGAGGAATTGCAACACTTTGCCGAATTTGGCGTGGTGATGATGCTGTTTCTCATCGGGCTGGATCTGGAACCGAAGGCGCTGTGGGATATGCGTCACCGTCTGCTCGGCCTTGGCGGGCTTCAGACCGCCATCACCACGCTGACGGTGATGCTCGGCGCGATGATGCTCGGCCAGGACTGGAGCGTGGCACTTGCCATCGGGCTGATCTTTGCGCTTTCCTCGACAGCAATCGTGCTTCAGACCCTGTCGGAAAAGGGGTTGATGCAGACCGGCGGCGGGCGCTCGGCCTTTTCCGTCCTGCTGACGCAGGATATCGCCGTGATCCCGATGCTGGCCCTCCTGCCATTGCTGGCCCAGCCCAAGCCGCCGGCCATGGTGCTGGCCGATGCCCTGGAACGGACCGTAAGCGCGCAGGAAACGACCTATTCGCTGGTTCAGGGGCTGCCGGGCTGGGGGGTTACGCTGGTCACGCTGGGGGCTGTGGCGGCGGTCATCCTGACCGGCATCTACCTGATCCGCCCGGTCTTTCGCTTTATCCACGCTGCGCGCCTGCGCGAGATGTATACCGCGCTGGCCCTGCTCATCGTTTGCGGAATCAGCTTCGTGATGTATCTGGTCGGCCTGTCGCCTGCGCTGGGTGCGTTCATGGCAGGGGTGGTTCTGGCCAACAGCGAATTCCGGCACGAACTGGAATCTGATATCGAGCCGTTCAAAGGGCTGTTGCTGGGCCTCTTCTTCATCACCGTGGGCGCTGGGATCAAATTTGGCGTCCTTTTTAGTGCGCCCTTCCTCATTTTCGGGCTGGCCCTGCTGGTGATCGTGGCCAAGGGCGTGATCCTTTACCTTCTGGGCCGGGTGTTCCATCTGCGGGGGCGCGACCTGTGGCTCTTTACGCTGTCGCTGGCGCAGGCCGGCGAATTCGGGTTTGTGCTGATTTCCTTCTCATCACAGCAGAATGTGGTGCCACCTGCCCTTACGGAAATCCTGCTGCTGGTGGTGGCGCTCACCATGCTGATCACACCGCTGCTCTTCATCCTCTACGACTGGTTGTCAAAACGGATAGAGACGATCTCTGAAACGCACGAGCCCGACAAGATCGACCACCAGGGACCGGTGATCATCGTTGGCATCGGGCGGTTCGGGCAGATCGTGAACCGGTTGGTACGCTCGGCGGGCTACAGCACGGTGGTGCTCGATCACGACCTCTTGGCGATCCAGCGCATGCGCCGCTTTGGCATCAAGGGTTTCTTTGGCGACCCCACACGCCCCGAATTGTTGCTTGCGGCGGGTCTGAAAGACGCCAAGGTGCTGGTGGCAGCCTTGGATGATCCGGACGCGGCCACACGGCTCGTGGCCTTTGCCCGACGCGAGCGGCCCGACCTGCATATCGTCGCCCGTGCCCGCGACCGCACCCATGTGTTCCGCCTCTATCAGGCGGGGGCCAACGATATCGTCCGCGAGATGTTCGATAGCTCGCTGCGGGCCGGACGCTACGTGCTGGAGAATATCGGCCTCAGCGAATTCGAGGCATCCGAGATGGAGGAGATGTTCTATCATCACGACCGGCATTCGGTACGCGAATTGGCGTCACTGTGGTCCCCGGATGTGCCGACCATCGAAAACGAGGCCTATATCATCCGGGCGCAGGAGCTGGAAAAGGAGCTGGAGACGATGCTGCTGACTCAACTTGAGGAAACCGCAGAGATCGATCCGACCAAGAAACGGCGGGCTTGAGGGCAAGATCACGCGGCACGCAGCCAGGGCGCCACTTGGCGCCGCCGCGCGATCGCCGACCCTTGCGGGTGGTCTGGCAATCACGTGACAAGTTGCATCGTCCAGGCCTCACCGTCAAAATCGGCACTGGAGCGTTTCGCCTTTGACCTGAGGCATCAGATAAAGGCGAAACGTTTTAGCCCGCAGCCACACCCGCCTCGGCAAACGTCGCCATGCCACTATGACATGCGAGCGCACCTTGCATCACCCCGATGGCTATAGCCGCGCCCGATCCTTCGCCCAGGCACATGCCCAGCGCCAGCAGCGGCACCTTGCCCAGCCGCGCCAGTGCGGGCGCATGCGCCGCCTCTGCGCTGCCATGTCCGGCCAGACAGTGATCAAGCGCACCGGGTTGCGCGCTGTGCAGGCAGGCCGCCGCCGCCGTGCAGATGAACCCGTCCAGCAATACCGGGATACCAAGTGTCCGCGCCCGCAGGATCGCGCCCGCCATCGCCGCCAGCTCGCGGCCTCCGACACGGCGTAGCGCCTCAAGCCCCGTTGCACCACCGTGCAGCGCCGCTGCATCGCGCACCACCCGCGTCTTGAGCGCGAGACCCGCCGCATCCACGCCGGTCCCCTGCCCGGTCCAGTCACCCGCCTGCCCACCGTAGAGCAGGTGCAGGATCGCCGAGGCGCTGGTGGTGTTGCCAATCCCCATCTCACCCGCGACCAGCAGATCGCTGGCCGGGTCCACCGCCTCCCACCCGGTGCGCAGCGCCGCCACCATTTCTGCCTCGGTCATCGCAGGCCCTTGGGTGAAATCCGCGGTCGGTGTCTCCAGCGCCAGCGCATGCACGTCCAGGCGCGCACCATAGCATTGGGCGAGTTGGTTGATCGCCGCCCCGCCGGTTTGAAAGTTGGCCACCATCTGGGCTGTCACTTCGGCCGGAAAGGCCGACACACCCTGCGCCGTCACCCCGTGATTTCCGGCGAATATGATGATCTGCGGCGCCTCGATCCGCGCCCTCTCGTTCCCGCGCCAGGCACAATACCAGATTGCCAGTTCCTCAAGCCGCCCCAGCGCGCCGGGGGGTTTGGTCAGCTGTGCGTTGCGGGCCTCTGCTGCGGTGCGGGCCGCGCCATCAGGCCCCGGCAGCGCCTCCAATATCGCCTGAACCTCTGCGATTCGCGTGAAATCCTGTCCCATCTACGCCCCCGTTGTGTTTGCCTCGTGCCTTATGTATCGCAGACGTGACCCCTGCAAGGCATCCGATTGACCACCCCCATGACCAAAAGCGACACAGCCCTGACCAACCCGGCCGACATCGGCGAGGCGCTGACCCTGCTCAGCCGCCTGCCGGTTGCGTCCCGGGGCACGCGTGGCGGGGCTGCGGCCTGGGCCTATCCTGTGGCTGGGTTGGTGATCGGCGGTATCGCGGGCGCGGTGGG
Organism: uncultured Roseovarius sp.; assembly: GCA_947503145.1. Classification (GTDB taxonomy): domain Bacteria; phylum Pseudomonadota; class Alphaproteobacteria; order Rhodobacterales; family Rhodobacteraceae; genus Roseovarius. Next base: position 66,747 of record CANNCP010000004.1, read on the forward strand.
CTGCATCGCCATATTTTTTGGCCTGCCCGCCACGATTGCGCCGATTGCCGTGTTGACCAGCCAGATCGTGATGACCGGGGCGTTGCACGAAGACGGGCTTGCCGACAGTGCCGATGGCCTCTGGGGCGCATGGGACCGCACGCGCCGACTGGAGATCATGAAGGACAGCCAGATCGGCACCTACGGTGTGATCGCGCTCTGCCTCTCGCTGCTCTGCCGCTGGGCGCTGCTCTGGCAGCTGTTCGAGGCATCGCCCGGCTTTGCCCTCGCGGCTATCGCTGCAACGGCGGCAGTGTCACGGGCCGCAATCCCGGTTCTGATGTGGCAGCTACCCCATGCCCGCGCTGGCGGCCTGTCACGCAGCGTCGGGGTGCCAAGCGGACAAACCGTCCTGATCGGGCTGGCCATTGCCACGGTTGCAGCATTCACCCTGGTCTGGTCCGCCGCAATCCCGGCAATTATCCTTGCCGCTCTGGTGACGCTGGGCACAGGACGGATCGCGCGGGCCAAGATCGGCGGCCAAACCGGCGATATCCTGGGGGCGGTGCAGCAGCTTGTGGAGATTGCCGTGCTGATGGTCATCGTGATTTAAAGCAAAAGGGCCGCATCCGGATAGGAAGCGGCCCCTTGCAAAAGTCTGACGATGCTCAGGCGGCAACACGCGAAATCAGCACATCACCCACCTGTTTGGCGGCCTCAACCTCATCGTCACCGCTCACCGCGGCAACCTCGCGGGTCAGACGCTCCAGCGCCGCCTCGTAAAGCTGACGCTCGGAATAGCTCTGCTCGCGCTGGTCATCGGTGCGGTGCAGATCGCGCACCACTTCGGCAATCGCGATCAGATCGCCCGAGTTGATCTTTTGCTCGTATTCCTGCGCGCGGCGCGACCACATGGCGCGCTTGGCCTTGGCCTTGCCCTTGAGCGTGGTCATCGCCCTGGATACGACATCCGGGCTGCTGAGGCCGCGCATGCCGATCTCGGTCGCCTTGTGCGTGGGAACGCGCAACGTCATCTTGTCCTTCTCGAATGAAATGACGAACATCTCCAGCTCAATCCCGGCGATCTCCTGGCTCTCGATCGACACGATCTGGCCGACGCCATGAGCCGGGTACACAACAAAATCATTGGGGCGAAATTCGGACTTCTTCGATTTGGTCATTCAGATCTTCCTTTTACGTCAGCCGCTTTGTCGCGCACAAAACTGACAAGGGGCATAGCCCCCTGTTTTAGATCAGCCAGTCTTTTGCACAAAAGGACCCACCCCCAAGCGGCAGCGTGGGCGGATGGATATCGGGTGTGACACTACATTTACGATGGTAATGTATCATAAATCTTGACCTACCGGAAGAGAGGGGCAGATCAGGTCAAAACGCACTTCATATCAGCGACTTGCGCGCATGACCTCATGTTGTCTGAAATCGTTTTCAGCGCAATTCCCGAATCAGGGTGCCAGATCAGCCGCCTTCGCCCGGTGCCTCGGAAAAGTACTTGTCCAGCTTGCCGCTCTCGCCATCGCGTTCCGCTGCCTCGGGCAACTCGTCCTTCTTGGTGATGATCACTGGCCAAAGCTCCGCGTATTTGCGATTGAACTCGACCCATTTTTCCATTTCCGGTTCGGTGTCCGGCCGGATCGCGTCGGCAGGGCATTCCGGCTCGCATACGCCGCAATCGATGCATTCATCCGGATGGATCACCAGCATGTTCTCGCCCTCGTAGAAACAGTCTACCGGGCAGACTTCGACACAGTCGGTGTATTTGCAGGCAATACAGGCATCATTGACAATATAGGTCATGTCCATCTCTCATATCGAGCATAATTGGCACATCTCTCGAGAGACCTAATCCAGAGCCATACATCATTCAAGCGCCCTGGAGCGATTGAGGTCGAGATTGCGCCGCGCCTTCTTGGTCGGGCGCCCCTTTCCGTCGTAGGCGGGATTTTGTGGAACATCGTCCTCCTTGGCACGCATCCCGGGCGGGTCGAGATCATCATAGAGCGCCTGCGCTTCGGGTGCAGGCCCACGCCGTGTACCAAGACCAAGAACCCGGATCACCCGCACCTGGCGCGCCTGTGCAAAGGTCAGAACATCGCCCGCGCGGACACCCGTGGCCGATTTGACCACCCGCTCGCTGTTGACCCGGACATGCCCGGCACTGACTTCTTTTGCCGCCAGCGACCGCGTCTTAAAGAAACGGGCCTGCCACAGCCATTTATCAAGTCGTATTTTCTGTACCTGATCAGTGTCTTGCACGGCAGTCCTCAGGTTTTATCCCTGAGCCCCATCAATGCTGCGGCGAACGGGTTATCCGGGTCGATCCGGTCTTTCTTTTCGGGTTTCGCAGCAAAGCTCTTGGGTGCATTGGTGCTGCCGTCACGCGGTTTGCCCTTGCCCTTGCCTCTGGGCTTGCCCTGACCGCGCCCCTCGGGCTTACCCGTCGTCCGGCCCTGTGGCGGACCAGTACGGCGCGCGCGGCCCGCCCAGGTAAAGGTGTAATAGACTTCCATCTCTGGGGTGACCGCGTCTGCGGGGCTATCGCCGGGCAGCGATTCGTTGGCGGCAACCTCGGGAACCTCCGCAGGCACCGCGTCATCTTCGGCGGGTTCCGCAGCAATCGGGGCGATGCCTTCGTCCACGATTTCGGCGACCTGATCGGCGGCAGTCTCGGGGGCTTCGGATTCGGTCTGCGCGGGCGCTTCGGCCACGGCCTGATCCACCGGCTTGACCTTTTCACGCTCGGCACGCTCGCCCTTGTAGCCCAATCCCTGCATCAGATCGGCGAACTGCTCCAACGTCATGCCGGTGATCGACAGCATGTCGGCATTCGCCTCGAAACCGGCCCGGCTATCCATGCCTCGCAGCATGTCGGCGAGCCGCTCCAGCATGTCGATGCGGATGGCCCGCTCGCCCGCAGCGCGGTAGCCCGCCATCGTGTAATACCCTTGCGGCACCTTACCCGCGGGCACCGTCACCAGACCCGGCGGCGGCGCTTCGGGGAACTCGTCCAGGCCTTTGTAAAGAGACCACAAGACCAGCCTCAAGCGGGTCGGCGCGGGCTTCAGCAGCAGCGGCATGAAAATGGTGAACTGGCCAAAGCGAATGCCGTGCTTGCGCAACGCGCCGCGTGCGTCCTGTTCCAGCGATTTAACCTCATCGGCCACCTCGCCGCGCGGGATAACCCCCAGCGCCTCGACCATGCGGAACCCAAAGCCGCGCGCGAGTCCGGTCAGCGTCTCATCACGGCCGAGCGCCAGCAGCGGCTCAAAGAGCGTCGCCACCTTGCGGTCGATGAAATGCTGCAATCGTCGCTCGACCTTCTGCACCACCTCCGCGCCCGCCTCGTCATCCACGAAGGCCTTGATAACCGGCTTTAGCGGATCGGTGCCACGGACCAGCTTGCCCACCGCCTGGCTACCCCACATCAGGCCACCCTGCTCGGTAAAGTCGATCTCGGTATCGGGAGCATTATAGAAACGGTCGGCACGCAGGTGGAAATGCGGGCCCAACGCCTGCAGGCTCGCCTGGCTCAGCGTCTTGGCTTCCTGCCCGGTCGCCGCTTTGTCCGCCAGAAAGCGAAAGCCCTCCAGCCGACCGACGAATTCGCCCTCTACAGTCACTTCGCCTTGATCATTCACTTCGGCCACGATGGCTTCCTTCTGCTTGAGCCGCCGCAAGAGCACGGATGTGCGCCGGTCCACAAATCTCTGGGTCAGCGCCCCGTGCAAGGCGTCCGACAGTCGGTCTTCTACAGCGCGTGTTGCGGCACGCCAATGGCTTTCGTCTTCGACCCAGCCATTTCGTTGTGCAACATAAGTCCATGTCCGGATATACGCCAGTCTTTTGGATAATGTATCAATGTCGCCATCCGTCCGGTCAATGCGCCGTATTTGCCGGGCCAGCCAGTCATCGGGCAGCTTTCCGCGTTCGTGCAGATCGTGGTAAATGGTTTCCAACAGGCCCGCGTGTTCGGCCTGGCTGATCCCGCGAAAATCCGGGATGCGGCACACATCCCAAAGCAGCCGCACCGATGGCCCATCGATAGCGCGCGCGCGGATTTCGGGGATTTCTGCCAGCGTGCGCAGCGCGATCATGTCGTCAGTGTCTCGCGCGCGCACCAGCAGTTCATGGTCCGGACGCGCTTCGAGCGATGCGATCAGCGCGCCCACGGTCCCAAGTGAAAGGTCCGAATTGCGCCATTCCAGCTTGCGGATCGGCGCAAAGCGATGGTCCATGATCGCCTGGGCCACTTCATCGGATAGCGGCGATGCTTCTCCGGTGACGCCGAATGTGCCGCTTGTCATGCCGCGCCCGGCGCGGCCGGCGATCTGGGCCAGTTCATTGGGCATCAATGCACGCATGCGCCGCCCGTCGAACTTGGCAAGCGCCGAAAAGGCGACGTGACTGATATCCAGATTCAGCCCCATGCCGATGGCATCCGTCGCCACGAGATAATCAACCTCGCCATTTTGATACAATTCGACCTGCGCGTTGCGCGTGCGCGGACTGAGCGCGCCCATGACCACCGCTGCACCGCCCTTTTGACGGCGCAGCAGCTCAGCAATTGCATATACATTTTCAATCGAAAACCCGACAATTGCCGTGCGAGCAGGTAGCTTACTTAGCTTTTTCGAACCTGAGTAGAGAAGTTGCGACATTCGCGTGCGCGGTACGAACTCAACGCCCGGCACCAACTGCGCGATGATGCTTCGCATCGTGGAGGCGCCCAAAAACTGGGTTTCGCGCAGCCCGCGCATGCGCAGCAGACGGTCGGTAAAGACATGACCGCGCTCAGGATCGGCGCAGAGCTGTATCTCGTCAATGGCGACAAAATCGGCGCCCATGCCCTCGGGCATCGCCTCGACCGTGCAGACCCAGTACTTGGTGCGGGGCGGCACGATGCGCTCTTCGCCAGTGACCAGCGCCACCACCGACGGGCCACGTATCGCCACGACCTTGTCATAGACCTCGCGCGCCAACAGTCGCAGCGGCAGGCCGATGATGCCCGTGGGATAGCTCAGCATCCGCTCAATGGCATAATGGGTCTTGCCGGTATTGGTGGGGCCCAGAACCGCGAGGGTTCTTGACGGATCGGCCATAGGCCCGCCTCCATGTTCGCTGAGGTTTTGCTTAGATGTCGGAGCCACCGATTTCGGCGTCCAGGCGATCAAGCGCTGTGGTTACGTCCTCGAAGTAGGGATGTATTGCCAAAATCTGAGTGTAGGCATCATGCGCCAGCTGTTCATGGCCAACCTCCTCCAACAGCGCACCAAGCGATGCGATGGCATCGAAATGGCGCGGGTTCAGCGCCAGTGCGCGCTCGATATCAGCAAGTGCGGGACCATAAAGCCCGGCCCGGGCATAAGCAATGGCCCGCGCGTGCCAGCCGTCGGCGAAATCCGGCGCATGATCGGTCAGGGCGGTCAGGTGCTCGATTGCCAGTTCGTGCTCGCCCGCCTCCATTGCATCGCGCCCGCGCTTCAGCAACAGATCCATCGCTGCGGAACCCGATTTTGACTGCTCCAGCTGAATCTCGCTCGCGATCCGCCGCGCATCCGCCGCCTCGGCCTGTTTCAACTGGGCATAGAGCGCATCCAGCCGCCCCGCCTCCTCGGCGCTGACGGGCAGGCTGAGAGGTAGGGAAAACGTGACTGCCATCAGAAATGCCATGGCCGTACTGTTGAGACTTGGACGATCTGCGCTCATAACACATGAGAGTGTAGCGCTGGTTGCCGGAATGCAAAGCCCTTCCGACGGCAGACAAGCAAAAAAGGACATTATATGAGCGAAGTGATAACCAAAGCCGTGGACGCCCTGAACGAAAAAATGGCTGGCCGTCCGTTTGAAGGGTCGGCCAAGTTCATGATCACGGGCGAAGGTGCCGTGATCATCGACGAAAACGGTGCGCATGCCGGCGACGAAGAGACCGATGTGACCCTGACGGCCGATCCCGATACCTTCGAATCGATCCTGTCGGGCGATCTGGACGCAACCACCGCCTTTATGTCCGGCAAGCTGGTCGTCGACGGCGACATGGGGCTCGCCATGAAGCTGGGCAGCGTCCTGACCTGACCGGCAATGGAGCGCGCACCATTATACGACGATGTGGCACCTGGGCCTCCGGATGGGGCGGCCTGGTGGGTATCGACATCCGACGGGCTGCGCATTCGGGTAGCCCATTGGCCCTGCGAAGGGGCCAGGGGCACGGTGCTGCTCTACCCGGGGCGCACCGAATATATTGAGAAATACGGCAGTGCGGCGGCTGACCTTGCGGCGCGCGGTTATGCCACGCTGGCGATCGACTGGCGCGGACAGGGCCTCTCGGACCGGTTGACGACCGATCAGATGATCGGTCACGTGCACCTCTTTGCCAACTATCAGCGCGACGTGGCTGCAATGCTGCAGGCCGCCGAGGCGCTAGGTGTTACCCGGCCACTACATCTTGTGGCCCATTCGATGGGCGGCTGCATAGGCCTGCGCGCCGCGATGGAGGGGTTGCCGGTCGCCTCATGCGTGTTTTCCGGCCCGATGTGGGGCATTCAGATTTCCACCACGCTTCGCCCCGTCGCCTGGTCGCTGTCATGGGGTGCCAGCCTTGTGGGCATGGGTCATACCTACGCCCCCGGCAGTACCGGCGACAACTATGTGCTGACAGAGCCGTTCGCCTCGAACAAGCTGACCAATGACGCGGCCATGTACCAGCAGATGATCGACCAGGCCCGCGCCCATGCCGAACTGGGCCTCGGCGGGCCCAGCCTGCGCTGGCTGCACCAGGCATTGCGCGAATGTCTGACCCTGTCGCGGCGGCTCTCGCCCGACCTGCCCTGCCTCACGGTGATGGGCGAAGATGAGCAGATCGTCGATACCGCCCGTATCACCCAGCGTATGCAGAATTGGCCCCGGAGCGAGCTTCATATCGTGCCTGGCGGTCGGCACGAGGTGCTGATGGACACCGCCGATGTCCGGCGCGACCTGTTTGACCGGATCTGCGCGCTCTTTGACGCGCAGGCTGGTGGTCAGAACCCGAACCGGCACCGCTCGTCTTGCAGCCTGAGTAGCACCCTGTGAGAAGCTGGAACGGTCGCCCAGCAGCACTGGCCTTGCCGAATTTCACCGGTCATAGGCTGACGCTGCGCACCCTGTCACGGCGATACTGCCCCTCCGGCCATTAGAGCATTTCGCCTTGTTTGTGGAATCGGAAGCAAGGCGAAACGCAGTATCACCTGTCAATGTTGCGGGCGTTGCGCGCTCAATCCGTGAACCGGATTGAACGCGTAACGCTTTAAAAAATCAGGCCAAGTTTCATACCGATGCTGACCGCGTCGTTGTTTTTGAACGAGCCGTGCGGAGAAGCTAGCGGGCTGGTTTCCACCTGGGCATTTCCCAACCAAGTGTATTGCACACCTCCCGAAAGGCTGACTTTTTCCGTAACCATATATTTGCCCCCGAGCGTCAGGGATTGGTTGTTATGATTCGGCGCCAGCGGCGACACGAACTTGCCACCCTCCTCGTCCTCATAGGTGTAGGTCAGGCTTGCCGAGAACTTGTCAGAAAAGCGGTGGCCGACACCGATTTCGTAAGTCCAGGCATCGACCATCACGGCCAGATTTGTCATAGCGCTCGGCGGGTCCAGCGTGAACGCACTCCATTCCGACCAGCGGATGCTGCCAAAAACCAGCGTATTCTTTGCCACGCCGGATTGCCCCTGCAACTTTAATGATTGCGGCAATGTCGAGTGGGTGGGTCCGGTGGCTGTCGGTACGCCACCGGGAAAGGTCTCGATCGTCTGCATCTCAAGCTTGACCTCGGAATGGTAGGTCAGCGCTGCGCGGAAAGCGATGTCCGGGATCTCGTACGCCACACCCGCCACATAACCAAGGCCCCGATCGCTTCCGAAGCGTACATTATAGCCACTGGACCCGCCATAAGCGAGGCCAGACAAGGTGATGTCGCCATCTGCACCGACAACACGTGGACCGCCATATATGGCGATGCGGTCGGTAGGGTCGTAGCGGAACAATACCGTCAGGGCATCAGATTCGGCCTTGGCCGACGTCCCGCCCAACTGCGTGGCGGGGGTGCCCGGATATTCAACATTCGCGCCATAAGGCTGGTCATAGATCACCGCCATCGCAAAGCGGTCGGTGAATTGCAGCTTCAGCCCACCTCCTACCATGCTGAAATCACCTCCGACATCGGCGATGGCATTGCCTATGCTGTCACGCCCGGTTGTTTCGGGCATGGCATACCCCCACGTCAACTCGGCGTGGTTCCCATCATTAAAAATGATGTCGATAGGTGTCTTTGTGCGATCAAGGTTGCCCGCAACGGCGGGACTCATCGCGAGTTCCAGCGCACAGCACGCGAGCAAAAATCGAAATTTCATCGCACGAATCCTTCCAAGTTAAATCAAACGCTATCAGCACATTCAACTTACCGTTGATTGCTTCAATCACATACGACTCTACTTTAAGTTACGAGGCTATAGTGTTGGTAAAATGTCACATTTCGACTTTTGGCCAAGGGATAGCACTAGCTGCAATCAGGTAGTCCCCCCGAAGGGGGGCGTTTGAAATCTTGAGAAGCCATCAGCACACCCGCGGTTCGCAGTTGTAGCAAAATGACAATCGTATCTGCCGGGAACAGGTGATCCCGATGGAATCCAAACGTCGCGCCCATAGCGGTGGGCGCGATCCACACCTGACCAGGCAGCGCACCTTATTCAACCGAGCCCAACAGATTATCGGTGTAGTGTCAGCAAACGCGTTGATGGCCCCCACGCGCCTTAATATGCCGTTAACCGGAGTGAACGACCTCTTTCACAATCTCGACAAGTCGGTCCACACTTTCTCGTACATCGTTTTGTGATGGCTCCCCGCTCTTCGAGTAACTCATAACGATATCGTCGGCTTTCGCAGCTTCAGCCCCCAACTCAGGAAACCCAAGCGTTGCCGCTGTCCCAGCGATTTTATGACCTATCTGACCGATTTCTACAGATGCTTCGTCGAACGACAAAGCGTCATCCATCTGCGACCTCAACTTTATCAAGTGGTCCAGGCGGCTTGTCATTTCGTCAACGAAGCGGGCGCGCACCCGGGCCAGGCCGACAGACATTTCGCCGTTACTCTCAGACAGCATTGAAAACCTCTTTATTGAAATCAAAAACCAAGCAGTCGCTTAAACGAAGAAGGGGTTTCGACATCCCTGGTGCTTGGGTCTCTCGCAATGGATTCTGCGTCCAGCATAGCCTGCACCAACGCGCTTGCCACGCCCCGCGAGGATTTCAGTTGCAGAGAAATGTCCGGGCCGACCACCGGGTTGAACGACATCGGACGCCCGTCGCAGAAGTGCAGGTCCATCTCACGGATCGCGCCGCGCAACGACGCCTGGAAATCCGTGGGGGCGAATTGTCCTTCCCCACTCAGGACACAAACAAATTGCCCCCCGCCTGCATGAGCTGCAAGGAATTGCCGAGGCTTCAAGGTGTCTGACATTGCTTCGGCAATATCGGTAATAGCACTCTCGAATTCAAAGACACTACTCGCGCTGAACGTGCGCTCCATGTCAGGCACGACAACCCCGAAAGCGGACATTCCAAAAAGTGAAACCCGTGACATCTGAAGGAGATAGTTTTCAAGCGCGAGATATTCGATAAAGCCGTCAATATCCAGCAACGACAATGGTTTGCTCAAGTCGTCATTGGTGACGATTGAAGCCGGCTCACCCAAGTTATAGACCGGGTTCCGGTCATCTTTCTGTTTCCACTCCTGCACCAGCGCATTAATCAGACGAAGTCGGGCATGCACCTCACCGATCTCAAACGGCTTGGTGATATAATCGCTGGCGCCTGCGGCGAACGCATTATCAATATATGTGCGATCGGACATCGCAGTGATCATCAGGATCGGCGTTTTTGCATGTCGCGGCATGGCGCGAATCGCGGATGTCAATTGGATCCCGTTCATATCGGGCATCTGGATATCGAGAAGGAAACAATCGAAAGGCACTTCGGCCCGCTCGACAAGGGCCAGCGCCTCGGAAGACGAGGAGCAGAGGGTCAGATTCGTGAAACCCACCACTCGAAGCACTTCGGAAAGAAGCTCAAGGATGATCGGATCGTCATCAACTGCAAGGATTTTCATTTCAAGTCTCTGCCCCATCAATAAACGCACGCCATACGGGTAGCTCCTCCCGCCATGCGTGTCCTTAGACTCTACAATAGATAAGGCATAAATATGACAAATCACTAAAAAGCTGCAGGTTACATCAAATTGTTAGGTTCTGGCCCAGGCCATTGATATAGCGAGAAATTTACCTCAAAATATATCTCTGACTGCCCAAACCGGAAATATCGGGTCACATTTCGCCCAATTCCATCCCGATTGAATATCAGGCTTCGAGGACGATCTCGGCGATCCCTACAGGCCTGCCCTCTTTGCCGCTTTCGCACGGGCCACTGATCAGCGCAAGATCAATATAGAACGTCGTGCCGGCATCATCATTCTTGAAATAATCCAGAACTCCATCATGTGCGTCCATGATGCGCTTTGATATATTCAGACCCAACCCAGTTCCACCAATTTTCCTTTGGTCTGATGAATCCAGCTGGCTGAATTCCTTGAATACAGTCTCGCGATGCTTTTCAGACAGCCCGAAGCCGTGATCAATGACCGAAATCCGAACCTTGTCGTTCTGCGCATCTGCACGGATGGTGACTGTTTCGCCTGCGGGCGAGAATTTCGCTGCGTTGGACAGGATATTCGCCAGGACCTGATTCAAGCGCACCTCATCCCCGTTGACGTAAAGGTAATCGTCGACCGGCTCCAAGATGATCTTGATATCCAGGTTTTCAGCAAAGGGCCGGGTCGCGGTCACCACCTGGGTCAGGAACGACGCAAGATGAATCCTGTCAAAGCGAAAGCTCATTCGACCGGCTTCCATCCTTTGAAGGTCCAGAAGGTCGTTGATCAGAACGTTCAATCGCTCCGAATTTCGTTGCGCGATCATGAGAACCTTTTCCATTCGCTCCGGAACTTCCCCAAGTGCCCCATATCCGATCAAATCAAGTGAGCCCTTGATCGAGGTTAGCGGCGTCCGCAGCTCATGACTGACGGTAGCCAGAAACTCTGATTTTGCGATGAATGCAGCTTTGGATTTTACATACTCCCTCTTGAGGCTTTCCATCTGCTCAAGCGTCTTCCGGTAAAGGCCCGACGATACGCGTGAGCAGTCAAGAATGAAGAACATCACAAAGACACTGGTGAAAAACTGCGCCCACAGCTCTGACGAGAGCGGCGCACTTGTGGCCACGATGTCATAGAGTGGAATAAACAGAAAGGCTGCGAAGTAGATCGCCAGCCGCAAATGCACGATAGATGTAACCTGATGGTTATTCATCGTGGCAAATAGTGCCGCCGCGAAGAGAAAGAAAAGCGGCATGAAATGTGTCGTATGCCCCTGCAACAAAGCGATCGAAATCGCAAAGCCGGTGATATTGACGGCACTCAATACCGTGCCGAACAACATCCTCCTGAAACACGCTCGCGTGTCCTTGATGTTGCGATCCCTCAGCTTCAGGATTCTGCGATGGGTCGTGTAATCGAAAGCTTCGGAAACGATCAAGACCGCCAAGGAAATACTCGCGAGAAGCCAGCTATAGTAGAACGCCTCAAGCAGGAGGGCGGCAGCATAGATAACCAAGCGCTGCGCGAAAAGCTCGACGCCGATTCGAGCGTAGTCCCGCATCTGAGCGTTCAGAAGAAAGACGTTCCGAGGGTTCCGGAAGTTAATTCGGTAGAACGTTACGAATTTCATATGTCGCCTGACAATACATTACCCTAGGTAACCCTGCGTTGTGTGCATGCCCGATATGCATGCCGTGCAGGTGTGGGTTAGGAGTTCAGGTTTACATCCTGAGTTCAATGGAAAATTTCCGCCTACACACCACAGGAACGTGGCAAAACTATGGCGCGGTCATACAACTTGTGATTTACTAGCAGTAGCAATGGGCAGGGGCTGCGATGAACTTACTCAGAGAAGACGCGCGCGCATTGGGGGGAGCAGAGGCTTTCCCCGCATTGATACCGCAGGAGCAGTTGATGCCAATGCGGCCAAGCAATGATGTCGTGCATGCACAGAACCAGTTTCGCCGCTTGGCGCCTGAGTTGACAGTCGAAATTCAGGCAACCACCCTATCTTTTGGCAACATGCACAATCATGGCCGTTTGTTCTCTAACTACCTGAAGGCCCGCCGCGAAGTCTTTATAGACATAAAAGGCTGGGACTTGCCGCAAACCGAAGGTATGGAATTTGATCAATACGACACTCCGCTCAGCCGGTGGGTCGTGGTGCATGAATATGGACGGGTCCTGGCCGGCATGCGGCTAACGCCAACTACCGCAAAATGCGGACAGTATTCCTACATGCTGCGGGATGCGCAGCTGGGATTGCTCGCGAATATCCCACAGCACATTCTGTTTTTCGACGCCCCGGTGCGCCCTGACATCTGGGAGGCGACCAGGCTCTTTGTTTCAGCGTCAGTGTCGTCCAAGCGGCGCCTGGTCATCCAGACAGTTCTCCTTGAACACATGGCAGCCTCTGCGCGGGAATTGGGGGCGAGCGCCATTATCGGAATTGTCCCGGCGGTTTTCAGCCGATGGATGAAACGCATACGAATGAGCGCCACACATGTGGGGCCTGCTCTGAAAATTGATGGCGACCACACCCAAGCCGCCTTGATGAGCGTCACCGCCCCTCACAAGGAATCATCGTCTGCTGGCAAACTAGAGCAGTAACGTAAATGGGAATGATCAACCTTCGCCGAAAAGCTTGTGTTCTTCTTCTCTGATTCTGGTGAAAATCCGATCTTCGATCTTGTCGACTTCCGGCAACACATCCGAAGTAGAAGATTCAGCCGCCTTAAGCTCTTTGGACAAGAGTGACATGGCAGCTTTGCGCGAAAGAATCCGACGTTGTGAAAGTGCAGATACGACCAGCCTGACTTGCATGTTGTCAAATGCAGGTAGGTCCATCAACGCCTCACGCACCCTCTCTCTCAGCCGCGACTGAAACAATTGGGGCACCAGGATGTGGCGACCGATGATACAGCAGACAAATCGACCCCGCCCGATATAGGAAAACAGAAACCGCTGCGCCCTTACCGTTTCAGAAATAGTGGCGCTGATTGCATGCAATTGCTGCATCACAGCGCTGCGCTCGGTCTGTTTGTTCAATTTCTCAAAGTTGTGTATCTGAATCCTAAAGAGATTCATCGAGTAGATGCCATCCTGCATTTTCAGCAGTTTATTCTCAAGCTGGTAGTGATTGATCATTCCGTTGACATCGGAGAAGCACACAGGTTCGGCCAGATCAATCAGGTCGAAATCTGAAGCATAAGAAATGAGCGTCCGTAGTACGTTACGTCCTCTTTTTTCCTTCTTTGTCGACTCCACAAGGAGCATCGCAGTATTGATTCGGCCGATCATTTCCGTGTGGTTCAATGGCTTTCTCATGAAATCAGTAGCCCCTGATGCAAAGGCCTTGTCCATAAGGTGTGCTTGGGAGCTCGCGGTTATCATGATGATCGGCGCAATCCTGCAATCGGTGCGGCTGCGCAATCTCTCGCATAGCTCGATACCATCAATCTTGCCGAGCATGATGTCGAGAAGATAGCAATCGAAAGGCAGACGTTGCTCATCCACAAGATTGATGGCTTCTTCTGCGCTATGCGCAATGGTGAGGTCGTCAAAGCCCAGTTCGCACAGCTTGGACGACATCAAGTCGGTAAAGATTTTGTCGTCATCCACGAGAAGGATACGCATGTGGCAGTCTCCATGTGTGCGCAGAAGGTTCCATGTTTCACCCCCAGATTGAATACTTGGGGAAGATGGCTTTTTCTGGACAGCGTTGATATCCAGCGCCGCCAATTGGACGCAGACAACTTATTGTTTATATGTAATAAATTTTAATATCGCCGCGGATTGGGCGGAAATATGGCGCGATCGGACCATTCGCCCGGGGGCCGATGATATGTAACAGCATTGCTGACGTCCGCCTTTATGGTTGATTCGGCAACTTTTTGCGCATCTGTCAGACGGTTTACATTCTTCACAATTTGAACAAAATCCAAGACTAACTATCACGGTGGGTTCAGCTTGCCTGCCCCCTTGCCCACCCCGGGGCAGTCTGGCAGGCACGCGGACCAGAAATTCTGCATAAAAGGAGCAAGAGAACCTTGAAAATCATAGCTGTCGATGATGATGGGATTTCGCTGGAATTGTTGAACGAGTGTTTGACGGGCGGTGGGTATGAACATGTTACCCTCATGTCTTCGCCCTTAAAGGCCCTGAAAGCGATCCAAAACACGGCGATAGCTTATGACTGCATCCTTCTGGATGTTGAAATGCCGGAAAAAGACGGGATACAGCTATGCGCTGACATTCGCCGTCTTGAACGCTACCGCAACACTCCGATCCTGATGATTACCAAATATAAAGATCATGCCGCGGTCGAGCAGGCCTTCGCAAACGGCGCGACCGACTACATCACCAAGCCGTTCGAGTTTTTTGAGGTTCTTGCCCGTATCAGGGTTGCCGGACGGCTAATCCAGGAACGGCAAGCCGCGATCGACAGCTATATTGCGGTCCAGGGCCTTGCGGGTGAGCGAGCCGCGCGAACGGAACACTCAACAACATGGCAGCCCGAATCTCCGGCCAACGCAGAGCCGCTCAAGCTTGCCAGTGAAAAGCTTTTATCGCTTTCGGTTTTCCAGAATTACCTTGAACAGGTAACTCGCGCCGATGCATGCAAGATAAATCTGATGGCGATAAAAATCAGAAATATCGAACAGATTTTTGCCAGCACCACTGCTGTCGAATTCGTTGGCTTTCTCGAAACCACAGCCGCCGTGATATCTGACGAGTTCAAACCAGAGAAAGCCTTTCTGACCCATATGGGCAACGGTATTTTCATGTGTGCGGTTCGTGGTGTCTATGATCACGCTTCCACAGCCACTGAAGCAGCAATTCTTCGCAGGCTGGCGAAACAGAAATTGCCCCGAGTATGCCAAAATGAGATCTTGATGGAAATCATCATCGGAAACCCTTTGACGTTGACGACAACGCCAAAACTAAACTTCAAACGCGCCGTGAAAGCGGCGACAGCGCGCGTCGATATGCGTGATGCCGACCTGAGAGAGCTTAGCTTGAATGCACTTTCTGGTTAATTAAAGCGTTCCGCCTTGAACCCGAGGCACTCAGTCAAGGCGGAATGCGCGCAACGCTCATACGTATCGCTGCGCTCCGCGAGCAGCTGTGAATCAGTTATTTCAGGTTGGCTCTGTTCAGGTCCTGGCCTTCCCTTGGGGTGACTGAAGGAAGAGGTCGAATATTTGGGTGGTCGTTTGGCAAATATAAACCCACGCCAACTATCAACAAGCATGGCGCGATCTACAAGGTTTCCTGGTCGCGCGGCACAATGAATGCCAACTGCGTGGCGAGGCATATACTTTGAAACGAACGAGCTGGACCAAATGCCATGTACCTCACCAAACACTTCCGTGCAGGCGGTGGAAATTCCCATATGGGCGGGCTAATTCACCGACTGCCATAAGGTTGCTATCATGACCCTGAAGAAGCTGAAGATACTCCATGTCGAAGACGATCGCGACGTACGGGAGATCGCAAAGATCGCATTACAACTTAGCGATAAATTTGAACTGATGCAGTGCCCTGATGGCTCCGAGGCATTAGCAGCTGCTCCGAACTTTCAAGCAGACATGTTGTTGCTTGACTTTATGATGCCAGAAATGACCGGCGATATCCTTCTCGCAAAATTGCGTACGTTACCTGGTTATGCCAATATCCCCGCGATTTTCATGACAGCGCGGGCCCATGACAGTGAAATCACCGCATTGAAGGGCGCTGGGGGTATTGCTGTTATCGTGAAACCTTTTGACCCTCTGACATTGGGTGAGTTAATAATATCGGCCTTCGATACACATCGGCCATAGAATTAACAGCATGGGTTGCACAGATCGGGTGCCGGGCGGACTTGCCCTTTCCGCGACCTGCCTGTCGAAGCCTCGCAGCGAGAGGCGCTGCTCCAACGCCATGCGCTGAGCCCTCCGACGGAAATGGCCGCAGCCCAATGCTCCGGCACCAACCCCGAAAAAAACCCGCCTTGAGCCTGCCGCTCCCCACCCCTATGTCTGATCCACACCCAAAGGAGAGCCGTCCATGACCCATCGCCCTACCCCCGTCTTCGATGCCAATGCCAGTTCCGGCGCAGGCGATCTCGGCAAGCTGCCGGAATGGGACCTGAGCGATCTCTACACCGGCGAGGACGCGCCAGAGCTGAAGCGCGATCTTGATTGGCTCCAGGCTGCCTGTGCCGATTTTGCGGGTGATTACGAGGGCAAGCTGGCCGATCTGGATGCGGGCGGCCTGCTTGAGTGCATCAAGCGCAACGAAGCGATCAGCACCACTGCCGGACGCATCATGTCCTTTGCCGGCCTGCGGTATTACCAGCTGACCACCGATGGCGGGCGCACCAAGTTCCTGTCCGATACCCAGGAAAAGATCACCAACTACACCACGCCGCTGGTGTTTTTCACGCTCGAACTGAACCGGCTGGAAGACGACCACCTGTCGACCCTGCTGAAGCAGAACGCCGAACTGGCCCGCTACCGACCGGTGCTGGACCGCATCCGCGCGATGAAACCCTATCAGCTGAGCGATGAACTGGAGAAACTCCTGCATGATCTGGGGGTCGTCGGAGACGCCTGGGAGCGGCTCTTTGACGAAACCATTGCCGGTCTCAGCTTTGACGTGGATGGCGAGCCGCTGGGTATCGAGGGCACACTGAACCTGCTGACCGAACAGGACCGCAGTAAACGCGAGGCCGCCAGCCGCGAACTGGCCCGCGTCTTTGGCGAAAATATCCGCACCTTTGCCCGCGTCCACAACACGACAGCCAAGGAAAAGGAAGTCCTGGATCGCTGGCGCGGCATGCCCACGGCCCAGACCGGACGCCACCTGAGCAACGATGTGGAGGCGGAGGTGGTCGAGGCACTGCGCGATGCCGTCGTCGCCGCCTACCCCAAGCTGAGCCACCGCTATTACGAACTGAAACGCAAATGGCTGGGCCTGGACGTGATGCAGGTCTGGGACCGCAACGCCCCCTTGCCGATGGAAGAGACCAAAACCGTGGGCTGGGATGCGGCCCGCAGCACCGTGATGGAGGCCTACACCGCGTTCGATCCGCGCATGGGTGATCTGGCCAAGCCATTCTTCGATCGCGGCTGGATCGATGCTGGCGTGAAACCGGGCAAGGCACCGGGCGCCTTTGCCCATCCCACCGTGACCGATGTACACCCTTACGTGATGCTCAACTATCTGGGAAAACCCCGCGATGTCATGACCCTGGCACATGAACTGGGCCACGGCGTGCATCAGGTTCTGGCAGCCGGGCAAGGCGAACTACTCAGTTCCACGCCGCTGACGTTGGCCGAAACTGCCAGCGTTTTTGGCGAGATGCTGACCTTCCGCAAGATGCTGGAAGAGGCCGACACCAATGCCGAGCGCAAAGTGCTGCTGGCGGGCAAGGTCGAGGACATGATCAACACGGTCGTGCGCCAGATCGCGTTTTATGATTTCGAATGCAAGCTGCACGCGGCCCGCCGTCAGGGCGAACTGACGCCCGACGATATCAACGCGCTGTGGATGTCCGTCCAGGCCCAGAGCCTCGGCCCCGCCTTCGAGTTCATGGACGGATACGAGACGTTCTGGGCCTATATCCCACATTTCGTGCACTCGCCCTTCTACGTCTATGCCTACGCGTTCGGCGACGGGTTGGTGAATGCGCTCTACGCGGTCTACGAAGAGAACCCCGACGGTTTCCAGGACAAGTATTTCGACATGCTCAAAGCCGGCGGGTCCAAACACCACAAGGCACTGCTGGCCCCCTTCGGCCTCGATGCCAGTGATCCGAAATTCTGGGACAAGGGCCTGAGCATGATATCCGGCATGATCGACGAACTGGAGGCGATGGAGGGGTGACACCCCTGCAAAGCCACCCACGGCCGACAGACACGCCCGATATCTTCTTCTTGCCGTAAATATCCTGGGGATCTGGGGGCAAAGCCCCCAGGGCCTGCGTGGCCTGAACGCAAGACCGACCGGTGCGCCGCAGGCGCTCCGCAGGATAACAGCTACTTCAGTTGGCTATCCTTGGATCCGCGCCGGTTGATCCCGCCACGCGTCTGTTTTGCGCTGTCACGTTCCTGCATGCAGTCGATGCACAGCTTGACCCCCGGCAGCGCCTCGCGCCGGGCTTCGGGGATCGGTTCTTCGCATTCCGCGCAATGCGTGCGGCTCTCGCCGGTCGCCACCCGCTGCGCCTTGAGGCGGGCCAGTTCATCGGCAATCGAGGCTTCGATCTGTTCATTCACCGCACCATCGCGCGCCCATCCACCGGCCATGTGGCACCCCCCTTGTCTGCACCTACAAGCTAAAGCATTTCGTCTTTAACCTGAAATATCAGATAAAGCGAAACCCGCACAACGAATCTAGGGACGCCGGATACGTTTGCCAAGGGCGGATACTGCTTCAGGGGGCGGGTGCCTTCAGCACCAGATAGTCGCCGAAACCGGGACCCGGCTGCCCGGCCTGCGCGACCATGCCCTGCAGCACTGACACAGCCGCGGGCGAGGATACGGGCACCAAGTGGTTCAGTCCTTCGCCATCGGCAAGCGCCGTGAAATCCACGACCGTCACCCCCTTCATATCCGCCAACTTTTCCGGCCCGTCGATCACCCCGAGCCGCGGCTTGCGACCAGTGATGA
This sequence comes from uncultured Roseovarius sp., assembly GCA_947503145.1. Taxonomy (GTDB): domain Bacteria; phylum Pseudomonadota; class Alphaproteobacteria; order Rhodobacterales; family Rhodobacteraceae; genus Roseovarius. Next base: position 85,585 of record CANNCP010000004.1, read on the forward strand.
AGCCTGCCAGCGTCAGCGCACGATCCTGCCGCGAAACAAAGATCATGAACGGTTGGGGCAGCTTGCCGATGGCCTTGACCTGGCGGCGAAAGAGATCCGGGTCGATATCGGGCGACATCAGAACGACACCGCTGATCCGGTCCAGAAGGCGGCGGTTGCCGCGCAGCGCGGCCTGGCGCAAGACCTCCATCGTCAGATGCGCCCCCATCGAATGGGCCAGCAGGAACACCTTTTCGCCGGGCGCGGCGGTAAGGCTATTCAGCACGTCCTCCAGATCGTCACGCGCATGCATGACGCTGTCACGGTCATAGACATACCCGCGCGGATCACCCGCAGACTGCCACGAGAACAAAACCCCCGGCATTCCGGGTTTGAAATCGGTCTGGATCTGCGCCAGCCGGTACATCGCATCCGACAGGGTGTTGTTATAGCCATGCACAAAGACCAGTGATTCCGATCCTTTCCGCCCCGCGCGCAGATTCGCGCGCATGTCTCGCATACCCGAAAAAATCTTGGTGTCAGTGACGACAAAACCGGTCGCGGCGTCGGGCGGGCCTTCGGGCCATTCCACGACTCCGGGGACGTGGGTCGGCGGAATCGAGATCACGTTGCGGAAAAACCGCAGCCCTTCGGGCCGCAAATAGCCAAAGTACGGACCCGTGCGGTCCAGATTGCGCTGGGTGGCCACATAAATCGGCTGCAGCGTCGCCTCAGGGTTTGGTGCCGCATAATGCGCGGTTTCGCGCGGTGCGCAGGCGGCCAGCAGAAAAACCAGAATCGCGCCAATCGCACGGCGGTAAACCAGCGTGCTTCGCCCGGACGGGATGGTAGTAGACATGAAAAAGCCCCCATAAAGCGTTCCGCGAAAAACCTGACTCACAGCTTTTCGCGGAACGCAGCGATACATATGATCGTTGCACGCATTCCACCTTGACTGAGTGCCTCAATTTCAAGGCGGAACGCTTTAGGCAGTCCATGAGGGCTTATCCGTTTTCCGGCCCCGCGCCAAGGTGTCAGGCGCTGGCAAGCATGCCTTTCTCCTGGGCAAGGCTGCGCATCCGCTTTTGCAGCTTCTCGAATGCGCGCACCTCGATCTGCCGGATGCGCTCTCGGCTCACGTCATACTGGCCGCTCAGATCTTCCAGCGTGATGGCCTTGTCGCTCAGGCGACGCTGGGTCAGAACGTCCTTTTCCCGATCGTTGAGCACATCCATCGCCTCGATCAGCAACTCGCGTCGTGCCTCCAGCTCGTCACGCGCCTCGTAGTCGCCGGCCTGGTCTGCGTCTTGGTCTTCCAGCCAGTCCTGCCATTGCATCGTGCCTTCGCCTTCGGAGCCGACGGTGGCATTCAGCGAGGCGTCGCCTCCTGACATGCGCCGGTTCATCGAGATCACCTCGGCCTCGGTCACACCGAGCTGGGTCGCGATTATCTTGACGTTCTCGGGACGCAGGTCGCCATCTTCCAGTGCGCCAATCTTGGACTTCGCCTTGCGCAGATTGAAGAAGAGCTTCTTTTGCGCCGATGTCGTCCCCATCTTGACCAGGCTCCACGAGCGCAGAATATATTCCTGGATGCTCGCACGGATCCACCACATCGCATAGGTCGCCAAGCGAAAGCCCTTTTCAGGGTCAAAGCGTTTCACGGCCTGCATCAGGCCCACATTCGCCTCCGAGATGACTTCGGCCTGCGGCAGGCCGTAACCGCGATACCCCATCGCAATCTTGGCAGCGAGCCGCAGGTGCGATGTCACCATCCTGTGCGCCGCTTCGGTGTCTTCCTGCTCGACCCAGCGCTTGGCGAGCATATATTCCTCTTCCGGCTCCAAGAGCGGGAATTTGCGGATTTCCTGCATATAGCGGTTCAGGCCGCCTTCCGGCGTCGGTGCCGGCAGATTTGCATAATTTGCCATAAAACTGACCCTCCAAACTCACCCTATGTTTAGGGCGTTAACATACAAATACACATCCACCACTCGAAATTCAAGGCGGACATGCTCCGCACCTTAACGCAACATGAAGGCCGGGAGGGCCGTTTGCGCGAAATGTGTCGGTGTTTCACACAAGCGTGCAGGGCTGTTACCACTACGCCGTCAATGCGGCGACCAATGCGGCCATATCCTGCGGCAAAGGCGCGTCGAACTGCATCATCTCACCCGAGACGGGGTGCTTAAAACCCAGATGCGCCGCGTGCAGCGCCTGCCGCTCAAAGCTGCGCGCCGTCGTCAGCGCCGCCTCCGGCAGGGCCTTGGCCGACAGCTTGCGCCGCCCGCCATAAGTGGGATCACCGATCAGCCCATGCCCCGCATAGGCCATGTGAACGCGGATTTGATGGGTCCGGCCGGTTTCAAGCCAGCACTCGACCAGAGCCGCCACGGCCGGTGTGCCGAACCGCTCGACAATGCGCACGCGAGTGACGGCGTGCCGCCCCCCGCTCAGGTACACCGCCTGTTTCTGCCGGTCCGTCCTGTGCCGGGCCAGATGGGTTTCGATCTTCATGATGTTGCCCGGCTCAAAGCTGACACCGCGCAACCCGTGCAGGCGCGGATCATTGGCGTCGGGCACACTGTGGCAGACGGCCAGATATTGACGCTCCACATCATGTGCCTCGAACTGCGCCGCCAGCCCGTGATGCGCGCGGTCGGATTTTGCCACCACCAGCAGCCCGCTGGTCTCCTTGTCGATCCGGTGCACGATGCCGGGGCGTTTCGCGCCCCCCACCCCGGACAGGTTGCCGCCGAAATGGTGCAGCAGCGCATTCACCAGCGTACCCGAGGGCGTGCCGGGTGCCGGATGCACCACCATGCCGGCCGGTTTATCCACCACCACCAGATCGTCGTCCTCATAGACAATATCCAGCGCGATTTTCTCAGACGCGATATGGCTCTCTTCGGCCACAGGCACGGTGATCTGCACCGCGTCCCCTTCGGCCACACGCGCCTTGGCATCGGTAACGCAGGCGTCGTTCACCATCACCTGCCCCTTTGCGATCAGCCGTGCCAACCGGGTACGCGACAGCGCCGCGGCCTCTGGCACATCGCGTGCCAGTGCCTTATCAAGGCGCAGCGGCGGGTTTGGCCCGATCTCAAGTTTAAGGGTGACAGACCCCATGGAAGACACTCCTCAGCCCCCGCCGATCGATCCGGGAATGGTCAAATACCTGCGATTGCTGGTCACGATCCTGACCGCGACGATGGTGATCGGGTTCATAGTGATCGTCGTGCTCTTTGTCACCAAGTTCTCGGATGCTTTCGGCCCGAAACTGCCGGATGTGATCACCTTGCCCGATGGAGCAAAACCGCTGGCCTTCACCCAGGGGTCGAACTGGTACGCGGTGGTGACCAAGGACGACCAGGTGCTGATCTTTGACCGCAAGACGGGCGTGCTGCGCCAGACGCTGCAAATCGACTGACTGTCACAACCCGAATCGTCGCTGGCGTCGATCATGACGCATAAACCGGCAAGTAATGGTGGTACCACCTCCCCGGCTCGAACGGGGGACCTCTTGATCCACAATCAAGCGCTCTAACCAACTGAGCTAAGGCGGCACTGCGCGACGACTTAGCCGCCACGTGCCCAAAATGCAAGCCTGTTGGCGCGCAATTTCACAGCTTTGTTCCACCTGATTGCAGCCAAGGGAATGCACCGGTGCGATGCTGGTCCGCCGACAGTGCGAAGGTCGGTGGAATGCGCACGCTGCGCGGCAGCTTTCACGCGACCACGGATGCCTTGCACATCAAAACATCAGCTTGACGCCCGTGCCGATCACGAAACCGTTGACATCGTCGCCCCGCGTACCGGCCCCGCCATCACCCACATCCTCGTTAAAGTCCACGTAGGAAGCGAAGCCGAACAGGTTGACCTTGACCCCCGCTTGCGTCCCATAACGGGCCGCAGGGTCCGATCCCGGCCGAGGTGGCTTGGCCGGGCGTTCAGGCTGTCCGGTCAGATAATAGTTGACCGCCAGGGTATAGGCCTTGAGCCGCTCCCTTGATCCCAAACTGGCATTCTCGTTATCGACGTTGCGCCCGTGCAGATAGGAAAAGCTATAGCCATAACGCCCTGTCTGATACGAGACGCCCACATTGTAGGCCTCGCCATCCGTCACCCGGTTTGAACTACCGTTGCTCTCGGCCCAGCTGCTGCCAATCGTAAAGCCGCCATATCCAATGTTCGCACCCGCGCCCCAGTATTCAGGGTTGGCGTTGGGATCGGCGCGGTTGTCGGCGCCCCCCCATTTCGCCGACAGACCGACATCCAACCCCCCGAAGTTATTTACGTAATTGGCGCCAACGTCATAGAAATCCTGGCGGTTCGGCACCGCGTTCGGTTCTTCGTGAGCATAGCTCAGGCCCAATTGGAACCCTGCGTAACGCGGGGTGAAATAGGTGATCCTACCCTGGGTTTCCTCGCCCATGTTCGTAACATGGGTACTGCCCAGCGTGCCCCGAATCAGGTCGTCACCCACCCTGCGGTTGTTGTGCACACCCGAGAACTGAATATATGAGCCAAGAGTGCTGGAACTGATCCCGCCGAAATCGGTCGGCGGACCGTAGCCCATCGGCGCGCCGTAGCTCATATGATTGCCCGGCGTATCCGATTTGCCAATCAGCATCTCGCCAAAGCTGCCCCTGACATAGACGAACGCCTCGTCAAAATCGGCACCTGCGTTGCGTTCGCCGACATGGCCGTCCAACTCGACATGCGCGCCGATCCTGAGCCCGTTATCAAGCGTGACCGAAGGCAGGAAATAAAATTCTCCCGAGCCAACCGAATCGATCCCGTCGAAATCGCTGGCCGTGGCGCTGTCATAGGACGCATAGCTGATGCTCTGCTCCAGATAGGCCCCAAGCCCGATGTCCCATTCGGCGGCTGCGACGGGCGCGGCCCCCATCAGGATGGTCAGTGACGTGCTGCAGATCAGCGCAGTACGCATATTCAGCCGGTCAGTGTACATTCTGTTTTCCCCTGACGCCGCACGGACCTGCCGCGCGTACAAAGCGCTTGGATTGGCCGCAAGAACCGGATCGAAAACACCCGCGGCACCGCGACGGGCCGGGAACCCAAGACCGCTTGGCATGGCACCATTGCCCGCCCAGTCTAACGCCTCCAAGAAAGCCGCACAACATCGCTGCAGCCACGCCGCTTGCAAAACCGGGGCGCTCACCCTATGCCCCGCAGACAGATCAAGGAGTGAACCATGGGCATCAATTCCGAACGCGACGTCGAGGCGAACCTGCAGATCGGGCCGACAGATCAGGGCATGGTGCGCATTTTCGTGGAATCGCACGGCACCGAGATCCCGATGGATTTCACCCCCGAAGAGGCAGAAGAAATCGCCACCGAGATCATCGCCGCCGCCAAGAGCGCATCAAAGCGCGGCTGATATTCCCGGAACGCGCAGCGCCAGCAACTGGCCGGACGCAAACGCAGGCCGCGCGGGAGAGGCCTGTGTTTCGCACGTGGTCTGATAATGAATGCAGGGTGAACACATGCACCCCCTTGTAGCGGCCCCACGCGCATCCTAGATTGGGCAGTGGCGGGTTCTGCCCTTCTCGTGAACGGTTGCATTCCGGTGGCCTTAAGCAATTCCGAGGGAGCTGGCTCTGTCCGGACCCTGGTTCGGTTACCCGGCGCCCACCTGTACATACAGGTCCTCGGGAATGAGAGAACCAAACGGTTGCGTGCGGGCCCGCCACTTTGCCTTTTTGCGCTTGGAGGATATGCCGCCATTTGGCGCATTTCTCCGTCTCAGCAGTCACCGATCCCTGATATCAATCCTCCATGCCCTGCTTGATGCGGGAACGGCAGGCGTAGCCCTCATGCACGGGTCGAAAGGCCCACACTAAAGCGTTCCGTCTTAAACCTGGCTCACGGCTTTTCGCGGAACGCAGCGATACATATGATCGTTGCACGCATTCCACCTTGACTGAGTGCCTCAAGTTTAAGGAGGCACGCTTTATTGATGGGTCATACTGATTTTCGACTTGAATTGTGAAATGCCTGCGAGCAGGCCGGTTTCCTACCGCTTGCGGGTAAAGTTCCGGGGACGGCCCGCATCGACGCGTACCGGGATCAACTGCGGCGCCGGCTGCATGATACGCTGGCGATGGCCGCCGCGCGGTTCATCATCGTCGTCGTCCTTGATGCGCATCACCGCAATGCCGAACTGTACCCCAGCAAAGACGATACCATTGGCGACCCAGAGAACCAGCAGCGCCAGCCAGCCCTTGTCGGATGTGCTGATCAGGTGCCACAGATTGGCGATATCAAACCACAGCAGCATGCCCACGAACAGCGCGGCAATGCCGAACCCGATGGCGACATGCGTAATATATAGGCGGATGAGTTTGGGCATTTGCGTCCCTTTCGTCGTGCCTTCTACATTTAATATAGCCCATGTGCGCCGCCGCTCAAGGGGATGCGCGGAGATTGGCCGGCCGCAAGGTCAAAATTCTTCTGGCAGAGCCTCGCGCGCCATATGATCAAGCACCGCATTGACGAATTTCGCCTCACGCCCTTCGGGAAAGAAACTCTTGGCGATATCCACGAACTCGCTGATCACAACGCGGGGGGGCGCGGATTTCGACACCAATTCGGCACCAGCGGCCCGAAAGAGCGCGCGCAGCGTCGGGTCGATCCGGGCGATGGGCCATTTGGCCACCAGTGCGCGGTCGGTCATCTGGTCGATTTTTGCCTGCCGGTCCACCGCGCCGTCCAGAATCGCACGAAAGAGGTCGATATCACCATCGATCATCTCTGTGCCTTCATCCACCTCGGCCCCGAACCGATGTTCAAGGAATTCGGCACAGACGCTGTCCACGCCCTGACCGGAATGCTCCATCTGAAACAGCGCCTGCACGGCATAGAGCCGTGCGGCAGATCGCATCTGTCGTTTCTTGTTGCCAGAGAGGGGCTGGGGGGAATCGCTCATGCAGTGGGGGTATCCCTGGACGTGTCCGCAATCTTCAACTCTTCGGCATCGGGCAGAAAGCCGATGCCCTTGCGCGGCGCGCCCCATTTATGGGTCAGCGCCACCAGATGCAAGGCCGCCGCTGCCGCCCCTGCCCCCTTGTTCATGGCCTTGGGATCGGCGCGCACCTCGGCCTGCGCACGATTTTCGACTGTCAGGATACCATTGCCGATGCAATGCCCCTGAAGACCCAGCAGCGTAATGCCCCGTGCGCTGTCGTTGCAGACGGTCTCGTAATGCGTCGTCTCGCCCCGAATGACGCAACCCAGCGCCACGTAGCCGTCGAAATTGCTGAATCGGCCCGCGATCACGATGGCGGTGGGCACCTCCAGCGCACCGGGCACTTCGACAATGTCCCAGGTCCCGCCCGACGCTTCGATTTCGGCCTTGGCCCCGGCGATGAGGTTGTCGGCGATGTCGCGATAAAAGGGTGCGACCACGATCAGCAGCTTCACAGGCTTGTCGAACGTCGCGCGCGGCAGGCTGTATTCGGTATCGGCCATTGGTCTATCCTTCGCTCAGCGGACGGGTGCCGGTGATCGTGATCCCGTAGGCATCAAGCCCCAGATACCGCGTATCAGGGCTGTCGGTCAGCAAAATCAGATCATGCACGCCCATGGTAGACATGATTTGCGCACCAAGTCCGGTATGCTTGATCGTGCGCGGGCCGTCATTGTCCATCTCACCGGCAAGCTTGGGCCGTGGTTGGCGGAAAAGAAAGATTGCGCCGCGCCCTTCATCGGCGATGACCTGCATCGCGCGGGGCAGATTGCCGCCCGGTGCCCCGCCGATTCCCAGCACATCCTCCAGAGCGTTCAGCGCATGGGCACGCGCCAGCACCGGCCCGCCAGTGGTGATGTCCCCCTTGACCAGCACGACATGTTCCGTACCGCTGATGACGTCGGCAAAGATCCGCATCTCCCAGGCGCCGCCGATATGCGACTGGACATTTTCGCGGCGGGTTTCGCGCACCAGATTGTCATGTTTATGCCGATAGGCGATCAGATCGCTGATCGTGCCGATCTTCAGCCCGTGGCGCTTGGCGAATTCGACCAGATCGGGCAGCCGTGCCATTGTGCCGTCCTCTTTCATGATCTCGCAGATCACGCCCGACGGGTGCAGCCCGGCAAGCCGCGAAATATCGACCGCCGCCTCAGTATGACCCGCGCGCACCAGCACGCCGCCATTGCGCGCCCGCAAGGGAAAGACATGACCCGGCGTGGCAAGCGACGCCATGGTATTCTGATCGTTGATCGCGGTGGCAACGGTCAGCGACCGGTCGGCGGCCGAAATGCCGGTGCTCACCCCCTCGCGCGCCTCGATGGACACGGTAAACGGGGTCTCATGGCGCGACGAATTGTTGACCGCCATCATCGGCAGGCCCAGATTGTCGATCCGCTCGGCGGTCATTGGCAGACAGATCAGACCGCGCCCGTAGGTCGCCATGAAGTTGATCGCCTCGGGCGTGGCAAATTCGGCGGGAATCACCAGATCGCCCTCGTTTTCGCGGTCCTCATGGTCCACCAGGATATACATCCGGCCCGCTTTCGCCTCGGCGATGATTTCTTCGGTGCTGGATATCGCACGGCTCAGATCGGCCTCGACCGGTCCGGGCGTCTGGAATGGTGTCGTATCTGTCATGAGGCCTCTCGCGTTTGCGCCTGCAGATAGCGCAGCGCGCCGCTATTGACCAGAGCCGACTGCCGCGCGCACGAGGCACGCGAAATCGTCTCCGCGCTGCTCGAAATTGTCATATTGGTCAAAGCTGGCAGCGGCGGGGGCCAGCAGCACCGTCTCGCCGGATTGCGCGTCGGCGATGGCGTGCGTCACGGCAGTTTCCATCGTGGTGCAGACTTCGGCCTCCACGCCGTCCAGTTGCACTGCGAACCCAGCCGCCTCGCGCCCGATCACATAAGCCTTTGCAACGCGGCCCAGCGCCGGAGAAAGCGCCGCCAGCCCGCCCTCCTTCTCCAGCCCGCCACAGATCCAGCGGACGCGTTCGAACGCCATGAGCGCCTTCAATGCGCTGTCCACATTCGTGGCCTTGCTGTCGTTGACGTAGGTAATGCCGCCCGCCTCTGCGATGATCTGGCTACGGTGCGGCAGGCCCGGATAGCTGTGCAGCGCCGCCTCGATGGTCCGGGGCGCCAGGCCCACGCTACGACAGGCGGCATAGGCGGCGCAGGCATTCTGATGGTTATGCGCGCCCGGCAACCCCTTGATCGCGCGCAGGTCGATGCTGCCCGCCTGCCGCCCCTTGCGGTATTCCGCCAGATATCCCTTGCGCGCAAAGACATGCCAGCCCGGTCCGGTCAGCTTGGTCCCCGACGACACGCGGATCACCCGGTCATCGACGGGCCCCTCACTCAGTTGTCCCGCCAGAAACTGCCCCTCGGGCTCGTCCACACCGATCACCGCGCGGTCCGGCCCGCCTTCGGCGAAAAGACGGCGCTTGGCGGCAAAATACCCGCCCAGTCCGCCGTGGCGGTCCAGATGGTCGGGGGTCAGATTGGTGAATACGGCGATGTCGGGGGTCAGGGCGCGGGCCAGCTCGGTCTGGTAGCTGCTGAGTTCCAGCACCACCACGCCACCATCCACGGGCGGATCAAGGTCAAGCACCCCGCGCCCGATATTACCCGCCAACTGCGCCGGGCGGCCCGCCTCAAGCAGGATATGGTGAATAAGCGCCGACGTCGTGGATTTGCCGTTGGAGCCGGTCACGGCGATCACTCGCGGGGCAGTCTCGAACTCCTCCCAGCCATGGGTCGCGAAGGAGCGAAAGAAGAGGCCGATATCGTTGTCCACCGGCACCCCAAGCGCCAGTGCGGTCGCGACGATCCTGTTCGGGCCGGGGTAGAGATGCGGGATGCCGGGGCTGACGATCAGGCTGGCAACACCGTCCAGCGCGCCCTGCTGCGTGAGGTCGCGGATCTCGAAATCTTCTGCCTCCGCCGCCACCCGTGCCAACGCGTTGTCATCCCAGCAGCGCACCTCAGCGCCACCCGCGCGCAGCGCCCGCGCGGCGCTGAGGCCCGAGCGGCCAAGACCGAGAATGGCGATCTGCGCCCCTTCATATCCGCGTACAGGTATCATGACACTCCAGTTTACTGCGAAGGCGCCCGTTGAGGGCGGATGGGTCGCCCTGCTACCGCACCTTCAGCGTTGCCAGCCCGATCATCGCGAGGATCAGCGAGATGATCCAGAAGCGGATGACGATCTGCGGCTCGGCCCAGCCTTTCTTCTCGTAATGATGGTGGATCGGGGCCATCAGGAACACCCGCTTGCCAGTGCGTTTGAAATAGAGCACCTGAATGATCACCGACATCGCCTCGACCACAAAGAGGCCACCGACGATGGCCAACACGATCTCGTGTTTGGTGGCCACTGCGATGGCGCCCAGCGCGCCGCCCAAGGCCAGTGAGCCGGTATCGCCCATGAACACCGCAGCCGGAGGAGCATTGTACCACAAAAAGCCCAGACCGCCACCGATGAGGCCCGCAACAAAGACCAGAATCTCGCCCGTCCCGGCCACGTAATGTACATCCAGATACTCGGTAAAATCGACCCGGCCCACCGCGTAGGCAATGATGCCCAGCGCGGCTGCGGCGATCATCACCGGCATGATCGCCAGCCCGTCCAGTCCGTCGGTCAGGTTCACCGCATTGGCCGAGCCGACAATCACGATGGTGGCAAAGGGTACAAAGAGATAACCGAGGTTGATCAGCGTGTTCTTGAACACTGGCATGGCCAGTTGATTCTGCAACGCCTCCGGATGGTACATCGTCGCCCAATAGGCCGCGATCCCCGCGATGACAAAGCCCAGCCCCAGCCGCAACTTGCCCGATACGCCCGTCACGTTCTGCTTGGAAACCTTGGCATAGTCATCCGCGAACCCGATGAGACCAAAGGAAATCGTGACAAAGAGAACGAGCCAGATAAACGGATTGTCAAGCCGCGCCCAAAGCAGCGTGGAGGTCAACAATGCGCCCACGATCAGCAGACCGCCCATCGTCGGGGTGCCCGCCTTGACGAAATGTCCCTCGGGGCCGTTGCCGCGAATGGGCTGCCCCTTGCCCTGGCGTTTTCGCAGCACGTTGATCAGCGGCGGACCGAAGATAAAACCGAAGATCAGCGCGGTCATGAACGCACCGCCGGTACGAAACGTGATATACCTGAACAGGTTAAACAAATCACCGCCGTCGGATAACGCAGTCAGCCAGTAGAACATTCAGTCGTCCCTCATGTGCGAACGGCCATGCCGTCCAGTTCTGCGCAAAGCCTCGACAATCAGGCTGACCTTGCTGCCCTTGGAGCCTTTCACCAGCACCACGTCGCCGGCGTCTACCATGCCCAGCACGTGGGGCACCAGTGCCTCTGCCGTTTCGGCCCAGTGGCCACGTCTGGCCTCGGGCAGCGCGTCATGAAGCAGCCGCATGCGCGGCCCGACGCAGTGGATGCAGGCCAGCGTTTCGATATGCGGCAAGCGGGCAATTGCGCGGTGCATTTCGGCCTCATCTTCGCCCAGCTCCAGCATGTCGCCGAGGATGGCGATGCGGCGGCCCCGTGCAACGTGGCCCACCCCGTCATGCGGCGTACTGGCGGCCAGCACCTCAAGCGCGGCCTCCATTGATGTCGGGTTGGCGTTGAACGCATCGTCGATCAGGTCGATCGTCCAGCTCTCGTCACCGGGATCGAGCAGTACTGTCTCGCGCGTACCGCGCCCGGCGGGCGGCGCCCAGAGCGCCAGATCGGGCGCCGCCACGCCCGCATCCGCGCCGAGCACCTCGACCGCTGCCAGCACGGCAAGGCCGTTCATTGCGAAATGGCGGCCCGCACTGTTGATCTTGAAGGTAACCGGAGTGCCGCGCAGATCAGCCTGCACGATGGTCCGGTCATTGCTGATATTTGCAGAAATCAGGCGATACTGATCGCTCTTCGCGCCAAATGTCACCGTTTTCGCGCCTTGTGCGGCGGCAGCGGCCAGCAGCAGATGCGTCGTGCCCAGATCGTCATTGACGATAGCAGTGCCGCCCGGCTCCAACCCGTCAAAGATCGCGGCCTTTTCCATCGCGATCCCGTCGATATTGTCGAACGCCGCCAGATGCGCCGCAGCAATCGTGGTGATCAGCGCCACATGCGGGCGCGCCATGTGGCTGAGCGGCGCGATCTCGCCGGGATGGTTCATGCCGATCTCGATCACCGCAAATTCGGTATCCTGCGGCATCCGTGCCAGGGTCAGCGGCACGCCCCAATGGTTGTTGTAGCTGGCCTGCGCTGCGTGGGTGCGACCCTGCGCCGCCAGCACGCCCCGCAGCATCTCCTTGGTGGATGTCTTGCCGACAGAGCCGGTCACGGCCACGATGCGGGCCTGCGTACGTGCGCGGGCTGCACGTCCCAGCGCTTCCAACCCTTGCAGCACATCATCGACAATCAACAGCGGCGCGTCTGCCGCCACGCCCTCGGGCACGCGGCTGACCAGTGCCGCGGCGGCGCCCTGCTCCAGCGCCTGGAAGACAAAGTCATGCCCGTCGCGCGCTGCCTGGAGCGCGACAAAGAGATCGCCCTGCACCAGACTGCGCGTGTCGATGGATACGCCGCTGGCCCGCCAGTCGCCCGTGACCCGCCCGCCGGTCGCGGCGGCGGCCTGGGACGCGGTCCACAAGCTCATGCGACGCCCCCATCCAGCGCAGACACGGCCACGCTGGCCTGTTCGACATCGTCAAAGGGCAACACATCCTGCCCCACGGTCTGCCCTGTCTCATGCCCCTTGCCCAAGACGAGCAGCGCATCGCCGGGACCGAGCCCATCGACACCCCGCAAAATCGCCTCGGCGCGGTCGCCCACGTCGGTAGCGTTGGGACATCCCTGCATGACTGCGGCGCGGATCGCGGCCGGATCCTCGCTGCGCGGGTTGTCGTCGGTCACGATCACCAGATCGGCGTTCTCGGCTGCCGCGCGCCCCATCAGGGGGCGCTTGGCGGTATCACGGTCACCGCCCGCACCGACGATGGCAATGAGGCGGCCCATGACATGTGGGCGCAGCGCGCGAATCGCAGTCTCGACCGCGTCGGGCGTGTGGGCATAGTCCACAAAGACCGCTGCGCCGTTTTCGCGCGTCGCGGCCAGTTGCATGCGCCCGCGCACGGTAGTCATGTGCGGCAGCGTCTCGAACACCCGGTCGGGGTCGGCACCGGTCGCGATCACCAGCCCGGCGGCCAGCAGCACGTTCTCGGCCTGAAACCCGCCGATAAGCCGCAATCGGCACTGATGCTGTCGGCCGTTCCAGGCAAAGCGCATGGTCTGCCCTGTCGCCTCGAACCGCTGCGCCTGCAGGCACAGGTCTGCCCCCTCGGCGCGGCCCACGGTGATCACCTCCTGCCCGCGATCATGTGCGATCAGCGCCATATCCGACCCGCGCGGGTCGTCGATGTTGATCACCGCGATACCATCCTCGGGCAGCACCCGGTCAAAAAGGCCTGCCTTGGCGCTGAAATACGCGTGAAAGCTGTCGTGATAGTCCAGATGATCCTGGGTGAAATTGGTAAACCCCGCCGCCGCCAGTTGGACCCCGTCCAGGCGGCGCTGTTCCAGCCCATGGCTGGATGCCTCCATCGCGGCATGGTCGACGCCTGCGCGGGCGGCCTCGGCCAGAACGCGGTGCAGGGTGATCGGCTCTGGCGTGGTGTGAGCCAGCGGCGCGGAATAATCGCCCTCGACGCCGGTGGTGCCCAGATTGATCGCCACATGGCCCAATGCAGACCACATCTGGCGGGTGAAGTTTGCCACGGATGTCTTGCCGTTGGTGCCGGTCACAGCCACCATCACTTCGGGCTGGGCACCGAACCAGAGGGCTGCTGTATAGGCCAGCGTCTGACGCGGATCCTGTGCTACCACCAATGCGGCATCGCTGGCGGCCAGTTCGGCAGCGGCGATGCGCGCCCCTTCCGCGTCCGTGAGAATGGCAGCGGCACCCTGCCGCAGCGCATACTGGATGAATTCGCCGCCATGCACCCGCGTGCCCGGCAGCGCGGCAAAGAGTGTGCCCTCACGTACCTGACGGCTGTCCACGGCCAGCCCGGCAATGCGTACCTGCGCCCTGCGTCCGGTGCCGCCTTGTGCGGTCAGCCCCAGTTCCGCCAGTGTTTTTTCCTGCACCGCCGACATCTGCCCGTCACCCCAGCGTCATGACCGTTTGCAGTTCTCCCAATCCGGGAAAGCAACGATAGGCCCACGCCCCTTCAATGTTGTGGACGTTTTGCATCAAATCCGTGACTCGGATTTGATGCAAAGCGCGTTAATTCGATGTCAGCGTTATACCAGTCAACGGCTCGGGTTCAATCGTGGGCCTGAGCCCAAGAAGCGGTGCAACGCGGGTGATGATTTCGGCCGCAACCGGCACTGCCGTCCAACCTGCGGTGCGGCGCGGTTTGTCGCCCGACGTCTCGACCGGCTCATCAAGCGTGACGATCAGCACGTAACGCGGCTCATGTGCCGGAAAGAGTGAGGCAAATGTGGCGATCACCTTGTCGTCATAGTAGCCTCCACGCGGCTTTGGCTTGTCTGCCGTGCCGGTCTTGCCGCCCACCGCATAGCCGGGCACTTCGCCCAGACTGGCCGTGCCCGAGGACACGACACGACGCAGCATCCGGCGGGCCGCGGCGGCGGTGGTTTCGGATATCACGCGGATTCCGGCCTGCGGTGTATCGCGGCGCAGCAGTGTCGGCTGGATCATGCGCCCGCCGTTGGCAATCGCCGCATAGCCCGCCGCCAGATGCAGTGGACTGGACGACAGCCCGTGCCCGTAAGAGATCGTGACCGTCGAAAGCTCTGTCCAGCGTTGGGGCAAGAGCGGCTTGCCGCCGCTGGCCTCGATGATTTCCAGCGGGGTCGGCTCGAAAAAGCCCAGCGACCTCAGGAAAGTCTGTTGCCGTTCCGGCCCGATCTTAAGCGCGATTCGCCCGGTGCCCCGGTTCGAGCTCTTGACGATGATATCCGAGGTGGTCAGCTCGCCGTAATTCTTGCCTCTGAACTCGCCGATAGGAAAACCCCCGACCCGCATCGGCCCCGACGTGTCGATGACGGTGTCCTCGTTGACCAGCCCCAGCTCCATCGCCTGGGCAATCGCGAAAATCTTGAAGGTCGAACCCAGCTCGTACACCCCCTGCACCGCACGGTTGAAGAGTGGGCTGTCACCTGCATCCCCCTTGGTCAGCGGGCGTGGGCGATCGTTGGGATCGAAATCAGGCAGCGAGGCGATCGAGATGATTTCGCCGGTACGCACGTCCATGAGAACCGCTGCAGCCCCCTTGGCGTTCATGATGCTCATGCCGCCGGAGAGAACATGTTCGATCGCAGCCTGTACGGTGAGGTCCAGCGACAGTTCCAGCGGGCGGGCCCCATGTGCCGGATCGCGCAGCCGTTCGTCAAAATACTTCTCGATACCCGCAACGCCGATCACCTCGGCGGCATGCACACCCTCGCGACCAAAGCCCGCGCCGCCGAGAACATGCGCGGCCAGGTTGCCATTGGGGTAAAGCCGCATCTCGCGTGGACCAAACAGCAGGCCCGGCTCGCCAATATCATGCACCCGCTGCTGCTGTTCGGGGCTGATGACCTTCTTGATCCACAGGAATTTGCGCTTGCCGGTAAAGTCTTTGACCAGGCGCGCCTCGTCGAGGTCGGGGAAGATCTCGACCAGCGCCTGCGCAGCGCTCTCGGGTTCAATCATCTGTTGCGGCTGGGCATAGAGACTGTGGGTGTCGAAATTGGTGGCAAGTATCCGCCCGTGCCGATCCACGATATCGGCACGCTGCGCCAGAATATCGGCCCCGGCTGCACTGACACGCGGCCCTGACGGCTCGGAATGGGCCAGAACGCCCATACGCCCGCCAACCAGAGCAAAGGCGCAGAAGAACATCACGCCCAGCACCAGCAGCCGCCCCTCGGCCCGGCGGCGTGCGCGGTCGCGCATCTGCTCATGACGCAGGCGAATGTTCTCGCGCTCGATGGCGTCAGGGTTCTCGCCCTTGTCGCGGGCCAGCAGGATACGGGCGAGCGGTCGGAGAGGGGTGCGGATCATGGATATTGTTCCTGGTCCTGGTCGGAGACTTCGATGGAATTGTCAAAGACCAGCGGCTCTTCGGCAGGCGGATAGGCCACCTGATCGATCCGACCGAACTGGTAGGGTTGCAGCGGCATCAGGCCGAGCCGCTCATAATTGATCTCGGCCAGTTCGCGCAGGCGGCTGGGACGATTGAGATACGCCCATTCGGCATTGAGCACGCGCAGCCGTTGACGGGCGACCGAGATCCGATCCTCCAGCGCATCCGCCTCGGACTGGGCGTGCTGGGTGCGGTAATTCTCGTGATAGGCCCAGTAGGCCAGCGCGATCACAGCCAGCGCGCTGAGGACATAGAACAGGCTGCGCATCAGCGGTCCCCTTTCAGCATTGGCATGCCCAGCGCCTTGCGGTCGGTGTCACCCGGCGGCGCATCGGTGCGTGTGCCCACCCGCAGCCGGGCCGAGCGGGCGCGCGGGTTATCCGCCAGCTCCGTCTCATCTGCCGCGATGGCCTTGCGGTTATCCTGGGTGAATTGCGGCGCAAATGTCTCGCGCTCGGGCGCGTGACGGCTGCCACCGCCCCCGCCTGCACGGGACTGAAAGAAGCGCTTGACCATGCGATCCTCGATGGAATGAAAGGTCACGACCGCCAGTTTGCCGCCGGGGCGCAAGGCGCGTTCGGCTGCCTCCAGCCCGCCGATCAGTTCGGCATATTCGTCGTTCACCGCAATGCGGATCGCCTGAAAGCTGCGCGTGGCGGGATGCGCCTGCCCCGGTTTGGCACGCGGCAGGCAGCCCTCGATAATCTCGGCCAGTTGCAGCGTGCTGACAATCGGCACCTCGGCGCGCTTGGCGACGATCGCGCGGGCGATACGACGGCTGGCGCGTTCTTCGCCGTAGAGAAAGAGGATATCGGCCAGTTCAGCCTCATCCTCGGAATTGACCAGATCGGCGGCGGTCATCCCCTGCTGGCTCATTCGCATGTCGAGCGGCCCGTCACGCATGAAAGAAAACCCGCGCCGCGCCTGATCAAGCTGCATCGACGACACCCCCAGATCCAGCACAACCCCGTCCAGATCGCTTGCGACCTCGTCCATCTTGGAAAAAACGGCCTGCACCAGTTCCAGCCGGTCGCCATAGTCCGCCGCCCGGTCTGCTGCCATCTCCAGCGCCAGCGGATCGCGGTCCACGCCGAACACCTTGTCTGCGCCCGCGTCCAGCAAGGCACGCGCATAGCCACCCGCGCCGAACGTCCCATCCAGCCAGGTGCCCGTCACCGGGCTCACCGCTGCAATGAGCGAGCGGATCAGGACCGGAATATGGGGGGTGCTGGCGGCAGCGCTACCCATCGGTCAGCCCTCTTCCGGAAGGCTGATAAGTGTCAGGGGATCGAAATCGTCCGGTTGCTCCTCCAGCCACTCTTCCGTCTCTGCCGCCTCGACCACTTCATAGGTCCTGGCATTCCAGATTTCGAAATAATCGCCCATCGCGACCATCACCGCCTCGCCTTCCAGGCCAATCTGCTGTCGCAGGCGCTGGGGCAACACGATCCGGCCGTCCTTGTCCACATCGGTATCCCAGGACTTGCCCAGGATCATGCGGCTGGCGCGCTTGCGCTCGGTTGATCCGCGCGGCAGGCGGCGGATGCCGGCCTCGATTTCGGCCATCGCATCGATGGTATAGACGTGAAGGCAATTCCTGAGGTGCGGCCCGTGCAGCACCACCATGCGCGGCAGCAGGCCCTCCGGGCAACGCGGATCGCCATCAGCAAGCACAACGCGAAAATCGGCAGGGATCGACATTCGACCCTTACCGTCAACCTTCTGGTTGAACTCGCCTCTGAAGCTGAGAACCACTTTCCTCGTCGCCTCTCTATCCCCCGATGAAAAAGCCCCTTAAACACGAAACGACGAGTTGATCTGCTGCCACTGATCAACCCGCCGCCCTCGTCCCGCTCTTGCGGGGGTGTCCGACTGCGCGCGCCACCTGGGGGGATGTCTGCTCGCCCGCGCGCCGGAACTCTCGTGTATGATGAAGCGGAAGTGCCTGTATGAAACCTGACTTGGGTTATTTTGTTCGGGGTCGTTTGGTGCCCCTTGTTCCCGTCCTCATCGTGTAAACAAGGTGCCATGGGAATTCATGGAAATCAATGGAAAAATAGCCCAACACCCACTGCATGTTGCCTTTGAAGGGCCCGAAAAACAAGATGAGGTAGGGTAAAGTGGCCCGCAAAACACATCACTTGGTCGAACATGTCGCCAGAGACACCATATGCAGTGGCCATCGACAGGCAGAAATGAACACCATACATTCCCAAAATTATCTGCTTTTCACTGCAAAATCGCCGTATATGGCACTAAACATCACCCACCGCGACCGCACACTTACTGCCTCGCACGCCGTTTCTCGGCCTCATATCGCAGTGATTCGACCCGAATCGCGTTACGGCAGCCCACGATCTACGTTCCGGCCCGCCGAAACCCAAGCGAGTTCCATGATTTCCCGTCAGTTGACAACAAAAGGCCCCGGCGACATGCGCCGGGGCCCCCTGCCCGCTTTGACATGGCCGGATCAGGCGTTGACGTCGACCACCACGCGGCCCTTGATCTGTCCCTTGAGGATCGCGCGCCCCAGATCGGGTAGATCACTCAGCCTCGCGGGCTGTATCATCGCCTCCAGTTTGCCCATCGGCAGATCGCTGGCGATCCGCTGCCAGGCGCGCAGGCGGTTTTCGTAGGGTTGCATGACGCTGTCGACGCCCAGCAGGTTCACCCCGCGCAACAGGAACGGAATGACCGAACCCGGCAGGTCGGCCCCACCCGCGAGCCCCACGGCGGCAACGGACGCCCCGTATTTCATCTGCCCCAGCAGCCGGGCCAGCATCGCGCTGCCCACCGCATCGACGCAACCGCCCCACATCTCGGCTTCCAGCGGGCGTTTGACGGTTTCGTTGATCTCCTCGCGGGCAACGATCTGCGTCGCGCCAAGGCTCTTGAGGTAATCAC
Source organism: uncultured Roseovarius sp. (assembly GCA_947503145.1). GTDB lineage: Bacteria > Pseudomonadota > Alphaproteobacteria > Rhodobacterales > Rhodobacteraceae > Roseovarius. Next base: position 104,620 of record CANNCP010000004.1, read on the forward strand.
CCGCCTCGGGGCGCCCGGTGACGGCGGCCACCTCATGGCCCAGATTGGCCAGGATCGCCGTCGCGACGGAACCGACACCGCCTGCGGCGCCGGTGACCAGCACGGGACCGTCCTTGATCCCGTGATCCTCCAGCGCCATCACCGCCAGCATCGCGGTAAAGCCTGCGGTGCCCACCGCCATCGCCTGACGGGTATCAAGGCCCTCGGGCAGCGGCACCAGCCAATCGGCCCGAACCCGTGCCTTTTGCGCGTAGCCCCCCCAATGCGCCTCGCCCACGCGCCAGCCAGTCAGCACGACCTTGTCGCCGGGCTTGTAGCGGTCATCGCTTGAGGTCTCGACCGTACCGGCGAAATCAACGCCCGGCACATGCGGATACTTTCGCACAAGGCCGCCGCCCGGCCCGATGCACAGCCCATCCTTGTAGTTCACGGTCGAATACTCGACCGCAACGGTCACATCTCCGTCGGGCAGCCGGTCTTCGGAAATCTGCTGCACAGCGGCGCTCGTCTTGCCGCTTTCCTCGTCCTTTTCAACCACAAGCGCGTTGAACATCTCGCTCTCCTTTTCTGCGTCTTTCATTTTGTCATAAACTTTGCGGCGAGCGCGAGGGGCCGTACCGTCGCCGCGCGATCCTTGGTCGACTTCTCCCTGACGGGATTGTTCTACATGCGGTCATCGCCCGATATCCTCCGGCATGACGAACAGATCGGTATCGCCCGGGCGCGCGCCCGCAGCAGTCAGCATGGCGTGGATCTGTCCACGATGATGGGTCTGGTGATTAAAGAAATGCGCGATGCACATCGCGTATGACCGCGTCACGTCCCGGCCCAGCGCGCCGGAATGCCAGCTCAGATCGCCCAGCAGGTCCTCTGTATCCAGCCGGTCGGCCCAGCCGAGGATCCGGCGGTCCGCCTGCGCGCGTAGCACCTTGAACGCGGGCCATTCGGAATACAGCGCAGCACTGTCCGAAATGCCGCCCCCAGGCGCATCCCACCCGCCGAACCGCGACATCCAGATCGTATCGACCCATAGCAGGTGGCTGAACGTGCCCATGATCGACCCGAAGAATGCACCGCGATCCGTGTTGCGTGCGCCCCCGTCCAAGGCATCCGCCGCCGCCACAAGCGATGTATTCTGCCACATATTGTAGCGCGCCATCATGGCACAGTAGGACGGTGAGACAATCATTTTGCCGCACCTCCCCAGCCAATCGGACATATTGCCACCATCATGACCGCCCTCAAGAAAGCGTAACGCCCCTGCCCGTCAATCCGCAGCCGGATAGCGCTGCGTGTTGCCATCGCCCAACACGGTCATGGACATCGGGATATCCCACGGCATGGGAAAGATCGTCTTGATTCGGCAGTCCGGCGCACCGATGCCGATCACCAGCGGCAATTTTTCCATGGCAGCAAGCGTGCGGTCGTAATAGCCACCGCCATTGCCCAGCCGATACCCTTCCTCATCCACACCCAGAAGCGGCGAGATCACGATATCCGGCGTGCCCTCGGCCCCGTCGGCGGGCACCGGGATGTTCCATATGCCACGCTCCATCCGGCAGCGCGGCACCCATTCGCGAAAGATCAACGGCGCGTTCTTGACGACCACGACCGGCAGCAGAATTCGTGCGCCCGCAGCATGTGCACGGGTCATCCAGTCACGCAAATTGGGCTCGGACCTGATCGGCCAATAGGCGGCAATGGTGCGCCCCGCCAAGTCTGGCAGTTCACGATCCAGCTCTGCACCGATATCCGCCGAAAGCTGCGCGCGATCCGCAACCGTGCCTGCATTGCGCAGCGCATAGAGCCGCGCGCGTTCGGCCTTGCGAAAGCGGGCGACATCGCGGGCCGTGTCCGGGTCGATGGCGTGTCCTGCCACAATCAGATGCTGGTAACAGGGGTCTTCACCCGGCCTGTCGTCTTCTGCCCTATCGTCGGAATCCGTCATCTTGTCGCCTGCTGAAATCCACTGGAACATTCACCCAGACGTGAGCATATCACACGCGAGGTTGCAAGCAGGCGGACCGCCGCGACATCAGTTGCCGCGGCCTGCATCCTCGCCCGGTGGCGGGCCGTCTGCGTCAGGATCGGCTTTGCCCACCCCGAGAAAGACAAACTTGAACGGCAGGATCCACGCGAAGCCCAGCACGATATAAAGCGGCAACTGGACCCATCCCGGCAATTCGCCCATCCGGTTAACCAGGGTGACCGCCACCACGATATAAATCGGCAGCCCGATCAGCAAGATCACCAGCGACCAGCGACGGCGCGCCTTGTAACTAAGCGCCATCAGTCGGCAAACGGGTCGGTGACGAGAATCGTATCGTCCCGCTCGGGCGAGGTCGAGACCATCGCGACGGGGCAATCAATCAGCTCTTCGATGTGGCGCACGTATTTGATCGCATTGGCGGGCAGATCGGCCCATGTGCGCGCGCTTTCGGTAGATTCGCTCCAGCCGGGCAGCTCTTCGTAGATCGGCGTGCAGCGGGCCTGCTGGTCTGCGGCGGTGGGCAGATAATCCAGCCGCTTGCCATCCAGATCATAACCCACGCAGACCTTGATCACGTCAAAGCCGTCGAGCACATCGAGCTTGGTCAGCGCGATCCCCTTGACGCCCGACGTGGCACAAGTCTGACGTACCAGTGCTGCATCGAACCAGCCACAGCGCCGCTTGCGCCCGGTGACGGTGCCGAACTCGCGGCCCCGCTCGCCCAGACGCTGGCCGTCGTCGTCGTCCAGCTCGGTCGGGAACGGGCCTTCGCCGACGCGGGTGGTGTAGGCCTTGACGATGCCCAGCACGTAGTTGATGGCATTCGGCCCCACGCCGACACCGGTCGCCGCCTGCCCCGCAATCACGTTCGACGAGGTGACAAAGGGATAGGTGCCGAAATCAATGTCCAGCAGCGCGCCCTGCGCCCCCTCAAAGAGGATGCGTTTGCCGGCCTTGCGCTTGTCGTTCAGCACCTTCCAGACCGGTGCGGCGTATTGCAGGATCTCCGGCGCGATTTCGCGAAGCTGCGCGATCAGCGCATCGCGATCCACCGGCTCGATCCCCAGGCCGCGACGTAGCGGATCGTGGTGCTGCAACGCCCGGTCCACCCGCGCCTCAAGCGTGGCCACGTCGGCCAGATCAGCCACGCGGACCGACCGGCGGCCAACCTTGTCTTCGTAGGCGGGGCCGATGCCGCGCCCGGTGGTGCCGATCTTGGTGCCCGAACTGGCGGCCTCTTCGCGGGCGCGGTCCAATTCGCCGTGGATCGGCAGGATCAGCGGCGTGTTTTCCGCAATCATCAGTGTTTCAGGCGTGATTTCGACGCCTTGTGCGCGAATTTTGGCAATCTCGTCCACCAGATGCCACGGGTCCAGCACGACGCCGTTACCGATCACGCTCAGCTTGCCGCCGCGCACCACACCCGAAGGCAGCGCGTTCAGCTTGTAGACTTGGCCATCTATAACCAGCGTATGCCCGGCATTGTGACCGCCCTGAAAGCGCGCGATCACATCGGCGCGCTCGCTGAGCCAATCCACGATCTTGCCTTTTCCTTCATCGCCCCACTGAGCGCCCACGACAACGACATTGGCCATTTTGATCCTCTTGCATTGCGGTCAAACCCGCGCCGGTATAGCGGCCTGGGCCACGCGGCGAAACCGCTAAATCACCTTCCCTCTGGACAGAGCGTACAGGTTTCGAGCATTTTAAATGCAAGCGTCCTCAGAGAGGGGCAAATGGGGTTCATAATACGTTGGCTTGTGGCATTCACGCTGCTTGCCGCCACCTTCAATCCGACCGAGTGGAATTACACCTATTGGGTCACGCAGAACTTTTCCGACCAAATGCCGCTTGCGGTGCTGATCGGGCTATTGCTGACGGTGGGTTACATCATCTACCTGCGCGCAACGCTGCGCTCTATCGGCGGCATCGGCATCCTGCTGGTCGGGGCGATCATCGGTGCGGTGCTGTGGGTGCTTTACGATTATGGCATGCTCACACTTTACAGCGAGGCCGTGATGGTTTGGCTGGGCCTTGCCACACTGGCCACCGTGCTGGGCATCGGCCTGAGCTGGAGCCACGTGCGCCGCCGCCTGAGCGGGCAATCCGACATGGATGACCTAGGCGACTGATCACCCCGACGGCCGACACTCGCCCTACTGGCTGCGTGCCGACGCGATTGCCGGGTTGCGGGGCCGGGCGTTATTGCATAGATAGCGCCTGAACCACTCTAACGCGGGCCGCTTCATGGAAAACGTCGTCCTCATCATTCATCTTCTCCTGGCACTGTCGCTGATCGGCGTCGTGTTGATTCAGCGATCCGAAGGGGGCGGACTGGGCGTGGGCGGTGGCGGCGGTGCTGCTACGGGCCGCTCGGCCGGGACCGCACTGGGCAAGACGACGTGGATACTGGCGATCGCCTTTCTGTGCACCTCCATGGCGTTGACGATCATCGCCGCGAGCAATGCGGCGGGCAGTTCGGTCCTGGACCGCATCATGGACAGCCCGGCCCCGGCGGCAGTGGAAGAGGATGCGACCGGCCTGCCCGGTGGTAGCCTCCTGCCCCCCGCAGCAGGTGACGATGCGCCGCTCCTGCCGACGGCAGAGTAGATCGACCAAGGCGTTTTACGACAAACCTGAGCATCGTGCCTGGCGCGAACTGCCCATAAGGTTGACATGTTACACTGCGATTCTGGATATCCCCGTATCAGGTATTTCCCGAAACGCTTTGGGCATTGGCGCGTACCGGAATGCGCAACACCATGTTGCCGACCGGTTGCGCACCAGTGCCGAATCCTGATAGGCTTGAACCCCGTGGGATGCGGTTCTTCACAAGCCGCCAATGGCGCCTTTTAGGCCGATCTGACAAGGCGAAAGCCAAGCATAGCACGGGGGTCGCCGACATATGGCGCGGTATATTTTCATCACAGGCGGTGTTGTTTCCTCGCTGGGCAAGGGCCTGGCTTCGGCGGCACTCGGGGCGCTGTTGCAGGCGCGCGGATTCTCGGTGCGGCTGCGCAAGCTTGACCCCTACCTGAACGTCGATCCCGGCACGATGTCGCCCTTTGAGCATGGCGAGGTGTTCGTCACCGATGACGGTGCCGAAACCGATCTGGATCTGGGTCATTACGAGCGCTTCACCGGCGTGCCCGCCCGCATGACCGACTCGGTCAGCTCGGGGCGCATATATTCCAACGTGCTGGAAAGGGAACGGCGCGGCGACTACCTCGGCAAGACAATCCAGGTCGTCCCGCACGTCACCAACGAGATCAAGGAATTTCTGGCCATCGGCGAGGATGAGGTCGATTTCATGCTCTGCGAAATCGGCGGCACGGTAGGCGATATCGAAGGGTTGCCGTTCTTTGAGGCAATCCGCCAGTTCAGCCACGACCAGCCGCGCGGGCGGTGTATCTTCATGCACCTGACACTGCTGCCCTATCTGGCCGCGAGCGGTGAGCTGAAGACCAAGCCGACCCAGCACAGCGTCAAGGAATTGCAATCAATCGGCATCGCGCCCGACATCCTGGTCTGCCGCTCCGAACACCCCATCCCGGACAAGGAGCGCGAGAAAATCGCGCTGTTCTGCAATGTCCGCAAAGAGGCGGTAGTGGCCGCATACGACCTGAAGTCGATCTACGAGGCGCCGCTTGCCTATCATCATGAGGGGCTGGATCAGGCGGTGCTCAACGCGTTTGAGATATCCCCGGCCCCGCGCCCTGATCTTGGGGTCTGGCGGGACGTGGTCGATCGCACCCACAATACCGACGGTGCGGTAAACATTGCCATCGTCGGGAAATACGTACAACTCGAAGATGCCTACAAATCTATAAAAGAGGCGCTGACCCATGGCGGAATGGCCAATCGGGTCAAGGTGAATGTCGAGTGGGTGGATGCCGAAGTGTTCGATACCCAGGACCTCGCTTCGCGTCTCGAAGGATTCCATGCAATCCTGGTGCCCGGTGGCTTTGGCGAGCGCGGCACCGAAGGCAAGATCAAGGCAGCCCAGTTCGCCCGCGAGCGGAAAATTCCCTATCTGGGAATCTGCCTCGGCATGCAGCTGGCAGTGATCGAGGCGGCGCGCAACATCGCCGGGATCACAACAGCGGGATCGGAAGAGTTCGATCACGAAGCGGGGCAAAAGCGGTTCGAACCGGTTGTCTACCACCTCAAGGAATGGGTGCAGGGCAACACCAAGGTGCGCCGCAAACCCGGCGACAGCAAGGGTGGCACGATGCGCCTCGGAGCCTATGACGCGGTGCTCAAGGAAGGCTCGAAGATCGCGAAGATCTACGGCACCACGACGATTGAGGAGCGCCACCGCCACCGCTATGAGGTGGATATCAAATACATGGACCAATTGGAAAAATGCGGACTGCACTTTTCCGGCATGTCGCCCGACGGCCGCCTGCCCGAGATCGTCGAATGGGCAGACCATCCGTGGTTCATTGGGGTGCAGTTCCATCCCGAGTTGAAATCGAAACCTTTCGCGCCACACCCGATCTTTGCCGATTTCGTGCGCGCCGCAATCGAGACGTCACGCCTGGTCTAAAGCGAACCACCGGCTGGCAGCGGATTGCCAGATCATCGGCATCGGCTACATGCCCCCGCCCATGAAACCGGCGGGGGAACAGGTCACTTCCGCCTTTCCTGGTTCAGGAAAGACGGAAAAAGACGTTATGGCAACAACACGGTGGAACCGGTCGTCTTGCGACCTTCCAGGTCCTGATGTGCCTTGACGGCATCCGCCAGCGCGTATGTCTGGTTGATCTCGACCTTGACGGCGCCCGATCCGACAACGTCGAACAGTTCGGCCACATTAGCCTGCAACGCCTCATCTGATGCCACATAGGTCATCAGCGTTGGCCGGGTCAGATAAAGCGAACCTTTTGCCGCCAAAACGCCTGTGTCAAAATCTTTCACCGGACCAGACGCGGAACCAAAGCTGGCCAGCAGTCCCATCGGGCTGAGACTGTCAAGCGACGCTTCGAGCGTGGCCTGACCGACGCCATCATAAACCACTGGCACACCCTTGCCATCCGTCAGCTCTCGCACCCGCTCTGCCACGTTTTCCTCGGTGTAATTTATCACTTCGTCACAGCCCAAGGACTTCGCCAGCGCGGCTTTCTCGGGTGAACTTGTCGTGCCGATGACCCGGACGCCCAGATGTTTTGCCCATTGGACGGCAATCAGGCCGACGCCACCGGCAACAGCATGCCACAGGATGGTATCGCCTGCTTTGACCTTGTAGGTTTCGCGCATCAAATAGCGCACTGTCATGCCCTTGAGCATCATGGCGGCCGCCGTGTCATCCGCGATGCTATCGGGCAGCTTGGCCAGTCTGTTGGCAGGCATGTTGCGGGCTTGCGCATAGGACCCTATCGGCCCCGCGCCATAGGCAACCCTGTCGCCTTCCTTCAGATTGGTAACGCCATCACCAACCGCCTCGACAACACCGGCTGCCTCGAAACCCAAACCACTGGGCAAGGACGCCGGATAAGCGCCCGAGCGATAATAGACATCGAGATAGTTGAGCCCGATGGCCGTGTGGCGCAACCGCACCTGGCCAGGTCCCGGAGCATCCAGATTGATATCTTCAAACTGCATGACTTCCGGACCACCGGCTTTGTAAAACTTGATCGCTTTCATTTTCCTGCTTTCCTATCGTTGACCTGATGCCATCTGCGATTTCTCTGAATCAGGTAAGCGCAAAAGGCCTGTACCCCTTCAGGATTCTGGTCATTTTGCTTCGAGTCCGTAACTTGGATCAAATGCAAAACGCTTGATTGGTACGTCTTTCCCAAGAGAGGGTATCATATCCACAAGCGAGTCCAAGTCGTCGCCCGAAGCGAAGCATACGTTCATTTCCGTGCCCCAGATGATTGTTTTGATCGCCGGTTCGCAGATATGAAATATCCGGGCAAAACCAGCGTCTCAGCCCATCAGCGCCTCGGCCGCCGCGCGCGCCTCGTCGGTCACCCGGTCACCCGACAGCATGCGGGCAATCTCGTCCACCCGGTCCTGCACATCCAACGGCGTCACCGTCGATAGTGTCTGATTGCCGGTCACACGTTTTTCTACCCGCCAATGGTGCCCCGCAAGGGCCGCCACTTGCGGCGAATGCGTGACCACCAGAACCTGACCGCCCTGGGCCAATTGTACCAGCCGCCGCCCCACCGCGTCGGCAGTGGCACCGCCTACCCCGCGGTCAATCTCGTCGAAGATGAGGGTAAGGCCGCTCTGCCCCCCGGTCAGACAGACCTTGAGCGCCAGCAGGAACCGGCTCAGTTCGCCGCCCGAGGCGATCTTGGCCAGTGGCCCAGAAGGTGCCCCTGGGTTAGTTGCCACGCGAAAGGCGACCTCGTCGGCGCCCTCGGGTCCGGGATCTGCTTCGGCGAATGACGTCTCGAACACCGCGCGCTCCATCTTGAGCGGGGCCAGTTCAGCCATCACTGCCCTATCGAGCCGTTCTGCGGCCTCACGCCGGGCCGCGCGCAGCGCGCCGGCGGCGGCAGTATAGGTCTCACCCGTAGAGCGGGCCGCGGCGCGCAGCGCGGCGAGCGCGTTGTCACCATCATCGAGCGCCGTCAGGCGCTTGCGCAATTCTTCGGCAAAGCCGCCCAGACCGTCCGGGGCCACGCCATGTTTTCGCGCCAGCGCGCGAATCGCAAAGAGCCGCTCTTCGGCCGCTTCCAGTTCCAGCGGGTCAAAGCTGAGCGCCTCGACGCAATCGGCGACCCCGCGCCCGGCCTCGTCCAGCTCCACCAGCGCCCGCGCCAGTGTCGCCAGTGGCGCATCAAGCCGCCCCTCCACCGCGTCTGCCGCCCCTTCGAGCCAGCGCAGAGCGTCCGAGGCCGCGCCTTCTGCGCCTTGCAGACCCAGCGCATCCTGCGCCCGCACCACGTCAGCGCGCAGTTTTTCCGCGCCCTGCATCATCCGGCGGTGACTGTCGAGGTCGGCCTCTTCGCCCTGCTGCGGATCCAACGCATCCAGTTCGGCCACCGCATGGCGCAGGAAATCCTCTTCTTCGCGTACGGCAGCCAGTGCCGCCTCGGCCTCGGCCTCGGCCCGGCGCGCAGCCCCCCAAGCCTTCCATGCGGCACGAACGTCGGCGCGCAAGCCGTCCAGCGCCCCGAATGTATCCAGCATCTGGCGGTGGCCGCGCGGGTTCAGTAACCCGCGATCGTCGTGTTGTCCGTGCAGTTCGATCAGCGTGTCCGACAACTGCCGCAGCACCTCGCCGGAACAACGCCGGTCATTGACCCAGGCCGTCTTGCGCCCATCGGCGGCGTTGACCCGGCGCAGAATCAGCGTTTCGCTGCTCGGTAGCCCAGCCTCGGCCAGAACCGCATGCGCGGCGTGCCCCTCGGGCAGGTCGAATTCCGCCGTCACCTCGCCCTGTTCGGCACCGCTGCGCACCAGTTCGGCCCGACCGCGCCAGCCAAGCACGAATCCCAGACTGTCGAGAAGGATGGATTTACCCGCACCGGTCTCACCGGTCAGCACGTTGAGGCCCGGCGCAAAGCTCAGTTCAAGCCGGTCGATGATCAGCATGTCGCGGATGTCGAGATGGCGCAGCATGGTTTCGCCCCGTAAGGTGGGTGTCAGCCCACCACCCGTGTTACAGCCACTCGCCCTTGATCATCTGACGATAGACCTGCTGCAGCCAGTTGTCGCCGCGCGCCTCCAGAGAGAGCCCCCTGCGCGTCAGCAGATCGTAGCTGTCTTCGTACCATTTCGTGGCGCGGAAGTTGTGGCCCAGAATCGCGCCTGCGGTCTGTGCTTCATCCGTAAGGCCAAGCGACACGTAGGCCTCGACCAGCCGGTGCAGCGCCTCGGCAGTATGCGATGTGGTCTGGAAATCCTCGACCACAACACGGAATCGATTGATCGCGGCGGTAAAGTGATCGCGGCGCAGGTAATACCGGCCCACCTCCATCTCCTTGGACGCGAGGTGGTCAAAGGCGAGATCGAATTTCAGAATCGCCGAGCGCGCATATTCGCTGTCGGGATAGACCTCGATCACACGGCGCAGCGATTGCAGTGCCTGAAATGTCAGCCCCTGATCGCGCCCGACCTCGTCGATCTGGTCGTAATAGCTGAGAGCCAGCAGGTACTGCGCGTAGGCTGCGTCCTCGTCCGTCGGATAAAAGTCGATATAGCGCTGCGCAGCAGAGCGGCTGGCCTCGTAATCCTCATCAAGGTGATAGGAATAGGCCTGCATGATCACGGCGCGCTTGGTCAGATCCGAATAAGGATAGAGCCGCTCAACCTCGGCAAAGCTCTGGGCGGCGAGCGATGGCTTGTCATTAGCCAGATCGAATTCGCCACGCTCAAAGATATGCTTGGCTGAATAACTCTCGTAATCCAGATCGCCGCGCTCGACTTTGCCACTGATACCACAGGCCGACAGGCCGAGCGCCAGCACAAATGCCGTCGTCAGCCGTATTGCGTTCGTGCGGTGAAAATTGCCGAGCATCATGCCGGACCGGTCCCCTAGTCAAAGTAAAGGTTTTGTAGCCCAATCATACCGGCTGTGCCAGTAGAGAAATCTGTTGTTTGCTATGGTGTTGGCGCAATTCCACACACTACCGTGTTTCGGGCGCCATCTGACGATGCGCACGGGTTGAAAACTTTGGACTGATTTGCATGTAAAAGACGCCGGATCGCGCGGCGGCATATGGGTCTTGGTCATGCAGTGCTGACCCTGCGTCGCGACAGAGACATTCATGCAACGCGCGGCAACTCGCCCCAGTGCACCCCTGCCCCGGGTAGTCTTGCGGCGACATCGGCATCGCATATCATCCATTCGAAACTGTCGGGCGTGGCAAAAAGCAGGCGCAGCAGATCATTCGTCAGGGCATGGCCCGCACGCGACCCATGATAATGCCCCAGAATCGGCGCGCCGGCCAACGCCAGATCACCCAGCGCATCGAGCATCTTGTGGCGCACGGCCTCGTCCTGGTGACGCAGGCCACCCGGGCTGAGCACATCCGCCCCATCAACCACTACTGCATTTTCCAGCGTGCCGCCCAGAGCAAGGCCATTGGCCCGCATCGCATCCACGTCCGATTTGCGGCAGAAGGTGCGGCTGCTGGCCAGTTCACGCACGAAGCTGCCATTGGCCATGTTCAGCGTCTTTTTCTGCACCCCGATCGCGGTGTCGGCAAAATCAATGTCGAATTCGATCGTTAGCTCATTGTGCGGTGTCAGGCGCGCCACTGCATCGCCTCGGCGCACTTCGACTGGCGCCAGCACACGCAGCGCGCGCACGGGCCGATCAAGTTGGCGCAGACCGCAAGAGAGGATGCCACGGACGAACTCCACAGAACTGCCATCCAGTATCGGGGCTTCCGGGCCGTCGACGGTGACCAGGGCATTGTGGACGCCGCAGCCCATCAGCGCGGCCATCACATGTTCCACCGTGGACACCTGAATGCCCTGCGCGTTTTCCAGCTTCGTGCAGAGCGGCGATTGCAGAACATGGTCCCACATCCCCGGAATGTCGCCGACCTCCGACGCGCAATCCACGCGGCGGAACACAATCCCATGATCCGCTCCGGCGGGACGGATCACCAGGCGCACAGCCGCACCCGAGTGCAGGCCGACACCGTCGAAAGGAATTGGGGTGTTCACAGTGGTTTGCAACTTGTCCTCGTACGTCAGAGTGAATGATGTCTCTGAAATGGTAACGCTTGAAATAAAGAACGGGTGCCAAAGCCTCAACTCAATCTTTGCAACCAACTGAAACATGTGAGACGCGCGCTTCGGCGGCTTTTTGCCGAACGTTGAGAAATACTGATTTCACAAGGGGTTACAGGTCACATTCCCTGACTTCCAGAATGGCACAAGGGCCGCACGCGGCGGCCCTTTTCCAGAGGTAACAATCAAAGCGTTCCGCGAAAAGTTGTGAGACAGGTTTTTCGCAGAACGCTTTAGTGCCCTTGCGTCAGTTTGCCTGACGGCGCAGGAAGGCGGGAATTTCGATCTGCTCGTCGCGCTCTTCTTCCGGGTCAGTGCGGGCGGGTTGCGCCTGCATGGTCGGTTGCTGGCGCGACGGGCGCTGCGCTTCGGCCTCATGGCTGTGGCCAGTCATGCGATTGAGCAGCGAATTGATACCGAAACGCGGGCGCTCTGCCTGCGGCTCCACAGCGCGCGGCTGCTCATCTCGTTGCGGCTGATGCTGCTGGCCATCGCGCGGCGAGGCGTTGCTGACGGCGGCGTGCAACCGTGCCATCGCTTCGGGCGACGGGGTGCCGGATGCTGGGGCGCGCGGCGCAACATAAGCGTCCAGTTCGTCCTCGTGATGCTGGACCTGTGCAGCCGCAGGCGGCGCATAGGCCGGGGGCGGCATGTCATCGTCCAGCTGTTCGCGCGGGTTGGATGCCACGCGCAACGGGGCATCGTGCCCTGCATTCTGAGGCTCGAAAATATCCTCCATCTGCTCCTCGGCGGCGGCGCGTTCGGCCTCCACCTGGGTAAACAGCGACGGCTCTTGCGTCCCTTCGACACTTGCGGCGACAGGCTGCGGCTCGTCCTCGCGCACCTCTTCCTGGGGCGCGCGGTGATCTTCGGCGGCGACATGCTGGCGCAGCGGTTCGGCCATCGAACGGCGCGGCACGGGGATATCCGTCAGGGTTTCGCTCGCGTCGATGCCAGTGGCGACAACGCTGACGCGGATCGAGCCTTCCATCGACGGATCAAGGGTCGAGCCGACGATGATGTTGGCTTCGGCGTCCACTTCTTCGCGGATGCGGTTGGCAGCTTCGTCCAACTCAAACAGCGTCAGGTCGTGCCCACCGGTGATGTTGATCAATACACCTCTGGCGCCGCGCAGACTGATTTCATCCAGCAGCGGGTTGGCGATGGCTTTTTCGGCGGCCTGGATCGCGCGATCCTCGCCGCTGTCCTCGCCAGTGCCCATCATCGCCTTGCCCATTTCGTCCATCACGGCGCGAACATCGGCAAAGTCGAGGTTGATCAGGCCGGGGCGGACCATCAGATCAGTCACGCCCTTGACGCCCTGATAGAGCACATCGTCGGCCATCGAGAAGGCTTCGGTAAAGGTGGTTTTCTCATTTGCCAGCCGGAACAGGTTCTGGTTGGGGATGATGATCAGCGTATCCACCACCTTTTGCAGCGCCTCGACGCCGTCCTCGGCCTGCCTCATCCGCTTGCCGCCCTCGAACTGGAAGGGCTTGGTCACGACACCGACAGTCAGCACACCCAATTCGCGCGCCGCCTGCGCAATGATCGGCGCGGCACCGGTACCGGTGCCCCCGCCCATGCCTGCCGTGATAAAGCACATATGCGCGCCCGCCAGGTGATCGACGATCTGCTCAATGCTCTCCTCGGCAGCGGAGGCCCCGACAGAGGCGCGGGCGCCTGCGCCCAGCCCTTCGGTTACCTTGACGCCAAGCTGAATAAGGCTTTCCGCGTTGCTCTGCTGCAGCGCCTGCGCATCGGTGTTGGCAACGACGAAATCGACCCCGTCCAATTCCTTCTCGATCATGTTGTTGACCGCGTTGCCGCCTGCCCCGCCGACACCAAAGACGGTGATCCGGGGTTTCAGATCTTCACGACCTGGCATTGTGAGGTTCAATGTCATTGCTCTGTCCGCCTGATGTTGCGCCCGCAGTTTCGGGCCGTTTTCCTGCCTATTCTTATCATTATTACCCATGAGAGGTACAATCGTCACCATAAAAACGCAAATAAAACGCAAAATGTGGCAGTTTTCTCGGCACTTTCCGCGAAATTTCGCTGATCACACCGCATATTGCGTCTACCAGTTGTCTCTGAACCACTTGACCGCCCGTTTGAGCGACCGTGCGGGATAGCGGTCGACCGGCAGTTCGAAGTCCCACCATTCGTCCTGCGGGTTCGCCGCGAAGAGGCACATGCCCACAGCGCTGGCAAAACCTGCGCCGGTCGCGGCCTGCGGCAACCCATGCACACGCAATGGCCGCCCGAGGCGCACCTGCTGGCCCAGGATGCGGCTGGCCAGCCCGTCGAGACCGGGGATCTGGCTGCCGCCGCCGGTCAGCACAATCTGCTGGCTGGGCAGGCAATCGAAACCGGCCGCATCGAGCCGCGCGCGCACTTCCTCCAGTATCTCCTCGACCCGAGGGCGCATGATGCCGATCAGTTCGGCACGGCTGACGGTCCGGCGGTCGCGGTCCCAGTCGCCCGTATCACCGCCGATCTCGATCATCTCGCGGTCGTCCATGCCGGTGGCGACGACGCCGCCATAAAAGGTCTTGATCCGTTCGGCCACCGCAGTGGGCACCTGCAGGCCCATCGAAATGTCACTGGTGACGTGATCGCCACCCATGCGCACGGTATCGGCGTAGATCATGTGCTTCTTGATGAAAATCGAGATGCCGGATGACCCGCCACCCAGATCGACACAGGCCGCGCCCAGTTCCTGTTCATCCTCCACAAGCGACGAGATGCCGCTGACATAGCCGGAAGATGCGACACCGGCGAGTTCCAGATCGCAACGCTTGACGCAATGGGCGAGGTTCTGGATCGCGATGCTATCCACGGTCAGCATGTGCATATCGGTGGCCAGCGTCTGGCCCATCTGGCCGCGCGGATCGATCAAGCCAGAGCGGTGATCAAGCGCGAAATTCACCGGCTGGGCGTGCAGCACCTCGCGTCCGCGGCCGATATCGGGCAGATCGCAGGCGCTGAGCACGCGGCTCACGTCCTGTTCGGTCACGACATGACCCTCAAGATCCACCTGCCCCGCCAGCCCGTAACTGCGCGGCTGCGCGCCGGAGAAACACGCGATCACGTGATCGACGCGCATGTTCGCCATCTTCTGCGCGGCCTGTACGGCGGTGCGGATGGCGCGTTCGGTCTCCTGCATCGCCTCGATCTCACCAAAGCGGACCCCGCGCGAGCGGGTCGTGGCCGCGCCGATCACGCGAAATCCCGCCTGCCCGGCCATTGCACCGACGCCGTCGGCCTCTATCACCCCATCAGTGCCGTCAAAACGCAGCACGAGGCAGGCGATCTTGGAGGTGCCCACATCCAGCACGGCCACCACACCGCGCTGCATCGCGGCCCGGCGCATGTTGCGCATTGCCCGTTGGGATTCATATAGTTCAATCATCGTTCACCTGTCCCACACCCATGTTTCGTACACGCCACCAGCCGTCGACGGCACGCTCCCTCATTCTCAGCGTCGGCCGGGCAGCAAGACGCATGTCCACCGCCGCAATGTCACGCTCCAGCATTTCCTGGCTTTCGTTCAGCACGATCACGCGCTCCAGCGCGCGGACCGGGTGCTGCTCGGGCAGCAGGATGCGTTGCTCCCGGTCCAGCACCACATCCCAGCGCCGTTCGCCCATCCGCACCAGGCCGCGCAGGCGCAGCTGCAGCGGCCCGGCGGCGTGCCTGATCTCCAGAGCCTCGGCCACATGCGCGGCCGCGCCCGCACCGGTCAGCACCAGCAGATCAGGTCGGGCGGTGCGTGATGGCGCGATGTCGATGGTCACGCCCTCCACATCCACGACCTTCAGCCCCTCGCGGGTGCGCACAAGCGCGGCAGGCTGGCGTTCATTCACCTTCACCTCCAGGACGCCGCCCTGACGCAGACGCACGGCGGCGGAGGCGACCGCCGGCAGTGCCTCGACCGCGCGGCGCACATCGTCGAGTTCCATATCAAAGGAACTGGCGGGCAACCGATAGGGAAAGCTGTCGTGGATAGCCTCGGCGACTCCGGTGCTGGCACCTTCGACCGACAGCAACCTGACCGTGAATTCCGGACGGGATTCGATCTGGTTACGCAGATCGGCGATCGTAAGCCAAAGCTTTTCCTGCACTGCGGGTTGCGACAGATAACTGAGGGCGACCACGAAACAGACCGAAAACGGAATGCCAAAGCGCAAAAGCCGCCGGTAAAGCGGTGTCAGCAGGATGCGGTGCACCCGGTAGGACCAGCGTGAGGGGGCGGGATCGGCGCGCCTGGTTATCTCTGGCATGATGCGTCCTCCACAATCCAGCGGCAGAGCGCGCCAAAGGAAAGCCCGGTCTCGCGCGCCTGTTCGGGGCAGAGCGATGTGGGGGTCATGCCGGGCTGTGTGTTCGTCTCCAGCAGGATCAGACCATCCGCGCCGCGCGCCTCGTCCCAGCGGAAATCAGTACGGCTGATGCCCCGGCAGCCAAGTGCGTGATGCGCGCGCAAGGCGTAGTCCATGCAGAGATCAAAGATACCCTGCGGAATATCGGCGGGCACCACATGGCACGAGCCGCCAACCTCGTATTTGGCGGAATAGTCGTACCAGCCATCGGTGATGATATCGGTGACGGTCAGTGCACGGTCCCCGACAACGGTGGTGGTCAGTTCGCGGCCCGGTGCGTAACGCTCGACCATCACCACATCGGGCATGTCATCGCTCAGTTGCGGCGGGCTGTTGGCGGCCTCATGCACGATGTAGACGCCGACCGAAGACCCTTCGTTGTTCGGTTTGACCACATAGGGCGGGGCCATCACATGACGGCGGCACACTTCGTCGCGCGCGGCCAGAATGCTGTCCACCACCGGCAGCCCGGCGGCGCGATAGGCCGATTTCGTGGCTTCCTTGTCCATCGCGAGGGCCGACGACAGAACGCCGGAATGGGTATAGGGGATCTGCATCCATTCCAGCAGACCCTGCACGCAGCCATCCTCGCCCCAGCGGCCATGCAGCGCGTTAAAGACGATATCGGGCTTCAGTTCGGCCAGCCGAACGGCGAGATCGCGGCCAGCCTCAAGCTCGACCACGTCATACCCTTCATCCCGCAGTGCGGTGGCGCATTCACGCCCGCTTGACAGCGACACGTCATGCTCTGCCGACGGGCCGCCCAGTATCACCGCAACTATCGGGGTTGTTCTGCTCGAACGAACCACCTTTGTGCCTCAATGTCCCGGGCCGTTGTCGGCCCTGTTTTTATCTGCTCAGGGCATATTGCCCTCTGGTGGGGTCGGTTCGCCGACCCTCATGATTTCCCACTCTAGCCGGATTGAACTGTTTTGAAAAACCTTTTCTCTGACTTCTTCACCAAGAGCTTCGAGATCGGCGGCAGTGGCGCCTCCGGTGTTGATCAGGAAATTCGGATGTTTCTCGCTCATCTGCGCACCGCCGCGCCGTACACCGCGCATGCCGGCGTCGTCGATCACCTTCCAGGCCTTGAGGTCATGGGGGTCATCGGCCCGCCCGGTGCTGCTGAACCCTGCGGGGTTGCGGAATGTGCTGCCCGCGCTGCGATCACGTGTCGGCTGGGTCGCGTCACGCCTGGCCAACTGCGCGGTCATCTGCGCATCGAGCGCCGCAGGATCACCCTGCGCCCCCCGGAGCACGACATGGCTGAGCACCCACCCCGCCGGCAAATCGGTCTGGCGGTAGCGAAAATTGAGGTCATCGGCGCTCAGCGTGACCACATCGCCCGCGCGCGTCACGGCGCGCGCCGAGACAAACACATCCGCCGTATAGGTGCCATAACAGCCCGCATTCATCCGCACAGCCCCGCCGATCGCACCCGGAATGGTACGCAGGAACGTCAGGTCCACCCCCGCCTCCGCCGCCCTCCGGGCCACATGCGCATCAAGCGCCGCCGCCCCGACGGTCACCCGGTCCCCGTCCACGTCGATGCTGTTGAACCCGCGCCCCAGCCGGATCACCACCGCCCGCAGCCCGCCATCGCGCACGATCAGATTGCTGCCCACGCCCATCGGGAACACCGCGATAGCGGGATCGAGGTCACGCAGGAAGGCGGCCAGATCATCCTCGTCAGCCGGCTGAAACAGCCAGTCCGCAGGCCCGCCCACACGCAGCCACGTAAGGTCCGCCAGCGGGCGGTTCGGGGTGAGTTTGCCGCGTGGAGTGGGGAGGGCAAGTGTCATGTTTTCGCCTGATGCTCCATCAGCCCTGACGGCGCAGCCAGCGCCAGAAATAGGCCATCGGCCAGCGCAGCATCGACAGCGCTGCGATCAGGCAGACAAGCCCGGCCAGCGGGCCGACCTCATAGGTCACGTATCCCAGGATCGGGATTGCGGTGGCGATCAGCCCGTAGGCCAGCCGCCAGTGTTTATCCCGGCTGGGGCGCATCGCCAGCACATTGGCGATGAGCGCCCAGAGGCAGGCCAGCATCAGGGACAGCGGCATTGGCTCATCCTTTCAGCCGCTCAGGCAGCGCATTCGCCCAGGCGCTGATCGTGCCCGCCCCGAGGCAGACGACCATATCCCCCGGCCCCGCCTGTTCGCGGATCAGACGCACCAGATCGTCCTCGTCGCGGATCGCGCGGGCGTGGCGGTGGCCGTGCCGAATGAGCCCCACCACCAGATCATCGCGACTGGCGCCCTCGATAGGGTCTTCGCCCGCCCCATAGACCGGCGTGATGGCGACCACGTCGGCTTCGTTAAAGCAGGCGCAGAAATCCTCGAAGTGGTGGCTCAGCCGCGTATAGCGGTGCGGCTGATGCACGGCGATCACGCGGCCATCAGTGGCCTGTCGCGCGGCCTTGAGCACAGCGGCGATCTCGGTCGGGTGGTGGCCGTAATCGTCAATGATGATGATACCGTCCACCACGCCCACGCGGGTAAAGCGCCGGTTGACCCCGCCGAACGTGGCCAGTGCTTCGCGGATCTCGTCGCCTTGCATGCCCAGATGACGGGCGACTGCCACGGCGCTGAGCGCGTTGCTGACGTTGTGATCGCCGGGCATCGGCAGCATGCACCCTTCGATCATCTGGTCCTCGGCCTGCAACTGCACGTCGAAATAGGCTGCCCCCGCCTTGTAATGCAGGTTGATCGCGCGCACGTCGGCCTGCTTGTTAAAGCCATAGGTCACGACGCGGCGATCGGTGATGCGGCCCACCAGCGTCTGCACATCCGGATCATCCGTGCAGCAGACCGCAAGCCCGTAGAACGGGATGTTGGAGACAAAATCGAGAAAGCCCTGATGCAGTGCTTCTACCGTGTGCCAGTGCTCCATGTGCTCGGGGTCGATATTGGTCACGATGGCAATCGTGGCGGGCAGCCGGTTGAACGTGCCGTCGCTTTCGTCCGCTTCGACCACCATCCATTCGCCCTGCCCCACATGCGCGTTGGAGTCGTAGGCATGAATGATCCCGCCATTGACCACGGTGGGATCGAACTTGCCATGATCCAGCAGCGCCGCGACCATCGTGGTCGTGGTCGTCTTGCCGTGGGTGCCCGCGACGGCGATGTTGGACTTGAGCCGCATCAGCTCGGCCAGCATCTCGGCCCGGCGCACGATGGGCAGACCGCGCGCACGCGCCGCGTCCAACTCGGCATTGCCCGGTTTGATCGCCGAAGAAATCACCACGACTTCGGCCTCCGCGATGTTCTCGGCCTTCTGGCCCTCGAAGATGAGCGCGCCATTGTCGGCCAGCCGGTCGGTGATCGGCGTGCGCTTCAGATCGCTGCCCTGCACCACATACCCATGGTTCAGCAGCACCTCGGCGATACCGGACATGCCGATACCACCGATGCCGACAAAATGAATGGGGCCGACATCGCCGGGCAGTTTCGTCGCTGTTGCGTTCATCTCAGGTTTTGCCTTTGTCTGCGAGGGTTTCGACCAGATCGGCCAGCCGGGTCGCCGCGTCCGGCATGGCACAGCCAAGCGCCGCGCGCGACATCTGCGCGGCACCCTCGGGGTGGCTCAGCACGGTTTCGATCTGGGTGCACAACGCGTCCGGGGTCAGCGCTGCTTCGGGGATAAGTATCGCGCCGCCGGCCTCTGTCAGGTGGCGGGCATTGGCGGTCTGGTGGTCGCCCACGGCAATGGCCAATGGTATCACGATGGCGGGTCGGCCGATCACGCTGATATCGGCGACCGAGGACGCACCGGCCCGGCTGATTACCATCTGCGCTTCGCTCATCCGGCGCGGCACATCGCGAAAGAACGGCTCGACATCGGCATCTATACCGTTCTCAGCGTAAAAGGTGGCAACGCGCTCCTGATCCTCGCCGCGTGCCTGATGGCTGACGCGAATGTTGCGCAGAATCGACATCGGCAACGCCGCGATTGCCGGCGGGACCACATCGCTGAGGATGCGCGCGCCCTGGCTGCCACCGATGACGAGGATCGACATCGGGTAGTCTCCGGGCGGGATATAGCCCGCGCCTGCGCGGTCAAGAACCGCCGCACGCACCGGGTTTCCGACATGCTCGGCCGTCGTGCCTTCGGGCAGTTCGGTCGGCCAGGTGCCGCAGGCGATCAGATCCACCCGCTTGGCAAAGGCGCGGTTCACCCGGCCCAGAACACCGTTCTGCTCGTGCACCAGGCGCGGGCGGCGCAGCAGCACCGCAGCACTGAGGGCGGGAATGGTCGGATAGCCGCCAAACCCGATCACCACGTCGGGCTTATCACGCATCATGCGAAAGACCGCCCCGACGACCCCAGCCGCGATCCGGAACGGCGCGACCATCTTGGCCAGCACCCCGCCGCGGGCAAAAGTTGCGCTACTGATCTGTTCGATCTCGATCGAATGCGGAAAGCCGCCGGTGTAGCGTGCGCCACGCGCATCGGTGCTCAGCTTGACCCGCCAGCCCCGGCGCAGCATGACCTCCGCCAACGCCTGCGCAGGGAACATATGCCCGCCCGTGCCGCCTGCCGCCATCAACAAAAGTGGTTGCCGCTCGCTCATCGTTGACCTCAAAGGGTGGGTGTCATCCCACCATGCGCTCTGTCATCTTATCCGGCCCCGCAGGATGTCGCCGATCTCACCCTGTGGACGTGTGCGGGTAAAGGCGAAAAGCATACCAAGTGCAAGCCCGCCCGCAATCAGCGACGACCCCCCATAGCTGACGAAGGGCAGCGTCATGCCCTTGGCGGGCAGCAGGCGGACCGCAACGCCCATATTGATCATCGCCTGCACGCCAAACGTAGCGACCAGACCCGTGCCCGCCAGCCGGATGAACGGATCGCGTTCGCGCATCAGCCGCATGAGTGAGCGCACCACCACCAGCGTGTAGAGCGATATGATGATCAGCACCAGAACCAGCCCGTATTCCTCGGCGGCCACGGCGATGATGAAATCGGTATGCGCGTCGGGCAGCGACCATTTGACCTCGCCCTCGCCCACGCCAACGCCGAAAAATCCGCCCTCACGGATCGCATTCGTGGCAAAGCCCAGCTGCGTCGTAGGGTCAACATCAGGGTTCAGAAACCCATCAATCCGGCGCGCGAAATGCTCGGAATTGGAATAGGCAAACTGGCCCAACAATATCACGCATCCCGCCATGATCAGCAGCAGCAGGATCGGTGCACCTGCTACGAAATACATCACGCCCCATGAGAACAGTACCAGCGAAGCCTGACCAAAATCAGGCTGCAACGCCAAAAGCCCAACGATGAACATCACCAGAATAAAGGACCAGCTCAGCCCCGGTGGACCGTTGATCTCGCGGCTGGCGGCGATCATCCAGGCCGACGCGACCGCAAAACCGGGTTTGAGAAACTCCGACGGCTGCACCGAAGCAAAGCCGAGACTGTACCAACGCACGGCGCCTTTGCCGAAATCGGTGCCCAGCACCGGCAACAACGCCAGCGCAGCAAGGGCGATGAGAAAGCCGATCACCGCCAAACGCCGTACCAGCAGTGGGCTCAGCATCGAGGTCATCAGCATCGCCAACATAGCCATGCCGCCAAAGAACGCCTGCCGCTGGACGTAATGGAACGGCGCAAAGCCGTTCTTCTCCGCCAGCGGGGGCGACGCGGCAAACCCCAGCAGCAGGCCGATCCCGAACAGGATCAGCACGCAGGAGATCGACCATTTGTCGATCGTCCGCCACCATTTCGGCAAAACCGGTTCGACATCGCGAACGGGCACTGCCCCATAGACCATTTCTGTCATGACAACCGCCGATCACTGCCTCTACACGCGCCCCTTTGCGGGGTCTGGGGAGCAGACTAACAGGAAGCGGCGATTGATGGAAGTGCGCTGTGATCCGCGGGCAGGTGCGGATCGCCAGAGGCTGTCACGACATCGATACCGTTGGCGTGGTAACGCGGCAGCAATGCTTCGAGCCCGGTCAGGTATTTCTTGCAGATCGGGCAGTGCAGGCCACGATAGATCACCACCATCTGCCAGTCGCGCCCACCCTGCGGCGTACCAAGCGTCAGCGTACCGCCGCCCAATTGCGGGATGGTCTGTTTTGGAAATTCCGTGCCTGCGTCCAGCGTTTTCATATCTTGCTCCTTGCGACTTGCGGTTGGTGGGCAAGGTAACTCTGCGCCTGTAGGCCGCAAGAATCTCACGACAACTTGACCGCAGCTTCGCATTACGGCAGGGGCATCGCATGCAATTTGATACGCTCATCCTCGGCGCCGGTGCCGCCGGCATGATGTGCGCCGCCCATGCGGGCGGCCGTAGTACGTTGGTGATCGACCACGCCCGCGCACCGGGCGAGAAAATCCGCATCTCCGGCGGCGGACGGTGCAATTTCACCAATCTTTACGCCGCGCCAGAGAACTTCCTGTCGCAAAACCCGCATTTCTGCAAATCCGCACTCAGCCGGTACACGCAATGGGATTTCATCGCACTGGTCGAGGCATATGGCATCGCCTGGCATGAAAAGACGCTTGGCCAGCTTTTCTGCGACGGCTCGTCGAAACAGATCGTCGCCATGTTGCGCACCGAGATGGAGCGCGCCGGGGCCGCACTCTGGTTGCAGACCAGCGTCGCGGGCATCAGCCACGACGGCACCCGTTTTACCGCGCAGCTGGAGCGCGAAGGCACGCGACACGAAGTCCATGCGCGCAACCTCGTGCTGGCTTCGGGGGGCAAATCCATCCCCAAGATGGGCGCGACCGGGCTGGCTTATGACATTGCCCGCCAGTTCGGTCTGCCCCTTACCGAAACGCGTCCGGCACTGGTCCCCTTCACCTTCACCGATGGCCGGTTCGCCACGCTCTCTGGTGTGTCCCTGCCCGTGCGGGCCACCGCAGACACGGGGCGCTTCGACGAGGCGTTGCTGTTCACGCATCGTGGCCTGTCGGGACCTGCGATGCTGCAAACCTCGTCCTATTGGCGCGAGGGTACGCCGATCACGCTCGATCTCGATCCCGGCGGCACGTTTTATGATGCGCTGCGCGATCAGCGCGCCCGGGCGGGTCGTCACCTGCTCAGCACCGAACTGGCGCGCCACCTGCCGGCCAGGCTGGTCGCGGCCCTGCCCGCGCTGACAGGTCTGGCGCTGACCGGCAACCTCGCCGATCAAAGTGACGCGGCGTTGACCACGCTCTGCGACACGCTGCGAAACTGGCATCTGACCCCATCAGGCACCGAAGGTTACCGCACCGCCGAAGTCACACTGGGCGGCATCGACACCGACGCGCTGCACGCCCGCACGCTGGAGGCGCGCGACCTTCCCGGCCTTTACGCCATCGGCGAAGCGGTGGACGTGACCGGCTGGCTGGGCGGGTACAATTTCCAGTGGGCCTGGGCCTCCGGCGTTGCCGCCGGACGCGCTATTGCCACATCAAGTTCCACCGCCTGAACGCCCGATGCCCTCTCCCCCGGAGAAGGCTCGTACAGCCCGACAATGAGCCGATAACCGTTCGCACGGCGCATCGCCGTTATGATCAAGCGTCTACACACCCAACCAAGTGTTGCAGCACAGCGTTTACGTGGTTGCCCTGCATGGCCATCGCAGCCTGCAAACTGTGCTTTCAGCGGATAAGCGGTCAACCCTTGGCCTGGCGAAAGCCAAGCCTCGCTTTGACCCCGATCAATGACCGCTGCAATTTCATCGGATAGGCAAGGCGTGAATTTTACCCTCCTGAGGATAGATAATGACCTGGAATGACAAACTCAACGAGACCCGCCAGGGGCTGCGCAACCTGAACGGTGCGATCCCCGACACAACCCGCGCCTTCAGCGCGATGGGCAAAACCGTGAAGGACGGCGGCACTCTGGATTTCAAGACCAAGGAATTTATAGCGCTTGGGATTTCAATCGCCGTCCGGTGCGAGCCCTGCATCTCGCTGCATGTCGAGGCATTGGTCAAGGCCGGTGCCACCCGTGAGGAACTCGGTGATGTGCTGGCGATGTCAATCCAGATGGGCGGTGGCCCGGCAATGATGTATGCAGCCAAGGCACTGGAATGTTATGACGAACTGACCGGCTGAACATCGCGCTCAAGGCACACAGCATCAAGAGCCATGTACGGGCATCCGCGATCCGTGGCTGTCCAACGGGCCGCGCCCGTCGATACGACAGAGTATCTGCCAAAGCAGTTGTCAAAGCGCTTTGGGATAAACTTGAAACACGAATTCTCTCGAAACGCGCGCAACCCCTGTCAGGCGTAAGTCGGGTGAAACAGCCCCCCGGGCGAAAGCGTAAATATCTCCGCCCCCGTCGCGGTCACGCCCACCGAATGCTCGAACTGTGCGCTCAGTGTCTTGTCGCGCGTCACCGCCGTCCACTCATCAGCCAGCACTTTGGTATCGGGGCGGCCCAGATTGACCATCGGCTCAATGGTAAAGAACATGCCCTCTTCGAGCACGGCACCAGCCCCCTGGCGTCCGTAATGCAACACGTTGGGCGGTGCGTGAAACACCCGACCCAGACCGTGACCGCAGAAATCACGCACCACCGACATACGGTGCGCCTCTACAAAGGCCTGGATGGCGTGGCCGATATCGCCGAAGGTGTTGCCTGGGCGCACGGCCTCGATCCCCTTCATCAGCGCGTCATGGGTGACCTGCACCAGCCGCTCGGCCTTGCGGCTCGGCTTGCCCGCCACATACATCCGGCTGGTGTCGCCGAACCAGCCATCCACGATCACCGTCACATCGATATTCAGGATATCACCGTCTAGCAGGACGTCGTTCTCGCGGCGCTTTTCCAGATCTTTGGAGATCGTCTCGTGTTTGGCCTTGGGGATACCTGCCCCGGGAATGCCGTGGCAGACCACGTGATTGACGCTGATACAGCTGGCGTGGCGGTAGCCCTTGTAGTCGATGGTTGCGGATGTCGCGCCCGCCGCATCCACCATTTCCTCGATCGCGGCATCGAGCGCCGCAGTGGTCTGGCCCGGCGTCACCAGTGGTGCAATGTCGTCCAGAATGCGTGCCGCCAGCGCGCCCGCAGCATGCATTCCGGCGAAATCGGCATCCTCGTGGATGCGAATCCCGTCCCGTGTCACTCGTCCGCGATGTTGATCGTACACTTTGCGCCTCTTGCCTCGTGATTTCGGCTCTGTTTAGGCCACATGCGCGCGACATTCCAGTGCCCGATACCAATGCACGTCACCCAGAGTGCGCCGCACGCACGAAGGCAAGCGGAGCGCCCAGGTCGATCGCCTCGGGCGTGATCCGGCACCCCAGGCACAGCACCTCGACACCAGCCATGCGCGCCGCATCGAACGCGGCGGCATAGGCCGGGTCGATATCGGCCGCCAGTGTCACCGCATTGCAATCGGTGCGCTGTACCACAAACAGCATCACCGCGCGGTGCCCGTCCTGCGCCACGCTGGCCAGTTCCTCCAGGTGTTTGCGCCCGCGTGCCGTCACGCTGTCGGGAAATTCGGCCAGTCCGGACGCGCGCGACAGGGTGACGGATTTCACCTCGACATAAGCGTCGGGCTGACCCGGCTGGCGCAACAGGAAATCGATCCGGCTGCTGGCCCCGTATTTCTGCTCGGGCAGTACGGTTTCATATGCCGCCAATTCCGGCACGTCGCGCGCGATCAGCGCGTCTTTCAGCACGCGGTTCGGCGCGCTTGTGTCAACCCCGGTGAAATGCCCGTCGCCATGCTCCACCAGACGCCAGCCATATTTCAATTTCTTGCGGGGATCGTCATTCGGCTCTACCCAGATGCAGGTGCCCGGATCGGCGAGCCCCATCATCGAGCCGGGATTGGCGCAATGCGCCGTGACCTCGCGCCCGTCCTCCAGCCGGATATCGGCCAGAAATCGCTTGTAGCGACGCAGCAGCACGGCTGGCACAAGAGGGGTTTGAAACCGCATGAGCGCGGGCCTATACGAGGGGGGCGCACCAATCAAGGAGGCAGGTCCATGTCCAACCCCACCGCTGCAATGCTGGTCATCGGTGACGAGATCCTGTCGGGCCGCACCCGTGATGCGAACATGCATTTTCTGGCTTTGCGACTGACCGAAGCGGGCATCGACCTGCGCGAGATGCGCGTCGTCAGCGACACACCCGAGGCAATCCAGGATGCGGTCCGGGCACTGAGCGAGGCATTCACTTACGTCTTTACCTCCGGCGGGATCGGGCCGACCCACGACGATATCACCGCCGACAATATTGCCGCGGCTTTCGGCGTGCAGATCAATGTGCGCGACGATGCCCGCGCGATCCTGCAGGCACATTACGACCGCAGCAAAATGGAGATGAACGCATCCCGTCTGCGCATGGCGCGCATCCCCGAGGGCGCAACGCTGATCGAAAATCCGGTCAGCGCCGCACCAGGATTCATCCTGCGCAACGTGCATGTGATGGCAGGCGTGCCCGCGATATTCGAGGCGATGGTGGCCTCGGTCCTACCGTCCCTGACGGGCGGCACGCCGCTCACCACGCGCAACCTGACGATCCATCGTGGCGAGGGCGACGTCGCCGCCCCTCTGGCCGATCTGGCAGCGCGCTATCCGATGCTCGGCTTTGGCTCCTACCCGTTCCAGCGGGATGGCGCCTACGGCACCAATGTCGTGATCCGGGGGCAGGATGCCGCCATGGTCGAGGCCGCACTGGCCGACCTCGCGGACATGGCCGGATAAGGGCGTGCAGCGAATGATCCAGCCGGATACAAAGCACTTCTTCGACGTGATCGAGCACACTTGGCCCGCCGTCGCCAGCAGCGCGCTTGGCCCCTGGACGATCCGCGACGGACACGGCGGCGGCAAGCGCGTGAGTGCGGCCACCGCGAGGACGCCCGCAAGGGCGGAAGATCTGGCCGCTGCCGAAGACGCAATGCGCAGCCTGGGCGAGGTGCCGCGGTTCATGATCCGTCCGCAGGAGGACGCACTGGATGCGTTGCTGGCGCGGGCAGGCTACACGCTCGTCGATCCGGTCAATATCTATGCCTGCCCGACTGCAGCCCTCACACAAGGTCGCCCACCGCGCACCACAACCTTCGACATCTGGGAGCCGATGGCGATCCAGCTGGATATCTGGCAAGCGGGCGGCATCGGGCCTGCGCGCATCGATGTGATGCGCCGGGCCAAAGAGCCCAAGACCGCCCTCTTTGGCCGCATCGATGGCCGGTCCGCCGCCACCGGCTTTGTCGCGATCCACGGGGATACAGCGATGGTGCACGCCCTCGAAGTTCTACCGCATCACCGCCAGCGGGGTCTGGGCCGCCACCTGATGATCCACGCCGCCTACTGGGCTGCCGATCATGCGGCCACGGAGCTGTCGGTGATCTGTACAACGGCCAACACGGCCGCCAATGCGCTCTACACTTCCCTCGGCTTGGCGCTTGTGGGACATTACCACTACCGCGAACATCCAACAGGAGCCACCGCCTCATGACCCGTCCCGACCGCCCGACCGCCCTCGATCTGCCGATGGTCGATCCGCTGCCCGAGGCCACACAGAAATACTTCGATATCTGCGAGGAAAAGCTCGGGATGATCCCCAACGTGCTCAAGGCGCATGCCTTTGACGTGGCCAAGCTCGACGCCTTCACCGGACTCTACAATGAACTGATGCTGGCCGACAGCGACCTGAGCAAGCTGGAGCGCGAGATGATCGCCGTCGTCGTCAGCTCTATCAATCGGTGCTGGTATTGCCAGGTCGCGCATGGTGCGGCGGTACGTCAGTTGTCTGGCGACCCGGCATTGGGTGAGGCGATGGTTATGAACTGGCGGGCGGCACCGCTCGATCCGCGCCAGACCGCGATGCTGACATTCGCGGAAAAGGTCACGACCCAGAGCGCACATGTGGTCGAAGCCGACCGCGCGGCGCTGCGCGATGCGGGCTTTACCGACCGCGACATCTGGGACATCGCCAACGTGACTGGCTTTTTCAACATGTCCAACCGCGTGGCCAGCGCCACGGGCATGGAGCCGAACCCGGACTATCATGGCACCGCGCGCTAGACGCTGGCTGTCGGCCGCGCTGGCAGCCCTCTGCGGCACCCTGTCCCCGGCCCATGCACTGGATCTGGAACTGCCCGGCAATGGCACGCTATCACGCGAGGTGGTGCGCGATCCGGACACCTACCGGCTGCCGATCGGGCCGTGGGCCGACGGCGTGCTACCGATTCTCGACGTGTCCGGCCGCGTCGTCCAGCAGGCCTGGCGGATCGACGTAAAGGGCCTCACGACGTTGCAGATCATGCGCCCGCTCGCCGAACAGCTGGAGGCGGCAGGGTTCGACACCTTGCTGCGCTGCTCCGGGCGGTCCTGCGGCGGGTTCGATTTCCGGTTCGGCACGCGAGTGCTGCCCGCGCCGGACATGTTCGTCGATCTCTTCGACTACCGCTTCTTGTCGGCGCGCGCATCAGCGGCGCAGGGACCGGAATATGTGACGCTGCTCATCAGCCGCTCGTCCAACTCTGCCTATGTCCAGATCACCCATGTGGGCAGCGATGGCAGCGCCCAACCCACTGTATCGCCGAACCCGGACGCGCGCCCCGTCGCCCGGCCCGGCACAGGTCAGGGCACAGTACACCCCCCTGATACGGGCAACGCGGATCACCCTGAATCGACCGCCGCCAACCAGCCGATTGTCAGCACGCTGGCCACGCAGGGCTATGTGATCCTGCGTGATCTGGAATTCGAAACCGGCTCTGCCGCGTTGGGGTCCGGCTCCTTCGCGTCGGTCGCCGCTCTCGCGGCCTATCTCACATCCGACCCCACGCGGCGCGTCGCGCTGGTCGGGCATACCGATACCGTCGGTGGTCTGGACAGCAACATCGCGCTGTCACGCCGCCGCGCGACCTCGGTTCTGGAACGGCTGGTCGAGGTCTACGGCGTGCCACGCGCGCAACTCGAAGCCCAGGGAATGGGATACCTGTCACCGATCGCACCGAACCTCACGCAGGAAGGACGCGAAGCCAACCGCCGGGTAGAGGCAGTCCTGCTCAACAGCGAATGACCTCTGCCAATCTGGTGAAGGGCGCCTGCATCCTGGCGAGCGGAACAGTTGTAGTGCAGGCACCGCCGGACTTGGGACGATCCATGTCGATCCGCTGGCAGTCAGGCGCCTGCCCAATTCGCGCCCCGATGTCAGTCCAGCTCGTACCGGTTCTTGTAGTCGGTTTTCAGCGCCTCGGGCTGGTCGGGTTTGCGTAATACGCAATTGCCGACCACCAACATGTCCATCTCGGTGCCCATGAAGCAGTGGAACGCGTCCTCTGGCGTGCAGACGATCGGCTCGCCGCGCACGTTGAACGACGTGTTCACCACCATCGGACAACCACTGCGCGCCGCAAAGGCCGAAATCACATCGTGATAGGCCGGGTTGGTGTCCTTGTGCACCGTCTGCAACCGCGCGGAATAGTCCACATGGGTGATCGCGGGCACCTCTGAGCGGCGCACGTTCAGCTTATCAATACCAAACAGCGCCTTTTGCGCGTCAGTCATCGCGACGCGCTTTTCCTCGACTACGTCAGCAACCAGCAGCATGTAGGGGCTGTCGCCCTCGTGCTGGAACCAGTCCGAAACGCTTTCCGCCAGCACCGACGGCGCGAAGGGGCGAAAGCTCTCGCGGTATTTGACCTTGAGGTTGAGCAGTTTCTGCGTCTTGTCAGACCTTGGATCGCCCAGGATCGACCGCCCGCCCAGCGCGCGCGGGCCGAATTCCATCCGACCCTGGAACCAGCCAACCGCGCCCTCGTCCGCCAGACAATCGGCGGCAGCGGCGATCATGCCGTCATAATCCAGCACCTCATAAACTGCGTTGCAGGATTTCAGCGCCTCCTCGATCTGGGTCTGTTCGAAGGCGGGGCCGAGATATGAGCCTTTCATCGCATCGCGCTTTTGCACCTTGCGCGGCTTTTCCATCTCGTGATGCCACATCGCCTGCGCCGCGCCCAGCGCACCGCCCGCATCACCCGAGGCCGGCTGAATCCAGATATTTTCAAACGCGCCATCACGGTGTACCTTGCCGTTGGCCACGCAATTGAGCGCAACACCGCCCGCCAGGCAGAGGTTCGGGATGCCGTATTCCGCCGCCAGCGCTCGCGTCAGGCGCAGCACTGCCTCTTCGGTCACGCTCTGGACCGAGGCTGCAATATCCATGTGGAACTGGGTCAGATCCTCGCTCTCGGGTTTGCGCACGGGCTGGCCAAAGAGGGCCGCGAACTTGTCGTTCGTCATCGTGAGACCGGTCGCGTAGTCAAAATAGCTCTGATCGAGATGGAAAGAGCCGTCTTCCTTCAGGTCCACCACCTTGTCCAGGATCAGGTCATGGTATTTGGGTGTGCCGTAGGGGGCCAGGCCCATCACCTTGTATTCACCGCTGTTGACCCTGAACCCGGTGTAATAGGTGAATGCCGAATACAGCAGACCCAGCGAGTGCGGGAAATGCATTTCCTTCTCGATGGTCAGCGTGTGACCGCGCCCGATGGCGACCGAGGACGTGGCCCATTCGCCCACCCCGTCCAGCGTCAGCACCACCGCCTCTTCAAACGGCGAAGGATAGAAGGCCGATGCGGCGTGGCTGAAATGGTGCTCGCTGAATTGCAGTTGGTCGGGCGAGAACTTCTTGTGCTGCTTGCGAAACTCCTTGACTAGAAAATCCTTCAGAAACAGCTTTTCGCGCAGCCAGACCGGCATCGCGAGCCGGAACGATGAAAAACCGCGCGGCGCGCGCGCCAGATAGGTTTCCAGCAGCCGTTCGAATTTCAGCAACGGCTTGTCGTAGAACACAACGTGATCCACTTGATCAAAGCGCGCCCCGGCCTCTTCCAGTACGTAAGCAATCGCGTGCTCGGGAAAGCGCGGATCGTGCTTGCGCCGGGTAAAACGCTCTTCCTGTGCTGCCGCGACGATCTCTCCGTCGCGCAACAGCGCGGCGGCGCTGTCGTGATAAAGCGCCGAAATGCCCAGAATCAGCGTCATATCAGAAGATCGTGTAGATGAAGGGCGCGATGGCAGACCCCTGCGCCAGCACAATCAGGACGCCAAAGAGGCCCAGCACGATCAGGATCGGCAGCAGCCAGAATTTCTTGCGCACCCTCATGAAAGCCCACAATTCGGAAACAAGTGAAATCATGATCAGACCCTAGAATTGACGTTTGAAGGATTGCAGCGGTGTATCGCGGGGAATCCAGTAGGATCTGGCCACCGGATCAGGCGTCGGAGCCAGCGGATTGCGCCCCAGCCACTGACGCACCAGACCAAAGGGCGTGATCACCACCAGAAACACCAGCATCATGACGATGGGCGCAACGATGGCCCCCAGCAGCATGCCGAACTTGAACCAGATCTTGTTCGGCAGGATCAGCCAGCGTGGCCGCAGAAGGCCAATCGCGAGGATGATCGCCGCGACCGCCAGCGCCCAGAGGCGGATGTCATTGCCATGCCAGAGCGGGAAAAGCGCAATGATCGTAAAGACGGCCGCGAAAACATAGGCAAAGCCGCGTTCCGATCCCATCTTGACGTCGATATTGGAATTATCCATCTGGTATCGCCATCCCAGCTCCGCCCCGCCTCGTTTATAGAACGGGTCTTGCGCGAAAATAAAGTATTGGAATCACACAGAGCAACAAGTGTGGCCGAGTTACCGTCTCAACGCTCTCTGCAAAGCCTCAAAGATCAATGCATTACCTGCTTTTGCGGTAATGTATATCTCCTTTTGCACAAAGAGAGTTTCATGCCAGTCAGGCCCAGCCACCTGTGCTGTACGAAAGTCGGGAAAGAGATCAACCAGCCCAGCCCGGGCAATACGTGTGTAAATGATCCGGCCACCGCGTATGAATACTGGTCCGAAAATCGCGAAGGAATACGGACAACGTCAGAGATGCCGACCAGCCCGCTCACGATGCCGACGAAAAACCCTCGATCAACTGGCGCAGGCCGATCATGGCGCCGACAAAGATCGCACCAAGCGTCAGCGGCGCCCCCAGCGCCAGCACCGACATCGCCGAGATCCCCTGCCCGATGGTGCAGCCCAGCGCCAGAACCGCGCCGAACCCCATCAGGATTGCGCCGAGGAACTGCCGTTTCAGCTCTCTGGGGTCTTCGCAGGCCTCCCACCGGAAATGGCCCTTGATCAGGCTGCCGACAAAGGCACCGGCCAGCACACCTGCAACCGAGCCGATGCCAAAGCTGATTCCGCCGCCGCTGGAGGTCATCACGAAGAGCATGGTTTCGCCCAGCGGCGCAGTGAACGTATGGCTGACCACCGCCTGCCCGCTGAACCCGTTATCGGCCACCCATTGCGTGCCGATCCAGCCCACCGCGACAGCGACCGCAACAACGCCCCCCCACAAGAGCGCCGCGCGCTCGGCCAGAAAGCCACGCGACCAGAGCGCCACCAGTGTGAACGCTGCGCAAATCGCCAGCCCCACCACGATCCCGGCGATACCGCCGCCCGGCACGATCAGATCGGGATAGCTGCGCGCGGCGGTGTGCAGGGTTGTGGCATCGACCAGTGCCACGCGTAACCGTGCCAATGGCCCCGACAACGCCACATATGCCGCAATGCCCATCACCAGTACGATCACGAAAGACCGCAGGTCACCGCCCCCTGCCCGCGCCAGAGCGCCAAACCCACAATTGCCCGCCAATGACATGCCGTAACCAAAGAGCAACCCGCCGACGATATGCGCCAGTGGCGAGAACGGCTCCTGCTGGTAGATTGTCTGCCCCGGATCAAGAAGGCCGATCAGGGCCGCGAGAAAAGACAGTACGCCCGCCAGACCGATTGCCAGCGCCCACATGCGCAGCCGGGTATCACTGCCCTGATAGAGATAATCCTCGATCGCACCGAGGGTACAGAACCGGCCCAGCCGGGCCGCCAACCCCAGAAGCCCACCACCCGCAAATCCGACAATCGCCACGAGCCAAGCGTCAGGTAAGCTCTCGAACATGGCTTGGCCCTCCCCCCGGAACGTCGTTAACTGTCCTTGCAAAAGAGATCGTAGACGACCTCCAGAATTTGAACCGCGCGGCGATCGGCCAGGCTGTAATAGATAATCTTGCCTTCGCGGCGCGGCGTGACCAACCCTTCGCTGCGCAGGCGCGACAGCTGTTGCGATACCGCCGCCTGACGGGCCGACAGCAACCTCTCCAGTTCGGTCACGGATTTTTCGCCGGTGGCGAGGTGGCACAGGATCATCAGCCGCCCTTCGTGACTGATCGCCTTGAGGAACCTGGACGCTTCGCACGCGCTGCGCATCATCCGATCAATCTCGGCTTCGGACAAATCATCTGTGATGACAGGCAGGTTCATGTTCGGTGTTTTCCAAAGTCTGTGGAGCACGGGATGATAGGCCGCGGGACCGAATGGCGCAATTCGGCGCGGGTCAAATTTGCAAGACCGGGACATTTGCCCCACGCCCGGCTCATTGGGTTACCGCCGCTGCGATGTCGTGGGCGTCCAGCAGGCGCCCCAGCAGAAACCAGAAGAATTCGTCGCCGTTATAGCCTTCCATGCGGCCCAGTTCCTGCCCGTCTTCGACCAGCACGAATGTCGGGGTAAACACTGGTTGCGAGGTAAAGGTGATATCTTCGGGCAGATCGCGCAGATCGACCCGGCGCAGTGGTGCGCGGCGGCCTTCATCGGTCTGCGGGTAGATCGCCGACAGCTCGGCATCCCAGCGCTCGCACCAGTGACACCCCGCCTGCTCTACCATCACCAGATCTGCCGCGTTGAGCGGCAGCACTGCACCCAGCGACATCGCACATGCGGCAACAGCCCTTAATGCCCAATTCATGTCGGCTCCTGTTGACGCTGCGTTTAAATATAGAATAACTTGAATGTATAACCTGATCAAGTGCCGGGAGGGCAGCCAGATGCTAGACGTCAGTTTCTTTGGGGCCATCCTGGGCGGTCTGATCGTATTTTTCTCGCCCTGCGTGCTGCCGATCGTGCCCTTTTACCTCAGCTACATGGCCGGCGCGTCCATATCCGAAATCAGCGAGGACGGCGCATTGGCACCGGGCGTGCGCAGGCGGGCCTTTCTGGCCTCGATCATGTTCTCGCTGGGGATCGTCACCGTTTTCGTATTGCTGGGTGCGGCGGCATGGGGGCTTAGCCAGGCGTTTCGCGGCGTGCAGACCGAATTCCGGCTGGCGGCGGCGCTGATTGTCTTTGTCATGGGGCTGCATTTTCTGGGCGTGCTGCATATCGGCTTTCTCAACCGGGTGTTTCAGCTCGATGCCGGCGAGACCAAAGGCATGTCGGTGCTGGGCGCCTATGTAGTGGGCTTTGCCTTTGCTGCGGGCTGGACGCCCTGCGTCGGTGGGGTGCTGACAGCGGTGATCTTTACCGCCAGCACCGAATCGACCGCATTGCAAGGACTGTGGCTGCTGCTGGTCTTTGGGGCGGCGATGACCGCGCCTTTCGTGATTGCGTCACTCTTTATCGGGCCGTTCCTGCGGTTTGCCGCGCGGTTCCGCAGGCACCTGCCCAAGGTGGAAAAGGCGATGGGCCTGCTGCTGATCGTCTTTGCGATCCTCATCGCCACCGATAGTGTAAACTACATTGCGCAATGGATGCTGGAGACATTCCCGGCCTTCCAGAACATTTGACGAGGGAGAGATACCATGAAACGACTGCTGGCATTCCTGACCGCCGCCCTGTTGACCCTGCCCGCCTTTGCGGCCGAAATGGGCGATGACGGCCTGCACAAGACCGATTGGATGCGCGACACGTTCAAGGATCTGCGCGAAGATCTGGCGGACGCAAATGCAGAAGGCAAGCGGTTGGCGGTAATCGTCGAACAGCGTGGCTGCGTCTACTGCAGGCAAATGCACGAAGAAGTATTCCCCCGCCCGGAGATCGCAGATTACATTCGTGAGAATTACTTTATCGTGCAGATCAACCTGCACGGCGATACCGAGGTGACGGATTTAGACGGCGAAGTGCTGAGTGAAAAAGCCGCCGCGCGCAAGTGGGGGCTGCTCTTTACCCCATCAATCCTGTTCCTTGCCGAAGAGGTTGAGGATGACAAAAGCGCCGCCCAGGCAGCGGTCGCGCTGATGCCGGGGGCTTTTGGTCCCGGGACCACTCTGGACATGTTCACATGGGTAAATGAAAAGCGTTATACACTTGATAACGGAGAAGATTTCCAACGTTATCATGCGCGGCGAATTCAAGAGCGCAACGACGGCTCGACCGACTGAAGGCGCACGCGGCGCTAAAAGATAAATTCATAACTATGAATTTATAGTTGATCACGCCACCCGCCCTGCCCTAGGGTAGATGACAAACAAGACACCGAAATGTGTTACGGGAGGACGCATGAAAAAATCCATTCTAGCTGCGATGGCGCTGGCGCTGTCAGCCGGGGGGCTCGCAGCAAACGAGGTCACCCCGAGCCAGGTGAAATTCGAAGATGGCGCTGTGGCGACGTCACTGACCGGTGTTGCCGGTGATCCTGCCGAGGGGCGCAAGATCGTCGGCAATAAGGGTCTGGGCAACTGCATCGCCTGCCATATCGTCTCGGATCTGGCCGATGTGCCGTTCCAGGGCGAAATCGGCCCGCCGCTTGACGGTGCGGGCGACCGTTGGAGCGAGGCCGATCTACGCGGCATCGTGTCCAACGCCAAGATGATGTTCGACGGCTCGATGATGCCGTCCTTCTACAAGACCGAAGGCTTTATCCGTCCGGGCAAGGCCTACACCGGCAAGGCAGCCGACGACACGTTCGGGCCGCTTCTGACGGCTCAGCAGATCGAGAATGTCGTGGCCTACCTGGTCACGCTCAAGGAATGACCGGCCTGCAACACCGGGTTCAAGTTCAGGAGATGAAAATATGGAACTGACACGACGCAACGCGATGATCCTCGGGGCCGGGGCCATCGTCGCCAGCGGTCTGCCGCTGGCTGTCGCCGCCGCTTCTGGGGACGAACAGATCGCGGCCTTTACGGGCGGTGCCGAGATCGGCACCGAGGGCGTCACCCTGACCGCGCCCGAAATCGCGGAAAACGGCAACACCGTGCCGATCGAGGTGTCCGCCCCTGGCGCCACCGCGATCATGGTACTGGCGCTCGGCAACCCCACGCCGCCGGTCGCCACGTTCAATTTCGGCCCGCTCGCGGCAACGCAAGCCGCCTCAACGCGCATCCGCCTGGCGGGCACGCAGGATGTGGTGGCAATCGCCAAGCTGGCAGACGGCTCATTCGTCCGCGCAACAAGCACGGTCAAGGTCACAATCGGCGGCTGCGGCGGCTGATCAGGTTCAAGGAGAATTAACAGATGGCCAAAGGTGTAAAACCCCGCGTCAAAGTCCCCAAGACAGCTGCTGTCGGCGAGGCGATCACGATCAAGACCCTGATCAGCCACAAGATGGAAAGCGGCCAGCGCAAGGATGGCGACGGCAACACAATTCCGCGCTCGATCATCAATCGCTTTACCTGTGGTTTCAACGGCGAGAATGTCGTGGATATCACACTGGAGCCCGCAATCTCGACCAACCCGTTCTTCGAATTCGAAGCCACGGTACCCGAGAGCGGCGAGTTCCAGTTCACCTGGTACGATGATGATGGTGCAGTTTATGAGACGGCAAAGAAAATCACCGTCGAATAAGCGCGGGCACGAGAGGGAGGAACGACAATGACAAAAAAGGCATGGGCCCTGAGCGCGATCGGCGCGTTGGTGCTGGCGGGAACGCCGGCACTGGCAGACCCCGTCGACGCAACGCTGATCCTCAACGAAGATATCGAGATAACCACACGCACCACAGCACCTGACCACCTGTCGGGTGCGTTGGACGAAGTGATGTCGGGCTGGCTGTTTCGCGGAGTAGAAACCCGCGCGATGCAGGCGGATGATTTCGACAATCCCGGCATGATCTTTGTCGAAAAGGCCGAGGACCTTTGGAACGCCGCCGATGGGGCCGAGGGTAAATCCTGCGCGGATTGCCACGGTGACTCGTCAGAGATGTCCGGGGTTCGCCCGGTCTACCCCAAATACGTTGAAGCCGCAGGCGAGGTGCGTTCCCTCGAAATGCAGATCAACGATTGCCGCGAGACGCGGATGGGCGCCGAGCCGTGGAAATACACTGGTAGCGACATGATCGACATGACGGCACTGCTGGCTTCTGTGTCGCGCGGCCTTCCTGTAAATGTGGCCATTGACGGCCCGGCCCAATCCACCTGGGAGAAGGGCAAGGAGATGTATTACACCCGGTATGGTCAGCTGGAGCTGTCCTGCGCCAATTGCCATGAAGACAGTTACGGCCTGATGATCCGCGCCGACCATCTCAGCCAGGGGCAGATCAATGGATTTCCCGTCTACCGGTTGAAAAACACCAAGCTCAACGCGGCACATAGCCGGTTCAAGGGCTGCGTCCGCGACACGCGCGCCGAGACCTTTGCGCCCGGCAGCCCCGAGTTCGTGGCGCTTGAGTTGTATGTCGCCTCGCGCGGCAACGGTCTGTCGGTCGAAGGTCCGGCTGTCCGCAACTGAACCAATGAAACACCCCGCCCGAGAAATCGGAGCGGGGTGCTTTTTGACTTGAAATATTCAATATTGCGCATGTGATTGCGCAAGGGGGCCCAGATGATCTCACGGCGTGACTTTTTGCAAACCGGCATGGCGGCGAGCGCAATTCTTGGCGCATCGTCCTTCGGGCAGTGGGGGCGGCTGGCCGCCCAGCAGACGCTGACGCAGGATCAACTGACGCAGTTCGACACGTTCGGCAACGTGTCCCTCATTCACGTCACGGACATTCACGCACAGTTGAAACCAATCTATTTCCGCGAGCCGTCGATCAATATCGGCGTTGGCGCGAACAAGGGCTTGGTGCCGCATGTGACCGGTGCCGATTTCCGCCGCCTCTATGGCATCGACGATGGCAGTCCCGCGCATTATGCGCTCAGTTCCGGCGATTTCACCGCCTTGGCGCAGGGCTATGGCCGCGTCGGCGGGCTGGACCGGGTCGCGACGGTGATCAACCAGATCCGCGCCGACCGCCCCGATGCCTTGCTGCTGGACGGCGGCGACACATGGCATGGCAGCTACACCTGCTATCACACCGAAGGCCAGGACATGGTCAACGTGATGAACGCGCTGAAGCCCGATGCGATGACCTTTCACTGGGAATTCACCCTCGGCTCCGACCGGGTGAATGAACTGGTCGAGGGCCTGCCCTTTGCCGCCCTTGGGCAAAACATCTTTGATGCGGAATGGGACGAACCGGCCGAGCTGTTCCCGCCCTACAAGTTCTTTGAGCGTGGCGGCGCCAAGATCGCCGTGATCGGACAGGCCTTCCCCTATATGCCGATCGCCAATCCCGGCTGGATGTTCCCTGAATACGCATTCGGCATCCGCGACGAGCATATGCAAGAGATGGTGGACGAAGTCCGCAGCCAGGGCGCGGAACTGGTCGTACTGCTCAGCCACAACGGCTTTGACGTGGACAAGAAGATGGCGGGCAAAGTCACCGGCATCGACGTCATTCTCAGCGGCCACACTCATGACGCGCTGCCCGAGCCTGTGCTGGTGGGCGAGACGATCATCATCGCCTCTGGTTCCAACGGTAAATTCGTCAGCCGCGTCGATCTGGATGTACGCGATGGCCGCATGATGGGGTTCCGGCACAAGCTGATCCCGATCTTTTCCGACGTGATCGCCCCGGACCCGGAGGTGACCGCGCTGATCGACGCCCAGCGCGCGCCCTATATGGACCAGCTTTCGGAAGTGATCGGCCAGACCGACAGCCTGCTCTACCGACGCGGCAACTTCAACGGCACCTGGGACGACCTCATCTGCGACGCGCTGCTGTCAGAGCGCGAGGCCGATATCGCGCTCAGCCCCGGTGTGCGCTGGGGGCCAAGCCTGCTGCCCGGACAGGACATCACCCGAGAGGACATCTGGAACGTCACCTCGATGAGCTACGGCGAGGCGTACCGCACCGAGATGACCGGCGAATTCCTGCATGTGGTGCTGGAGGACGTGGGCGACAACCTCTTCAATCCCGATCCTTACTATCAGCAGGGCGGCGACATGGTGCGCACCGGTGGCCTGGGCTACCGGATCGACATCTCCAAGCCCCAGGGTAGCCGGATCACCGATCTGACACTGCTGAAAACCGGCGAGGCGATTGACCCGGCCAAGAACTACGTGGT
This sequence comes from uncultured Roseovarius sp., assembly GCA_947503145.1. Lineage (GTDB taxonomy): Bacteria > Pseudomonadota > Alphaproteobacteria > Rhodobacterales > Rhodobacteraceae > Roseovarius. Next base: position 143,831 of record CANNCP010000004.1, read on the forward strand.
GGCAGGCTGGGCGTCCGTCAACGAAGGCACCGAGGGGCCGATGATCTGGGACGTGGTCGAAAACCATATCGCGAAACAGGGCACCGTCACCGTTACCCCCAATACCAGCGTCACAGTCACCGGACTATGACCAGAGACGACAAGGAGGCATCCGTCATGTCCAAGACATCTCCCGGTAAACCCACATCGCGGCGTGCGTTCCTGCGCGGGGCGGCTGCCACCGGCCTCGGGGCTGCGGCAGGTGCTGCCAGCGCCAACACCTCCGATCCGCTGATCACAGAGGTTCAGCCCTGGGCCAGCGGGCTGGGGGATGGGGTAGATGTCACCCCCTACGGCCTGCCGATCGAGTTCGAGAGTGACGTCATCCGTCGCAACGTCGAATGGCTGACCGCCGATACGATCAGTTCGGTCAACTTCACCCCGATCCACGCGCTGGACGGCACCATCACGCCGCAGGGCTGCGCCTTCGAGCGGCACCATTCGGGTGCCATCGAACTGCGCAAGGAGGACTACCGCCTGATGATCAACGGGCTGGTGGATACGCCGCTGGTGTTTTCCTATGCCGATCTGGAACGGTTCCCGCGTGAAAACCACGTCTATTTCTGCGAATGCGCCGCGAATTCCGGCATGGAATGGGCCGGTGCGCAGCTCAATGGTGCGCAGTTCACCCACGGGATGATTCACAACATGGAATATACCGGCGTGCCACTGCGCACTCTGTTGCAGGAGGCCGGATATGATACGGCGGGAAAATGGGTCTATGTCGAGGGGGCTGATGCCTCTTCGAACGGACGCTCAATCCCGATGGAAAAAGCTTTGGACGATGTGCTTGTTGCGTTCAAGGCCAATGGCGAGGCTTTGCGTAAAGAGCACGGTTATCCTGTACGCCTCGTCGTGCCCGGCTGGGAAGGCAACATGTGGATCAAGTGGCTGCGCCGGATCGAAGTATCTGACGCGCCGGTGGAAAGCCGCGAAGAGACCAGCAAATACACCGACGTGCTGGAGGATGGCACTGCGCGCAAATGGACATGGGCGATGGATGCCAAATCGGTCATCACCTCGCCCAGCCCGCAATCGCCGATCACCCACGGCCCCGGCCCGCTGGTGATCACCGGCCTTGCATGGTCCGGGCGCGGCGCGATCACCCGCGTCGATGTCTCGACCGATGGCGGCAAGACATGGCAGACCGCCCGACTGGCAAAGCCGGGCGAGAAGATGGCGCTGAGCCGCTTTTATCTGGACACTGAATGGGACGGCTCCGAAATGCTGTTGCAGGCGCGCGCGATGGACGACACCGGCTATGTCCAGCCGACCAAGAACCAGCTGCGCGAGGTACGCGGGCTGAATTCGATCTATCACAATAACGGGATTCAGACATGGTGGGTCCAGACAACCGGGGAGGCCGAAAATGTCGAAGTATCTTAAACCCGCGGCCTTGTTGACAGTCGGCTGCCTGATCTCCGCGCCCGCGCTGGCCGACGATTTCGGCCTTGGCCGCCCCGCCCTGCCCGATGAGATCGCGGCATGGGATCTGGATGTGCGCCCCGATGGCACCGGCCTGCCGGTCGGATCGGGCGATGCGCTGACCGGCGAGGCTGTCTTTGCCGACAAATGCGCCTCGTGCCACGGCGATTTCGCCGAAGGCGTGGGCAACTGGCCCAAGCTGGCTGGCGGCGAGGATACGCTGGCGGACCCCGACCCGGTCAAGACCGTGGGCAGCTACTGGCCGTACCTGTCGACCACATGGGATTACATCAACCGCTCCATGCCCTTCGGCGACGCCCAGAGCCTGGAAGCGGACGAGGTCTATGCGATCACCGCCTATATCCTCTATTCCAACTTTCTGGTGGACGATGATTTCGTCCTGTCGAACGAGACGTTTCTCGATGTCGAGATGCCCAATGCGGACGGCTTTATCGTCGATGACCGGGCCGAGACGGAATATCCGCACTGGACCGGCGAGCCCTGTATGCAGGACTGCAAGGGCACGGTGGAGATCACCATGCGCGCCCGCGTGCTGGACGTGACACCCCAGAGCGAGGAAGAGGCAGCCACGACGGCAGAACCGTCAGAGACGGCCCCCGAGACTGCCGAGCAAGAGGTCGAGCAGGCGGTTGCCGAAGAGGCAGCAGCCCCCGACCCCGAACTGGTGGCCAAGGGCGAAAAGGTGTTCCGCAAATGCAAGGCCTGCCACCAGGTCGGTGACAAGGCCAAGAACCGTGTCGGCCCGCATCTGAACGGGGTTGTCGGGCGCGCCGCAGGCTCGGTCGACGGGTTTCGCTACTCCAGCGCGCTGGAGACGCGCGCCGAAGAGGGGCTGGTCTGGACCCCGGAGGAGTTATCCGCATTCCTCGCCTCGCCCAAATCCTATATGAAGGGCACCAAGATGTCCTTTAACGGACTTCGCAAGGACGCCGATCTGGAAGCAATCAACGCATATCTGGCCACGTTCGGAGAATGACTCATGCGTCTGCCCTGCCATTTCCCTGCGCTTCTGGCCGTCATGCTGACAGCCGGGACCGCTGTGGCGAATGGGCTGGGCGATGCCGACAAGGGGGCAGCCCTCTTTGACCAGTGCAAGGAATGTCACCAGATCGGGGAGGGTGCCAGCGACCGGATCGGCCCGCATCTGAACGGCCTGTTCGGTCGTCGTGCTGCCGCGCATGACGGTTTTGCCTATTCGAAATCCATGACCCGCGCAGGCGTCGATGGCCTGATCTGGACCGCCACGACGCTGGAGGCCTATATCGAGAATCCCCGCACGCTGGTCTCCAAGACCCGGATGAGCTATCGTGGGATGCCGGACCCGCAGGACCGTGCCAATCTGCTGGCGTTCTTGCGTCGCCATTCCGACAGTCCCGCAAACATCCCCGAAGCAGAGCCGACCGCCCTGCCCTCTGATCGTGATCTTGATCCCGCAATCCTGGCGCTGGAAGGCGACGCGGAATATGGCGAATACCTGGCAACTGAATGTCTGACCTGTCACCGTGCGGATGGCGGTGCCTCGGGCATTCCATCCATCACGCGCTGGCCCAGGGATGATTTCGTGATCGCCATGCACGCCTACAAGACCAAGCTGCGACCGCACCCGGTCATGCAGATGATGGCCGGGCGGCTGTCGGACGAAGAGATCGCGGCGCTGGCGGCCTATTTCAAAGACCTCGACTAATTCGGGGCAACACCCAAGGGAGGAAAGACCATGACATTCAACAGACGCACGTTTCTGAGAACTGGCGTAGCGGCGGCTGCGACGCTGCATGCCCCTGCCCTGCTGGCCGCTGGCCACGACAAGCCACGCGTCGTCGTGATCGGCGGCGGTGCGGGTGGAGCCACGACCGCGCGCTACATTGCCAAGGACAGCAAGGGGATGATCGATGTGACGCTGATCGAGCCGTCGCGCACCTACTTCACCTGTTTCTTTTCGAACCTCTATCTTGGCGGGTTCAGGCAGATGGATGATCTGGCCCACACCTACGGCAGGCTCGCCGCAGGCGGCGTCAATGTGGTGCATGACTGGGCCATCGACGTGGACAGCCACGCCGGTAATGTGACGCTCGCAGGTGGCGATATGCTGCCCTATGACAAGCTGATCCTCAGCCCCGGCATTGATTTCATCGACGGTTCCGTGGCGGGCTGGAGCGTTGCCGCGCAAAATACCATGCCGCACGCCTACAAGGCCGGATCGCAGACCGAACTACTGAAGGCGCAGGTGATGGCAATGCCCGAGGGCGGCACCTTTGCGATGGTCGCGCCGCCAAATCCCTATCGCTGCCCGCCGGGACCGTATGAGCGGATCTCGATGATCGCCCACACACTGAAGGCCAGCAATCCAACGGCCAAGATCATCATCGCCGACCCCAAGGCGAAATTCTCCAAGATGGGCCTCTTTCAGGAAGGCTGGGCCGATCACTATACCGGCATGATCGACTGGATCGGCGAGGATTTCGGCGGCGGCAATGTCTCGGTCGATCCGATCGCCATGACCGTGACCATCGACGGCGAGGAAACCAAAGTCGACGTATGCAACGTCATTCCGGCACAAAAAGCCGGGCGCATCGCCGAGATCGCAGGTGTGACGGATGGCAACTGGGCCCCGATCAACCCTGCCGACATGAGCAGCCGGGCAGACCCGGACATCTATGTCCTGGGCGATGCCTGCCAACAAGGCGACATGCCGAAATCCGCCTTTTCGGCCAATAGCCAGGCCAAGGTCTGTGCCAATGCCGTGCGCGGTGCGCTCACCGACTCCAAGGTGTTCCCGGCCAAGTTCTCGAACACATGCTGGTCACTGATCGACACCGACAACGGCGTCAAGGTCGGCGCGACCTACGAACCTACCGCAGAGAAGATCGCCAAGGTGGACGGTTTCATCAGCCAGACAGGCGAGGACAGCGCAACCCGCAAGGCCACCTTTGAAGAGTCGGTCGGCTGGTACGACGCCATCTCGGCAGACATGTTCGGCTGAGCATTTCGGGCGCGCCGGTCATCCGTGCGCGCCCGCTCCACCCCCACCTGAACCGAAATGGAGACCTCATGAGACAATTTGCCATCGCCGCCGCCCTTACCCTGAGCACCCTGCCCGCTTTCGCGGGTGATCAGGCCGTGACTTACCCCTTTGCAGGCAGCTTTGACGATGCCACCTTTGTGGTGGAAAACGCCATCATCGGGCGCGGGCTGGTGGTCGACTATGTCAGCCACACCGGTGACATGCTGGCACGTACCGCCGCCGATGTCGGCAGTGACGAGGTGCTGTTTGCCGGCGCCGATATCTTTCTCTTCTGCTCGGCGCTGCTGTCACGCAAGGTGATGGAGGCAGATCCCATGAACATCGCCCATTGCCCCTACGGTATCTTTGTCACCGAACGCGATGACGAGGTGATGATAGGCTACCGCACCTATCCGGACGGCCCGATGCAAGAGGTGCAGGCGCTGCTGGACGAGATCGTGCAGGACGCGCTGAATTAATCGGCCCGGCACCAGCCCCGGCCCGACTGATCTTGCGTCAGATCCAGACGCGTGCCGCAAGGCAGGCATAGTCCCTGCGCGACAAAGGAGGCAGGCATGATCGAGGCCCTTCTGGACCACTATGGCGACGGCACCGTGCTGGCCGCAGCAGGTGCCTTGGTTGGGCTCGTCTTTGGCGCGGGCGCACAGCATTCACGGTTCTGCCTGCGCGCTGCAACGGTCGAAGTGGCGCAGGGGCTGTTCGGGCCGCGCCTCGCGATTTGGCTGATTGCGTTCAATGCGGGCGTGGTTTTCGTGCAGGCTCTGGTGGTTGCGGGATGGTTCGATCCGTCAGGGTCGCGGCAACTGGCCGCGACGGGCAGCCTGTCGGGTGCGATCATCGGCGGGCTGATGTTCGGCTGCGGTATGGTCCTGGCGCGTGGCTGCGCCAGTCGCCTGCTGGTGCTGTCGGCCACCGGTAACCTGCGGGCGCTCGTGACCGGTCTCGTGCTGACCATTGCGGCGCAGATGTCACTGCGTGGTGCGCTGTCGCCGCTGCGCGAAGCGCTGGCCAGCCTGTGGACGGTCGAGGGGGGCGGTGCCCGCAATCTGCTGTCTCTGCTTCACCTGACATCGGGTATCGTGGCGACGCTGGCAGTGGTAGCGCTGATTGCTTCGCTGGGGTTGGCGTACCGGCATCGGGTGCGGACCAGCCATGCGGTCGCCGCGCTGTGCGTCGGCGGTGCCATCGGGTTAGGCTGGGTGCTGACCTATGTGGTGGCCCAGACTTCGTTCGGCGTCGTGCCGATCTCGTCGGTGACATTCACCGGCCCGTCGGCGGACACGTTGATGGGTCTGGTAAACAGCCGCGCCCTGCCCCTCAGCTTTGGCATCGGACTGGTGCCGGGGGTGTTTGTCGGGGCGGCGCTGATGGCGCTCGCGACCCGGGAGGCGCGCATCGAGAGGTTCGGCGCGGACACCCCGATGGAACGTTACCTGATCGGCGCGGTGCTGATGGGGTTCGGCAGCATGCTGGCCGGGGGCTGCGCCGTGGGGGCTGGCATGTCGGGCGGTTCGATCTTTGCCCTGACCGCCTGGGTCGCGGTCACCTGCATGTGGGTAGGTGCGATGATCACCCACCGCACGATTGGCAGCACGGCCCGCCCCGCAGGCATCACTCCGCCGGCTGCATGAGCGGCGCACGACCCAGTGCACGATCCGCCAGCAGCGCGCCAAAGGCGATCGACGCCAGCGCAACGATTGCCGCAATGCTCAACATCGACACGCCCGAAAGGCCCGCGCCCACGGTGCACCCGCCCGCCAGAACGCCGCCAAAGCCCATCAGCGCACCACCCGCCACATAGCGCAGGGTCTGTGGTGCGTCCTCGAAGCTGGCAAAGCGTAATTCGCGACGCAGCAGCGCCGACAGGAACGCACCGCCAAAGACACCGCCAACCAACCCGACACCGAAACCCGCCGGGATCGACGAAGAGGCCACTGTCCAGAACAGGCTATCGGCCCAGGTCGAGGTGAAGGCCAGCGATTGCACCGGCAACGGGTCGAATTCATCCATCAGCAGCCAGCCGGTCGTGATCCAGCCCAGCCCGATCAGCAGACCGATCACCACCGCCATCGCCGCATGTAGCGGGCGCGGCCGCAGCACCGTAATCGCGACAACCAGACCCGCGATAGCCAGCGCCGCCCAGGTCAGCAACCCGCCCGGCAGCTCTGCCAGCGTGGCGATGCCGGTTTCGATCGTGACCGATCCCAGCGCCACGCGGAGTGGGGCAAAGACACCCTTGAGCGTCGCGTGCGCCATCACGGCAAAGACCAGCAACACGGTCAGCGCCCGCAGGTTGCCGGTTCCGCCCAGCACGGTCAGACGGCTGACACAGCCACGCGTCAGCACCATGCCGATGCCGAAGGTCAGCCCGCCAACGACAATGGCCAGAAGCGGCAGATCGGTTGTCATCAGGCGGTGATCCGACAGGTCGACCCAGCCCAGCCAGGTGGCCGCACTCGTCACCGCAAGCCCGGTGGCCAGAGCCGTCAGCCAGGTGCCCAGCGCAGGCCCCCGGTCCGGCCCTGTCACAAGCCCGCGGCGCAGGCAGAACCGGCTTATCTGTGCAGCGATGCCGAACAGCAGGCCCAGCGCCAGCCCGAGATATAGATGCGCACCCTGGACGTCGAATGGCAGGTCATAAAGATCGAAAAGCATGGCGGAATCGCCCCCAAAATCTGAGACAGTCCCGCCTTAAATGGGACACTGCGCCGCAGGGTCAAGGGGGTGGGTCAGGGACGGAATTCTGATCCTTCACGCCATCGAGGGAAAGTAATCCGCAACATTCGGCAGGGCCGGACCAATCGGCCAACATCGTTCCATCAGCCTGAATTATCACCCTATTTCGCGCTACTCCCACTCCATCTGCTCATAGACGCGTCCGGCATTCTTGGTCGCAAGCTCTTCGAACGTGTCTAGATGGGCATAAGGCGATTGATCGACGTAATAAGCCTCGGTCAGATCGCCACCATTCTCGATATGCTCGCCGATCTTGCCGCGCAGATAGACCAGATAATCGCGCGTATAACGCCGCACCTGATCCATGTTGGTCGGGTGCCCATGACCGGGGATCACATAGGTGGCATTCAACGCTTCGAATTCAGTATCCCACGTCTCTAGCCAGTCTGCGGTCATTGTATCCGGGAAGATCGGCAGCATGCGTTCGTGAAACGCCACGTCACCCGAGATCACGAGGCTCTGCTCGGGCAGCCATATGACGATATCGCCCGGACTGTGCGCCGGGCCCAGATGCCGCGCCTCGATGCGAAAATCGCCCATCTCGACGATGTATTCATCCTCAAACGTCTCGGTCGGTTCGACAATCACCGTACCCGCCGCCTGATCGCGGTTGTAGCGTTTCATTCCCTCCAGGATCGTGCCGCCATATTCCGCGACCTCGTGGGCTGCATCCGCATGCATGACGATCGGCACGTCCTGTTCGGCCCAGTAGCTATTGCCGAGTATCGCATGGCCCTGCCCGTTCTCGTTAAAGACCAATCTGACCGGCTGATCTGTCAGCGCACGGATTTCGTCGTGCAATGCCTTGGCCAGCCCGTAGGCCGCGCCACCATTGATCACCACGACCCCGTCACCGGTGATGATAAAGCTGAGGTTGTTGTTATGGCCCGCGTTCTCGTAGGTCGGTGGGGCTGTGGCCCCGGTGGCGGAAAACACGCCGGGGATAAACTCCACCGGTTTGTCATAGAGCATCGAGCCGGGGTACTTGTCCGCGATATCCTCGCTCGCCGTGGCCATACCCGCGGCAAAGAGCCAAATTGCAATCCAGCGCATCACATATCCTCCGTTACAAACCGGTAGGCGTCGCCGTTCCGCTCGACCCGCCCGATACCGCCACCCGGCAGATGAAAACCAATCAGCGCAATCTGCTCCTGCGCCAGCTTGTCCAGTAGCCGCGCGCGGGTTTGCGCGCCCAGCGTAGTGTCCTGATCCGCACCATGGGGCCATTCGGGGCGGGCAAAGGCGACGTGATGATTGCCGATCGCATCACCGCCGATCAAGAGCGCCTCGGTGCCCGAACGCAGCTCGAACGCCATATGCCCGGGCGTGTGCCCATAGCTGGCCACGGCGGCGACGCCCGGCAGAACTTCCTCACCTTCGCGGAAGATATGCATGCGCTCCTCGATGGCATCCAGCCTGCGCGTTGCGCCTACCGCAAAGCTCACCCGCGCAGCGCCGATGCTGTCCACCGTCGCAGGGTCGCGCCAATAGTCCCACTCCGCCGCGCCCATCATGTAACTGGCCTGGGGAAAGGTAAGATCGTCAAAATCGTCGAGCACCCCCCACAGGTGATCGGGATGCGCATGGGTAAAGACGATATGCGTCACATCCCCGGGCGCGACCCCGACGGCATCCAGACTGTCCGTCAGTGCGCCGGCACTCGGCATGAAGCCCGAGCCTGCACCCGCATCAAATAAAACGGTGCGTTCCCCGTCCTGCAGCAGCGTGACGTTGCACGGTGGCTGGAGTTCCTCGAAGGCCAAATCATGATGCGCCAGAATCGCCAGCACCTCATCCTGCGGCAGTCCGTCGAAGAAAAAGCTGCCCGGCAGCACCAGATTGCCGTCGCTGAGCGAGGTGAGACGCATCGCGCCGATATCGTGCCGCGCGCCCGCAATGGCACGGCCACCCTGCCCCGCAAGCATTGCAGCCCCCAACCCGGCAATCATCTGTCGGCGCGTGATCATGGCGTGCTCCATTTTCATTCAATAACATGAATATATTGCCGCCCGAAGGCCATGCTTGGCAAGGCAAAGATTGGAACTGGCCTGAAAAAGCCTTGAAATGTTTCGAGATTGACTTGCATCTCAAGCTTTCTCGAAACACCCAGAGTGACCGACAGGTTGCGCGCATTTCGCCATATTGTCTTGGTCCGACCTATGGCGAAACGCATTAACCCCACGGTCCTTTCACCCTTGGCCGGGGTCTTGGAGGGGCGGGCTCGGTCATCGCGGGCTCGTGGCCGAACAGAGCCTGACGCGCACCGGCCTTGTCGATCAGGTACTCGCGCTTCAGGAACTCGACGACATAGGCCTTCTTGGCCTCGGACCAGTTCTGATAAAGCCTGTAAAAGAGCGGCTTGTGACAGATGAAAAGCTGACGGATATCCTTTGGCGACAGTTCGGACAAAAGCATGTTGATCAGGTCCGCATCCGGATGATCGGCGGCCCGCAGAGTATAGAAATAGGCTGGGTGATCGGATGTGATCCGCGGCCATGGGCCATCATTTTCGACCCAGTTGGCCAGTGCCGCGAGTGCGTGAAACTCCTCTGGCAGCTGATCCGCGTGGCGACGTGCCAGACGCCGCATGTCAGCGCGCGTGCGCCCCGTCAGATCGGCCGCCTCGCCAGCCAGCGCATCGACCAGGATGAAATCCATCTTCTGTCGCAGGATAGCGCCCGCATTCACGCCGCGTGCCTTGACCACCGGTTCTGTCAGATCGTTGTCTTCGAGAAATTTCGCGATCCGGTTCCGCTCTGTGAGGTCGAAAACATGCTCGATCGGCAGATCGCCCAGGGTTTTCCTGTCGCCGGCGGTGATCAGCGCGGGATGGTCCATCTGCTGAAAGAGGTACACGCCACCGAAATGCGCGGTCCAGAAATTGCGCTGGTCAAAGCTCATTTCCTTCAAATTCACCGGATTGCGCACCACATTTCCGGTCTCGCCGGCAAGCTCGATCATCTGCGCGATCAGCACATCGTCGAACCATGCATCCTCTTTGGTCAGAAAGCGGTCGGTCTTGTCCTTCAGCTTCTCCGCCTGCCGGACGGCGCCACCGGTGGTGTCCGCCTCGACGCGCACGCGGCGCAGATCAAAGAGGCGTTCCGGCGCGGACATGTCAAAGACCGAATTCACCAACTCGCCCGCCACCGCATCGCGCGCAGTCAGCGCAAAAAGCGCTGCCTCGTTCTCTTCGATGAACTGGCGCAGGATGCCCCGCGAAGTGGAAAACTTGGCCCCAAGCAGCGGCGCGGTCTTTTGTTGGGTGCTGAGCAGGATGAATTGCCGGTTCACGCCTGCATGATTGAGGTAGAGATGATCGCCCAGTTCATGGCCAATTTCCGGCGAGTAGCCGGAGATGTCGATATAGAAATCCGTCAGTGCCGTCCTCTGCCCGGTCAGATGCAGCAGCGCGCGATTATACCGCTCGACCAGCGCCGGAGACGACACATGGATCAGGTTGCCGAACATGAGGCCGGATTCGACAAGGCGTTTCATCGTGGCAATTCATCCAATTTTACTGAGGAAACTCCGGGGTGCAGCCTGTGTCTGGTCCTGATGTCGCGTCAGGGGCAAGTCTAGTCGCCGGGAATTCTGGTTACAAATCCTAAAGCGCTTCGAGATTGTGATCCAACAACAAACCGAAACGCTATAACCGATCCTTGCGCGGCTGGCAGCATTTTCCCGGCATGGTGGACTTGCCATCATGAACCGCGTGGTCAGGTTCGGTGGTTGTCTATCAATGGGCTGGGCTTGGCAAACCCCTCCAGATCCGCCTGATCGGTTATGGTCATGCAGGAGCCGTCAACCACTACGCCGTAGGGACGCAGCCCTTTGAACGCCCGGCTGAGGTTTTCCGGCGTCATGCCGAGAAACGAGGCCAATCGCCGCTTTTCAAACGGCAGGTCGAACTGTGGCGCACCGGCCTGACGGCGCTGTTCGCGCAACAGGTAATTGGCCAGCCGTTCCAGCGAAGTGCGCAGCTTGAGGTCCTTGGTGTTCTTGACCACCGCACGATAACAATTGGCCAGCTCATCCACAATCGCGCGGGCGAATGCGGCGTCCTCTCCGAAAGCCCGGCGGACATCCTGAGACGGGATAAGCGCGATCCGGCTCTTCTCCAGCGTTCGCGCGGACATCAGGTAGGGCGCGTCGCGGATCGTAGCGGCCAAAATAAAGGTCGATACCGGGCGCACCATTGCCAGCGACGTCTCGCGGTTGTTCCAGGTCGAGAATAACTCGACCGTGCCAACAAGCACGATATGCAGGAAATCGCTGATATCGCCTTCGGTGATCAGCTCCACATGTGGTGGAAAATTCTGCACATAGGCCGCGCGCATCAGCCCATCGAAATGCGACTCTTCCATTGCGGAAAAAATGCCCAGCTTGCGGACTTCTGATTCAAACGATTCGGCCAATGGGTAATCCGTATGCCTTGTGTAGATTGACAATCTATCAAGCTAAAGACCCCGAGCTGTCAATACCCTGATTGCCTATCACATTTGTTGGCTTGATCCGTGCACATCCAAATATGATTTTTTTTGCGGCATCATTTATTTCGCAACCTGCTAGCTCATAGTTGATTTCGATCATGCCGAAAATCCGGCTCAATGGACATCACATACCCTGAAAGTAGAGCGTCAAGATCGCGCGCTCTCACCTGAAAGGATCTGTGATGACGACCTCGACCCCAATGCGAAGCGACCAGAACTGGGCCCTCGGACTGAGCACCTTCGCGTTCACGCTGAACTTTGCGGTTTGGACAATCTTTGCAATCATCGGCGTTCAGATCAAAAGCGAACTGGGGCTGAGTGAAACCCAATTCGGCATTCTGGTAGCAACCCCGATCCTGACCGGTTCGCTGACCCGGTTGATCCTCGGAATCTGGACCGAACAGTTTGGCGGGCGCATCGTATTTCCGGTGCAGATGTTGTTAGCGGCGCTAGCGACATGGTTGCTCACGATGGCCGAGACCTACCCGATGTTCCTGCTGGCCGCCCTCGGCGTCGGGCTGGCCGGCGGGTCGTTTGCGATCGGTGTCGCCTACGTCTCGCACTGGTATCCGCGCGACAAACAGGGCACTGCTCTCGGCATTTTCGGAGCCGGTAACGTCGGCGCCGCCGTGACCAAGTTCGGCGCGCCCTTCGTGATGGTGGCCTATGGCTGGGAAGCCGTGGCCAACACCTGGGCGCTCGGTCTGGCGGCGATCGCCATCTTCTTCTTCTTCTTTGCCAAGAATGACCCGGTGTTCGAGGCACGTCGCAAATCAGGCGGCAAGGCCGCTACCATCGCCGCGCAACTCACCCCGTTGAAGAACCTGCAGGTCTGGCGGTTTTCACTCTACTATTTCTTTGTCTTCGGGGCGTTCGTGGCGCTCGCGCTGTGGCTGCCACACTATCTGGTCGACATGTACCATCTCGACATCCGGACCGCCGGTATGGCTGCCGCCGCCTTTTCGCTCTCGGCCAGCATTTTCCGCGCTTACGGCGGCCACCTGAGCGACCGTTTCGGCGCACGGGCGGTGATGTACTGGACGTTCGGCTTCTCATTGGTGTTGCTGTTCATGCTGTCCTATCCGCCCACGACCTACACGATCCATGCCGTGCACGGCGACATCACATTCACCACCAGAATGAGCTTTGGCCCCTTCATTCTGACGATCTTTGCGCTCGGCTTCTTCATGAGCCTGGGCAAGGCTGCGGTCTTCAAGCATATCCCGGTCTACTACCCTGAAAACGTCGGCTCTGTCGGCGGTCTGGTGGGGATGATCGGGGGCTTGGGCGGCTTTATCCTGCCGATCGTCTTCGGCGTGCTTCTCGATCTCACGGGCGTCTATACGACCTGCTTTGCCTTACTCTTTGTCCTTGTGGGTATCGCGCTGGTCTGGATGCACATGGCCGTGCGCAGCATGGAACGCGCCCACCCCGAGATCGCCCGCGATGCCCTGCCGCAACTGCCCGAATTCGAAGGCATGCCGGTGCCCGAAACCCCTTCGGCGGCCACCCTGACCGAGTGGGACCCCGAAGACGCAGACTTCTGGGCCACCAAGGGCCGCAAGACCGCCCGGCGCAATCTGTGGATCTCGATCCCTGCCCTCCTGCTGGCCTTTTCGGTCTGGATGGTGTGGTCCGTCGTGGTCGCGCGGCTGCCAGCCATCGGCTTTGACTTCAATCAGGGGCAGCTGTTCTGGCTGGCTGCGCTGCCGGGTCTTTCGGGCGCGACGCTGCGGATTTTCTACAGCTTCATGGTGCCGATCTTTGGCGGCCGCCTCTGGACAACGATGTCGACCGCATCGCTGCTGCTGCCGGCACTGGGCATCGGCTATGCGGTTCAGAACCCCGATACACCCTACCTGATATTCCTGGTTCTGGCGTTGCTTTGTGGTCTTGGCGGGGGCAACTTTGCATCATCCATGGCCAATATCAGCTTCTTTTATCCCAAGGCGGAAAAGGGCAATGCGCTGGCACTGAATGCCGGTCTGGGCAATCTGGGTGTGTCGGTCATGCAGTTCCTCGTGCCGCTGGTCATCACCCTGGGCGTTTTCGGCGTCCTGGGTGGTGATCCGCAACCGCTGAGCGACGGCGGCCAGTTATGGCTGCAAAACGCCGGTTTCATCTGGGTGCCGTTCATCCTGCTCTCGACCGTCGCGGCCTATCTGGGCATGAACGATATCGCCTCGGCGAAATCCTCCTTTGCGGATCAGGCGATCATCTTCAGCCGCAAGCATAACTGGATCATGTGCATCCTCTACACCGGCACCTTCGGCAGCTTCATCGGCTATGCCGCCGGGTTCCCGCTGCTGATGAAAACCCAGTTCCCGGAAGTGAACGCATTGCAATACGCCTTTCTCGGGCCACTTGTCGGCGCGCTCAGCCGCGCGGGCACGGGGTGGATTTCGGACAGGTTCGGCGGCGGTCGCGTGACCTTCTGGACCTTTATCGGGATGATCGTTGCGGTCTTTGGTGTGCTGCAGTTCCTGCCATCAGAAGCGAGTGCCACTGGCAATTTCTGGGGCTTCTTCGCCTGCTTCATGGCGCTGTTCTTCCTGACTGGTGTGGGCAACGCATCGACCTTCCAGATGATCCCCTCGATCATGCGTCAGGAAGTGCCCCGCCTGATGCCCCAACTGGACGAGGCCGCAACACACAAGCAATCGGCACGCGAAAGCGCCGCGATCATCGCCTTCACCTCGGCCATCGCCGCCTACGGCGCATTCTTCATCCCCAAGAGCTACGGCACGTCGATCGCCATGACCGGGGCCCCGAACGGCGCGCTCTGGGCATTCCTCGGCTTCTACGTCGCATGCGCCGTAATCTGCTGGATGTTCTACAGCCGCAAATCCGCTCCGGTTCCCTGCTGAACCCATAAAAGCCCGTGCGCCCGGTACATCTGGGCGCCGCCCGCCAATAACAGGAGAAAGACATGAGCCATCTGCTCGATAGACTGAACTTCTTCCAGTCCAAGGAACTTGAAAAATTCTCGAACGGTCATGGCCAGGTGACCCGCGAAAACCGCGACTGGGAGGACACCTATCGCAACCGCTGGCGGCACGACAAAATCGTGCGCTCGACCCACGGTGTGAACTGCACCGGATCATGCAGCTGGAAAATTTACGTCAAATCCGGGATCGTGACCTGGGAAACCCAACAGACCGATTACCCGCGCACCCGTCCCGACCTGCCCAACCACGAACCGCGCGGCTGTGCCCGCGGTGCCAGCTACAGCTGGTATCTCTATTCCGCCAACCGGGTAAAGAACCCGCTGATCCGCGGCAAGCTGATGAGAGTCTGGCGCAAGATGCGCGAAACCAAGACCGCGATCGAGGCCTGGACCGCGATCCAGAGCGACCCCGTGCTGCGCGCCAGCTATGTCGAGACGCGCGGCAAGGGCGGCTTCGTGCGCGCCACCTGGGACGAGGCGACCGATATCGTCGCCGCCGCCAATGCCTATACCGCCAAGACCTACGGCCCCGACCGGATCTTTGGCTTTTCACCCATCCCGGCGATGTCGATGATCTCTTATGCCGCAGGGTCGCGCTATCTGAGCCTGATGGGCGGCACCTGCATGTCCTTTTATGACTGGTATTGCGACCTGCCACCGGCAAGCCCGCAGACATGGGGCGAACAGACCGACGTACCCGAAAGCGCCGACTGGTTCAACGCAGGCTATCTGCTGCTCTGGGGTTCGAACGTGCCCCAGACCCGGACGCCGGACGCGCATTTCTATACCGAAGCGCGCTACAAGGGCACCAAATCCGCCGTCGTCTGCCCCGACTATTCCGAGGCTGCCAAATTCGGCGATGTCTGGCTGCCCGCCAAGCAAGGCACCGATGCGGCGCTGGCGATGGCCTTTGGCCACGTCATCCTGCGCGAGTATCACCTCGATCGTCAGGCCGCGTATTTCCAGGATTACACCCGCAAATACTCTGACTTCCCGATGCTGGTAAAGCTGGAGGAGAAAGACGGGCGACTGATCGCGGGCCGGTTCCTGCGGGCCGACGATCTGGACGGCAAACTGGGCGAAGACAACAACCCGGAGTGGAAAACCGTCGCGCTTGACGAAATCTCCGGCAATCTGGTCGCGCCGAATGGCTCGGTCGGGTATCGCTGGGGCGAAGACGGTGAATGGAACCTGGAGGAACGTGCCGCCAAGGCTGACACGCGGCTGAAGCTGAGCCTGGCTCTGGATGAGGATCACGACGAAGTGGTCGGCGTCGACTTCCCCTATTTCGGGGGCGAGGCCCATGTGCATTTCGCCACCGACGCCAGCCACCCCAACGTGCTGACCCGCAACATCCCCGTGCGCAAGGTCGCCACCGCCGAGGGCGAAACCCTCGTGACCACCGTGTTCGACCTCTTCTGCGCCAACTATGGGCTTGATCGTGGGCTTGGCGGTGACTGGGTGACCTCGGACTACACCGACGAGATGCCGGGCACGCCGGCCTGGGCCGCCAGGATCACCGGTGTTCCCGCCGACAAGATCATCCATGTCGCGCGCGAGTTCGCGAATAACGCGGAAAAGACCAACGGCAAATCAATGGTCATCCTCGGTGCCGGTATCAACCACTGGTATCACATGGACATGAGCTATCGCGGCATCATCAACATGCTGGTGATGTGCGGCTGCGTCGGCCAGACCGGCGGCGGTTGGGCGCACTATGTGGGCCAGGAAAAGCTGCGCCCGCAAACCGGCTGGCTCCCGGTCGCCTTTGCGCTGGACTGGAACCGCCCGCCGCGGCAGATGAACGCCACCTCGGCCTGGTATGCCCATACCGACCAGTGGCGCTACGAGACGCTGGAGGCCAAGGAGATCCTCAGCCCTACCGCACCAGAGGGCGATTGGGACGCAAACCTGATTGATTTCAACATTCGCGCCGAGCGCATGGGCTGGCTGCCCTCTGCGCCGCAGCTCAAGACAAACCCGCTGGAGGTCGCTAAGGCCGCCAAGACGGCAAGCAAGGAGATCCCTGCCTATGTGGCCGAACAGCTGAAATCGGGCGCGCTGGAAATGTCATGCGAAGACCCGGACGCCCCCGAGAACTGGCCGCGCAACCTCTTTGTCTGGCGCTCCAACCTGCTGGGCAGCAGCGGCAAGGGGCATGAGTATTTCCTCAAGCACCTGCTGGGCACCGATCACGGCGTCATGGGCAAGGATCTGGGTGAGGATGGCGCGCAATTGCCGAAAGAGGCGAAATGGCACAAGGATGCGCCGCGCGGCAAGCTGGACCTGCTGGTCACCATCGACTTTCGCATGTCCACCACCTGCGTCTATTCCGACATCGTTCTGCCAACGGCCAGTTGGTACGAGAAGGACGATATGAACACGTCCGACATGCACCCGTTCATCCACCCGCTTCAGGCGGCGGTTGATCCCGCATACGAGTCCAAGTCGGATTGGGAAATCTTCAAGTCCATCGCCAAGAAGGTTCAGCAGGTCGCCCCCGAGATCCTCGGCGTCGAGACCGACATCGTGGCGGTTCCGACCATGCACGACACCCCTTCCGAGATTGCCCAGGATCACGTGCGGGACTGGAAGAAAGGCGAATGCGAGCTGATCCCCGGCAAGACCGCCCCGAACTTCATCGCGGTCGAGCGGGACTATTCCAAGATCTACGACCGCTTCACATCGCTTGGGCCGCTCATGGACAAGCTGGGCAATGGCGGAAAAGGGATCGGCTGGAACACCCAGGCCGAGATTGACAACCTCGGTGCGCTGAACGGCGTGCAACTGGATGGATCGGCCGAAGGCAGGCCCAGGATCGACACCGCGATCGACGCCTGCGAGGTCGTTCTGATGCTGGCCCCGGAAACCAACGGCGAAGTGGCTGTTAAAGCCTGGGAAGCATTGGAGAAATTCACCGGCCGCAAACATGCGCACCTGGCCGAAGGCGAGCATCACAACAAGATTCGCTTCCGGGATATTGCGGCGCAACCGCGCAAGATCATCTCGTCGCCCACCTGGTCGGGGATCGAGAGCGAGAAGGTCAGTTATAACGCCGGCTACACCAACGTGCATGAGCTGATCCCGTGGCGCACACTGACAGGTCGTCAACAGCTCTATCAGGATCACCTGTGGATGCGTGCCTTTGGTGAGGGGCTGATGTCCTATCGCCCACCCGTCGACCTCAAGACGGTCACCAAGACCATTCAGGACGAAGGCGATACGCTGGTGCTGAACTTCATCACGCCGCACCAGAAATGGGGCATCCACTCCACCTATACCGACAACCTGCTGATGCTGACGCTCAACAGGGGCGGGCCGGTGGTCTGGCTCAGCGAGAATGACGCGAAATCCGTCGGCATCGTCGATAACGACTGGATCGAGCTCTATAACATCAACGGCGCCCTGACGGCGCGGGCGGTGGTCAGCCAGCGGATCAAGGACGGCAGCACGTTCATGTATCACGCCCAGGAAAAGATCATCAACACGCCCGGCTCCGAGAAGACCGGCAATCGCGGCGGCATTCACAACTCGGTCACCCGCACGGTGCTGAAGCCCACGCATATGATCGGCAGCTACGCCCATCAGGCCTACGGGTTCAACTATTACGGCACCGTGGGCAGCAACCGCGACGAATTTGTTGTCGTGCGTAAAATGAAAAAGGTGGACTGGCTCGACGAGCCGGCGAATGAGAAGGAGGCAGCACAATGAGAGTGCGCGCACAAATCGGTATGGTTCTGAACCTCGACAAATGCATTGGGTGTCACACCTGCTCTGTCACCTGCAAGAACGTCTGGACCAGCCGCGACGGCGTCGAATACGCATGGTTCAACAACGTCGAGACCAAGCCGGGGCTGGGCTATCCGACCGACTGGGAAAATCAGGCGCGCTGGAATGGTGGCTGGGAACGGACCCGCTCGGGCAAGTTGCAACCCAAGCAGGGCGGCAAGTGGCGTATCCTGGCGAATATCTTTGGCAACCCGTCCCTGCCCGAGATCGACGATTATTACGAGCCGTTCGATTTCGACTACGACCACCTGAAGTCGGCCCCCGAGATGAAGGCGTTTCCGACTGCCCGCCCCCGGTCCAAGATCACCGGCGAGCGGATGGAGAAGATCGAGAAGGGCCCGAACTGGGAGGAAATCCTTGGTGGAGAGTTCGCCAAACGGTCCGAGGATTACAATTTCGAGGGCATCCAGAAGGAAATCTACGGCGAATACGAAAACACCTTCATGATGTACCTGCCGCGCCTGTGCGAGCATTGCCTCAATCCGACCTGCGTCGCATCCTGCCCCTCGGGCGCGATCTACAAGCGCGAAGAGGACGGCATCGTTCTGATTGATCAAGAGAAGTGCCGCGGCTGGCGGATGTGCGTATCGGGCTGCCCCTACAAGAAGATCTATTACAACTGGTCCACCGGCAAATCCGAGAAATGCACCTTTTGCTATCCCCGGATCGAGAGCGGCAATCCGACGGTCTGCTCGGAAACCTGCGTAGGACGCATCCGGTATCTGGGCGTGATGCTCTATGACGCGGACAAGATCGAAGAAGCCGCGTCAGTCGAGAACACCACCGACCTCTATGATGCGCAGCTGGGTGTGTTCCTGGACCCGCACGACCCGGCAGTGATCGAAGCCGCCCTGGCGGATGGCGTTCCGCAGGACTGGATCAAGGGCGCGCAGAACAGCCCGATCTGGAAAATGGCGATGGATTGGAAGGTCGCCTTTCCGCTGCATCCCGAATACCGGACGTTGCCGATGGTGTGGTACATTCCGCCGCTCAGCCCGATCCAGAACGCGGCAGAGGCCGGTGCCATCGGCATGGACGGCGACATGCCCGACGTCAAGAACCTGCGCATTCCGGTGAAATACCTCGCCAACATGCTGACCGCAGGTGACGAGGCCCCGGTGGTCACGGCACTGGAGCGGATGCTGGCCATGCGTGCCTACATGCGCGCCAAGACCATCGAAGGCGTCCAGGACGAGGGCATTGCAAAGCGTGTCGGCCTGACGGGCCGAATGATCGAGGACATGTACAAGATCATGGCGCTGGCCGATTACGAGGACCGTTTCGTGATCCCCACCACCCACCGCGAACAGGTCGAGGACGCCTATGACCTGCGCGGCGGCTGCGGCTTTACCGATGGCAACGGATGCTCTTCCGGTATTTCCAAGGGCTCGCTCTTTGGCGGGTCAAAGAAACCCCTGAAAATGCCCACGGAGGTGATGTGATATGGCCCCCCAATTACACGACAGAACGCTCAAGGCGCTGTCCCTGATCCTGAGCTATCCAACGCGCGAACTGCAGCATGCCATGCCCGAGATCGCAGGCGTCCTGGCCTCGGACACGCGCGTGACAGCGGCAGCGCGCCGGGCATTGCGTCCCCTGGCCGACGAACTGGGCGCGCGCGACATCTACGAACTCGAAGAGCGGTTTGTGCTGCTCTTTGATCGTTCGCGCACGCTGTCGCTCAACCTCTTCGAGCATGTCCACGGCGAGAGCCGTGACCGGGGCGGCGCGATGGTGTCGCTGATCGAGACCTACCGTGAACATGGTTACGATCCGGCCACATCCGAACTGCCCGATCACCTGCCGGTGCTGCTGGAGTTTCTGTCGATGCTGCCCGCCGCCGAGGCACGAGAGATACTGGCCGACGCCGCCCATATCTTTGTCGTCCTCAGCGAACGGCTCGCCCGCAGGGAAAGCACCTATGCGGCCGTCTTTGACACGCTCGTGCAATTGTCGGGTGCCAAGGCTGACCAGCAGGCCGTCGCCGAGATGCTGAAGGCCGAGGAAGTCGATCCCAATGATCTGGAGGCGCTGGACGCGGTCTGGGAGGAAACCGAAGTCACCTTCGGCCCAGATCCCAATGCCGGCTGTCCCCAGGTGCGAGACATGCTCTCGCGTATGGACACACCCGTCACCCCCGCACGCCACGCGGCAGAATAGGGAGGATCAGAAATGCTATTCGCCAATTTCGATATCAATTACTTCATCTTCGGAGTCATGCCCTATGTCGCACTGACCGTGCTGCTCGTGGGCAGCATCGCCCGTTACGAGCGCGATCCCTTCACCTGGAAATCCTCGTCAAGCCAGCTATTGCGTCGCAAGCAGCTGATTTGGGGTTCTGTGCTGTTTCACGTCGGCATCATCACGGTGTTCTTTGGCCATTTGATCGGCCTGTTCACTCCGCTCTGGTTGATCGACGCATTGGGCGTGCCGCATGGGTTCAAGCAATGGATGGCCGTGATCATCGGCGGCGTCGCCGGGGTTGCGGCGCTGATCGGCGCGTCGATGCTGCTGCATCGCCGCCTGTTCGATCCGCGCATTCGCGTCCACTCCAGCTTCATGGACATCCTGATCCTTGCCCTGATCTGGTTACAGCTCTTTGTCGGGCTCGGCACGATTACCCTGACGCTGGAGCATATGGACGGGATCGAAATGGTCCGCTTCATGACCTGGAGCCAGAGTGTGGTCATGCTCAAACTCAACGCATGGGCCCAGGTGGTCGATGTGCACTGGCTTTATAAATTCCATATCCTGCTGGGGCTGATAATCGTGATGCTGTTCCCGTTCACCCGGCTGGTACACATGATTTCCGGGCTGGCGCTGCCTTTCCGCTTCCTGCTGCGTCCGGGTTATCAGCTGGTGCGCTCACGTCGGCAGCAGGCCCTGCCCCCACGCAAGACGGCGCGCCAGCGCACCAATCCGGCGGAGTGAGCATTATGAACAAGGCACTTTTCCCCGACCTCATCATCAATGGCGAAACCGTGGCCCATGCCGACATCGCGGCAGAGACCCAGAACCACTCCGGGCCCAAGGACAAGCCCGGCATCGCATGGCGCAAGGCTGCCCATGCTCTGGCTGTTCGGGCGCTACTGCTGCAGGAGGCGCGCAGACGGCAGATGAAGGCCGAGAGCCGCGAACTGTCCCCTGGTCGATTCGAAACCGAAGAGGAGGCCCAGATCCGGGGCCTTCTTGAGGCCGAAATCGACGTGGACACGCCATCCGAAAGCGACGTGCATGAGGTCTGGGCCCGCGACCCGGAGCGGTTCCGCGCCCCGCCCCTGTGGGAGGTGTCGCATATCCTGTTGGCCTGTGATCCGCGCGACGAGGCCGCGCGCGAAACGGCGCGCACGCACGCCGATCAACTGGCAGCGCGTGCAACCTCTGGCAAGGAAGATTTTGCAATGCTGGCGCGCGAACACAGCGATTGC
The DNA here is from genome assembly GCA_947503145.1 of uncultured Roseovarius sp. GTDB lineage: Bacteria > Pseudomonadota > Alphaproteobacteria > Rhodobacterales > Rhodobacteraceae > Roseovarius. The sequence goes on from CANNCP010000004.1 coordinate 165,731, forward strand.
GGATCAAGCGCGAATGGCGGACAACTGGGCCAGATGAGTCCCGGCGACGCGGTGCCGGAATTCGAAGCCGCCCTGCGCCAGATGACGGACAGCGAGGTATCGGCCAGCCCGGTCCTCAGCCGTCACGGTTGGCACATCATTCGTTTGAACGCTGTCGCATACGGGGATACGCTGCCCTTCGAGGCGGTCAGATCGCAAATCGCCACCGCCATGGAAAAGGCGGCCTGGGCGCGGGCGTCACGTCTCTTTGTCGGCAGGTTGATGTCGGCAGCCGAGATCGCGGGGCTGCCCGAACGGCCGGAATAGGAACCATGAAAAAGCACGGGGCAGCCTGCGCAACCGTATGATTGCCCGGCGCGCAGGGCCACAGTCCAGAAAGGCCGGCAAACATGCTCGAAGATATTCTCAAACGCAACCGTGACTGGTCGGACCGGCGCAACATCGATGAGCCGGGATTTTTCCCGCGGCTGTCGGACCAGCAAGCCCCCGGTTTCTTCTGGATCGGCTGCTCTGACAGCCGCGTACCCGCTAATGTGGTGGCCGGGCTCGACCCCGGCGAGGTCTTTGTCCATCGTAACGTAGCCAATATCGTCCACAGTGCGGACATGAACATGCTGTCGACGCTGGAGTTCGCGGTGGACACGCTGCATATCCGCGAGATCATAGTCTGCGGCCATTATGGCTGTGGTGGGGTCCGGGCCGCGACCGAAGAATTCTCGAACAATCTGGCCGACCACTGGCTGGAGCCGATCCGCCGTCTGGCCCGGTCCTATGCTGCCGAGCTGGCGCAGGCCCCCGATGCCGAAACGCGCCGCGACCGACTGGCAGAGTTGAACGTGATCGACGGGGTGACGCGCGTGGCCGAAACCCCGATCCTGCAACGCGCCTGGGCGCGCGGCGCGCAGGTCGCGGTTCACGGGTTGATCTACGGGCTGAAGGACGGGCGGCTGAATGATCTCGATTGTACGATCTCTCGCGGACGACCGGACCTGGAGGCGGCGCAATGACCTTGTTCGGCTCGATCTCGTCGCCCGGATGCGGCTGCGACGCCGCACATGACAAGCTGGCATCCGTACCTACGGCCCTGACGCGGGCGCTGGCCTGTGTCCCGCCCCAACCACGGACCGAAAGCGTACCGCTGCACCTGGCGGCAGGGCGCGTGCTTGCTGCGCCCGTCCTGGCACAGACGGACATGCCCCGCTTTGACTGTGCCGCGATGGATGGGTATGCGCTGCGGTTCAGCGACGCCCCCGCGGTCACCCTGCCCGTGAGCGGTATCGCCGCGGCAGGGCAACCACCCGCGACACTACATCCTGGCACGGCGATGCGCATATTCACCGGCGCGCCCCTGCCGCAGGGTGCCGATACGGTCGTGATGCAGGAGAGCACCAAAGAGGCGGGGAATGCCATCGCACTGCTGCGTGCGCCGGTCAGGGGGTCGCATATCCGCCTTCGCGGCGAGGACCAGCACGCGAGTGACGAATTGATCGCGGCGGGTCGGCGGCTCGATGCCTTGGCCATTGGTATCTGCGCGGGTGCCGGCGCGCGCGAGCTGCAAGTGTTCCAACGGCCCAGGGTGTCCGTCATGGTGAGCGGCGACGAACTGATCACGCCCGGTGGCCCGCTCGCTGCCGGCACCATCTGGGACGTGAACGGGCCGATGATATCCGCCGCCCTGACCGCAGCGGGCTGCGAGGTCCTCGATCTGATCCGTCTGCCCGATCAGCCCGATCTTCTGCGTGCTGCACTATTCAAGCTCGCGCGGCGCAACGACATGATCGTGACCAGCGGCGGAGCGTCGATCGGGGATCGCGATTATCTGGCTGACGTGCTGGGAGATCTCGGCGCCGAACGCCACGTTACGGGCATCGCCGTCAAACCCGGCAAGCCCACCGTCGTCGCGACCATATCCGGAACGCCCCTGCTGGCCCTGCCCGGCAACCCGCTGGCGGCCTTTACCATCTGGCAGATCTTTGGCCGCGCGATGATTGCCCGGCTGACGGGCGCGCAGTCAGAGACCTCAGCCTGTCGGCATGTCCGCATCGCAAGCCCCTTGCGGCACCTGCCCGGACGGTGCGAATTTCGTCCGGCGCATATCGTCGGCTATGGTCCTGACGGGCTGGAATGTGCTGTCTGCCCCGACGCGACCCATTCCGCGCGCCTGTCTCAGGCGCAGGCTGCTGATGGATTTGTCCTTCTTCCCGCAGACTGCGAGGGCCTGAGCCAGAACGACCTCGCTGAATTTCTGCCGTTTCAATGACCCCAGAGAGGCGACCGACCGTTTCCTTGCTGTAACCCGCCGCTGTTGTGATTGAACGCAGGTATGCCGCCGCGGGCGTGGTTCAGGCCGGGTCCCACGGCTTGGGGTCCGATGGATGGGCAGAGGGGCCACCCGGACGGAAAGTGACGACAATGCCGCCCCCACCAAACTCCTCGTCGATATCCTTATATACGACCTGGCGCGGGATTATGATCTGTGCCCGGTGTGCTGCATCCTGTGCGGACCATACGCGTTCGCTGACCACACAATTGCCGGTCTGGCCGGAATAGGATTTTGCCGGGGCGACCTCGCGCAGGAATGTTAGCCCGTGCACCAATGTCTGGCCGTTCAGCACCACAGCGCCCGAGCCAATCACCTGCCGGGCCTTGCCACGGGTCATCACCGATTGGCTATCACTCTGGGCCCAGACGCCGCAAACGCCTGTTTTCCCGCCAATATTCTGAACATCCAGCGCGACGCTCAGCCCGCCGGGCGAGCTGTAGGTGCCGCCGCCCACAACCGGATCAGGCCCCAGCGTGGCAGTGCCCGCAGGCGTATTTGTCGTGCAGGCCACCAGCCCGAGAAGCCCCAGACAGGATGTAAGTACGCGGAATCGCATAGAAGTCACCTCGCTCGAACAATACCTCAATATGTGGTTACCTCGGGCAGGATTGCAAGACCGGCCGCGCGTCTACGCCGTATCACGCTGCGCGGCGAACGCCTCGGTTTCGCGCAGCATTTCGGGATACCACTCCTCGATCGTCGGCAGGAATGCCTCACGAATGCGCCCGACCTGTTCGGGCGTCAGGTCCTCGCGCCAGACGCCGGACTGGCCCTTGGCAAAAAATTCCTGCATGCCCTCGGGGCGCTCGGTAAATCCCAGATCGCGTTCCTGCTTTTGCATATTCGCAAAGCTGGTGGCCTTTATCGCCCGCGCAAGCCGGGGTTTATCCACCTTCAGGCGCAGGAACTTTGACAGCAGATCGCTGAATGTCTTGCCGGGTTTGGCCAGCATGTCCTCGTAACGCACGACATGGCGCGACAGGCCGGGGGCGTGTGCCCAGCTCCCTACATGGCCATCCCAGCGGCCCAGAACCTCGTAGATGCCCACAGGCGTGCCCATGATCGAGTCGGGATTCATCATCCGGTCGATGGCCGTGTCGATGTCGCAGCCCTGGTGCCGGGCGAACGACGGGGCAAGGTCGAACGGGTTGCGCATGATATAGATCGCCGCGGCGGTCACATCGGGCGGGATCAGGTCCACGTCCAGAAACTTGATCGCCTGGCAGTGTGTCTTGACGAAATGGTGATCGGGCTTTGACGCCGCAATCAGTTGCAGCGCTCGTGGCCGCACCCGCAGCCAGTCCTCGGGGCCGTCCGCCTGAAACTTGCCCCCGGCGGCAGCATCAAAGAAATCCTGCCGCACGTCGCCGGTGGTGAACTGGCGCAGGTTGTTAATGTCCGGCGCCTGCCCCGGCGGCATCATGTAATGCGCAAGAAAGCTGCGCATCCACGTATTTCCCGATTTCGGAAAGGATGCAATCCAGATGATCCGTTGCAGGTTACTCATTCCAGATATCCGAATTTTTTCATGGTCTTGGCATGATCCTTGCAGATCTGTTCGGCCAGTGCCGGGTCCAGATCAGTCTTCCACCGGCCGCTGCGCCCAGAGGCAAAGAACTTTTCCGCCTTGTCGGGTTTCTCGACAAATCCACCCTTGGCCTCTTGTTTTGACACCTCGTCAAAGCTGGAATGTCGCACGGCGCGGTCCAGCCGTTCGTCATCGACTGGCACGCCCAGATGTTTCAGCACCTTGGCAAATTCGACATGCGGATTGGCCAGCATATCCTCATAGCGCAGGGTCAGCACGGGATAGGGCGCGTAGCTGGTCCAGCTTTTGACGTGTTCGGACCACGACCCCAGAAAAACAGGCACGGTCGCGTCGTCGCCCAACGTCGCGTGATCGCCGCGCGAAATGCTGTGCACGACATCTTCAAGGGTCTTTGCGTAATGGCGCGCCGATGACAGCACCATATCACGCGGGTCGCGCATGATGTAGATGGCCGACCGGGTGTATTTGGCCGGGATCAGCTCCACGCCAAAGGCCGCCTTTCTGCTATTATGCGTCTTGACCAGATTCACGTCGGCATTGTTGCCGACGATGCCGCGCAGCACCTTGTCGCGCAGTGACAGGGTCAGTTGCAGATCGTTGGTGTCGATCCTGCGGCCTGCGACCATGTGATAGGTCCGCGCCACCGAATCCCCGATTCCGTAACGATGGACCTGATTGATCGGCATCGGTTCGCGGGTGTTCGCCAGATAGTTCGCCAGAAAAATCCGCGTCCACGTGTTGCCCGATTTGGGATAGGACGCCAGCCATACGATACTATTTTTCATGGGTCTGCCCGGGCCTGAGATAAAGATATGCCCACATAAGAGAAGACGGGAGGGAAATACATCCCCCCCGTCCAGATTTTTCGAAAAACCAGTGCTTAGAAGCTCAGGTTGATCGCGGTGCCGATAACAGTACCTTTGATCTCGGTGCCGGCAAAACTTTTGACGTCTGCCTCAACGTACGCGGCATAGATATCCCAGTCAACGCCCGGGCCCAGATCGCGGCTGGCACCGATACGGTACGCATTGTATTCGGCCTTGGTATCAGTGTACTTGGTTTCACCCATGTACATCTGGCCTTCGAAGGCCCAAGGGCCGGCTGCATCATAGACAACACCAAAGCTGTAGCCTTCGGAGTCTACATAATTTCCTAGGGCTGTTACTGGCCCGCCGACTCCACCGGGATCTTCGGAGGTGTAGCTGCCGCCGATGGTGAAGTCACCAAAGCCGACCTGCAGGCCGACGCCCCAAACTTCGGGATCGCTGCCACCGACAATCAAGTTTGCGGTGCCGTAGCGCGCCGAGAAGTCGACCGAGGTTGTGCCGAATGTCTGGCTATACGCCAACGAGATATCAAAGATGTCTTCGACGGTCGCGGTGCCGGCTGTTCCACTGTTGTTGTGGTTCTGCGTCGAGGTGCCACCGTCGTTACGTGCGTATGACACACCCAATGTCAGGCCGTTGAAGGACGGCGTGAAGTAGGTCAGACGATCGGGATCGTTGTTGCCGGCCACTTCGGGGCTGGCGGTCGTTGCGGCACCGGCCAGAATACCGCCGGCGCTGAACGGGATGAATGCCGAGATCGAAGGCGACTGGATCGCCATCGAGGTCACACCAGGTGCCGACACCTGCTGCATGTAACCGGCCGAGTTCTTTGAACCGGCGATGATCTGACCCATCGTGTCGCTGGAGATGGTCATGTAGGTTTCGTCGATCTCGTTACCCAGGCTTTGGCCTTCACCTTCGAACTGGACGTTGATACCGAATGTCAGGCCATTGTCCAATGTGATGGACGGCGTAAAGATGATCTCGGTGTTCGAGTGAAAGCCGAGGCCATCATAATCCGCAGCAGGCGCAAAAGCCGTGACGGCAGTGCCGCTGACGTCAGCGAATGCAACGTGCTGGTTCATGAAGCCACCCCAGCTCAGGTCCCATTCTTGGGCCGTCGCTGGAGCCGCCATTGCGCAACCGATGATCGCGCTGGTGCAAAGCAGATGCTTTTTCAAGGTGTGTCCCTCCTCATAATAGCAGGAATATGTGTGTCATGATCCGCCGCCTCCATAGTCAGACGCGGCTTGGGATCAAATGCAGCTTTTTGACCCCGGGTGTCAACGCGCACCGCCCGCACCGCAATGTTGTTGGCCCGGTTGTGACGTATAAACCACACAACTACCGCAGAGCGCCCCCGATACGGCCTGAAACCGGCGAAAACCCCCGGATTTCAGGGGCAAAGAGCCGCCCACCCCAAGCGCGTCCATGCGGCTGCTCGGGTCCTGACAGGGGGCGGGAACCCCGGATCGCAGGCGGAATCGCCCCCGCAACACGCACGCCGCACCCGATGCCCAGCCCCGAGTCGGACCGCTGCGGACCATGTCGCGCGCAACGTAGCCATGTTGCCTTGTGCCCCGCGATTGGCGCAGAATGCACGCAATAGCCCAACACAGGAGCACGCAATGGCCCGGACATCACAGACCTCACCAGCACCAAGCATCGCCAATATCGACCACTGGCCCGAACGCGTGCAGATGGCCGCCGCCTTTCGCTGGACCGAGCGGCTGAACATGCACGAGGCGGTGGCGAATCATTTCAGCCTCGCGGTCAACGAAGGTGGCACGCAGTTCCTGATGAACCCCAACCAGATGCACTTTGCCCGCATCCGGGCGTCCGACCTGCTGTTGCTTGACGCCAATGACCCGGACACGCTGAAGCGCCCCGGCGCGCCCGACCCGACCGCCTGGGGGCTGCACGGCTCGGTCCATCGGCATTGCCCGCATGCGCGCTGTGTCATGCATGTGCATTCGATCCATGCCACCGTGCTGGCCTGCCTCGCTGACAGCACCCTGCCGCCAATCGACCAGAACACCGCGATCTTTTACAATCGCTACGTCGTCGATGATGGCTTCTCGGGCCTCGCCTTTGAAAGCGAGGGCACACGCTGTGCGCAGATGCTGAGCGATCCAAAGGTCAAGGTGATGATCATGGGCAATCACGGCGTTCTGATCCTGGGCGACAGCGTCGCCGACACGTTCAACCGGATGTATTACTTTGAGCGCGCCGCCGAGACCTATATCCGCGCGCTTCAGACCGGCCAGCCGCTGCGCGTGCTGTCAGACGAGATCGCCGAAAAGACCGCGCAGGAACTGGACGGGTATCCCGGCCAGGCCGATCAGCACATGTCCGAGCTGATGGCGATCCTCGATAACGAAGAATCGAACTACGCCAGCTGACGGCAAGGCCGCCAGAGCGGGGTCATTGGGACGCAGCCCCCTGATATCCTTCCAGAACGCGGGTCAGGTTCGGGCCCAGATGCGCGCTCAGATATCCGCCCTCCTGCACGAAGAGCACCGGCAGGCCGGGGCGGGCCAGCGTCGCGCCGATCTGCTCGAACCCGTCGGTCGTCACGGTCATTGCCCTGAACGGATCGCTTTCGTGTGTGTCCAGCCCCAGCGCCACCACCAGCACATCGGCGCCGAAATCGGCGATGCGCGTCTGCGCCGTGTCCAGCGCCTCTAGAAACATCGCGTCGCCGCTGCCCATCGGCAGCGGCAGGTTGAGGTTGTAGCCCAGCCCGGCACCGACCCCGCGCTCTGCCGTGTGCCCCCAGAAGAACGGATAGAACCCCGCCGGATCGGCATGGATCGAAACCGTCAGGACATCACCGCGCGCATAGAAGATATCCTGCGTGCCATTGCCGTGATGCACATCGACATCCAGGATCGCAGGCCGCAGCCCCTTGTTGCGCAGTCGTTGGGCCGCAATCGCGCTGTTGTTGAGAAAGCAAAAGCCACCCGCCATGTCCGAATAGGCGTGGTGCCCCGGCGGGCGCGACAGGGCATAGACCGCGCCTGTCCCGGCTGCAATCAGGTCCGCGCCAGTGATGGCCGTCTGCGCCGAGGCATAGGCCGCCCCCCATGTCTGCGCGCCGATGGGACAGGCCGTATCGCCCTGATGATAGCCCGCCTGCCCGACAGGCGAGGCCGGGTAGCTGTCGCAGCGGGCGCGGGCGTGGACGTTCGGGATCACCTCGGGCGCGGCCCCCGGCAGATCCTGCCAGCGGGCATGGATGGCTTGCAGGAACCGCAGATACTCTGGCGTATGGATCGCCGCGATGGGCCCCAGCCCCGCATCGCCCGGAGTCTGGAATATACATCCCGCCGCCTCGGCCCCCGCGCGCAGGCGCATCACACGCTCGGGCTGTTCGGGGCTGGGCTTTTTCACCCCGGCGACCAGAAAGTTCTGCGGGTCATGCTGCGTCTGGACGGGATCGAGAATGGCTTTCATCAGAGCACCTCCTGCGCCCTTGCTAACGGGTTTTACCCAAAAGCTGAATTGCTGATTTTCGACAGGTCATGCGCGCCCTCACGTAGACGGGATAGTGAACCCGCCGCCTGCAGGCTGGCAACGGCGCAGTCATTCCGGGCCTCTTGCCTGTACGGTGCAGTTGCTGTCAGCGCGCACGTCGCGCGAGGCGACGGCGCTTACGCCTGGACCGCCTTCATGAACCGGTCGCGGATCACCACCGGGTCCATCGTGATCACCGGCACCTTGATGTTGCCGCTGTCGCATTTCACCACGATCACGGTCATCTGCCTGCTGTCGATAGCTGCCCGAAGAGCCGTGCCTGCGTCCTCGGCCGGGCATTCCACGACATTTTCACAACCGCAGGCCGCAGCCACGGCCGCAAGCGATGTCTTCTTGCCCGTATAGGTTGGCTGGTCGCCGGTAGAGCCATAGCTGCCATTGTCGATGATCAGCAGGATGTAATTGTCGGCCACGTTGTTCGCGATGGTCGGCAGCGTGCCGAAATTGGTCAGGACAGAGCCATCACCATCGATGGAGATCACTGTCTTGTCCTGAGACAACGCCAGCCCCAGCCCGATCGACGAACTCAGCCCCATGGTGCCCAACATGTAGAAATTGCCGGGCTGATCGTCGATCATGTGCAGTTCCTGGCTGGGCAGGCCGATATTGCAGATTACGAGGTGATCGCGCAGGATCGGCGCGATGTCGCGCAGGATTTCAGAGCGTATCATTGGTCGCCGTAACCTCCCCAAAAGGATGCGTCCGTCAGGATTGCGACGGGTTTGTTACACATGAACGTGTATTTCAGAATCGCGTCCAGCTCATCGGCGTCCCTTTCGCGGTGAAAATGATAGGTCGGGATGTTCAACTGGGCCAGGAGCGCCTTGGTGTGGACCGCCATTTCGACCTGACAGGCCACCGGCTCGCGCAGCTCGCCGCGGTAGCTGATCAGCATCGGCAGCGGCATCCGGTAGAACTGCGTCAGTGTCGCCAGCGTGTTGATAGTCACGCCGATGGCAGTATTCTGCATGATGATACACGGACGCTTGCCGCCCAGGAAGGCACCGGCGCAGAGGCCCATACCTTCGTCTTCCTTGTTGGCGGGGAGGTGATGGATTTCGGGACGCGCATCGACCTCGTCAATCACACCGGCCAGTTGCTTGCACGGCACCGTGGTCACGAACGAGATGTCGTTGGCAACGAGGTCATCCACGATCTTGCTGTGTATGGACACGTCTTCGGGTCTCCTTGAGAGAGGGGGGTAACGGGTCAGCACCTGAAACCTTCAGCCCCGGGCGCGCCGAGGCACTGGCGCGAGCGGCGACATATCCGACCTCATGGATCACTATATCTTATCTCGCGTCACCGTCCAGCGCATCCACGTGCAGCACGCGAAGATCGCATCTGCCGGTCAGATACCTGCGCCGCGTCCGTGCGTTTCGGCACTCATGCTGTCTCGGGCATGTGCCGAGACGCTTCTGGTCACGCGTCTTTCTGCTCGGCGATCTCGCGATCTGCCTCGGGCACATCCAGCGTCGCCCATGTCTTGTCCTGCGCCGGCGGGGGCGGGGTCTCGCAAGAGCCGCAATGGATGTTCACCTTGCCAAAGAAATTGGCCGAGATCGGGGCCGTAACAAACAGGAACGCCATGACCAGCAGCTGGTGCGCCGATCCGTTCCCGAACGTGTAGGAATGGATGACCGAGGCCAGCAACAGGGCACCGACCCCCATCGTGCTGATCTTGGTAGGTGCGTGCAGACGCGTCATGGGATCGTTGAACTTCAGCAGGCCGATCACGCCCACCAGCATGAAGAACGCACCGATCAGCAGGCAGATACCTATGGCGAATGTGGCGAGGATCTCGATCGTCATTCGATGATGTCCCCCCGCAACACGAACCGCGCATAGGCGACCGAGGACACGAAGCCGAGCATCGCAATGATCATCGCTGCCTCGAAATAAATGCGCGTGCCCTGCGAAATGCCCAGAAGCACGATCAACCCGATCGCGTTCACCACCATCGTATCCAGCGCCAGGATGCGGTCCCCGGTGCTGGGGCCGATCACCACCCGGATCATCGACAGCATCTGCGCCACAGCGACGGCGGCAAAGGCGATCATCAGCGCCACATTCATGAAATCGGTTGCAAGGCTCATACGAATATCTCCTTCAAGCGGCGCTCGTAGCGCTGTTTGATCTCATCGCGCACCGCGTCGGGGTCGTCGGTGTCCAGCGTGTGCACCAGCAGGCTGTGCCCGTCGCTCGACAGGTCCGTGGACACCGTGCCGGGCGTCAGCGTGATCGTGCCCGCCAGTACCGTGATCGCCTCGGGCTGGCGCAGGTCGAGCGGCACGACCACCCAGGTCGGTCGCAGTTTCGAATTGGGTCGGGTCAGCACGATCCAGGCCACTTCCACATTGGCCACCATGATATCCCAGATCACCAGCGCGATATAGGCGATCATTCGTCCGACGCGAAACCCTTGCGGGCTGTCCGGCCACCAGGCCGCGGTGATCCTGGGGATGATGACACCAAGGATGAGGCCAAAGACGACCATGCCCGCCGACACGTCGTTTTGCAGCAGGGTCCAGACCACCGCCAGCAGGAGGGTCAGCAACGGGTGCGGAAACAGCCAGTGAAAGGCACGCTTCATGTCAATGCTCCTCTTTTGCGGCGGCATCGCCTTCCGCATGCGCCTTGTCTGCAGCTCCGGCCTTTTCGGGGGCGGGTCGCGTCAGCTTGCCAGGCGTGTCGATCACCTTTGATATATAGGGTCCGGGCGCAAAGAGCTGGGCTGCGGTGCGATCCATGTAGGCATAGATCTGACCGGCAAAGACCGTGTGCAGCACCATCAGCCCCAGCAGACCGCCCACCGCGACATATGACAGGCCGGCTGGGCGCGGCGCGGGTTCGGTCCCTTCGGGATGCGGGATGCTCTCGGCCTTCCAGAAGAGGACGCTGCCGGCCCGCGAAAAACCGACGAGGCTGATCAGGCTGACGATGAGAACAACCGCCCAGACCCAGACCACATGCTCAGTGCCGTAGGCAGCATCGAGGATCAGCAGCTTGCCGACAAAGCCTGAAAGCGGTGGCAGACCGACCATCGCGATGGCCGCAGCAAAGAACGCCGCCGCCGTCAGCGCCGCACCGGCCACAGGTGGTTGCGCCCGCAGTTCGAGATCTGCCCGCCCGGCCCGTACCAGATCAGCGATCAGGAAAAGTGCCCCTGCCGCCAGCGTCGAGTGCACGATATAATAGAGCGCCGCCGCAATCCCCGCCTGTGAAAAGAGTGCAATGGTGACCATCACCATCCCCATCGAGCCGATGACGGAAAATGCCACCAGCCTGTCCAGCTTGCGCGCGGCCAGCACACCGATCATCCCGATGGCCAGCGACACCAGCGCCGCAGGCAACAGCACTGTCCCATGCAAGTTCGCCGTTACCGTCAAGTCGGGCGGAAAGACGATGATATAGACGCGGATGATTGCGTAGGCCCCGACCTTGGTCATGATCGCAAAGAGCGCGGCCACCGGTCCGGGGGCCTCGGCATAGCTGGACGGCAGCCAGAAATGCAGCGGCACGACCGCTGCCTTGATCGCAAAAACCAGCAACAGCAGGACGGCGGCGATGCGGATGCCCGCGGTCGCGTCCGCACCGATCATCTGCGCGCGCTGCGCCAGATCGGCCATGTTGAGCGTGCCGGTCTCGGCATAGATCGAGCCGAGCGCGAACAGGAAAAGCGTCGAGCCGAGCAGGTTGAACAGCACATATTGCACGCCTGCCCGCAGCCGCACATTGCCGCCCGCATGGATCATCAGGCCATAGGACGCGATCAACAGCACCTCGAAGAACACGAACAGGTTAAAGAGGTCGCCCGTCAGGAACGCCCCCATGAGCCCCATCAGCTGAAACTGATAGAGCGCATGGAAATGCCGCCCGCGCTCATCCCAGCCGGACCCGATGGCATAGAGCAGCACAAAGAACGACAGCATCGAGGTCAGCAGAACCATCAGTGTTGACAGCCGGTCAGCTACCAACACGATGCCAAAGGGCGCGGCCCAATCGCTGAGTTGGTAGAGCGTGATCGTCCCGTCCGAGGCCTGCCAGGCCAGCCCGGCGGCGATTGTGATCAGCGCCAGCGCGCCCGCGACCGACACCACCCGCTGGATGCCAATGTGATGGCGCGCGGCCAGCACTATGAACGGCGCAAGGAACGCAGGCAGGACGATGGGCAGGATGATCCAGTGACTCATGCCTGATCCCCCTGCGCCTGGGGTTGCGGGGTGTCATCCCCGGCCCGGTCGTCCACATGATCATCATCCGATCCCAGATAGGCCCCCAGCGCGATCATCACGACCACCGCCGTCATCCCGAACGAGATCACGATTGCGGTCAGCACCAGTGCCTGCGGCAGAGGATCGGTATAGGTCTCGACCCCTTCTTGCAGGATCGGCGGCGCGCCGATGGTCAGTTGCCCCGAAGCGAAGAGAAACACATTCACCGCATAGGTCAGCAGTGACGTGCCCATGATCACCGGGAACGTGCGCAGGCGCAGCACCAGATAAAGCCCGGCAGCAGTAAGGACACCGACGGCGGTAGCAACGAGAAATTCCATGTTATACTTCCCCCCCGGCATTCGGGACCTGGCTTTGGCGGGAGGGATTGATGTCCATCGCGTGTTCGCTCTCGGTCATGTGCGCGCGGCGCGCCAACCGCGAGTAGCTGTCGAGTATCAGCATCACGGCGCCCACCACGCCCAGGAACACACCCAGATCAAAGAGCGCCGCCGTGGCCAGTTCGAACTTGTCGAAAGGCGGGATGCGCACATAGCTGAAATCCGATGTCAGGAACGACTTGTTCACGAACCATGACCCGATACCGGTCAGCCCGGCTACCAGGGCTCCAGAGCCGATGATGCCGTGATAGGGATAGCGCTGGCGCGCCGAGGCCCAGTTGTACCCGCTCGCCATGTACTGCATCACCACCGCGATGGATACGATGAGCCCGGCGATGAAACCGCCGCCCGGCTCGTTATGGCCGCGCAGGTAGATGTAGAAACCGACCATCAAGGCCACCGGCATGATCACGCGGGTCAGCACCACCATCATCGTCGGGTGCATGTCACCCGACCGCGGCTGGTCGGGCTTGCGGTTCAGCAGGCGTGCGCGCACCGGGCTGCTCAGCAGTGTCTCGGTCAGGGCGTAGATCAACAATGCGGCGATCCCCAGCACGATGACCTCGCCATAGGTATCAAAGCCCCGGAAATCGACGAGGATCACGTTGACCACATTGGTGCCTCCACCGCCCTTGTAGGCGTTGGCCAGATGAAACTGGGAAATCGGCGCCGCGACCGCGTCACGCAGCAGATAGTAATAGGTCATCCCCGTCGCGCCAAGGCCCACAGCCGCCGCGATACTGCCGTCACGGACACGGCGCAGCACGCTGCTTTCCATCGGCGTGCGGTTGGGCAGGAAATTGAGCGCCAGCAGCAGCAGGATGATCGTCACCACCTCGACCGTGATCTGCGTCATCGCAAGGTCCGGTGCGCTGAGATAGACGAAACCAAGCGAGACCATCAGCCCGACGATGGCGATCAGGATGAGCGACAGCAGCCGGTTGCGGTGCAAGAACACCATAGCCGCCGCCGCCGCCACCAGCATCAACCAGCCCGCAATCGACACTGCGGCGGGCATTTCCAGCCCCCGTGCCGCTGGCATCGATGTCCCGGTTTCCCATGCATAATAGCCCGCCGCCAGTACCGTCAGCGCCATGATCGCGCCATAGCGGGTGAACGCCCCGTCATGCAACGGCCGGATCACGCCACGTGCCAACGCCACGGCGCCTGCGATGATGTGGTCGAAAATCACCTTTGCTTCGGGACGCGGCACCGCGTCCCAGAGCCGCAAGAGCGGCCTGAAAAGCGCCAGAATGATCAGAGCGCCCGCAATCGCCACGAGCGACATGTAAAGCGGCGGCACCAGACCGTGCCAGATCTTCAGATGTGCTGTTGGCAGCTCCAAGACATCGCCCAGAACCGCGCCTGTCACCAGCCTGACGAACGGCTCGGCCAGAAACGGCGCAACGCCGATGGCGACAACGAGCACCACCAGAATCGCGGGCGACAGCCACATGCCCGCGCCCGGATCGTGCGGCTGTGCCGGGTAGTCCTCGCGCTTTGGCCCCAGAAAGGTATGCCCGATGAGCCGAAAGCTGTAGGCGGCCGAAAAAAGCGCGCCGATGGTCGCCAGCGCAGGCACCAGCCACGGCATCCCGTAAAGCGTGGTGTTCAGCGTCTCTTCGAGCATCATTTCCTTGCTCAAGAACCCGTTGAGCAGCGGAACGCCCGCCATCGACAGCGCCGCCAGCGTGGCGATCACGAATGTGACCGGCATCAGGTGCCGTAACCCGCCCAGACGGCGGATATCGCGGGTATGTGCCTCGTGATCAATGATGCCTGCGCACATGAAAAGCGCGGCCTTGAACGTCGCATGGTTAAGGATGTGGAACACCGCCGCCATCGCGCCAAACGCCGTGCCGGTGCCCAACAGCATGGTGATCAGACCCAGATGCGACACGGTCGAGAACGCCAGCAGCGCCTTGAGGTCATGCTTGAACAGCGCGATCACCGCGCCCAGCACCATGGTAATCAGCCCGACGGTGGTGACAATCATCACCCATTCCGGCGTGCCCGACAGCACCGGCCACATGCGCGCCATCAGGAAGATACCCGCCTTGACCATCGTGGCCGAATGCAGATAGGCGCTGACCGGCGTGGGGGCCGCCATCGCGTGCGGCAGCCAGAAATGGAACGGGAACTGTGCCGATTTGGTGAAACAGCCCGTCAGGATCAGCAAGAGTGCCGGCACATAGAGCGGGTCGGCCTGGATCAGATCGCGGTTCTGCAAGATCACGCTCAGGTCGTAGCTGCCGACGATCTGGCCCAGAATCAGCATCCCGGCGATCATCGCCATCCCGCCCATGCCGGTGACCGCCAGCGCCATCCGCGCGCCCTGCCGCCCCTCTGGCAAGTGTTTCCAATAGCCGATCAGCAGGAAGGACGAGAGCGACGTCAACTCCCAGAAGATCAGCAAAAGAAGGATGTTGTCGCTCAGAACGATCCCCACCATCGCGCCTTGAAAAAGCAGCAGATAGGTAAAGAATTCAGCCATGTTGTCATCGCGCGACAAATAGGACCGGGCATAGGCGATGATCAGCAGGCCAATGCCAAGTATCAGGAATGCAAAGAAGAACCCGAGCGCGTCCAACATCAGCGTGAAATTCAGCCCAAGGCTGGGCAGCCAGTTCACGCGCGCGATGATGACCTCGCCGGCAAAGACCGCCGGCACGTGCGACATCAGCCCGACAAAAGCCAGTAACGACACCATGAACGTCATGCCAGCGCAGGCTTGTCTGCCCGCCGAATTCATCAATCCCGGAAGGAGTGATCCGAGAAAGGGCAAGGCGACGATTAGGAAGAGGGACAATGCGATCTCCTGATCAGTGGGCCTGAGGGTTTCACGGTTTGTGTTCTAAACTGGCGGCAGGCTCAAGCGAAACCACGCGAAAATTTCATAAATCCGTCGGAGTTGTTGATTTTCTTCATGCGCTTCACATGGCAGCCGGTATCCGGCGCGGGCTGGCATGGGTGTTTCGTGGCACATACAGGTTTTGCACGGAGGTCGCGTTCGCT
This sequence comes from uncultured Roseovarius sp., assembly GCA_947503145.1. GTDB lineage: Bacteria > Pseudomonadota > Alphaproteobacteria > Rhodobacterales > Rhodobacteraceae > Roseovarius. The sequence continues at coordinate 181,597 of CANNCP010000004.1, forward strand.
GTGCCTGCCGGCTTCAACGCGAAACCCGATCCTGTTCGGAATACGCGTTTCGTGCAGCCCGGCCAGCACGGGCGCATCAAAAGCGCGCGGGCGACAATGCCTGCAGCAACGCTTCTGGCACAGGCACCTCACCGCGCAATGCCCCGGCGACGATTTTCGACAGCGCGGGCGCAGTCTGCACCCCGTAGCCGCCCTGCCCCGCCAGCCAGAAAAAATCCTCGGTCCGGGTGTCAAAACCGACCACGGGTGTATCATCGGGCGCAAAGGTACGCAGCCCGGCCCAGGACCTCTCGACCCGCGTCACCGGGACCGTAACGGCACATTCATAACGGTGCAGCCCCTCGGCCAGCACCATGTCGTCAGGCCAGGCGTCGTGCGGCTCGACCGGGTCGGCATCTGCGGGACTGACCATCAGGCGGCCTGCATCAGGCTTGGCGTACCAGGTTTCCGTGATCGAGCCAAATAGCGGCCAGCGTTCGGTATCGTAGCCATCCGGCGCGGGCAGCAGCGCAGCAGAGCGCCGTTTGGGTGTCAGCGTGATCGCGGCGGCCCCGGCCATTTGCGCCACCTGCCCCGCCCAGGCCCCGGCGGCATTGATCACGGTCGGCGCGCTGTGAACCGCCCCCCCCGCCGTCACCTGCCAAACACCCTGCGTGCGTGTCATGGCCGTCACGGGTGCATCGGTCACGACCTGCCCGCCACGGCTCCGCAAGAGCCGCAGATACCCCTGCAGCAACCGATCCACGTCAATGTTTTGTGCATCATTTTCATAGGTTGCAACAGCGATCCGCTGTTGGCGCAGGATTGGCACCATCGCGACGGCCTCTGCAGCGCTCAACCGCTCCAGCCCCTGGGCCCCGGCGGCATACTCCTCCAGCGTGCCCAATTCATTCTCCGCCGCCAGCAGCAATTCACCGCGCGGCGTCAGAATCGGCGCATCGGCGATCCCGGCGGGATTCTCAAAGACCGGCGCCGCCAGCGCGTTCAGCGCGCGCAAGGTCGCATTGCCGTAGTTCCGGATGAAAATCGCCGCCGAACGTCCGGTGGAATGATAGCCCAGATTCGGCTCTGCTTCGAGCAGCAGCACCGACGCGTCTGCGGCGATCTCGGCCCCGGCGCTGACCCCGGCGATCCCGCCGCCGATCACAATGACATCTGCTGTACTCATGCCGCACCGAACCCTTCCAGGACACGCGTCAGGTTCGCACCCAGCGTGTCCGATATATATCCACCCTCCTGAACAAAGAGCACCGGCAGACCGATCTGCGCAAAGGCAGCGCCGATCCGGGCAAAGCCGTCTTGCGTCACCGCAAATCCCTGGAACGGGTCATCAATCGACGCATCAAGGCCCAGCGCGACCACGACCACGTCGCTGCCAAAGCTCGCCGTGCGCTCCAGCGACGTACCCAGAGCCTTGAGAAATGCGGCGTCGTCGGTCCCGCGCGGCAGCGGCAGGTTCAGGTTGGTGCCCAGCCCGCCGGCCTCGCCGCGTTCCTGCGCGTGGCCCCAGAAGAACGGGTAGAACCGCGCCGGGTCCGCATGGATCGACACGGTCAGAACGTCACCGCGCCGGTAAAAAATACCTTGTGTCCCATTGCCGTGATGCACGTCCACATCCACGATCGCGGGGCGCAGCCCGGCGGCGCGCAATCGCTGGGCCGCGATGGCTGTATTGTTCAGGAAACAGAACCCGCCCGCCAGATCGGCAAAGGCATGATGGCCAGGCGGGCGCGACAAGACATAAGCCGCACGCCCCCCTTCGGCGATGGAATCGGCCCCCGCGATGGCGCTCTGCGCGGACCAGTAGGCCGCTTCCCACGTGCCGGCAGCAATCGGACAGGCGGTATCGGCCTGGTGCCAGCCTGCCTGCCCGGCTGCGGATTTGGGGTAGCCGTCGGTGCGGTTCGCCGGGTGGATACCCGGGATCACCTCGGGCCCTGCCCCCTCGATCCGCCGCCACCTTGTGTAGATATTACGCAGGAAGGTCAGATATTCTGCGGTGTGAATGGCCGCAATCGGGCCCAGCCCGGCATCGGATGGCGGCGCAAAGCTGCATCCCGCCACCTCTGCCGCCGCGCGCAGGATCTCGATCCGGCGCGGCTGTTCGGGGTTGGGGGAAAACGCACCGTTGGCCATGAAGCTCTGCGGATCATGCGCCCATTGCCGGTCGTCAAAAAATCCCTTCATACGTCGCCTCCCAATGTCGCGCATCCGGCTTCGTCCAGATATATTTCCGTGCTGCCATGCGCCGGGTGGAAACCCAGCCGATCATAAAACCGGCGTGCTGCGGGGCTTGTGTCATAAACCGTCAGCTTCATCCATCGCACGCTCCACACCTGCGTTGCGTCCCGCAGCACTGCGCTCAGCATCTGTCGGCCCAGCCCGGCACCGCGCTGCGTGGATGCAATCCACAGATCGCTCACATAGACCACGACGCAGCCACGCGAAGTAGAGTAGACTGGGGAATAGAGCGCCGCACCGACAAGCACGCCGTCCACTTCGGCCAGCAGCGCGCGAAAGGCAGGGTGCGCGCCCCAGCCCGCCGCAATGAGACCGGCCTCGCTGGCGCGGTATACGTCGCCCAGATCGGCCGAAAGCGCCGCCAGCGCGGCGTTGAGCCGCCCGGCATCGTGACGCTCCGCAATCCTGAAGTGCACCTTTGTCATATCGCCGTCTTGTCCGCGCCCTTCAGCCCCAGCATCGCCCGCGCCTCGGCGGGTGTGGCCGGGCGGCGGCCGGTCGCTTCGACGATGCCGCGCACCATCTCCACCAGCTCCGCGTTCGAGCGCGCCAGTTGGCCCTTGGCAACGTTCAGATTGTCCTCCAGCCCGACGCGCACATGGCCCCCCATCTCGGCGGCCAGCTGCGCCATCGGCATCTGGTGGCGCCCCGCCGCCAGAACCGAGAACATGTAATCCCCGTCAAAGAGCTTGTCCGCCATGTGTTTCATATGTCGCAGGTTGTCGGGGTCCGCACCCATCCCGCCCAGGACGCCGAACACGAATTGCAGGAACACCGGCCCCGTAACCAGACCGCGATCAATGAAATGACGCAGCATGTGCAGATGACTGACATCGTAGCATTCAAATTCGAACCGCGCGCCGCGCACCTGCCCCAGATCGGTCAGGATACGGGTGATGTCGCGCGGCGTATTCTTGAACACCAGATCGTCCGAGTTTTCCAGAAACGGCTTTTCCCAGTCGAACAGCCAATCGCCCTTGCGTGCCGCCATCGGATAGAGCGCGAAATTCATGCTGCCCATGTTCAGGCTGCACATCTCGGGCGCAGCCATCAGGGGCGCCGCAAGCCGGTCATCGAGGGTCATCACCGCACTGCCGCCGGTGGTCATGTTGATCACCGCATCGGTGCCCGTTTTGATACGGGGCAGAAACGCGCGCCAGTGGGCGGGATCGGCAGAGGGGCGGCCGTTGTCCGGATCGCGTGCATGCAGATGCAGGATCGCCGCCCCAGCCTCTGCCGCGCCGATCGACTGCTCGATGATCTGATCGGCCGTATAGGGCAAATAGGGCGACATTGACGGCGTATGGATAGAGCCGGTGATCGCACAAGTGATGATTGCGTTAGACATTTTATGCGTGTTCCCTCAGCGCGGGCAGTTCTGACATGTACTGCGCCAGCGACTGGTCGAGGATCTCGATGATTTCGTCCAGATGCGTATCCGTCACCGTGAGTGGCGGACAAACCAGAATGTGATCGCCCTCCAGCCCATCCCGCGTGCGCCGCGAATAGACGATGAGACCGTTTTGATAGGCGATCTCGACAAAACGCAGATAGGCGTTGCAGTCCTTGGGTAACGGTCGTTTCGTTGTACGATCCGCCATGAATTCGAACGCCAGCAACAGGCCCTTGCCACGCACGTCGCCGATGATCTCGTATCGGTCCATCAGCCTGTCCAGCCGCGCGCGCAGCTTGTCACCCATCCGCGCTGCGTTCTCGATCAGGCCCTGCCGGTCGATTTCCTCCAGCACCGCGTGCCCGGCGGCGCAGGCCAGCGGATTGCCCGCATAGGTGAACCCATGCGCGAACCCGCCTGCGTCCAGCACCGGATCGACAACCGCATCGCTGGCGACAATCGCACCCAGCGGGACGTAACCTGCGGCAAAGCCTTTGGACAGGACCACGATATCGGGGGTGATCCCCCAGTGGTCGGCGCCCAGAAAGGCACCGGTGCGGCCCGCCCCGGTCATCACCTCGTCCATGATCAGCAGGATATCGTGCCGGTCGCAAATCTGGCGAATGCGCTGCATGTAGCCCGCAGGCGGTACCAGCGCGCCGGTCGAGGCACCCCCGATGGGCTCTACCAGAAAGGCCAGCACGCTGTCCGCGCCTTCGCGCGCGATGCAGGCCTCCAGCATGTCGGCATAGTGGTCGCCGGTTGCCGGATCGCCTGCGTCCAGCCCGTCGAGATAGGCGCGCGGCGCGGGGATCTTGGGCATCTCGCGCATCATCGGCGCAAAGGGCTGCGTCAGGGCGCTATAGCCCGTCACCGCCAGCGCGCCCAAGGTGCATCCATGATAGGATGGACTGCGCGAGATCACCTTCCAGCGCTCGCCTCTGCCGGTCGCGACGGCGTGCTGGCGCGCCAGCTTCATCGCGCTTTCCACCGCCTCTGATCCGCCGGAGACAAAAAACACCTTGTTCAGGCCCGGCGGAGTCTTTTCCACGGTCTTGGCCGCCAGCCGCTCGGATGCTTCGGTCTCGAAATGCAGCCGGTAGCCAAAGGTCGCCTGGTCCATCTGACGGCGCATCGCCTCCAGCACGGCCTCGTTGGAATGGCCGATATTGCAGACCATCGCACCGCTTGACCCATCAAGATACCGTTTGCCGGCTTCGTCCCACATATAGACACCGCGCGCCTGCGCCAGCACCGGCTTGCGGTTGCGACCCTGATAGAAAAGATGGCTCATCGGCCTGCCAGCGCCGAGCCGTCGCGTGGCCGGAATGCCACCATCGCGGCGCTGCCCTTGGCAAACGGGTGATCGTCAATCATGTTTAGCGCCTGCAACTGCGTGTCGCCGACCCGAACGAAATAGCGCACGGTCTGGCCCTGATAATCCACCGTCTCCACTGTGGCGGGTGCGGTGATCATCCCCTCGGGCGCGCTGCCTTCCTTCATCACCTGCAGCTTTTCGGCGCGCAACACCAGCTTGGCCGGGCCTGCACCAGCGACGCGCAAGGATTTTTCTACTGGCAAGTGAACCTTGCCAAAAAGTGTTGTCAGCAAAACGGCCCCCTTCGGGCCAGCCTCCAGGCATTCGGCCTCCAGCACGTTGGACGCGCCGAGAAAATTGGCGACAAATTCGCTGGACGGGTTGTTATAGACCTCCTGGGGCGCACCGACCTGTTCGATGCGCCCGGCGCTCATCACCACGATATGATCCGACATCGCCAGCGCTTCTGACTGGTCATGAGTGACAAAGACGGTGGTGACGCCGATCTGGTCCTGAATGCGCTTCAGTTCTACCCGCATGTCCTCCCGCAGGTTAGCGTCGAGCGCCGACAAGGGTTCATCCAGCAGCAGAACGTCCGGCTCGATCACGATGGCACGCGCCAGCGCGATACGCTGTTGCTGCCCGCCAGACAATTCCTTGGGATAACGGGCACCGACATCCGGCAGTTGCACCAGATCCAGCGCCGCCTGCATCTTGCCGGGAATATCGCTGCTGGGGATATCGCGATATTTTAGCCCGAATACGATGTTTTCCGCCACTGTCTTGTGCGGGAAAAGTGCGTAGTTCTGAAACACGATGCCGAGGTTGCGCTTGTGAATCGGCACGTCATTGACGCGCCGCCCGCCAATCAGGATCTCGCCCTCTGTCGGATCAAGCAGCCCGGCGATCATCCGCAGGTTCGTTGTCTTGCCGCAGCCCGACGGGCCCAGCAGCGTCACGAATGCCCCCTCGGGGATTTCCAGATCGGTCTGGTGCACGGCAGTAAAGCTGCCAAAGCGCTTGACGATATTTTTCAGGGTGACAGAGCTCATGGCGGGCATGTCCTCGGGCGGTTTATTTAAGTGGTAAATACCCGCCCCGGGCCTGACCCGGGGCGGGCCGGATATCAGTAGCCCTTCTGCACCCGGCCAAAGGTCTTGGACCACTCCGCCTCGTTACCGTTCCAATAGCCGGGATCGGCAAAGGTCAGCTGTTCCAGCGTGCCCGTGGGGTCAAAGGCGGGCAAGGTCGGGATCTTGGCCCCGAGATCGACCTTGGTCGGGTCCAGCGCGGGTGGATAGTTCTGGCCTTCGGCCACCGCGATCGAGGTTGCGGGTGCCAGCATGAAGTTCAGCAGTTCTTCGCAGGGTTCCATCGGGCTGCCCTTCATCACATAAATGCATTCCTGCCAGGCAAAGCTGCTGGGCGGGTCCATATAGCCGATATCATGGCCCTGTTCCTGCAACGCATAGATGCGGCCCGACCAGCCTTCGGTCAAATAGATTTCCTCTTCGGCCAGCAGGCTCATCAGTTCCGCGCCCGACCCCCAGTACTTCAACAACAGGTCGCGGTGGGTGCGGATTGCATCCCAGACGGCATCCATATCGGTGGCATTGTTGGGATCCTGACCAGTTTGCAACGCGCCATACCAGACCCGTGTACGCCAATCCGTCCACCCGCCGATCTTTCCCTTGTAGGCTTCGTCCAGCAGGATGCGCGCGCCTTTTTCCCGCACCTCTTCGTCCGAGATATACTTGCGGTTATAGGCGATACCGGTGGTGCCGTAATCATAGGGCACACAGGACAGCGTGCCGTCCGACACCTTGCGGAACACGTCGTTCAGCTTGGGGATGACGAATTCGAGGTTGGGAATATTGGCCTCGTTCAGCACGGAATTCAGGCCCAGATTCTGGTAGCGCGCATAATCGAACACGCCTGACAGGTGGGCGATGTTGAATTCGCCCGGCTGGCCGGCCTTGACGCGCGACAGATACTCATCGCCGTCGCCGAATGTGCCGTCCACCACCTTGATGCCGGTCTTTGCGGTGTAGGGATCAAAGGCGTATTTGCGGAACGCCTCGGACACGACACCGCCCCAGCCGTCGAACCGCACCTCATTGGCGGCCGCGTGGGCGTATTTGGCAAAGGGCGTCTGCACGCCGTAGGCAAGCCCCGCCGCACCGATCAGTCCCAGAAACCCGCGCCGGTCGATATCGCCGTTCATATAGCGTTCGCGCAGGCGTTCATAACGGGTGGTATTGTCCATTTTCCTGGTCATTTTCTCTCTCTCCTTGTTGTGACTTTTGTTGTTTTTTATTGGTTAGTCAGCCGCCGCTCTTGCGGGCGAACTGTCGCGCAATGGCCAGCCCCAGAAGGGGCAGACCGACGGTCATAAAGATCATCACCGTGCCTAGTGCGTTGATCTCGGGACTGATCGAGTTGCGCAGCATGGCAAAAATCTGGGTCGGCACGGTTTCCACGCCCCCCGGCTTCCAGAACAGCGTGCCGGTGATGTCATCAAAGCTGATGGTAAAGGCGAACAACGCCCCCGCCAGAACCGCAGGCAGCATCAACGGCAGGGTGATCTGGAAAAACGTCTGCGCGGGTGAGGCGCCCAGGCTCATCGCGGCTTCTTCGATGTCGCGGCGGATGGCGATCAGCCGCGCCTGCACCACCAGGATCACGAAGGGCAAGGTAAAGATCACGTGACCGAAGAGCAGCAGCGCGAAACTCTTGTTCACGCCGAGGAAATTCAGGAACAACAGCAACGCCACCGCCAGTACCACCTCGGGCACCAGAATGGGCGCGATCAGAATGGTCGAGATCATGTTGGCACCGGGCACCCGGTAGCGCACCAGCGCCAGGCTGGCCAGCACACCGACCGTGGTCGAGATGGCCGATGTCAGCAGCCCCAGGACGATCGAGGTGCGAAAGGCGCGCAGGATCGCTTCGTTCTCCCACAATGCAACGAACCAGCGAAAGGAAAAACCGGTCATCGGAAAGCTGCCGAATTGCGAGGCGTTGAAGCTGAGCACCACCACCACCATCACCGGCAGGAACATGAAGAGATAGACCAGCACCGCATAGCCGCGGATCAACTGCCAGCCCAGAGAGGCCCGTTCGCCCATCAGCCCAGCCCCTTCATGAGTTGCGCCATGCCGAGATAGCGGTTGTAGATCATCACCAGCGCCCCCAGCACCACCAACAGCATCAGCGACAGCGCACTGCCCAGCGGCCAGTTCAACTGTGTGATGATTGCCTCGAATACCAGGTTGGCAAACATTGCGTCGGACGTGCCCCCCAGCACCAGCGGCGTGATATAGGTGCCCGCCCCCAGCACGAAACACAGCAGCCCCCCCGCCGCCAGTCCCGGCAGCGACAGTGGCAGCGTCACCTGCACGAACGCCTGCCAGCGCGTCGCGCCCAGCGAATTGGCCGCGTCCTCCAACGTCTCGTCGATGCCATCGACACTGACAAAGACGTTCAGCACCATGAAGGGCAGCAGGAAGTGCACAAGACCCAGGATCACGGTTGCCTCGTTATAGAGCATCTGAATCGGCTCATTGATCACCCCGATCCATAGCAGGAAAGTGTTGAGCGCACCCGACACGCCGAGGATGTTGATCCAGCTCATCGTGCGGATGATGTAGCTGATCCAGAACGGCAGCATCAGCATGAGCAGCAGCAACGGCTTGTTACCTTTGGACCGCGCGATGAAATACGCCGCCGGATAGCCCATCATGGCGCACACCACCGTAGTGATGGCAGCGACCTTGAACGTATGCAGCAGGATATCGCGGTAGAATGCGTCTGTCAGCGCCTCGCGCCAGTTGTCCAGATAGAACCCGATCTCGTCCGCGCCGGTCGCCGTGCGCAGCCAGAAACTGTAGACAAATATGAACAACAGCGGGATGAACAGCAGCAGGGTGATCGCCGTCAGCGCGGGCGACAACAAAATCCACGGCTGGCGCTTTTCGCGCGCTTCGACCGACATCTGGACGTCTCTCCCCCCGGTTTGTCCTTGCGCAAAGCATGCGGAGTCGGCACTCATTGTGCAAATAGATATTTGGAATTGTGAATATTGATGATGTCTATAACTGACACGGATGACCACCGTTACAGCCCCCAGCGCATCGCAAGAGAACTGGACTGGAACCTGTTGCGCACCTTCGTCGCTCTGGCTGAGGCCCGGTCGATCACCCATGCCTCAGAGCGGCTGCGCCTGAAGCAGCCATCTGTCTCTACCGCATTGAAAAGGCTTGAGGACCGCGTCGGGCGCAGGCTCATTGATCGCCGCCCCGGCCACTATTCCCTGACCGATGCCGGGCATCTTCTCTACCGTGAGGCACTCGATATCAACGGGTCGATCCTGCGGCTTTCGACGCTGCTGCGCGAGATGACCGATGAGGTGCGCGGCCATGTGGCCATCGCGGCGGCGAGCCATGTTGTCTGCCCATTTTTCGACCAGACCCTCGCCAGATGGCACCGCGCGCACCCCAAGTCGACGCTGACAGTCAATGTACTGTCCAGCATCGACGCGATTGGCGAGGTGCAGGCAAAACGCGCTTCATTCGCGCTCTGCCTCGTGCGCGACCGCCACGCCCGGCTGGAATACCGGCGGCTCTACCGCGAGTTCTTTGGCCTCTATTGCGGGCCGGGTCATACGCTCTTTGGACGCTCGGACCTGACGGTGGCCGATCTGGAAGGCCTCAACGCCGTCAGCTTTGACACCGACCGGCTGCAGGATGTGCTGAGCCCGGTGGCACTGCTGCGGGCGCAGTCGAGCATGAGCGAAAAGATCGTCGGTTCCTCCAGCAACCTCGAAGAGGTACGGCGCATGATCATGACCGGCATCGGCATCGGACCGTTGCCGGTGCACGTGGCAGCACGCGACGTGGCCGACGGCACGCTCTGGCAGGTGCCGCCCTACGACGACCTGCCCGCCATCGACGTGCATCTGGTCTGGAACCCGCATTCGGTCATGAACCGCGCCGAGGAAATCCTGCTGACCATGTTACGGGATACGATCGACAGCACGCCCATCGAGGACCGCACCTATCTTTGAGCCCAGGCACGGCGGGAAATTGACCGGTCTCAGATACCCAGCCGGTCGCGGATCCGGTAGGCCATGACAGACGGCGCCAGAAACCACGGGTTGCCGGTATAGAAGGGGCGCGTGGGGAACGGGATGTGACCGAACGCGGTCTCTCCGGCCGGATCGTCCGCTGCCTGCAGCCCGATCTTCATACCCAGATAACTGGCCATGCCCACCCCCGACCCGCAATAGCCCATCGCGTAATAAAGGCCATCATCCTGCCCGCAATGCATCAGCGTATCAAAAGTGTAGCCGACATAGCCGGACCACGAATGACTTATTTTCACGCTTTCCAGTTCGGGAAACAGCTCCGTCATCATCGACTTCAGGCGCGGTGCGGTAACGACCGGGTTCATCTCTTTCAGCGAGACGCGCCCGCCAAAAAGGATGCGCTTGCGGTCTGGTGAGGGACGGTAATAGACCACCAGCTTGCGGGTGTCCGACAGCACGCGATTGGTGGGCATCAGGCGGTCCATCACCTCTTTCGGCAATTCCTCGGTCGCAATGATGTAAGAGCCGATGGGAATGACGCGGCGCTGCTGCCACGGGGTCAGCCCGCTGGTATAGCCGTTGGTGGCGATGATCAGGCGGCGCGCCATGACCACGCCGCGCGGAGTGCTCACCCGAAATCCGGGGGCCTGCCGGTCGATCCCCGTCACCCGGCAGTGCGAAACCATCTGCGCCCCGGCGGCGCGCACCGCATCGCGCAGCCCCCTGTGATAGAGTGCGGGATGCACGCTGGCGTGTTTGGGATAGACGATACCGCCGTGATAGGCGTCGGTGCCCAGTTCCGCGTGTTGCCCGGCGCGCGGAATCAGGAAGGCTTCGGTGTCGACCCCATCGCCGAGGGTGGCGACATAGGCCGCCAGCTTGTTGTACTGCCTGGCGGTATGCGCGCCATGAAACCGGCCCGGCACGCTCAGATGGCAATCAATGCCTTCCTCGGCAATGAAGGTCTGTAGATAGTCCAGCGACTCCTGCGCATCGCGGATTATCCCGCGCGCGGTCTCTTCTCCATATTTCCGTTTCAGTGCGGCGAAGTCAGGCTTGATAGAGGTCGAGACCTGCCCGCCATTGCGGCTGCTGGCACCAAATCCCAGCGCCTCGGCCTCCAGCACCAGCGTGCTGCGCCCCGCCCGAGCGGTGCGTAGCGCGGCGTGCAGGCCAGTGTAGCCCGATCCGACAATCAGCACATCGACCGTTTTGGGCAGATCACCCCCCTGTGCATCCTCGGGCGGGGCGTCCTCCCACCAATAGGGCTGATCCTTGAAATCATCCGTGAACATTTCTTGTCTCCGCATGGTCTCTTGCATCTTCGAGGATCATATCGGCCCCCTTTTCGCCGACCATGATCGCAGGTGCGTTGGTATTGCCGGAGGTGAGCGTCGGAAAGATCGACGCATCCACCACCCGCAACCCTTGTAACCCGTAGACCCGCAGGCGCGCATCAACAACGTCCACACGCGCATCCGGCCCCATCCGACAGGTGCTGACCGGGTGAAAGACTGTACCCGCCCGCGCCCGTATATCGGTGGTAAGTGCCTCGTCGCTCTCCACCTGCGGTCCCGGCGCGATCTCGGCCTCGATGATCGCCGCCAGCGCCGGGGCGGCGGCCAGCCTGCGGATAAAGCGCATCCCTTCAAGCTGCTCGCGCATGTCGACCTCGGTGCTGAGATAGTTGGGATGGATCTCAGGCGGTGCGAGGGGATCGGGTGATGCAATCTCGATATGCCCGCGGCTGGTGGGCCGTGTCGGCTGTGTGCCGATCAGAAAGCCGGGAAATGGATCGGGGTTCATCAGGGGGCGCTTGCCCGGTGGTGCCTTGGTGTAGCTGACGGGCGAGAAGAACAACTGCATGTTGGGCCGGGTGAGGTCGGGGCGTGTGCGCACGAACCCGCCACCCTGATTGACCCCCAGCGACAGCGGCCCGCCGCGCGTCAGCACATAGCGCAGCCCTTGCCAGAGCTTGCCATGCCAGCTGTGCAACTGGTTGTTCAGGGTGGGCAACTTGCTGCGATAGAGAAAATCCATGCCCAGATGGTCCTGCAGGTGCCGACCCACGCCGGGCATGTCCTGCACAACCTCGATCCCCTTGTCCTTGAGCAAGGCACCCGGCCCCACCCCGGATAGCTGCAACAGTTGCGGCGAATTCACCGCGCCGGCCGAAACGACCACCTCTCGCGCAGCCATCGCGCGCCGGGTCCGGCCGTTCTGGCGGTACTCGACGCCGACGGCGCGGGTGCCCTCGAAGATCAGCCGCGTCGCCATCGCCCGTTTTTCTATCGTCAGGTTGGCCCGCCCCCGGGCAGGCCGGATATAGGCACGCGCGGTGCTCATGCGCATGCCGTCGCGGGCCGTGTTCTGATAGGTGCCAATGCCCTCTTGGCGTTTGCCGTTGAAATCAGGGTTATGCGGCACCTGTATCTGTTCGCCCGCCTTAATGAAGCTCTGGCAGAGCGGGTGCAGGTAGCGATCCATCGTACTGACTGCGAGCGGCCCGTCGCCGCCGCGCCATGCATCGGCGCCGCGGTCGTTGGTCTCGGATTTGCGGAAATAGGGCAGCACGTCATCCCAGCCCCAGCCGGGGTTGCCCATCGCTTTCCAGTCCTCAAAATCTTCGGGCTGACCGCGCACATAGACCATCGCGTTGATCGAGCTGGAGCCGCCCATCACCTTGCCGCGCGGCCAGTAGGACACCCGGCCATTCAGCCCCGCGTCAGGCTGGGTCTGGTACATCCAGTTGACCGACTTGCGGTAGAAAGTCTTGCCATAGCCGATCGGCATCCAGATCCAGAGGCTGGCATCAGAGCCGCCCGCCTCCAGCAGCAGGACGCGGTACTTGCCGTCTGCGCTTAGCCGGTTGGCCAGAACGCAGCCCGCCGATCCAGCACCGACGATCACGAAATCATACTCTGCCATGGTCCTTCTCGCCTCAGCCGCCGGATTTGTCGCGCTGGACCACGACGCTGATCAACGCCAGAAGACCCGAGCCGACAATCAGGACGAACGACACGGCGTTCAGCACCGGGGTAGAGCCGACCTTGGCCATGCGGTCATACATCGTGATGGTCAGCGGCGATTCAGACCCGACGAGAAAGAGCGTGGTGTTGAAATTCTCGAAACTCACCAGAAATGCCACGATACCCGCCGCGATCATCGCCGGCCGCAGGAACGGCAGCGTGACGGTGCGCAGCACCTGCACGCGACTTGCCCCCAGGTTCAGTGCGGCCTCTTCCATCGTATAGTCGAATTTCTTCAGCCGCGCGGTGATCACCAGCGAGGTGATCGTGGTGATGAACGAAAACTGTCCGAACACGACCAGCAGGATACCGGGCCTGAGAAAATCCAGCTCCATATTGTAATTATCCTCCAGCCCGTTGGCGATGTTGCTCGCCATGACGAGGATGGAAATCCCCAGAATGACCCCCGGAATGACCAGCGGCAGGATCATCAGGATGTAAAAGAAATTCTTGCCCGGAAAGGTGCCGCGCACGAAGAGAAACGCATTGGTCGTGCCGACAAAGACCGACAGGGCTGACACTATCGCACCGATGATCGCGGAATAGTACAGCCCGCGCAGCAACCTGCGATCATGGAACATGCCCAGCTTTGGCTCGGTATCATTAAAGAACCAGTCCAGCGTGAAACCCTGCCATGGCAAGGCAGGGAAAAGGGAATCGTTGAACGCGAAAGCCGCCGCCGCCACCAGCGGGGCCGCGAGAAAGATGAAGAACGCGACCACATAGGCGCGGTAGCCGATGAGGAGTGCCTTGTTCTGGGTTGCGACTGCCATTTCTCTGCCTTCCCCTTCAGCTCTTTGCGACCGTGTTGGCCAGTGTCTGACCCGTCAGCTTCAGCCCCAGCCACACCACCAGCGATGTGAAGGTCAGCAGCAGGAAGCCGAAGGTCGCGCCGCTCTCCCAATTGAACCGCATGATGAACTGGTTATAGATCTGTTCAGTGAACCAGCTGGAGTTTTTCCCGCCCAGCAGGATCGGCGTCAGGTAACTGCCCGCTGTCAGCATGAACACGACGATGCAGCCAGACACGATGCCGGGCATGGCATAGGGCACGATGATCTTGCGCAGCACGGTAAAGCCGCTGCCGCCCAGATTGTACCCGGCCTCGATCATGTCATCGCCCATCCCGTCCAGCGTGGACACCAGCGGCACGATCATGAACAGGATCACCGTGTAAACCAGACCGATGATCACCGTGATATCATTATAGAGAAATTCGATCGGCTGGCTGATCAGTCCTGTATATTGCAGGAAGTTCGACACGACGCCGGTCTCGCGCAGCAGCAGGATCCAGCCGAAGGCCCGGATAAGGTCGCTGACCCAGAGCGGAATGAGGCATAGCAGGAACAGCGCCCCGCGTGACCTCCGTCCTGCGATCTTGGCGATATAGTAGGCGATGGGGAACCCGATCAACAGCGCCAGAAAAGTGACCAGGATCGACATCGACCCGGTGCGCAGCAGCGTGTTCCAGTAGATCGGCTCCTGAATGAAGTCGATATAGTTGCCAAAACCGAATTCGTAGACACGCGGCGCGATCTTCTCGCGCAATGACAGCGCGACGATGCCGATATGCGGCAGGATGATCAGCAAAAGAAGCCAGAGCGCAAACGGCGCAAAGAGCAGGATCAGCGAGAGACGTTTGATGTCGCTTTGCATATCCTACCTCACACCGCAAAACACATGGTCTGCTGCGTCGACCAGCTGAGGCGCACCGCGTCGCCTTTTCGCAGATCTTCGGGCCCCCCGGTCACGACCACATCGGCCTCGATCAGTTCGGCGCTGGGGCCACGTACCAGTACCCGGCTGTTAGCGCCGTTAAAGAGGACGGAATCAACCGTGCCGGTCAGGGTGTTGTCCGCATTCCCCGCAGCCCCTTCCGTCTGGGCGGTGATGAATTCGGGGCGCACGAAAATCTCGACTGCCTGGCCCGCACTCAGCGCTTCACCCTCGCGGCGCTTGCAGATCATCGTCAGCCCGGCCTCGGTCTCGACGCGTGCGCTGTCTGATCCGACCTCGGCCACCTTGCCCTTCCAGCGGTTCGAGTCGCCCACGAACCCCGCGACAAAACTGGTCGCCGGGTTGTGATACAGTGCCTCTGGCCGCCCGATCTGTTCGAACCGGCCATTGTTCATGATCGCCACGTGATCGGACATCACCAGCGCCTCTGACTGGTCATGGGTGATGTAGACAAACGTGGTGTTGAACTGGTGCTGCAAGAGTTTCAGCTCGATCTTCATCGCTTCGCGCAGTTTCAGGTCCAGCGCGCCCAGCGGCTCGTCCAGCAGCAGCACATCAGGGTCCAGTACCATGCAGCGCGCAATCGCGATCCGCTGTTTTTGTCCGCCCGATAGCTGATGTATCTCGCGTTCGGCCACATCGGGCAGCGCGATCCGGTCCAGCACGTCGCGCACTTTTGGCTCGATCTCGGATTTCGGCATGCCCGCGCAGCGCAGCCCGTAGGCGATGTTGTCAAAGACATTCATCATCGGAAACAGCGCCAGATGCTGAAAAACCATCTTCACGTTGCGCTTGTTGGGCGGCACCTCAAGGACCGATCGCCCTTTGATCCTGATGTCGCCGCTGGTGGGTTTCTCGAACCCCGCGATCATGCGCATCAACGTGGTCTTGCCACAGCCCGAAGGGCCGAGGATCGAAAAGAACGATCCGGACGGGATTTCGAACGACACCTCTTCGACCGCACGTACAGATCCGAAATCCTTGGTGATATTGGTGCATTCCAGATCAAAGACAGCTTGGTCACTCATGGGGGCGTCCATTTTGGGATATTGAAAAAGTCGGGGCGGCGCGCACATCGGCCCGCCGCCCCAAGGATCAGGTCAGATCATTCGCTGCCAGTGGCGGCCTTGATCTTTTCCAGTGTCTTGCCTTCCATGTCTTCGACTCCCGGCGGGATGTTGGCAAAGAATTTCAGGTTCGCGATGTCCGCATCGGTAAAGGCGGCATTGACGGCGGCCTTCTTGTCTGCGGGCAGCAGATCCTTGGCGCCCTTGACCGATGCGATAGCACCGGAACTGTCGGACATGATGGTGACGTTTTCAGGCTCCATCACAAAGTTGATCCACTTGTAGGCGGCATCGTCAGCCTTGCTCTTGCGTGGCAGGACAAAGGTGTCGATCCACGCCAGCGCACCGGTCTCTGGCGGCACAAACACGATATCGGGGTTCTCGCCGAACAGACGGTACGCCGTGCTGTCCCATGTCTCGGACGCGACAATCTCACCCGACAGCATCATCGCAGACAGGTCATCGCCACCCTTCCAGTAGGCCTTGATGTTGGATTTGCAGGCGATCAGCACCTCGGCCACCTCATCCAGCACCTTCTGGTATTCGTCCAGATCGGCATAGGCCGCGAACGGATCCTTGCCCATCGCAAAGGCTGTGCCCAGCAGGATCGTCCGCGTCAGGCGCATCGAGGTCTTGCCCTCGTAGGCCGGATCGCACAGGTCATCCCAGCCGTTGATCTCGGGGGCCAGTGCCTTGTTCTTCATCAGCCCCGAGGTGCCCCACAGATGCGGCACGGCATAAACTTCGCCGTCCATCGTGGCGTTGGCCTTGACGCCGTTCAACAGCGAGGGATCCATCGCATCGGTGTTGATCTGGCTCAGATCCATCGGCTTGTAGATGTCATACTCCAGTTGCGCGGCATAGATCCGGTCGTGGCTGGGCTGGGCCAGGTCAAAACCGGCACCACCCGTGGCGCGCAGCTTGGCGATCATTTCCTCGTTGTTGGAAAATGTCACCTCGACGTTGATGTCGGGATACTTCTCCTCGAATTTCTGGATCAGCTCCTCGGGGGCGTAAGAGCCCCAGGTCAGCAGGCGTAGCGTCTCGGCCGAGCCGACCGACGCCGTTCCCAGCATCAACGCGGCGACCAGCCCCGTGGTTTTCAGTGTTTTGATCATTTGATCCTCCCTTGTGTACGGCACAGACGCACCGCTATTCTTAATCATATTACCGCCAAAGCTTAGGCGTTGATTGGTCTGCCGCTCATATCCATTATGGAAAATTGCGTAGACCAATTCACACCTGCAGCGCGGGCAGTTCTCGCAGCACCCTGATACCTGTCCGAATCTCGTCCGGGCCGGTGCTGCCAAAGCCCAGTACTAATCCACTGTAACAAAGAGGCGACAGCGCGTAACGGCTAATCGGTACGATTGTGACACCCGCGCCGCGCGCTTGCTCAATCAGCGCGTCCACATCCACCCGGTCATCCAGCAGCGCAGTGGTGTGGAAGCCGCTGGTCGTCGGCTGCACCCTTATTGTTTCCGGCAGCGTCGCCGCCTCTTCGATAAGGGTCTCGTAACGCGCCTTGTAGAGCCGCCGCATGATCCGGATATGCGTCGCGAACTGCCCTTCATCCATGAAATCGGCAACGCTTGCCTGGATCGCGGTCGGCGGCGAACTGATCCAGCTGGCAAAGAGGCGATCGAACGCCGTGACCAGACTGCGCGGGATCAGCACGAAACCCAGCCGCAGCGACGGGAACAGCGTCTTGGAAAAGGTGCCGACATAAAGGACGCGGTCCTCGGTATCGATACTCTTGAGCGGCGGCATCGGGCGGTCACCAAAGTAGAATTCGCCGTCATAATCATCCTCGATGATCAGCGCCTGCGCCGCGTTCGCCGCCTCCAGAAGTTCCAGCCGCCGGGCCAGCGACATGACGTGTCCCAGCGGCTGCTGGTGCGACGGCGTGACAAAGGCCAGCCGGAAATGCGGCGCCTTGGCGCGCCCTTCCTCGACATCAAGCCCGCCATCGCCCACGTTTATAGGCACAAGGTCCGCGCCTGCGGCAACCAGCGCATTACGCGCGCCGATGGCGCCCGGATTTTCATACCAGACCCTGTCGCCGGGATTGAGCAGCACCCGCCCGATCAGCGAGAAAGCCTGTTGCGCACCGCCGGTCACGAAAATCTGATCCGGATCGCATTTGATCCCCCTGGTGGCATTGAGGTGGCTGGCAATCGCCCGGCGCAGGCCGGGATGGCCCGCAGGCGGGCCGTACCCCATGACCGTTGCCCGGTCACCGCGCAGGTGCCGCGCCGAGATACGCGCCCAATGCGCGATGGGAAAGGCGTCGAGCGCTGGCAGCGCCGTCACGAACGCCCCCGCGCTGTGCGGCAGCCATTCGCGCGGCGCGTAGGCTTCGAACGCATGGTCGATCGTATGGGACAGGCGCGGTGCCGGGGCTGCCACGCCGGGCAGACCCGTCGCAGGCGGCACCGGGCGCTGATGCTCCAGGATATCACTGACAAAGGTGCCGGCACCCACCCGCGAGACCAGCATCCCCTCGGCCGCCAGCCGCTCGACCGCGTCGATGACCGTGGTACGCGACACGCCGATCTCGCGCGCCAGAATGCGGCTGGCGGGCAGACGATCCCCCGGTCCCAAGCCCCCCGACAAGATGATGTCGCGCAACGCAAGGTATAGCTGCACACTCACCTTCCTGGGGGCCGTCCGATCAATAAGAATCGATGACAAGAGCGCTCCAGCCTGCTGCTTCATTGGCAAAATTCCTCAGTATAGCATGAAAAATTGGACTGACGTTTTGGCGGCAATGGACCTACTGTAGAGACCAATTCTAAGTATGGTCAATGCCATGTTGGCGCGCGACCTGAAACAGTCCGCCCCGGAACGCCCACCATTACCCTCGGAAACCCCATGAAAATCACCTCAATCGAAACCTTCACCGACGAATTCATCTGCTTTACCCGCGTAACCGCCGAGGATGGCGCGCAGGGCTGGGGACAGGTCGCGCCCTACTATGCCGACATCACGGCGCATGTGGTCCACCGACAAGTGGCACCCTATGCGCTGGGTCGGGACACAGGCGACATCGACGCCATCCTGGAGACGGTCCGCGACCGCGAGCACAAATTCCCTGGCTCCTACCTGCGCCGGGCGATGGGTGGCCTCGACACGGCGTTGTGGGACATGCGCGGGCGGCGCGAGGGCAAGCCGGTCTGCGCCCTGATCGGCGGCACGCCCGGCCCGATACGTGCTTATGGCTCATCAATGAAACGCGACATCACCCCCCGCGATGAGGCGGACCGGCTGGTCCGGTTGCGCGACGAAAAGGGCTTTGACGCGTTCAAGTTCCGCATCGGCGCCGAGGTCGGACATGATCAGGACGAATGGCCCGGCCGTACCGAAGAGATCGTGCCGACCATGCGCCGCGCGATGGGCGACGACATCGCACTGCTGGTGGATGCCAATTCCTGCTACTCGCCCGCCAAGGCCATCGAGGTGGCCCGGATGCTGGAGCAGCACGGCATCTCGCATTTCGAAGAGCCTTGCCCCTACTGGGAGTTCGCCCAGACCAAGGAGGTGACCGACGCGCTCGATATTGACGTGTCCGGCGGCGAACAGGACTGCATGATGGCCAACTGGCGTAGCATGATCGACGGGCGTGTAGTGGACATATTACAGCCCGATATCTGCTATCTCGGCGGCCTCAGCCGCACGCTGCACGTGGCAAAGATGGCCGAGGCGGCGGGCCTGCCGATCACGCCCCACGCGGCCAATCTGTCAATGGTTACGCTGTTCACCATGCATCTGCTGCGGGCGATTCCAAACGCGGGAAAATATCTGGAATTCTCCATCGAGGGGCTGGATTACTACCCTTGGCAGGACAAGATTTTCGCGAGCGATCCCTATGAGATCATAGACGGACATGCGACGGTTACGGACGTGCCGGGCTGGGGCGTGGAGGTCAACCCCGAGTGGCTGGCAAAAGCGGCGTACCGGGTGAGTGAACTGGACGGGTAAACGCAGGTCTTTAATCCGGCAACTTCACGCGGCCTACACTCCAACAAAAAAGGCCCGTGCGGATCACTCCGCACGGGCCTGATCTACTCGGTCAGCCAAAACTCAGGCCGCTCTGGACTACTTGCGCACCGCTTCAATCGACGCCTCAAGGATATCCAGCCCTTCGGCGAACACCTCGTCCTGCACCGTGATCGGCGCCAGGAAGCGGATGACGTTGCCATAGACGCCGCAGCTCAGCAGGATCAGCCCGCGCTTTTGTGCCTCGGCACGGATCGCGTTCACCATCTCGGGATTCGGCGATTTGCCGTCGGCCGTGTTGAACTCGGCCGCGACCATGAAGCCGGGACCGCGCACATCGATGATCTCGGGTGTGGTGGCGCGGATCGATTCTAGCCGCTGCTTGAGCCGCGAGCCCAACTCGTTGGCGCGCGCACACAGGTCTTCTTCCTCGATCACGTCGAGCACGGCATTGGCCGCCGCGATACCCAGCGGGTTGCCCCCATAGGTGCCGCCCAGACCGCCGGGATGGGCCGCATCCATCAGATCCGCGCGCCCGGTCAGCGCCGCCAGCGGCAGACCGCCCGCCAGCCCCTTGGCCATCGTGGTGATGTCGGCGGCCACATCGTAGCCCTCCATCGCAAAGAGGTGCCCGGTCCGGGCAAAACCGGTCTGCACCTCATCGGCAATCATGACGATACCATGCTCGTCGCACAGCTTGCGCAGGCCGCGCATCAACTCGACAGGTGCGGGGTAGAAACCGCCCTCGCCCTGCACCGGCTCGATGATGATCGCGGCGACGCGGTTGGGGTCGAGATCGGCCTTGAAGAGCTTGGTCAGCGCGCCCAGCGCCTCGTCCACGCCGGTGCCGTGCAGCTCGATCGGGAACGGCACGTGATAGACATCGGGCATCATCGCGCCAAAGCCTTTCTTGTACGGCACCACCTTGCCCGTGAGCGACATGCCCATGAAGGTCCGGCCGTGGAACGCCCCGCCAAAGGCGATGACAGCCGGGCGCTGGGTGGCAATCCGCGCGACCTTGATCGCGTTCTCGACGGCTTCGGCACCGGTGGTCACGAACACGGTCTTTTTCTCGAAATTTCCCGGAACCTTTTGGTTCAGGCGTTCGGCCAGACGGACGTAATTCTCGTAGGGCAATACCTGATGGCAGGTGTGGGTGAAACGCGCGGCCTGTTCTGACACGGCGGCCATGACCCTGGGGTGGCAGTGGCCGGTGTTGACCACCGCGATGCCGGCAGCAAAGTCGATATAGCGATTGCCCTCCACGTCCCAGACTTCGGAATTCAGCGCGCGATCCACATAGATCTGGGTCATCATGCCCACGCCCTGACTGACGGCAGCCTCGCGGCGCTTTGCGATGTCAGCGTTCAACATAACACTTCCTTTCAGCTATTCGGGCGACCTTGCCGCTCCGACTTTGATCCGCAGATAATATGGTGTCCGGTTGTCCCTCATTCTAGTGGGGCTCAACCGTGGAACTCACGCAGCTGCTATCACTTTCATGGCGGGCGTCATGCCGCGATGCTCATGTTGGGTCGCTCGTTGTTGTAAGTCCAGAGGGCTTTGATGCAACAAAGCCGCTCAGGCCATAGAGGTTATTCCACTTCTTGGCGCTGTTTGCCCAGCTTTGCTATTTCGGCGACGATGATGTCGCCTGACGCCAGGAAACGTTGTGGGTTCTGGCCCAGCCCCACCCCTTCAGGTGTGCCGGTAGAGATGATGTCGCCTGGCAGCAGGCGCATAAAGCTCGACATGTAGCTGATTATCTCGCTGACGCTGAAAATCATGTCGGCGGTCGAGCTATCTTGTTGCGTGTCCCCGTTGACAGACAGCGTCAGCGCCAAGTTCTGAGGATCCGCAACCTCATCCGGAGTGACGAGCCATGGTCCTACGGGGCCGAATCCGGGTGCTGACTTTCCCTTAATCCATTGGCCACCGCGTTCGATCTGATAGGCGCGTTCGCTGATGTCGTTGACGGTGCAATAGCCGGCTACGTAGGACAGCGCATCGGCCTCACTCACGTGCTCGGCTGAGCGGCCGATGACAACACCAAGCTCGACCTCCCAATCGGTTTTGGCCGATCCTTGTGGCAGCACTAGCGGATCATTAGGACCGCTAAGGCAGGATGTTGCCTTTGAAAAGAGGACTGGTTCCAGAGGTTCGGGATTGCCCGTCTCGCGTGCGTGGCGTGCGTAATTCAGTCCTATGGCGTAGAAGTTCGGAGGACGTCCTACGCAGGACCCGATGCGCACGCTCTCGTCTATCAACGGCAGCGCGGTGATATTGGTGTCGGACAACCGCGAAAGCGTCTCAATTGTTACGTTCTCGCTTGTAAAGTCAGCGACAAGGCCCGACAGGTCGCGGATGCGGCCATCCGCATCCAGACATCCCGGCTTTTCCTGACCAACCGGTCCAAAACGAAGAAATTTCATGTGGTTTTCCTAACTTTGATTACATGGGGTTCAGGCTGTTTTATGCGCGACCAAGGATCAGGTCCGCACCTTTTTCCGCGATCATCACCACGGGCGAGGCGGTGTTGCCGGACACGATACGAGGCATGATTGAGGCGTCGATCACGCGCAAGCCGCTCACACCGCGAACGCGCAACTCTGGGTCCACCACAGCGCTTTCATCTGCTCCCATGCGGCAGGTGCCGACGGGGTGAAATATGGTTGTGCCGATGTCACCTGCAACTCTGGCCAGTGCATCATCGCTTGCCACAGCCGCGCCTGGCAGATTTTCATGTGGCTGGTATTTTGCCAGCGCGGGCATCTGCATCAGCTCGCGCGCTTGCCTTAGTGCGCGCACCGCTGTGTCGCGATCGGCTGAGGCGCTCAGGTAGCCGGGGCGAATATCGGGGGTGCCATGCGGCGCATTCGCCGTAATATGAGTGCTGCCACGGCTTTCTGGGCGCAGGTTGCACACCGACACTGTAACTGCTGGATAGTGATGCAGGGGATCGCCCAGCTTGTCGGTGGACAGAGGCTGGATGTGATACTCCAGATCGGGCGTTTCGAGACGACGATCACTGCGGGTAAAGATACCCAATTGGCTGGGTGCCATCGACAGGGGGCCGCGCCGGTTCCACAAGTATTGCAAGCCCATACGCATCTTACCAGTCAGGCTGTTCGCCATCTGGTTCAGTGTATGTGCATTATTCAGGCGGAAGATCATCCTGAGTTGAAGGTGGTCTTGTAGGTTCTCGCCAATCTCAGGTTGATGGGTGATCGGCACAATTCCCGCCGCCTTCAGGCAATCTGCATCACCCAACCCGGATTTCTCCAGAAGTGCTGGTGAATGGATTGCGCCGGCAGCCACGATAACCTCTGCCTTGGCGGTGGCAACGCAGTGCGCCCCGCGATGACCGAATTCCACCCCACTGGCCTGTTTGCCGGTGAAGGTGATCCGATGCACTTCGGCATCCGTCAGCACCCGCAGGTTGGCGCGCTTGCGTACAGGTTTCAGAAAGGCCCGCGCAGTGCTCCACCGTAGACCGCGGTGCTGATTGACTTCGAAATAGCCCGAACCTTCGTTGCTGCCACTATTGAAATCGTCGCTGCGTGGCACACCCATTTGATCAGCGGCCAGCTGAAAATCGTCAAGCAGGTCCCATTTCAGCCGTTGGCGTGCCACTTTCCACTCCCCGCCCGTGCCGTGAGTGACGCTGGCAGGACCGGGGCGGTCCTCGGACCGTGTAAAATAGGGCAGAACATCGTCCCACCCCCAGCCTATATTTCCCATCTGTCGCCAGTTGTCGTAATCTGTTGCTTGACCGCGCATATAGATCATCCCGTTGATCGAACTGCACCCTCCCAAGAGCTTGCCGCGTGGATAAGCCAGGCTGCGCCCATTCAGTCCCGGCTCAGCGGCCGTGTGCATCATCCAGTCTGTGCGGGGGTTCCCCATGCAATAGAGATATCCGATGGGGATATGTACCCAGTGATAACGATCGCTGCCGCCCGCCTCCAGCAACAGCACGCGGTTTCCCGGAGTCTCCGACAGCCGGTTGGCCAACACGCAGCCGGCCGTTCCGCCGCCGATAATGATATAGTCGTATTCACCCTCTGATCTGGCTTGCATAGTAAACTTGTTCCTAGATGGTTTGACGGCGACGCCATCAAGGCGCCCATGTCAATATATGGCAATGGCCGGAAAGATGAGAAGTAGCCCGACCGCGATGACCTGAAGGCAGATGAAGGGAACCAACGACCGGAATATCTCGCCCAGGGTGATCTCGGGTGGTGTCACGCTTTTCAGATAGAACGCCGCCGGGCCGAACGGCGGTGTAAGAAACGACACTTGCATGTTCATCGCAAAGAGCACGCCAAACCAGACCGGATCATAGCCCAGATCCCTGATGATTGGCACGAAGATTGGCATTGTTAGTAGCGCGATCCCGACCCAATCCAGGAACATGCCCAATAGAAACAGGATCGCCATCATCAAAAGGATTATGGTCATCGGATTGTCCGACACGCCAGTAATCAGTTGCGAGATAAAGCGGATGCCTCCCATGAGGTTATAAACCCCTACCAGCGCACTGGCGCCAACGCCTATCCAGACGATCATGCCGACCGTGGCCAGCGTATGGATTGCGGCATCCAGCATCATACGCATCGAGAATTCGCCTCGGAGGATTGTTGACAAGACGACACCCGCGACGCCAATTGCCGACGCCTCGGTGACTGACGCGATCCCACCGTAAATCGAACCGAGCACGCAAAAGACCACGAGCATAGGCAACGCGAGCCCATGCAGCAACGGAAGCTGAGTCCGCAGCGGAATGCGTTCGGGCTCAGGCGCGGGGGCGGCGTTCGGATCCAGGTAGCAACGGATCAGGATATAGCTGATGTAAAGGGCCGCCAGCATGAAACCCGGCACGAAGGACGCCGTGAATAGATCGCCGACCGAGACGTTAGCCGTTAGCCCATAAATAATAAGCACGATTGAGGGTGGAACCATCGTGCCCAGCGACCCGCCGGCACAGACCACGCCAATAGCGAGGCGCCTATTGTAGCCCTGTCGCAACATTTGTGGCAGAGCTACAAGGCCCAGCAGCACGATCTCGCCGCCGATGATGCCGCTCATCGCGGCCAGAATAACGGCGACAAAGATTGTCTGCACAGCCACACCGCCGCGTAGACGGCCGCCAACCAGCTTCATAGCGTCAAAGAGATCACGCGCTATTCCCGAACGGTCGAGAATAGCGGCCATCAGCACGAACATCGGCACTGATACAAAGACGAAGGATGAAACGAAGCTGTAGACGCGGCTCGTAATGAGAGGCACCGACATAGGGCCGAACCAGCCAAGAGCAAAAATAAGCGCGACCAGCAGCGTCACCATCGCGAGCGGCGTTCCGGTCAACAAGAGCGTCACCAGCATCACGAACATCACCAGCGTCGCCCAGCCAATGCCGAGATCGCGAAAGTCGAAACTAAAGTCTAGAAGCTCGATCATTGAGCGACCTCATCTGCAGGTTTGATGCCACGCGCGTAATTTATCGCCAGCACCAGAAACTGGGCGCCCATCACCATCAGAACGGCCAGCAGAAAGATCTTCATCATCGCGGGTGTCGGGGAATTCCAGGCGCTACCGCTGGCTTCCATATAAAAACTACCATCGGGGCGAAATATCGCCTTCTTCACCATCAACCACGACGCCCAGGCAAAAAACAGGCTGGCAGTGAGGCAGGTCAGGGAAATCACAATGTCGAAAATTCGGCGGGTCCGCGGTCCAACCAGGTCATAGATCAGCACGACACGAATATGTGTGTTACGCGCAACGCAGTATAGCCCACCGTAGATAAAGGTGATGCCGCTCAGGAATATCGTCGTCTCATGGGCCCAGATCGTCGGCGCATTGAAGACGTAACGCAGGAATACCTCCATCACGAGCACGACGACTGCGATCAGAATCCCGGCTCCGAACAGGACAGAGCCCCGCCCGATCAGCCAGCCCAGCCAACCCGCTTCGGGAAGGGTTTCGGGCATTGGATACCGTCCCTTCTGCGTGTCTTCGGTGCGGCCTTCGTCGGTCGGTAAAGTCATGGACGTATCTCCGCCTTGGGGTATGTAGGATGCCGGAAACATTACGCGGCACGGGATGAGCCATGATCCCGCGCCGCGCATAGGTAGGACGCTGCTTAGTCAAGCAAGCCCTGCTCATCGAGATATGTCGTCAGGGTATCATAGACCTTTTGCGCATTCTCTGAACGCTCGGCGACCTTCGCCCATTGGTCCATCGCAATAGTGCGGAATTTGGCACGTTCTTCGGCAGGCCAATTATGCACGGTGATGTTGGGGTCAGCCTTGGCCTCGGCATAAGCCGCCATGTCATTCATCGATAGTACGGCCACCATGTCCTGCGCGAGATCGCGCACTGAAACCGTCATGATCGCCTGAAGATCGGCCGGCAGTGAATTCCACTTGTCGAGGTTCATGGAAACCTCAACCAGCGGCATCGAGTGAAAGCCGGGATAAACGGGGTTATTACCGACCTTATGCAAACCTTGCTGATGGTTAGTTGAGAATACTGTAGAATCAGCCGCGTCGATCACCCCCTTATCGAGGGATGTATAGACTTCTGCATATGGGAGGTTGACCGGAACGGATCCGGCGGCGGCAAAGACCTCCTGAATCAGACCTTCGGGAGCGCGCACCTTAAGCCCCTTCAGGTCGGCCACACCGTTGAGCGGCTTTTTAGAGACAAAACCCTCTAACCCGGTCGTGGTCGCGCCGACAAAATGCAGCCCGTAAGGGTTTTCAAGTTCGTTCATCAATTCGTATCCGCCACCATAGTTGATAAAGCGGAACATTTCGTTTGGATCGGACCAGGCTCCGATGGGGTTGGCCGCTAGACCAAAGGCCGGATCCTTGCCTGAGAAATAACTGATATCGGTAATGTGGCCGTCCAGAATTCCTGCACCAACAGCGTCCTGAGTCTCGTTATACTCTACCACGGCACCGACCGGCAGCAATTCGATGATCAAGCGCCCACCGGACATTTCCGCAACGCGGTCGGTCCAGGCGTCCTGGATACCGAAATTCGGGTTCCCCGCCGGGTCTACCGACTGGAACGTGAATTCAAAGTTTTCTGCCGCAGCAGCTGTCCCCGTCAGAAGACCGGCCACAACTACATAATTCAAGATATTGGATTTCATGGTTTTCCTCCCTTTGCGAGCACGCCAAGTAGTGATCCCGTGCCCATGGATCGTCTTTTGTATGATCACGTCGGCTCAACAGCCACATGACCGACTTGTCAGGCAGCTCCCCGCTTGGTTGATGCCGGGTTGTTCACCAAATTGCGCATCCGTCCATCACGGAGAAACTGCACCGCCGTTTCCACTGATAGCCGCCGTGCGTCGGCGACGCTTTCGGGGCTGGACCACGCAGCATGCGGCGTGACGAAAAGCCGCTCACCGACCAGTGCGTCATGCCCGCCCGCATAAGCGATAGCTATTGCATCACTAGGTGACGGTGGTTCAGTTGGCAGAACGTCGATGCCGGCGCCGGCGATAGTTCCATCGCGCAAAGCTTCGATCAGTGCCTCAATATCCACGATGGCACCGCGCGCGGTGTTGATCAGGATCGCGGATTTCCGCATCATGCTTAGTCGATCGGCGTTGATCATCGCCCCCGTATCGGCGGTCAGCGGGCAGTGCAAACTGACGACATCGCTTTGCTCCAGCAGTTCTTCGATACTATCGCACCGGTCGACGCCAACGGCGATCTCTGTGCCGCGCGAAACCTGCGGATCATAGGCCAGAACGCGCATCCCGAAAGCCTTGGCTCGCAGCGCAGCCGCCGTCCCGATTCGGCCCAGCCCGACGATCCCAAAAGTCTGACCTCGCAGCCGCCCAAGCAGTGGAGCACGGCTATGGTCAAAGCCCTCTTGCGGCGACGCCATCAGATTGCGGTGATAGGACGCGATGCCCCGCCGCATTGTCAGCATGAGTGCAACCGCGTGATCGGCCACCTCGCTGGTACCGTAATCCGGCGTATTGCAGACGGGAATGCCCGCGCGCGCCGCACTGTCCAGGTCGATGTGGTCGAACCCGACACCCGCGCGCACTATAATCCGGCAGTTTTTCAGCTTGGAAATGAGGGCAGCATCAATCGGCATTTCGTGCCAGACAACCATCGCATCACAACGCGCGAATGCTTCGTCCGGGATGCATTCCGGCGATCTTTCGCGAAAGATATCCCACGTAACGCCAGTGCCAGCCGTAGCGCGTTCGATCAGCGCATCGTCGGCATATTGCGCATCAGGTGTCAGAAGGCGGAAACTTTGCATGTGTAACCTCGCATATTCAACTTGGCTTGCCAGCAACATAGTCAGCGGCAGCGCTCTTACATTCTAGAATTCTAGAATTTACTTCTCTTGTCAATCGTCTATTATTACTTTTAACAAGAGTCAGGATTTCTGGGCATCCGGACGATCATCGCGCCGCCCGGCGTGGCCCTACAACTGCCCCGAGAGGAGAGTCACTTGTCGTTGACACAAAAAGCTTGTGAGCAAATTCGTCGCGCTATCGTAACGGGTGGGTTCGAATTCGGTGAGCGACTGTCGGAGGTGCAGGTTGCCCGCGCCCTCGGGATGAGCAAGGCACCCGTTCGCGCCGCATTCATAGAACTGCGCGACATGGGCCTGGTCACCATCGTTCCGCAGGCCGGTACTTACGTATTCACCCCCACCTCAGGTGACGTGGCCGAAATGAGCGGCTTTCGCGCCATGCTCGAAGACGAGGCGCTACGAATGGCGATGGATTTTGCACCCGAAGCCGTCACGCGCGGCCTGACCTCTGCGATCGAGCGCATGACAGAAGCGATTGATACCGATAAGTGGCATCTTTACAGCGAGGCCGACAGCGCCTTTCACATGGTGCTCCTCCAGCAGGCGGGTAATAAATACCTCGAAAAGGCCTATGGGTTGACCGCGACCGCATTGGAAGCCCTGCGAGCCCGGCTTCAATCGGGTGAAGGCGATTTCTGGAAAAGGTCATATTCCGAGCACATACAGATACGCGATGCGCTTGCTGTTGGAGATGTAGAAAGTGTGCGGCCAATCTTGCGCGAACATATTCTTATCATCAATCGCTCGCTGGAAATCCCGGGGGATCACCTGCAAGAGCGCGATAAATCGCGGCGCAGGTCGGACGAGGAATATGCCGATCTTCTGGCGCCGATACGTTGACTTCCAGACCTGTGCCCCAGGTTCCCCAAGGCTGAATGTGGTCTGCGCCAGCTGTAATCCTGCTGCCATTCTTCAAGCGCCTGCGGGCGTCGTGCAATCTGCCGCATCGCAAGCGCGCATAATCTAAAGCGTTCCGCGAAAAGCCTGAATCACAGCTTTTCACGGAACGCAGCGATACATATGAGCATTGCACGCATTCCGCCTTAACTGAGTGCTCAGGTTTAAGGCGGAATGCTTTAGCGGCGCTTGCCGGCCACGATGCGATCAAGGATGAGGGCGCAGAAAAGGATGGCAAGACCTGCCAGAATCCCCTGCCCCGCCGCCGCGTATTGAAGTGCCTCCAACACGTCTTCACCCAGCCCTTTGGCTCCGATAAGTGAGGCGACAACGACCATGGCGAGAGACAGCAGAATGGTCTGGTTGACCCCTGCCATGATGGTGCGCGCCGCCAGAGGCAGATCCACACGCCATAACAGATAGCGCGGCGTCGCACCAAAAGCGAGCGCAGCCTCGCGGATCGAATCGGGCACCTGTTGCAGGCCCAGAACCGTAAAACGGATCACCGGTGGGCTGCCGAAAATCATCGTGGCGACAACGCCTGCAGGCTTGCCCGACCCGATGAACGCAACGACCGGGATCAGATAGACGAAAGAGGGCATCGACTGCATGAAATCGAGGATCGGACGCACGATTGCAAAGGTGCGCGGACGTCGCGCGCAATAGATGCCCAACGGGATGCCAAGACTGATCGAGATCAGCGCAGCGGCCCCCAGCAGCGAGATTGTCGCCATCGCCTTTTCCCAAAAGTCGAGCAGCCCCAGATAGGCCAGTGCCGCCGTCGTAAAAATCGCGACGCGCGGCCCGCCTGTGAGATAGCCCAGCAGTATGACAACCAGCGCAACAACCGGCCATGGCGTGCCCACGAATACGATCTCGAGCCCGTCCAGGAGCATGCGCATTCCGAATGTGATCGTATCGAAAAACCCACGCCCGGCGGTCTTGGTCCAATCAAACGCCGCCTGGATGCCATCGCCCACGCCAAGCCGCCATGTTCGGTTGGTCGGAAATTCGCTAAGTAGGGGGATGGCCTCGGGCTGAGCAAACTTGAGTGTGCTTGGAGCCATGACAAGGCCGAAAAGCAAGGTGGCAAGGCCCGTCCTGGTCCAGGACCAGCCATGCGCGAACGAGCGATCTGACCGCCAGCGCGCGAACTGCCCCTCCAGCGCCCAGTTCGCAATCGACGCTGCCAGAACTTTGAAGGCGATCAACAATGCCAGCCCCACCAGGACATAGAACAGCCCCGTCGCATCAGCAGTGGTGGCGGTAAGTTCCGCCTGCTTCAGCGCATCTTGCAGGGATTCGGTGGCACGTTTCAATGCATCCAACGTCGAGGCGCCGGATTGTTCCGCAGCGCTGATCTGTTGCTGGCGCAGATCCAGCGTTTCGGCAATGCGCGCAGCCCGTTCGCGTGCATCTCGTCCAAGATCGCCGAACAGGCCGCGCCCGATCTGGATGAAGGCCAGCGTTTCCAGCAGCATGAATATCAGGAACCACGACCACAGGCCGCGCGCCCCGAACCAGATCGGCCCCAGCAACCCCGCCGCACCGTTCAGCGTAAAGCGATAGCCGGGAGCCTGCATGACATAGGCGAAAACCCGGCGATAGTAACCGCGGTTCTGCCCTACGAAATTGTCGATCAGCGGGTTGAGCCGCGTCACGGCCTCTGTGCTGGATTCTTCCATTTCCCGGCTCCTCAGGACTGGTTGTTTCGGATCGCACGCATCAACATCGGACGGTTGAGCACACCGATGGTAGCCCCATCCTGAACAACTCGCATGATACCGTGCCCGTCGACGCAAAGGTCGATCAGCGTGTTCAGATCCATGTCGGGATGCGCCACGGTGGCATCCGCTGGCACCTTGGAATAAGTGGCCTCGAACTGCTCAAGAGGGCGCATCACCGAATGCGCGAAGATCATGTTCAGCTTGGAAATACCGGCAACAAAATCGGCGACATATTGATCAGCCGGATTAAGAATGATCTCTTCCGGAGTGCCGATCTGAACGATGCGGCCATCCTTCATGATCGCTATGCGGTTGCCGATCCGGATCGCCTCATCCAGATCGTGGGTAATGAACATCGTGGTTTTATTCAGCCTTTTCGACAGCTTGATGAACTGATCCTGAAGCTGTCTGCGGATCAGTGGGTCTAGTGCCGAAAATGGCTCGTCCATCAGCAGGATGTCGGGGTCCGAGGCGATGGCGCGGGCGATGCCCACCCGTTGTTGCATGCCGCCGGATAATTCATGGGCATATCTGTCCTCCCAGCCGGTCAATTCGACGAGGTCCAGAACCCTGTCAGCTTCCTGCCAGCGGCGTGCCTTGCCGGTGCCCCTGATTTCAAGGGGCATCGCCACGTTGTCCCGCACTGTGCGATGTGGCATCAGACCAAAATTCTGAAACACCATGCCGACCCGCCGATTGCGCAGATTGCGTAATCCTTGGTCGTTCAGGGACATCACATCTTCGCCCCCGATCAGGATCTGCCCCGCCGTGGGTTCAAGCAGGCGGTTAACATGTCGCACAAGCGTCGACTTGCCCGACCCGGACAGGCCCATCACGCAAAACAATTCACCCGAGCGGACCTGAAACGTCGCGTCAGCAACGCCGACGACGCAATTGAACCGCTTGAGCACCTCGGGCTTGCCGATCCCTTCGGACCGGATGGCGGCCATTGCTTCATCTGCGCGCAGGCCAAATACCTTCCAAACGTTACGTGCGTCTATAGCGATGTCATTTGCCATCGTTTCTCCCCGAACCTGTGCTTGTAGACCCGGCGCTGAGGGCGCCGGGTTGGTGCAGTGCTCAATTAAGGCCAAGCCAGCCGTCCACCATTTCGCCATTCGCGCCGATCCATTCGGACACGACCTCCGCGATCTCGCGACCCTGGACGACAACCTCATATGTCATCTGAGAAAGCTGATCCGCCTCCATGTCGATATTGGCAAGAAAGGAGGCTGCAACGGGATTGCGCGTTTCCAGAGATTTGGAATAGGCCACCGTCACCGTCTTGACCTGATCGCCTGTCAGTATCTTCGAGTTTTCAAACCAGTCTGCATCCTGATCCGGCTGCACCATCGTGTATTGATCCGGTTCATAGGCGGGTTCCTCGATCATGGTGATGTCATAAAGTGCGTGGACGTAATGCGGGCTGTAACAGTAAAAGGCAACGCCCTCATGCTGATCGATCGCGTCCTTCAGCCGGGAATAAAACACGGTTTCGTCCTCGGTTCCGGGCTCCAGAAAGGACTCGATTCCATAGTCGCGCACCTTGACCTTGTGCACGTTGGTCGATGCCCAGCCAGAGGCGCCAACCCAGATCTCGCCCTTGCCATCGCCGTTCGAATCAAACAGGGCTTCCGCTGCGGGCGTAGCAAGATCGAAGATTGATTTGATGTTGTGCTCTTCAGCCATGTAGGTCGGCGTGCAAAAGCCGGACCGCCCCTCATAAGATCCCGACGACACTGCCACAGTGCCCTTGCCATCGACGAACTCGTCAATGAACGAAGCCTGATTAGGTAGCCAGACGTCCGGGTGAACGTCGATATCGCCGCGCCCGCCATCCATCGCCTCAAAGATCACCGCATTTGCTCCCGGCGCATAGCCAATCTCGCCGCCGAGGCGGGTTTCGATGACCTGGCCGATCACATTCGCCATGATCTTGGCGCCCGGCCAGCTGGGTTCACCAACCACGACCTTTTCCTGTGCCCCGGCGGTTGTCGCCGCGATCGCTATGACCAGGGCCGCGCTTGTTGTCCTCATGTGTTTCATCAATTGATCTCCTGTTGGTTGGACCGTCTTTTTCAGGCTCTTGCCCGCGTTCTTTTGGGATCGACAAAGGGAATATCCACGACCGTCACGCCCAACCGCTTCATGTGCCCGTCCATCATTCCGACCTCCAGGTCGGTGCCGTTTTCCGCATATTCGACGGCAAGCCGCGCCATCGCGATGGTGCAGTTCAGCATTGGCGAGCGCGTCGCAGATGTGATGACACCGACCTGTCGCTCGCCGGCGAAAACCGGCGTACCATGCGCGGGCACGTCGGTGCACTGAAAGACAAGACCCTTGAGGATGCGCCTGGGGTCTTTTGAATTGCGCACCAGCGCGGCCTTGCCGGTAAAATCTGCCTTCTCCAGATCCACCGCAAATCCGAGACCGGCCTCAAAGGCATCGCCCCCCGGCGCGAACTCGGCATTGGCTGCGGCAAGGCCGGCCTCGATGCGGATGATCTCAAGCGCGGCGGCCCCCATCGGCGCAAGTCCAAAGTCCTGACCTGCCTCCATGATTGCATCCCACAGCGCAACCGCGTCGGACTTGGCGCAGAACAACTCATACCCCAACTCGCCGGTATAGCCCGAGCGAGACAGCATGAAGGGAATGCCGTCGCGATCACCAATGCGCGCGACCGTCACACCGAACCACTTTATCTGATCCAGCGACGGAACATTCGGCTGGGTAAAGATGATCTTGCTCAGAAGATCGCGTGATTTCGGGCCCTGCAACGCCAGATTGGGCAGCGCATTGCGCATTGCGTTTATGCGCACCTGAAGCCCTTCCCGTTCGGCCAACTCGTTCAGAACGCGCCCACTCTGCTCATTGCCGCAGCACCAGCGGAACAACTCCGGTCCGATCCGGAAAAGCGTGCCGTCGTCGATCACCGCTCCGCCGACATCACACATCAGCGTGTAGGTGCCGCGCCAGACCGGCAGCTTTGCGATGTTGCGCGTCAACGCCATCTGCAACAGCCGTTCGGCATCCGGGCCGATGATATCGTATTTCCTGAGCCCACTCATATCCTGTAGGGTCACCGCGTTGCGGCAGGCCCAATATTCCCCGGTTGTCCCGATTGAAGGAAACGAGACTGGCGCCCACAGATCGCGCACAGGCGTGAAGTGCTGTGTGAGCGGGGCAAGGCGCGCATGAAAGGCGGATTCCTGGCTGATCGACATGGGAGCGTCCTCTTTCTCACGATAGGCTACCGCGCGGCGGATGGGGGTATCGGATCGGTAAATCCGCACATGGATGTCCGTTGGGTTCCATCCGTTGATCGGGTCGATATCATCGGGACAGGCCGTCGAGACGCAGACCAGATCGGCCAGAGCGCGCATGATCACATAATCGCCGGGACGCGAATGGGATTCCTCGGTCAGGATGTGATGCGATGCAGCATCGATCCAGGTGTTCCAGAAGAAATTGATCGCTGGCCAGGCCGGCCGACGCGCAACCCCGAAGGGCCCAAGCACGTGGGAGATGTTGTCCGAACAGTTCAGATGCCCCGGAAACCCCCGGTCTTCGTATACCCGCGCCGAACAGGCCAACCCCAACGTGTCGTGCCGCCCGCATGTATCTTGAACGACGCTCAGCAATGGCTGCATCTCATTGTCGTAAAACTTGTCAAACAGCCCCGGACCGGGGTAGGAGCGCCGCACCATCGTCCGTGTCACGGTGCCATCAATCAAAAGCTCCCGCCCTGCATGCAGCCCGTCAGCACGGAACGCCATGAAATCCGAGCATTGCTGCCCCTCAATGTCGATAATCTGGACATATTCGCCCTGGCGCAGTTCATAAGCGCGCGCAGTTCCGCGCGAGACAGTAAACTCTTCGCGCACATCCCCCAGAAGCGGCGGCAACAAGACATCGCTGGCCTTGGCGGGCTGATGCGCAACATGGACAGTGCCACCTGCGCCGCAGGAAACCAGATGGTCCGGACGGGCCGGCTGTGCCACCCAGACCGTGCAGGCACGCGTCGCCCCGAGCACGATGGTATCATCGGTCCCGACAATCCATGCGGCGTCTGGTGGCGCGACCGCCGAGCCGCCGTTGCGGGCGATCCAGCCCAACAATGGCGCACTGTCAAAATCGTCTAACTGCACCGTTGCATCACCTGCAAGTCCCAGCCCGGACAGCGCCGAACGCCCGCGTTCATCAAAGGCCATGACGATGACGCCATCCCCCGAGCGCATACCGCTGAGTGACAAAAGGTCGCCCGCAGCCACATCAAAGCGGACCGCATCGCGCGGCGCAATCAGCCGGTTGTCTGCCGTCGGCTTTGCGAAACCGGGAAACGACCGCGCGGACGAGGTGAAACCGATATTGCTGAGCGTGTGGATGACATTGCTTTGGTGCATCGGGAAATGCCTTGAATCGTCTCTGAAACTAGTTACAATACTGAATGTAACTAGTTACATGTGTCAAGATGTTATATTTTCAGAATGTGAGAATTTTATCCCATGTTGACGACAGGCGGTAAAAAGCGGGCAAATTTGCGGGACGTCGCCAAGATGGCAGGCGTTTCAGTGGCCACTGTTTCGCGGGTTCTGAATTCACCCGGATCGGTCACAGAGCGAACCCGTGCCCGCGTGTTGGTCGCCATAGACGAACTACGCTTTGTGCCAAGTGCTGCGGCGAGAGCGATAAATTCTGGGCGCACGCGGATCGTGGGCGCACTGATTCCGACGCTGGACAATGCGATTTTCGCGCGCTTCCTCGATGCGGTCGAAAGGCATCTGGCGCCGCATCAACTATCGTTGATCGTGGCCACTACCAATGGCGATGCCGCGACCGAGCGGGAAAAAGCGCAGAACCTTGTCGATATCGGCGCCGAAGGGTTGATCGTATCGGGAATCCATCACAGTCAGGAATTTCTTGATCTGGTAACCAAGAACCAACTACCGGTCATCGTGACATCCTATTTCGACGCACAATACCGGCTGCCGACGATCGGCTATGACAACCGCGTCGCGGCCCGTGTCGCAGCGCGGCATCTGTTCGATCTTGGCCATACCGAAATCGCCGTGATCCACGGGCCGCGCCGAAGCAACGACCGCACCAGTGCCCGTATCGCAGGGATCGAAGAGGCGGAACTGATGACAAAACTGGTCTTTCACGAGGTTGATCTTTCGGTCGCGGGCGGGTGCGCCGCTGTTCAGGCGCTTGTCGCATCGGGCGAGAGCGTCAGCGCCATCCTGTGTCTGTCGGATGTTCTAGCCATGGGCGCACTGTTCGAGCTTGATCGCGCAGGCCTCAAGGTGCCGCTGGATATATCCGTGATGGGGATCGACGATCTGCCCGGGTCTTCCTTCACCGCTCCCGCCTTGACCAGCGTTCACTTGCCGGTGCAGGAAATGGGTGCCCAGGCAGCCAAGGCACTGTCGGCCTGGATCGAAATGGGCCAAGTGCCCGATCCCGTCGCCTTGAGTTCCAACCTGGTTGTCCGGCATTCCACTGCGAAAAACGGTAACCTGAATCGCCCCGATTTTAGCCGAGACCCATAGCCTCGCATTACGCGACCATATCGAGCACGTTGCGCTGTGAGGCCGTGCATCAATCAGATGTCATCCGTCAGCCGGGCGACGGCTTGGCCGAATATAAGGCCTGCACAGCGCCCGTCTGCATCATGGGGCGGAATTGCCGGACTGATCCTAGTCTTGCACATGATGCCAGGACAAAAAAGCCCCGGCCATTTCGGGCCGAGGCGCATCCGGGGTAGAAACCCGGCATGATGTTGATGCAGAGGCCCCGGACCAGGTCCGGGGCGCGCAGCAAAGACCTTAGCCTTTTTCTTCGACGATCTCGACCAGGTGCGAGATCTTGTTGAGCATACCGCGGATCGAGGGCGTATCCTCCAGCTCCCGCATGCGGTGCATCTTGTTAAGACCCAGGCCGATCAGCGTTGCGCGCTGGTCTGCGGGGCGGCGAATGGGCGAACCCACCTGTTTGACGATGATTGTCTTGGCCATGTCTTAACCCTCCTGAGCCGCAGGGGCTTGCTCGCCGCCGGCTTTGGGCGCGTCTTCGCGAACGAGGATGTCGGACACCTTCTTGCCGCGACGCTGCGCAACCATGCGGGGGCTCGATTCCTTGCGCAGACCGTCGATGGTGGCGCGGATCATGTTGTAGGGGTTCTGGCTGCCGTTCGACTTGGCGACGACGTCCTGAAGACCCAGCATCTCGAACACGGCCCGCATCGGACCACCGGCGATGATGCCGGTACCCTGCGGTGCCGAGCGCATGATGACCTTACCGGCGCCATGGCGCCCTTCCATGTCATGATGCAGCGTGCGGCCTTCGCGCAGCGGAACGCGGATCATCTGGCGCTTGGCCTGCTCGGTAGCCTTGCGGATGGCCTCGGGGACCTCCTTGGCCTTGCCCTTGCCAAAGCCGACGCGGCCCTTCTGGTCACCCACGATGACAAGTGCTGCAAAGCCGAAGCGTTTACCACCCTTGACTGTCTTGCTGACGCGGTTGATCGCAACCAGGCGATCGGCGAATTCAGGGGTCTCGTCACGCTGATTGCGACGGCCTCCCCCACGATTATCATCTCTTGCCATGTGGCTTCCTTGCTCATTCGGCCTTGTAGGCCTGTCATACTCGATCCCAGTGCCCCGCCCCCGTCAGGCCGGTGCCCGGATCATCGAGGCGGCCCCGAAATGGGGCCGCCTGCGCCTTAGATCTTCAGTCCACCCTCACGTGCGGCATCGGCAACTGCCTTGACCCGCCCGTGAAAGAGGAAACCACCGCGGTCGAAATACGCCTCGCTTACGCCTGCCTTCTTGGCACGCTCCGCGATGGCGGTTCCGATCTTGCCGGCCGCTTCGATGTTGTTCTTGCCGACCACGCCGAAATCCTTTTCGAGCGTCGAGGCCGACGCCAGGGTCACGCCCTGAACATCGTCGATCAGCTGAACGCTGATATTCTTGTTGCTGCGGTGAACGCTGAGGCGCACGCGCCCTGCATTGACCTTGCGAAGTTTGTTCCGAACGCGCAGGCGGCGTTTCTGGAACAGTTTTCTTTTGCTGTTTGCCATCTTCTCGCGTCCTTACTTCTTCTTGCCTTCCTTCTGGAAGATATACTCGTTCTTGTAGCGGATGCCTTTGCCCTTGTAGGGCTCGGGCCGCCGCCATTCGCGGATATTGGCCGCGACTTGACCGACGAGCTGCTTGTCCGTGCCTTCAACGACCAGTTCGGTCTGCTTGGGCGCGGTGACAGTCACACCTTCCGGAACTTCAAAATCCACATCGTGGCTCAGACCCAGGTTCAGCTTCAGGATGTTGCCCTGCATCTGTGCCCGGTAACCGACGCCGCGGATTTCCAGCTCTTTCTTGAACGTTTCATTCGCCCCATGCACCATGTTCGCGACAACGGTGCGGGTCATGCCCCACTGCTGGCGCGCGCGCTTGGCCTTGCCGCGCGGGGTCACGGTGATCTGGCCATCTGCGATGGTCAGTGTCACGTCATCCGTGGCGGTGAAGGATTTCGTTGCCTTGGGGCCTTTGACCTCAAGCGTCTGGCCGCTGAGTGTTGCGGTGACGCCATCAGGCAGGGCCACAGGTTGTTTTCCGATACGAGACATCTGAGCCCTCCCTAGAATACAGTGCAGAGCACTTCGCCGCCGACATTCTGGCTGCGTGCACTTGCGTCCGACATCACACCCTTGGAGGTGGAGACAATCGACACGCCCAGGCCCTGACGGACCGATGGGATGTCATCAACGCCCAGATAGACGCGACGTCCGGGCTTCGAAACCCGTTTCATCTCGCGAATAACCGGTGCGCCGTCAAAATATTTCAGGCTGATTTCGATGGCCGGATGGCCGTCATCACCTGTGACCGCTTCATATCCGCGGATGTAACCCTCTTCCGCCAGAACATCGAGAACGCGCACGCGCATTTTCGAGGCGGGGGCCATCACCGTGGATTTGCCGCGCATCTGGCTGTTGCGGATGCGCGTGAGCATATCGCCGATAGGATCATTCATATCAAATCTCCCTTACCAGCTGGATTTCACGAGGCCGGGGGCCTGGCCGTTCTGGCCAAGTTCCCGCAGCGCGATCCGCGACACTTTGAGTTTGCGATAATAGGCGTGCGGACGACCCGTCAGTTGGCAGCGGTTGTGCAGCCGACTGGCAGAGCTGTTGCGCGGCAGTTCAGCCAGCTTCAGGGTCGCGCGGAAACGCTCCTCCATCGGCTTGCTCTGGTCGTTGATGATTACCTTGAGCGCGGCGCGTTTCGTGGCGTATTTATTCACCAGCTTCTGACGCTTCTTTTCGCGTTCGATCATTGCTTTTTTAGCCATAAGTCTCTCTCCCGCTCAGCTGTTGAAGGGCATGTTGAAAAGCTTCAACAGCGCCTTGGCTTCAGCGTCGGTTTGCGCCGTGGTGGCGATGATGATGTCCATGCCCCACATCTCGTCCACCTTGTCAAAATTGATCTCGGGGAAGATGATGTGCTCCTTGATACCGAAGGCATAGTTGCCACGGCCATCAAAGGATTTTCCAGAGACACCACGGAAGTCGCGGATGCGTGGCATTGCCACGGTCACCAGACGGTCAATGAAATCATACATGCGATTGCCGCGCAGGGTGACCTTGGCCCCCAGCGGCATGTCTTCGCGGACGCGGAACCCGGCGATCGAGTTCTTGGCCTTGGTCACGACAGCGTGCTGGCCTGCGATCGTCGTCAGGTCTTCCTGCGCTGATCTGGCCTTCTTGCTGTCGCGCACGGCCTCGGAACCGCAGCCGATGTTCAGGACGATCTTGTCCAGACGCGGGATCTGCATGTCGTTCTTGTAGCCGAACTCTTCTTTCATCGCCGGTTTGATCGTCTCGCGATAAACTGTCCGCATACGCGGGGTGTAGGTAGCAGTGTCAAGCATCGATCACGTCCCCCGTGGTCTTGGCTACGCGCACTTTCTTGCCGTCTTCGATCTTGAAGCCGACACGGGTGGGTTTGCCGTTCTTGTCGAGATAGGCCAGATTGCTCAGTTCGATCGGCATCGCCTTGGGGATGCGGCCGCCCTGAGTGGTCTGGCTCTGACGGGTGGCGCGGATCGCCATGTTCACACCGTCAACGACGGCCTTGCCGGCCTTGGGGTCCACAGAAGAAATCGTACCTTCCTTGCCCTTGTCCTTGCCGGCCAGAACGACAACCTTGTCGCCCTTTTTCAACTTGGCAGCCATATCACAGCACCTCCGGGGCGAGCGAAATGATTTTCATGAAGTTCTTGGCGCGCAGCTCGCGTACCACCGGGCCAAAAATCCGCGTGCCGACCGGTTCACCTGAGTTGCTCAGGATCACGGCCGCGTTGCGGTCAAAGCGAATGGCGGTGC
Organism: uncultured Roseovarius sp.; assembly: GCA_947503145.1. Lineage (GTDB taxonomy): Bacteria > Pseudomonadota > Alphaproteobacteria > Rhodobacterales > Rhodobacteraceae > Roseovarius. The sequence goes on from CANNCP010000004.1 coordinate 221,828, forward strand.
CGTCTTCGCGACGGATTTCCTTGGCGGTGCGTACGACGACGGCCTTGCGGACGTCGCCCTTTTTCACGCGGCCACGCGGGATGGCTTCCTTGACCGAGACGACAATGATGTCGCCGACGGACGCATATCTGCGCTTGGAACCACCCAGGACCTTGATGCACTGAACACGGCGGGCGCCGCTATTGTCAGCAACATCCAGATTGGTCTGCATCTGGATCATATGGTTTCTCCCGACCTATGGGGGGCTCTGCTTGGCCTTCTCCCCAGGGTTTCGTTTAATCTGGAACGTGATGTCCGTCTGAAAGGCACCTCGTCAAGCCCGGGCGGGCATCCTTCGCGTCGCAAAGAAAGCCCGTAAGGGATTGATGAGCGGCGCGATCAGGCTTCCAGCACCTCCCAGCGTTTCGTCTTGGATCGTGGCGCGCATTCGATGATGCGGACCTTGTCGCCCACCTTATAGGTGTTCTTCTCGTCGTGGGCACGGTACTTCTTGGACTTCCGGATCGTCTTTTGCAGAACCGGGTGCTTGAAACGGCGCTCGACCGAAACCGAGATCGTCTGGGCGTTGGCGTCGCTGGTCACGGTGCCGGTCAGAATACGTTTGGGCATCTTGTCGGCTCCTTATTCAGCGGTAGCTGCGGCAGCAGCTTTTTGGTTGAGGATGGTCAGCACGCGGGCCGCATTGCGGCGCGCGACACGCATCTGCGCTGAATTTTCCAGCTGGCCCGTGGCCGCCTGGAAGCGCAGGTTGAATTGTTCTTTCTTGAGACTGGCCAGCGCTTCGCGCAGCTGGTCGGGTGTCTTGTCACGCAGTTCGTTGGCATCCATCGCCTTGTCCTTTCAACATCACTGGCAGGCCCCTATGCATCGTTGCGTCGGGTCACCGTGATTCCAGTGGAGTCCATGATGAGCGTGCCCAATACCGCCCCCGCCCCTGTAACGCAACCCCTTCCGGCGCGGATAGCGCGGAATACTGCGCGCTATCCTCTCGCACTTGGCTCAGACCTGCGCTATCACGCGGACATGGCACATATCAAACCCCTCTTCATCACCCCGCTCTACCGCGCAGCGCTGTCTGATTTCGGCGATGGCGTGGACATATCCGAACTTGCCAGATCCTGCTGGTCCATCGCCGAGGATGATGAGGCGGGCCAAGGCTGGTGCGAGGAAAACGGCTATCCCGGATACACCTCCTATGCATCCCTCACGGACCTGCCCTGGCGGTTCCCGATCTTTGCCGATGTGGTCAGCGCGCTTGATGCCCATGTCGCGGCTTTTGCCGAACATCTCGCCTTCGATCTCGAAGACAAGCCGCTCAAGCTTCAGGATATCTGGATCAACATCCTGCCCGAGGGCGGCACGCACGCCTCGCATATCCACCCCCATTCGATGATTTCCGGCACCACCTATGTAGCCATGCCCGAAGGCACCTCAGCGCTGAAACTCGAAGATCCCCGATCGTCACGCATGATGGCCGCGCCAACCCGGTGCCGGGACGCCCCCGAAGAACTGCGCCAGTTCGTCTATGTGGCCCCCGATGTAGGCGATGTGCTGCTGTGGGAAAGCTGGCTGCGCCACGAAGTGCCGGTGAACATGAGCGAGGATGACCGGATTTCGGTCTCGTTCAACTACGATTGGGGATAGCGGATCGCGCCCTCCCTCGGATGGGCGTTCGGAACATCCGTTGGGTCCACTTTATCGCACAGCTTATAACCTAACTGCATTTCTCAGATAACATCGCAAATACGCCCTCCCAAGGGGAGGGAGGGCGTGACCCGGCGGGCTACGCCCTTGATTCCGGATTGGGCAGATCAATGGCGTAGGACCAAATGCAAAACACCTGGTCCGCCTAAAAAGAAGAATGCCAAAATCAGAGTGAATAGTAAGAACGCTCCCAAACCCTAGCCGCACATGCCAAACAACCTGAGCTCTGATTGTTCAATCAAGTGGATCAGCATCATAAAACGATTCTTCTTTATAGGAGAGTTATCGCGAACAGGTGTGGTTACAGCCCCCCCCCCTCCAACGAAAAACCCCCGCCGATATCTCGGCGGGGGTTTCATGATCTTTACCGGAGTGCGCTCGCAATTGGCCTAGCCAATCGCTTTCCCGCACACGTCATTCGCAAGGGCGAATGACGTTTACCAGTCCTCGCGCTGAACGACGCGTGTCTTGATCGGCAGCTTCATCGCCGCAAGGCGCAGGGCCTCCACGGCAACGGCTTCGGTCACGCCGTCCAGTTCGAACATCACCCGACCGGGCTTGACCTTGCAGGCCCAGAAATCGACCGAACCCTTACCCTTGCCCATCCGGACTTCGGTAGGCTTGGACGAGACCGGCACATCCGGAAAGATGCGGATCCAGACACGGCCCTGACGTTTCATGTGGCGGGTCATCGCGCGGCGGGCTGCCTCGATCTGACGCGCTGTCACACGCTCTGGTTCCGTCGCCTTCAGCCCGAACGAGCCAAAGTTCAGGTCGGAGCCGCCCTTGGCCTCGCCCTTGATCCGGCCCTTGAACTGCTTGCGGAATTTAGTGCGCTTTGGTTGCAGCATATCCTATCCTCCTTAGCGACGGCCGCCGGCGCCGCGCGGCGCTGGACCATCCTGAAGTTCCTGGGCCTTGCGATCACGTGCACCTGGATCGTGCTCCATGATCTCGCCCTTGAAGATCCAGACCTTGATGCCGATGATGCCATAGGCAGTCACGGCTTCGATATGGGCGTAATCAATGTCCGCACGCAGGGTATGCAGGGGCACGCGGCCCTCGCGATACCATTCGGTCCGGGCGATCTCGGCACCGCCAAGGCGGCCCGCGACGTTGACCCGGATACCCAGGCCCCCCATGCGCATGGCGTTTTGCACGGCACGTTTCATTGCCCGGCGAAAGCTGACCCGACGCTCCAGCTGCTGGGCGATGCTTTCCCCCACCAGCGCCGCGTCAAGCTCGGGCTTGCGCACTTCGACGACGTTCAGATGCAGCTCGGACGCGGTCATGTCGGCCAGCTTGCGGCGCAGCGTCTCGATATCCGCGCCTTTCTTGCCGATGATCACGCCGGGACGTGCGGTGTGGATCGTCACGCGGCACTTCTTGTGCGGCCGCTCGATGATCACACGGCTGATGCCCGCCTGCTTGCACTCGGTCTTGATGAAATCGCGCATTGCGATGTCTTCCAGCAGCAGATTGCCGTAATCCTTGGTATCTGCATACCAACGGCTGTCCCATGTGCGGTTGATCTGAAGGCGCATGCCAATCGGATTGACTTTATTTCCCATCAGGCTTGCTCCTCAACTTCGCGAACTTTGATCGTCAGTTCCGAGAACGGCTTGCGCAACGCGCCGAACCGGCCCCGGGCACGCGGGCGACCGCGCTTCATGACGAGGTTCTTGCCGACATAGGCCTCTGCGACCACCAGCTCGTCAACATCCAGGTTATGGTTGTTTTCGGCATTGGCGATGGCCGATTGCAGGCATTTGCGCACATCTTCGGCGATCCGCTTCTTCGAGAAAGCCAGATCGTTCAGCGCTTTGTCCACTTTCTTGCCACGGATGAGCGCGGCCAGAAGATTCAGCTTTTGCGGGCTGGTGCGAAGCATGCGCAGTTTTGCCATTGCTTCGTTGTCGGCCACGCGGCGGGGGTTCTTTTCCTTGCCCATGACTTATTTCCGCTTCGCTTTTTTGTCGGCGGCATGACCTGTGTAGGTCCGGGTCGGCGAATACTCACCGAACTTCTGACCGATCATGTCTTCGCTGACGTTGACAGGGATATGTTTCCGACCGTTGTAGACGCCAAACGTCAGGCCCACGAACTGGGGCAGGATCGTCGAACGGCGCGACCATATCTTGATGACTTCATTACGACCGCCCTCACGCGATGCTTCGGCTTTCTTAAGCACGTAGGCATCGACAAAGGGGCCTTTCCATACAGAACGCGACATGTTTACCGGCCCTTTTTCTTGGCGTGACGCGAGCGGATGATCAGCTTCTGCGACGCCTTGTTCTTGTTGCGGGTGCGGGCACCCTTGGTCGGCTTGCCCCAGGGCGTGACCGGGTGACGACCACCCGAGGTCCGACCCTCACCACCACCATGAGGGTGATCGACCGGGTTCATGACCACACCGCGGACAGAAGGACGAATGCCCTTGTGACGCATGCGGCCAGCCTTGCCGTAGTTCTGGTTGGAGTTGTCGGGGTTCGAGACCGCACCAACCGTCGCCTTGCATTCCTGGCGGACCAGGCGCAATTCGCCGCTGCTGATACGCACCTGCGCGTAGCCACCATCACGACCGACAAACTGGCCGTAGGTTCCGGCTGCGCGGGCGATCTGCCCACCCTTGCCCGGCTTCAGCTCGATATTGTGGACGATTGTGCCGATCGGCATGCCCGAGAACGGCATGCAGTTGCCCGGCTTGATGTCGACCTTGTCGCCGGCGACGATCTTATCGCCGATGGCCAGACGCTGCGGCGCCAGGATATACGCCTGCTCACCGTCCTCATACTTGACGAGCGCGATAAAGGCGGTCCGGTTGGGGTCATATTCAATCCGCTCGACCGTGGCCGCGACATCGAATTTGTTCCGTTTGAAATCAACGATACGGTAGAGGCGTTTCGCCCCGCCACCGCGCCTGCGTGATGTGATACGTCCGGTGTTGTTCCGGCCGCCCGATTTCGACAGACCCTCGGTGAGGGCCTTGACGGGGCGTCCTTTGTACAGCTCCGAACGGTCGATCAGCACCAGCCCGCGCTGGCCCGGCGTCGTTGGCTTATACGACTTGAGTGCCATGCTTTCTGTCTTCCGTTTAGCAAACGCCCCGGGTTTGATCCGGGGCTATGTAGGATGGATTCGAAACCCACCATGTTTATAGGCCCCCGTAGGTGCCCGGCTAATACGTTCATACGAACGAAAACGAAGCCCCGGACGAATCCGAGGCCACGCAGATAGGTTCTGTTAGGGGAGACAGCAGGCAGGGTCAAGCACTTGCAGCGATTATCCCACGCGGTTGCCCTGCCCCGGCCAAAGTCCACGCTCAAGCCGGGCGCAGGTTGTGGTCGCGGCAAGGCCAGCAAAGCGGACTCTTCTGCCGTTCACCTTAACCAAGCGAATGTCTCCTATGGTGAAGGTCGATTGTGGAGGGCACTGACTAACAATGCCTTCCACTTGACCGTTACGAAGCTGGCATGGCCATCTTGAATGTTTCATCGCCAGTGACATCAAATGTGCCCTCACCAATCACCTCAAATCCATACCGATTGTAAAACGGAAGACCGATCTTGTTGTCCTTGAACACTTCGACCGTGAGCGGTCCTTTCAAGGAAACAACATGATCGACCATTTGGCGTCCCATGCCCTTGCCCTGCTGGGCAGGATCAAGGAATAAACCGCCGATATCGGTGTCGATCATAGCGATGAATCCAATAGGGGTACCATCATCTTCCAATACCCATGTCTCTGCATTTGGTAGATACATATTGCGTATGTCTTTGCGCACTTGGTCTCTAACTTCAGGCGCTAAAAATGGATGCGCAAGCGCCTCTGCCTTATCCCAGATTGCTATCAGGGCATCGGTGTCTTCTGTTTTGTATTTACGGATCATCTTTTTGGCTTTCTGTTTTTCTGTTGAATCGTGTTGATCATTTTTTGAAAGGATTTATCTGCCGATTTACGTTCGGCCAGAGAAGAAGAATTGAAACGCTCCTCCGTGACTAATTTGTTCCACCGAGCAAGTCTGGACGGATCAATGTCCCCGAACTCCAACGCTCTTCGAATGGCGCAACCGGGTTCGGTCTCGTGCTTGCAATCGCTGAAACGACATTGGCCCGCTAGTACGACCATATCTGCAAACACGTCGGCAATTCCGGTCTCAACATCTGTAAGCTGTAGTTCCCGCATTCCGGGAGTGTCCAACACCGCGCAGCCATCGGGTGTGAAGTGCAGTTGCCGCCGCGTCGTCGTGTGGCGACCTTTGCTGTCTTCTTCACGTGTAGTAGCCGTTTCAGCGACCCCCTCCAGAAACAGGGCATTGACCAGCGTAGATTTCCCAACGCCAGACGATCCCATAAACGCAACAGTTTGCCCTGGCTTACACCAAGGTGCGAGCTTGGCAATCGGCTCGTCGCTCAAGGCATTAAGCACTTCCACAAGAACACAGTTCGAAATTGCGCTTGCCTCATTCACGTAGGATTCTGGCTCATCACAAAGATCAACCTTAGTGAGCAAGATGACAGGCGTTACTTCCGCCTCAAATGCCAAGGCAACATAGCGCTCAAGCCGCGCAATGTTGAAATCTCTGTTGCACGAAGACACTATAAAAACCGTGTCCACGTTCGCAGCTATCAATTGCCTCTTGCGGTCTGAACCGGGCGCACGGCGTTCAAACACGCTCCTGCGTTGCAGAACCTTGCTACTGGATGGATGATGCCGATCATAAAGCAGCCAATCACCCACCGTCGCGTCAGACTTCGGTGGGATAACCGTATCAAGACTGTCACCCAGTACGTGCAGGCCTGTCCTGTGGACTTCAACCACTCGGACAGGCGATGCATCAGCAGTGTCGTCAATCTTGGTTTGTTGGCTAAAGAAAGGCTTCCAGCCGAGTTTTTCCAATGGCGAGCGTTCGCGTTTTGGAATTTTGCCAGCACCCGAAGGCGGCAAAAATTGGGAATAGTCCCGTGTCATTGTTGTGAACTTTCGTGTTCGGGGCACGGATCAAGGCCGCGCCATAATGTGTAGAAAAACTAGGTCGCAAAAAACCATTCGCCGACGACAAAAACGCGGCGTTTGCTTGGTTTGAATTTGCACCGGGAGGACGCTTTGCCTCCCCACATTATCGGGACATAAAATCTCCAAGAACACGCGATTTAGGTAACTTAGGACGGTAGATTTTGCAAGCAATCCAGTCAAGCAAAAAGGTATAAGCAGACAGCCTTGCACGCCGCAGCATTGAGTAATGAGGGCTCTTTGCTGCCATTCACAAAAAAACCCCGGCCACTTTCGCAGCCGGGGTTTCCCGAAATTCCCGCCCCGGACCTGATCCGGGGCCTCGAAACTTAACCGTTCCGCCAGGAACAGCGAGGTCCCGGGTCAGGCCCGGGACGGGGCTGCTTTACAGCCCGGTGCTCACGTCGATCGTGTTGCCCTCTTCGAGCGTCACATAGGCCTTCTTGACGTTCGCCCGCTTGCCGGGGCGACCGCGGAACCGCTTGACCTTGCCTTTGGTGATCGTCGTGTTCACGGCCTTCACCTTGACACCAAAGAGTGACTCTACGGCCTCCTTGATCTGCGGTTTGTTGGAGGCCATCGCCACTTCAAAGACGACCCCGCCGTGCTCGGACGACATGGTGGCTTTCTCGGTGATGACCGGCTTGCGGATCACGTCGTAATGTTCTGCTTTCGCGCTCATTTCACGTCACCTTTCCCCAAACGGGCTTCCAGTGCCTCGACACCCGCCTTGGTCAGCACGAGCGTGTCGCGCTTGAGGATGTCATAGACGTTTGCGCCCATCGTCGGCAGAATATCCAGCCCATCGATGTTGCGGGCGGCCTTGGCGAAATTTTCGTTCACCTCGGTGCCGTCGATGATCAGCGCGCGCTTCCAGCCCAGTTCCTTGACCTGCTTGGCCAGGGCACCGGTTTTGCCGTCGGACGCGGCGCTGTCGATCACGATCAGCTCGCCGGCCTTTGCCTTGGCGCTCAGCGCCATCTTCAGACCCAGCATGCGCACCTTCTTGGGCAGATCATGCGCGTGGCTGCGCACGACCGGACCCTTGTAGATGCCACCACCGCGAAAGATCGGAGCCGACCGCGCGCCGTGGCGTGCGCCGCCGGTGCCCTTCTGCCGATAGATCTTCTTGGTCGAATAGCTGACCTCGGACCGGGTCTTGACCTTGTGCGTGCCGGCCTGCGCCTTGTTGCGCTGCCAGCGGACGACGCGGTGCAGGATGTCTGCGCGCGGCTCCAGGTCGAAGATGTCTTCGCCCAGATCGACCGAGCCGGCCTTGCTGCCGTCCAGTTTGATCACGTCGAGTTTCATTCCTCGCCTTCCTTCTTCTCGGCAGCTTGGGCTTCGGCGACCGCATCGGTCCCGGCCTCTTCTGCGGCTTGTGCGTCGAGCGCGGCCTGTTCGGCTTCGGCTGCTGCTGCGGCGGTGGCTTCGGCCTCTGCTGCTGCGGCGGCGGCAGCTTCTTCAGCGGCCTTGGCTGCGGCTTCGGCTGCGGACTTCAGCGCGGCGGGCAGAATCGCGTTCTCGGGGAACGGCTTCTTGACCGCATCCTTGACCGTGACCCAGCCACCCTTGGAGCCGGGGACCGCGCCCTTGACCATGATCAGGCCACGATCGGCGTCGGTTCTGACCACTTGCAGGTTCTGCGTGGTGATCCGGGCCGCGCCCATGTGACCGGCCATCTTCTTGCCTTTGAAGACCTTGCCGGGGTCCTGACACTGGCCGGTGGAGCCGTGCGAACGGTGCGAGATCGAAACGCCGTGGGTCATTTCCAGACCCTTGAAGTTGTGACGCTTCATCGCACCGGCAAAACCCTTACCGATCGAAGTGCCGCAGACATCGACATACTGACCTTCAAAGTAATGGTTCGCGGTGATTTCTTCACCGACCGCGATCATTGCTTCGGGTGCCACGCGGAATTCAGCGATCTTGCGCTTGGGTTCCACCTTGGCGGCGGCAAAGTGGCCGCGCATTGCCTTTGAGGTCCGCTTGGCCTTGGCCGTGCCGGCGCCCAGCTGAATCGCGGTATAGCCGTGGGTCTCAGGGGTGCGTGTCGCCACGACCTGAAGTTTGTCCAATTGAAGAACGGTCACAGGAATCTGCTTGCCGTCTTCCATGAAAAGCCGGGTCATGCCGACTTTCTTTGCGATAATACCAGAGCGCAACATGTCTACTGCCCTCCTTAAACCGAAATCTGCACATCCACACCAGCAGCCAGGTCGAGCTTCATCAGCGCGTCCACGGTCTGTGGTGTGGGATCAACGATATCCAGCAGGCGTTTGTGCGTGCGGATTTCCCATTGATCGCGGGATTTCTTGTTCACGTGGGGGCCACGCAGAACGGTAAATTTTTCGATCTTGTTCGGCAGCGGGATCGGGCCTCGCACCTCGGCGCCGGTGCGCTTCGCGGTGTTGACGATTTCCTGCGTGCTGGCATCCAGTACGCGGTAATCAAAGGCCTTCAGCCGGATGCGAATGTTCTGACTTTGCATTGTCGTAGCCTTTCGCGGCTTTTGGTGTTGATAGGAGGAGTGCCGGACCACCCGGCCCCCTCGTCGAACTTCCCCCGGCTTTAACGGAGGGAGGTCCCGGGCATGACCCGGAACCCCGCTTGTATGGTTCGCCTATGCGGTCTCGGTGAAAGTTGCAATCACCTGCCGCACAGATAATCCCTTACGCCAGGATCTTTGACACCACGCCGGCGCCGACGGTACGGCCGCCTTCGCGGATGGCAAAGCGCAGGCCCTCTTCCATCGCGATCGGCGCGATCAGCTCAACCTCGAACTTCAGGTTGTCGCCGGGCATCACCATTTCCGTGCCCTCGGGCAGCACGACCGTGCCGGTCACGTCCGTCGTGCGGAAGTAGAACTGCGGACGATAGTTGGCGAAGAACGGCGTGTGACGGCCACCCTCTTCCTTGTTGAGGATATACGCCTCGGCTTCGAACTTGGTATGCGGGTTCACCGACTTGGGCTTGCACAGCACCTGGCCGCGCTCCACGCCCTCACGGTCGATGCCGCGCAGCAGTACGCCGACGTTATCGCCCGCCTCGCCACGATCCAGCAGCTTGCGGAACATTTCCACGCCCGTGCAGGTCGTCTTTCTGGTGTCGCGAATGCCCACGATTTCCAGCTCGTCACCGACGTTGACAACACCACGCTCGATGCGCCCGGTCACAACCGTGCCGCGACCCGAGATCGAGAACACGTCCTCGACCGGCATCAGGAACGGCTGATCCACAGCGCGCGCGGGCGTCGGGATGTACTCGTCAACAGCCGCCATCAGCTTCTTGATCGACTCTTCGCCGATTTCCGGGTCACGCCCCTCCATCGCCGCCAGCGCCGAGCCGGGGATGATCGGAATGTCGTCGCCGGGATAGTCGTAGGAGCTCAGCAGTTCGCGGATCTCCATTTCCACCAGTTCCAGCAGCTCTTCGTCGTCAACCTGATCGACCTTGTTCATGTAGACGACCATGTAGGGGATGCCCACCTGGCGGCCCAACAGGATGTGCTCGCGGGTCTGCGGCATCGGGCCGTCAGCAGCGTTCACAACCAGGATCGCGCCGTCCATCTGGGCAGCACCGGTGATCATGTTCTTGACGTAGTCGGCGTGGCCGGGGCAGTCGACATGCGCGTAGTGGCGCGCCTCGGTCTCGTACTCCACATGCGCCGTCGAGATGGTGATCCCGCGGGCCTTTTCCTCGGGCGCGCCATCGATCGCATCATACGCCTGGAAATTGCCGAAATACTTGGTGATCGCCGCCGTCAGCGTCGTCTTGCCGTGGTCGACGTGGCCGATCGTGCCGATGTTCACATGCGGCTTGCTGCGGTCGAACTTTTCCTTTGCCATGTTGGTGGCTCCTCTTCTTGTCTGTCAGGTGGTGGGTCAAAAACCCACCCTACGGTGTGGGTAGGGCGGGACAAAGACCCGCCACCCGGGTTAGGCGAATTTCGCTTGGATCTCTTCGGAGATGTTCTGCGGCACCGGATCATAATGCGAGAATTGCATTGTGAACTGGGCGCGCCCCGAAGACATCGAGCGCAGCGTGTTGATGTAGCCGAACATGTTGGCCAGCGGCACGTTACAGTTGATCGCGATGGCGTTGCCGCGCGATTCCTGTCCCGAAACCTGACCGCGACGCGACGTAAGATCGCCGATGATGCCACCGGTGTATTCCTCCGGCGTGATCACTTCGACCTTCATGATCGGCTCCAGCAGCTTGGCACCTGCCTTGCGCAGACCTTCGCGCATGCCCATGCGTCCCGCGATCTCGAACGCCATGACGCTGGAGTCCACGTCGTGGAACTTGCCATCGATCAGAGCGACCTTGAAGTCGATCACGGGGAAACCGGCCAGCGGGCCGCTATCCATGACGGACCGGATGCCCTTTTCGACGCCCGGGATATACTCCTTGGGCACCGCGCCACCGACGATGCGGCTTTCGAAGGAGAAACCTTCACCGGCCTCTGTCGGCGAAATGACCATCTTAACTTCGGCGAACTGACCGGACCCACCCGACTGTTTCTTGTGGGTGTAGGTGTGTTCGACCTCGTGACCGATGGTCTCGCGATAGGCGACCTGCGGCGCGCCGATATTGGCGTCGACCTTGAACTCGCGGCGCAGGCGATCAACCAGAATGTCGAGGTGAAGCTCGCCCATCCCTTTCATGATCGTCTGACCGGATTCCTGATCGGTTTCCACGCGGAACGAAGGATCCTCGGCTGCAAGACGCGCCAGACCGGCAGACATCTTTTCCTGGTCGCCCTTGGTCTTGGGCTCGACCGCGATCTCGATGACCGGATCGGGGAAAGTCATGGTTTCCAGGACGACCGGTTCCTTGGGATCGCACAGCGTGTCACCCGTGGTCGTGTCCTTGAGACCTGCAAGCGCGATGATATCGCCGGCGAATGCCTCTTCGATCTCTTCGCGCTGGATCGAGTGCATCATCATCATGCGACCGATGCGCTCTTTCTTGCCCTTGGTGGTGTTCTGAACGGTATCGCCCTTCTTGAGCACACCCGAATAAATACGCGTGAACGTCAATGTGCCGACAAAGGGGTCGTTCATGATCTTGAACGCGAGGCCCGAGAACGGCATCGAATCATCCGCGCGGCGCGGGATGTTGCGTGTCTCGGTTTCGTCGTCGGGGGCAAAGCCCATATAGTCGACGACATCCTTGGGGCTGGGCAGATAGTCGACGACGGCGTTCAGCAGGGGCTGCACACCCTTGTTCTTGAAGGCAGAACCACACAGGACCGGCACGAAGCTCAGCGACAGCGTGCCCTTGCGGATCAGTTTGCGCAGCGTCTCCTCATCGGGCTCAACACCTTCGAGATAGGCCTCCATCGCGTCGTCGTCCATTTCGACGGCGGTCTCGATGAGATGCGCCCGCCATTCGTCGGCGAGATCCTTCAGGCTCTCGCGGATCGGACCACGTGACCAGTTCGCGCCCAGATCTTCACCGGCCCAGACCCATTCTTCCATGGTGACCAGATCGACTGCGCCTTCGAGTTCACTCTCGGAACCGATCGGGATCTGGATCGGCGCAGGCGTGGCACCGGTGCGGTCCTTGATCATCTTGACGCAGTTGAAGAAATCCGCGCCGATCTTGTCCATCTTGTTGACGAACACGACGCGCGGCACCTTGTAGCGGTCGGCCTGGCGCCAGACGGTCTCGGTCTGGGGCTCGACACCGGCGTTGGCATCCAGCACCGCAACGGCACCGTCAAGCACGGCCAGCGAACGTTCGACTTCGATGGTGAAGTCGACGTGTCCAGGCGTGTCGATGATGTTCATCCGGTACTTGGTCTCGGATGTGCCTTCTTTGGTGGGATCGTTCTGGCGCTGCCAGAACGTGGTGGTCGCAGCCGAGGTGATCGTGATGCCACGCTCCTGCTCCTGCTCCATCCAGTCCATCGTACCGGCCCCGTCATGGGTTTCGCCCATCACGTGATTCTTACCTGTATAGAACAGGATTCGCTCGCTGCAGGTCGTCTTGCCTGCATCGATATGGGCCATGATGCCGAAGTTACGGTAGCGTTCTAAAGCGTAGTCGCGTGCCATGGGGCTGCTTCCTCAGAGTATCTGTTTTACCAACGATAATGGCTGAAAGCTTTGTTTGCCTCGGCCATCTTGTGTGTGTCTTCACGCTTTTTGACGGCGCTACCGCGGCTGTTGACCGCATCCAGAAGCTCGCCGGCAAGGCGCTCTTCCATCGTGTGTTCGTTGCGCGACCGGCTGGCGTTGATCAGCCAGCGGATCGCCAACGCTTCGCGGCGCTCGGGGCGGACCTCGACGGGCACCTGGTATGTGGCACCCCCCACGCGGCGCGAGCGGACCTCAAGCGCGGGTGCGATATTCTCAAGCGCTTCGTGGAACACTTCCACCGGGGCGCGCTTGATCTTGTCCTCGACGCGACCAAGCGCGTTGTAGACGATTCTCTCGGCGGCGGATTTCTTGCCGTCGATCATCAGATTGTTCATGAATTTGGTCAGAACCCGGTCGCCATATTTGGCGTCGGGCAGAACTTCGCGTTTTTCAGCGGCGTGGCGGCGGGACATCGGCTGTCTTCCTTTGTGTCTCTATCGGTCGCGCCCCGATGTTGAAACCGGGGCCTCTTGGCGGCGCGAAATCCCGAAGTAGCTCCGGGATGACGCCAAAGGGGTCACTTGGGACGCTTGGCACCGTACTTCGAACGGCGCTGCTTGCGGTCCTTGACACCCTGGGTATCCAGAACACCGCGCAGGATGTGGTAACGCACACCCGGAAGGTCCTTGACACGGCCGCCGCGGATCAGCACGACGCTGTGCTCTTGCAGGTTGTGGCTCTCGCCGGGGATATAGCTGATCACCTCAAAACCATTGGTCAGGCGCACTTTGGCAACCTTCCGCATGGCCGAGTTCGGCTTCTTCGGTGTCGTTGTGTAGACGCGCGTGCATACGCCGCGCTTCTGCGGGCAGCCCTGAAGGTGCTGCGACTTCTGCGTTCTTGCTTTCGGCTGCCGCGGCTTGCGGATCAGCTGTTGGATCGTTGGCATTCCGGTCTATCCCCGTCTCTCAACACATGTCTGCATGGGGCGTCCCATGCGGGTTAATCTCGTCTCAAACACGTCACGCATCCGCAAAAGCGCAATGACCGCAATCGTTCCCATTCCGAGGTGAACGACGCGGCTGGTTCCCAGAGGATCGAGGCGTAACAAGGTGCCTGGATCTTGACCACTTCAGTTTTGATATCGGCGTTCGGGGCAGAACCCTGAGGCCGGATGGGGGGCGTATAGGCGCTTGCTTAGGCGTTGTCAACAGCCCCGCCAGCCTCACTGCACCTTGTCTCGACACCAGGCGGCTGGCATGGTGAAGACGGGCAAGGCATACGGGAAATCGAGTGAAATGGACAGCCGCAAGATGCAGGTGATCGGGCTTTGCCGGTTCTCCTATCCCGCGCTTGGCGGCTTCCAGGTCGAGCATGAATCACCTGCGGCGCGCGCGGCCTTTCTTTATGATCCGGTACGGATGGAAGAGCGCTTTGCTACCTTCGAGACACTTACCCTGCCGCCCCTGCGCGCCCAGACCGATTCTGATTTCACCCTGCTCATCGTCGTGGGCACCGCCATGCCCGAGGCATTGCTGGCCCGTCTGCTTGATCTGGTAGAGGACATGCCGCAGGCGGTGGTCGTTGCGCGCACGCCGGGCCGTCACCGGCAGGTCATGCGCGAGGTGATCAACGCCGCGCGCACCGAGACCGGGTTGCCCAGCCTGCAATTCCGCATGGACGACGATGACGCAGTTGCCTGCAACTTTGTCGAGCGGCTCCGCGAGGCGGCGGCGGACCTCGCGCCGCTGATCACGAAACATCGCTATGTGGGCATCGACTTTAACCAAGGGTTCATTGCACGCATCACCCCCGAAGGGATTCGCGCCAAACCCACGACCGAGACGCTCTGGACCTCCGCGCTCGGGATGGCAGTGGCGCCGGGTGCTTCGCGCGGGATCATGAATTTCAGCCACGCCAAGCTGAGCCGCGTCATGCCCGTCGTCGCCCTGCCCGGCGAGGACATGTTCATCCGCGGTCATAACGAGTTCAACGATTCACGCCAGAAGGACGGGATCAGGCCGGTAGGCCTGCCGCCTCTGGACGCGGCAGGCGAGGCGCAGTTTCGCGATCTGTTCAACATCGACGCGGACCATGTGCGCCGCGTCATGGCCCCCGGAACAAGGAACACCTGAAATGCGAGTCATCGGCATCTGCCGCTTTTCCTACCCCGCGCTTGGCGGGTTCAAGCGGATGCACGATACCGTCGAGGCCCGCGAGGCCTATCTCTATGCAGCTGAGCGGATGGAACTGCGCTTTGCGCATTTCGAAGCGCTCGCCCTGCCATCGATTCGCGCCCAGACCGATCCCGATTTCACCTTTCTCATCGTGATCGGCGAACGCATGCCGGAGCCGTACCTGTCGCGCCTGCACGATCTGTGTGCATCTGTCCCGCAGATCCGGATCGTGCCGCGCCCACCGCAGAAACACCGGCTGGCGCTGCAACTGGCCATCCAGGAAGAACTGGGCGCCAATGACGAGGACACGCTCCAGTTCCGGCTCGATGACGACGATGCGATGGGCGTCGATTTCGTCGCCCAGTGCCGCAGCGTCGCCCGGCGCAGCGGTCGCTTGCGCCGCCGCGAGCCGCGAATGGTGATCGAGTTCAACAGCGGCTATTCGGCACGGCTGTCAGCGAACGGGATCAGCGCCGAGCCGGTCATCACATCTTTCTGGGCCTGCGGCCTCGGCGTGACCTTTCCGGCGGGCGATACACGCACCGTGATGAATTATGGCCACCACAAGCTGCACCATGCCATGCCTGCGGTGATCCACCCGCGCCCCCCGATGTATATCCGCGCCAAGCATGAAGACAACGACAGCGCTGCGAAATTCAGGACCGGTCCGCTAAAGCCGCTCGACGACGCCATGCGTCAGCTCTTTCGCGACCGCTTCAACGTCGATGAAGCAGAGATCTGCCGGATTTTCGCAGACCAAGCCGCGCTTCGCGGTAAAGGGTGAATATCCCGCTCGCCACCACGATCCCTGCCCCGAGCAGGGTCAATGGCACCGGCCATTCACCAAAGACGAACCAGCCCAGCACCAGCGCCCAGAGCAACGAGGTGTAGCGGAACGGTGCGATAAAGCTGATCTCGCCCACCCGCATCGTCATGATGGAAAAGATGTAGCCAGCGATCACGAACACCCCCGCCGCCACGATCAGCCCGCCCTCGCGCCCGGTCATCGGCACCCATTCCTGTCCCAGGCTCGCCAACCCAAAGACAGACATTACCGTCACCGACGTCACCACCGTGACCAGCATCGAAGGCACCTCGCGGCTCAGCCGCCGGGTGCTCAGGTCGCGTACCGTCACACAGGCCACCGCAGCCAGCCCATAAAGGGCATAGAC
This sequence comes from uncultured Roseovarius sp., assembly GCA_947503145.1. GTDB lineage: Bacteria > Pseudomonadota > Alphaproteobacteria > Rhodobacterales > Rhodobacteraceae > Roseovarius. The sequence goes on from CANNCP010000004.1 coordinate 237,980, forward strand.
GTTGAATCCCTCTGGTCCGGGCCGCACGATCAGCATCACGCCGAAGAACCCTACCGAAATCGCCGTCAGCCGCCGCCAGCCCAGCGGTTCCCTGAACACCAGCGCCGCCACCAGAGCCAGGCTGAGCGGCAGCGCCTGCAAAATCGCGGTCACGTTAGCCAATGGCATGTGAAACAGCGCGGTGAGAAAGCAATAAGTCGCCATCACCTCGGCGGTGGTCCGGATCGCCATCACCCCCCAGTCACGCCGTGGCACCTTGCGACCAAAGGCCCCCATCCGCCAGGCGATCATCACCACCGCTACCGTCGTCAGGACGCCGCGCAGAAACAACAGCTGAAAAAGCGGTACATCGCCCGCCAGAACCTTCATCAATGCATCGTTGATCGTGAACCCCGCCATGGAGCCCACCATCAGCAATGCGCCGGTCATGTTGTCAGAGCGTTTCATGCGGAGCATTAGACATGGAGGTAACGAGGGAGCAAGGTGAAAGAGATGCAGACAGGGTAGTGTCCAGAGTCTTTCGCACTTTCGATCATGCGACGACGGCCTCTCGTCCGAAGACAGGTGTGAAAAGAACGCCGGGGCATCCGCGAACCCCTGAATTCGCTCCGACATCCCCAGATGTGGAAACACACCCGGTCACACGCACGGGCCAGAAAACGCTCATCTGGCCGGCCGGATGCCAATAGCAGAAAGGCCCCGCCAAAGCGGGGCCATTCAAAGTCTCGTTATACGTCGTTGCTTATTCGTCGTGACCCTCGACCAGCGTGTCGAACACCTCTGCATCCGTCACATCGTCCTCGGTCGGAGCGGCAAGTGCCGCGGCCGCTTCGGCCTCTTCGCGACGCGCCTCGATCACGACGTTATCGCGGGTCTGGGCGATATGGCGCATCTGTTGGGTCGCGCCCCCCGTGCCCGCCGGGATGAGACGGCCCACGATGACGTTCTCCTTGAGGCCCACCAGCTTGTCACGCTTGCCCTGAACCGATGCCTCGGTCAGCACGCGCGTGGTCTCCTGGAAAGACGCCGCAGAGATGAAGCTGCGGGTTTGCAGGCTCGCCTTGGTGATCCCCAGAAGGATCGGCTCGCCCTGTGCCAGTCGCACGCCCTTGGCCAACGCCTTTTCGTTGGCCGCGTCGAATTCGGCCTTGTCCACATGCTCGCCTTTCAGCAACGTCGTCTCGCCACTGTCCTGGATCTCCCATTTCTGCAGCATCTGGCGCACGATGACTTCGATGTGCTTGTCGTTGATCCGCACACCCTGAAGACGATAGACGTCCTGCACCTCATCGATCATGTAGTCCGCCAGCGCCTCGACACCCATGATGGCCAGAATGTCATGCGGCGCCGGGTTGCCGTCCATGATATAGTCGCCCTTCTGCACGAAGTCGCCTTCCTGCACCGGGATGTGCTTGCCCTTGGGCACCATGTACTCGACCGTTTCCAGCGCATCGTCTGCTGGTTCGATGCTGATGCGGCGCTTGTTCTTGTAGTCGCGCCCATAGCGAACATAGCCGTCGATTTCCGCGATAATGGCGTGATCCTTGGGGCGACGCGCCTCAAAGAGTTCGGCCACACGCGGCAGACCACCGGTGATGTCCTTGGTCTTGGCGCCCTCGCGCGGAATCCGCGCCACGACGTCACCGGCATGGATCTGGTCGCCCTCGTCGATGCTCAGGATCGCGTCCACAGACATCGGATAGGTCACCGGATTACCTGCATCATTGCGCACAGGCTCGCCATCTTCGCCGACGACGATGATCTCCGGCTTCAGCTCGTTGCCCTTGGGGGCCGCGCGCCAATCCATCACGATCTTCTGGGTCATGCCCGTCGCATCGTCTGTCTCGTCGCGCAGGGCGACACCGGTGACCAGATCGACGAACTTTGCCGTACCGGATTTCTCCGCGATGATCGGCAATGTGTACGGGTCCCATTCGAACAGCCTGTCACCGCGCGTGACGATGCCACCATCGGCGACATGCAGCTTGGTGCCATAGCCGACCTTGTGGCTGGCCAGTTCCTGACCGCCCTCGCCCATGATTTTCAGCTTCATGTTCCGGCCCATAACCAGCATCTCGCCGCGCAAGTTCTCCAGTATCTGGGCGTTGTCGAATGCGATCGTACCGCTCTGACTTGCTTCGAGGAAGGACTGTTGCCCACCCTGCGCCACACCGCCGATGTGGAAGGTCCGCATTGTCAGCTGCGTACCCGGTTCACCGATGGATTGCGCCGCGATGATCCCCACCGCCTCGCCGATGTTGACCATGGTGCCGCGAGCGAGGTCACGCCCGTAGCACATGGCGCAAACACCGTCTTCGGCCTCGCAGGTCAGCGGGCTGCGGATACGTGCGGTGCCCACTGCGGCCTCTTCGACCGCATCCGCCATCCGTTCGTCGATCAGCGTACCTGTCGCAATGATCACCTCGTCCGTGCCCGGACGCAGGATGTCCTCGGCCGCGACCCGGCCGAGCAGACGCTCGCCCAACGAAGAGACAACCTCGCCATCGTTCACGGCATTTTCGGCGGTGATCGCGCGGTCGGTGCCGCAATCGTGCTCGCGCACGATGCAGTCCTGCGCCACGTCCACCAGACGACGGGTCAGGTAGCCCGAGTTCGCCGTCTTGAGCGCGGTGTCGGACAGGCCTTTCCGCGCGCCGTGGGTCGAGTTGAAGTATTCAAGAACGGTCAGACCTTCCTTGAAGTTCGAGATGATCGGCGTCTCGATGATGTCGCCGTTCGGCTTGGCCATCAGGCCGCGCATACCGCCCAGCTGCTTCATCTGGGTGACCGACCCACGTGCGCCCGAGTGGGCCATCATGTAGACCGAGTTCGGCTCAAGCTCGGTGCCGTTCTCGTCATATTTGGCGGTCGAGATGGTGCCCATCATGGCCTCGGTCACCTCATCGTTACATTTCGACCAGGCATCGACGACCTTGTTGTACTTCTCGCCCTGAGTGATCAGGCCGTCCATGTACTGCTGTTCAAAGCCTTTGACCTGATCGCGTGTCTCGCCGACGATCTCCCACTTGTTTTCGGGAACCACCATGTCGTCCTTGCCGAACGAAATGCCCGCCTTGAACGCCTCGCGGAAACCCATCGTCATGATCTGGTCGCAGAAGATGACCGATTCCTTCTGACCGCAATAGCGATAGACGGTGTCGATGATCTGCTGCACCTCCTTCTTGCGCAGAAGACGGTTCACCAGACTGAATGGTGCCTTGGCGTTCTGCGGCAGCAGAGCCCCCAGACGTACCCGGCCCGGCGTGGTCTCGCACCGCAGGATGACTTCGTTGCCTTCGTCATCGACCTGCGGAACACGTGCCGTGATCTTGGCGTGCAAGTGCACCTCGCCCGCGTCAAGCGCGTGCTGCACCTCGTCGATCGTGGCAAAGGCCATGCCCTCGCCTTTCATGCCGCTCCGCTCCAGCGTGGTATAGTAGAGACCGAGGACCATATCCTGCGACGGCACGATGATCGGCGCGCCGTTGGCGGGCGACAGAACGTTGTTCGTCGACATCATCAACACGCGCGCTTCCAGCTGCGCCTCAAGGCTCAGCGGCACGTGTACCGCCATCTGGTCACCGTCAAAGTCGGCGTTGAAGGCCGCGCAGACCAGCGGATGCAACTGGATCGCCTTGCCTTCGATCAGGGTCGGCTCGAACGCCTGAATGCCCAGACGGTGCAGTGTCGGCGCACGGTTCAGCATTACGGGGTGTTCACGGATCACCTCATCGAGGATGTCCCACACCTCGGGGCGTTCCTTTTCCACCAGCTTTTTCGCCTGCTTGACGGTAGAGCTGAGCCCCTTGGCCTCAAGGCGGCTGTAGATGAACGGCTTGAACAGTTCGAGCGCCATCTTCTTGGGCAACCCGCACTGATGCAGCTTCAGCTCCGGCCCAGTCACGATGACCGACCGCCCCGAGAAGTCGACCCGCTTGCCCAAAAGGTTCTGGCGGAAGCGGCCCTGCTTGCCCTTGAGCATATCCGACAGCGATTTCAGCGGGCGCTTGTTGGCGCCGGTGATCACACGGCCACGGCGACCATTGTCAAAGAGGGCATCGACCGATTCCTGCAACATCCGCTTTTCGTTACGCACGATGATATCAGGCGCGCGCAGCTCGATCAGCCGTTTCAAACGGTTGTTCCGGTTGATCACCCGGCGATAGAGATCGTTGAGGTCAGACGTCGCAAAACGCCCACCATCCAGCGGCACCAGCGGGCGCAGCTCTGGCGGGATCACCGGAATGACGGTCATGACCATCCATTCCGGGCGGTTGCCGGATTCCAGGAACGACTCGACCACTTTCAGACGTTTGATGATCTTCTTGGGCTTCAATTCACCCGTAGCCACGGCCAGATCTGCGCGCAGGTTCTCTGCCTCGCCCTCCAGATCGATCTGGGCCAGCATGTCGCGGATCGCTTCGGCGCCAATATTGGCGGTGAAGGCGTCCAGACCGTAGGCATCCTGCGCATCCATGAACTCTTCTTCGGTCAGCATCTGCCCATAGGTGAGGTCAGTGAGGCCCGGTTCGATCACCACGTAGTTCTCGAAATAAAGCACCCGCTCCAGATCACGCAGCGTCATGTCCAGCATGAGGCCGATCCGGCTGGGCAGCGATTTCAGGAACCAGATATGCGCACAGGGCGCGGCCAGTTCGATATGGCCCATCCGCTCGCGGCGGACCTTTTGCAGCGTCACTTCGACACCGCATTTTTCGCAGACGACGCCGCGATATTTCATGCGTTTGTATTTGCCGCACAGACACTCATAATCCTTGATCGGACCAAAGATGCGCGCGCAGAACAACCCGTCGCGCTCGGGCTTGAACGTGCGGTAGTTGATTGTTTCGGGCTTCTTGATCTCGCCGTAAGACCAGCTGAGGATACGCTCGGGGGACGCCAGAGAGACCCTGATTTCATCGAATGTCTGCGCCGGTGCGACAGGGTTGAACGGGTTGTTTGTCAGTTCCTGGTTCATCTTGTGACCTTTCAGTTAAGGCAATGCGTTGGGGGCGGACCCAGATTTTTCGCGAAAAACCTGGGTCCTAGAAAATTCGTAGAATTTTCTTACTCCTCCCCCTCCGTATCCAGGAGTTCCATATTGAGGCCCAGACCCCGGACCTCCTTCACGAGAACGTTGAACGATTCCGGCACACCGGCCTCGTACCCGTCCTCGCCTTTGACGATGCTCTCATAGACCTTGGTCCGGCCCGCGACGTCGTCCGATTTCACGGTCAGCATTTCCTGCAACGTGTAGGCGGCGCCGTACGCCTCCAGCGCCCAGACCTCCATCTCGCCGAAACGCTGGCCGCCGAACTGTGCCTTGCCGCCCAGGGGCTGCTGCGTGACCAAGCTGTAAGGCCCGGTGGAGCGCGCGTGGATCTTGTCATCCACAAGGTGGTGCAGTTTCAGAAGGTACTTCATGCCCACCGTCACCGGACGTGCGAACTGCTCGCCCGTGCGTCCGTCAAACAGCACCGACTGACCAGAGGTGTCGAACCCGGCACGCTGCAGCGCGTCGTTTACATCTGCCTCTTTCGCACCGTCAAAGACGGGCGTTGCAATCGGCACACCCTTGGTGACGTTGCCTGCCGCTTCGACCAGCTGCTGCTCGGTCATATCGACGATGCCCTCTTCATAGACATCATCGCCATAAGCCAGCTTCATCGCCTCGCGTACCGGTGTCAGGTCGCCCGAGCGCCGGTATTCACCCAGCGCATCGTCGATCTTGATGCCAAAGCCGCGCGCCGCCCAGCCCATGTGCGTCTCAAGGATCTGGCCCACGTTCATCCGGCTGGGAACGCCCAGCGGGTTGAGGCAGAAATCGACCGGTGTGCCATCAGCGAGGAATGGCATGTCCTCCATCGGCACAACTTTGGAAATCACACCCTTGTTTCCGTGACGCCCGGCCATCTTGTCACCCGGCTGCAGCTTGCGCTTGACCGCGATGAACACCTTGACCATCTTCATGACGCCCGGCGGCAGATCATCACCGCGGCGGACCTTCTCGACCTTGTCCTCGAACCGTGCGTCGAGCGCGCGTTTTTGCGCCTCGTACTGCGAGTTCAAAGCCTCGACGATCTGCGCATCGGCCTCGTCCTTCAGCGCCAACTGCCACCATTGGCCCTTGCTCAGAGTACCCAGCAGATCCTCGGTGATTTCCGAGTTTGCCTTGACGCCCTTGGGGCCTTTGACGGCGACCTTGCCAAAGATCATTGACTTGAGGCGCGCATAGATGTTGCGGTCCAGAATGGCCAGTTCGTCGTCGCGGTCGCGGGCGAGACGTTCGACCTCTTCACGCTCGATCTGCAACGCACGCTCGTCTTTTTCGACGCCGTGACGGTTGAAGACACGTACCTCGACAACGGTGCCGAAATCACCCGGCTTTACGCGCAGCGAGGTGTCGCGCACATCGCTGGCCTTCTCGCCAAAGATCGCCCGCAGGAGCTTTTCCTCCGGCGTCATCGGCGATTCACCTTTAGGGGTGATCTTGCCCACCAGGATATCGCCCGGCTCCACGTCGGCACCGATATAGACAATGCCCGCCTCGTCGAGGTTGCGCAGCGCTTCTTCACCCACGTTGGGAATGTCGCGGGTGATTTCTTCCGGCCCGAGCTTGGTGTCACGCGCCGCGACCTCGAATTCCTCGATATGGACCGAGGTAAACACATCATCGCGCGACATGCGTTCCGAGATCAGGATCGAGTCCTCGAAGTTGTAACCATTCCAGGGCATGAACGCGACAATGACATTCCGGCCAACAGCCAGTTCGCCCATGTCGGTCGCGGGGCCATCTGCAATGACCTCCCCCTTGCCCACCGTGTCGCCCACCTTGACCAGCGGGCGCTGGTTGATACAGCTGTTCTGGTTCGAACGCTGGAACTTGCGCAGACGGTAGATGTCCACGCCCGGATCGCCCGGATCCATATCCGCAGTGGCACGCACAACGATCCGCTGGGCATCGACCTGGTCGATGATGCCCGCACGTTTCGCCATGATCGCAGCACCCGAATCGCGGGCAACGACGCCCTCGATGCCGGTGCCGACCAGAGGCGCCTCGGCCTGGATCAGCGGCAGCGCCTGCCGCATCATGTTCGATCCCATCAGCGCACGGTTGGCGTCATCGTTTTCCAGGAACGGAATCAGCGAGGCCGCGACCGATACCAACTGCTTCGGGCTGACGTCGATCAGGTTCACGCTGTCGCTGGGGGCGAGGGTATATTCACCCGACTGGCGGGTGTTCACCATCTCGTTTTCGAACTTGCCGTTCTCGTCCAGATTGGCGTTGGCCTGTGCCACAATGTGCCGCATTTCTTCGGTGGCAGACATGTATTGCACTTCGTCCGTCACCTGCCCGTCCACCACCTTGCGGTAGGGTGTTTCGATGAAGCCATACTTGTTCACCCGCGCGAATGTGGCGAGGCTGTTGATCAGACCGATGTTCGGGCCTTCCGGCGTCTCGATCGGGCACATCCGGCCATAGTGGGTCGGGTGCACGTCGCGCACCTCAAAGCCGGCACGCTCACGCGTCAGACCACCCGGCCCGAGCGCTGACAGGCGGCGCTTGTGGGTGACTTCCGACAGCGGGTTGGTCTGGTCCATGAACTGCGACAGCTGCGAAGAGCCGAAGAATTCGCGCACGGCGGCGGCGGCAGGCTTGGCGTTGATCAGGTCCTGCGGCATGACGGTGTCGATTTCCACCGACGACATGCGCTCCTTGATCGCGCGCTCCATGCGCAGCAGACCAACGCGGTACTGGTTTTCCATCAGTTCGCCGACGGACCGCACCCGGCGGTTGCCGAGATGGTCAATATCATCGATATCGCCCTTGCCATCACGCAGATCCACCAGCGCCTTGATGCAGGCCACGATATCCTCGCGGTCCAGCGTGCGCTGGGTGTCGGGCTTGTCCAGATCCAGACGCATATTCATCTTGACCCGGCCCACGGCGCTGAGATCGTAGCGCTCGCTATCAAAGAACAGCGTGTCGAAGAGCGCCGATGCGGCATCTTCGGTGGGCGGCTCGCCCGGGCGCATGACGCGGTAGATATCCATGAGCGCGGTTGCACGGCTCATGTTCTTGTCCGCGGCCATGGTATTGCGCATGTAGGGGCCGACATTGATGTTATCGATGTCCAGGACAGGCACCTCGGTGATGCCTGCGTCCAGCAGGTCCTGCAATGAACCGCCGGTGATGTCACCGGCCTTGTCGTATTCCAACGTCAGTTCATCGCCCGCCTCGACATAGATCGCGCCGGTCTCTTCGTTGATGATGTCCTTGGCGACGAACTTGCCGACGATATGCTCGAACGGAATCAGCAGTTCGGTCACTTTGCCCTCGTCGATCAGTTTCTTGACCGCACGGGGGGTGACCTTCTTGCCGGCTTCGGCAATGATTTCGCCGGTCTTGGCGTCGACCAGGTCATAGGTCGGACGGGTGCCGCGCGCCCGCTCGGGGAAGAACTTGGTGACCCAGCCCTTGCCTTTTTCCAGCTTGAAATCGACCGTGTCGTAATAAGCATCCATGATGCCTTCCTGGTCCATGCCCAGCGAATAGAGCAGCGTCGTCACAGGCAGTTTGCGACGGCGGTCGATCCGCGCAAACACGATGTCCTTGGCGTCGAATTCAAAGTCGAGCCAGGAGCCGCGATAGGGAATGATGCGGCAGGCAAAGAGCAGCTTGCCCGAGCTGTGGGTCTTGCCTTTGTCATGGTCAAAGAAGACGCCCGGCGAACGGTGCATCTGACTGACGATCACCCGCTCCGTGCCGTTGACGACAAAGGTGCCATTGGGCGTCATCAAGGGCATATCGCCCATGAACACGTCCTGCTCCTTGATATCCTTGACGGATTTGGCTCCGGTATCCTCATCGATATCAAACACGATCAGGCGCAGCGTGACCTTCAGCGGGGCGCTGTAGGTCATGTCGCGCTGCATGCACTCCTCGACATCGTATTTCGGTTTTTCCAGCTCGTAGTTGACGAACTCGATGACCGAGGTTTCGTTGAAATCCGAGATCGGGAACACCGATTGAAAGACACCTTTGATGCCTTCGCCGTCCATCGGCGCTTCCTGATCGCCCGAATTCAGGAACAGATCATAAGAGGATTTCTGAACCTCGATAAGGTTCGGCATTTCTAGAACTTCGCGGATTTTACCGAAGTATTTACGCAAACGTTTCTGGCCAAGGTAGGTTTGAGCCATGTGTCTGGTCACCTTTCATTTCTCACCGGTCATGCGGGCTGTCGGGCTCCAGCTGCGTGACCATTTGAGACGGCGCGTAAGGGTCCATTCATGGCTGTCGTCCCAATGACAGCCTCCCGACCCAAAACCTCGCCTGAGAAAAACCCCGCATCGCACAGGGCCTCTCTGAGACAGGTTTGGCTGGAGACGGGGTAACCCGCCTCCAGCCTCGCTTTCGTTCGCGCGCCCGGAATTCATGCAAATTCCGGTCTGTTTCCTGCAAGCAGGAAACAGCAGCGGCGCGCTCCGATTACTTGAGCTCGACTTCGGCGCCAACTGCTTCCAGCTTGCCTTTCAGCTCGTCGGCTTCTTCCTTCGAGACTTGCTCCTTGACGGCTTTGCCGCCGGCCTCGACCAGGTCCTTGGCTTCTTTCAGGCCCAGACCGGTGATTGCACGAACCTCTTTGATGACGTTGATCTTCGACGCGCCGGCCGATTTCAGGATAACGTCAAATTCGGTTTGCTCTTCAGCCGCGTCCGCGCCTGCGTCAGCAGGGCCGGCCATCATCACAGCGCCGCCAGCGGCGGGCTCGATGTCGTACTCATCTTTCAGGATGGTTTTCAGTTCTTGTGCTTCGAGAAGCGTCAGACCAACGATCTCTTCTGCCAGTTTTTTCAGATCAGCCATTTTCTCATGCTTTCCGTATTAGATGTGTTCCAACGCCCGGGTTTCAATGCCGGTACGGGTACGTTCCAGTTGCTTATGCCGCTTCGGCCTTCTCTTCGATGGTCGAAAGGATGCTCGCGATATTAGAAGCAGGTGCGCCAATGGCCCCGGCAATGTTCGAAGCAGGTGCGCCAATGCAGCTAACGATCTGAGCGATAAGCTCGTCACGCGAAGGCATTTTCGACACAACTTCGACACCGGCCCGGTCCAGAGCGTTCTCACCCATCGCCCCGCCAAGGATCTCGTATTTCTTGTTATCCTTGGCGAAACCCTCGGACACCTTGGCAGCTGCCACGGGGTCTTCGGAATAGGTCAGAACGGTCATACCCGTGAGGTAGTCAGCAATGCTTGCGCATGGCTTGCCCTCAAGGGCGATCTTGGCGAGCTTGTTCTTGGCGACGCGAACAGATGCATCGGCATCGCGCGCACGCGCACGAAGATCCTGCATCTCTGCAACTGTCAGTCCCGCGTAGTGGGCGACCACTACAACGCCAGAGCTTTCGAAGATCTGGCCGAGTTCCTCGACCACTTTCTCTTTCTGGGCTCTATCCACAGTTTCACTCCAATTCTGGGGGTCTCCCCCCGGCTCAGTTAAGGGTGCGGCTTGCCGCGCCCAATCGGGTCCAATTTCAGGGTCCCGAGCCAAGAGATCGCCCGAAGGCAGGTGCCTTCACATGGAAATCTTATCTCGTTCCCCATCTCGGGAAGGATTTATTCAGGGTAGATACCCCGAACCCTCCGTCTCGGACAGGACAGGACCGGTCTTCTGGCCCTGCCATCGACGGGAGGACACGCCCCCCGAAGAATTCTCAGATGGCGGGGTCAGCCCACCACGCACTCAGCTCAGTTCGTCAGCCACGTTGATGCTGACCGACGGCCCCATTGTCGACGTGAGGCAGATACGCTTCATGTAGGAGCCTTTGGCGCCCGCAGGCTTGGCCTTGGCCACCGCGCTGATGAAGGCGCGTACGTTTTCAACCAACTGCGCTTCGCCAAACGACGCCTTGCCGACGCCCGCATGCACCACACCGGCCTTCTCGGCCTTGAACTGCACCTGGCCGCCCTTGGCATCCTCGACAGCCTGCTTGACGTCCATGGTCACGGTGCCAACCTTGGGGTTGGGCATCAGGTTGCGCGGGCCCAGAACCTTGCCCAGGCGTCCGACGATCGGCATCATGTCAGGCGTGGCGATGCAGCGATCAAACTCGATCTTGCCGCCCTGGACGATTTCCATCAGGTCCTCGGCACCGACGATGTCCGCACCAGCGGACTCGGCTTCTTCGGCCTTGGCGCCGCGGGCAAAAACCGCCACGCGCACGGTCTTGCCGGTGCCGTTCGGCAGGCCGACAACGCCGCGTACCATCTGGTCCGCGTGGCGCGGGTCGACGCCGAGATTCAGCGCGATCTCGATGGTTTCATCGAACTTGGCAGTAGCGCCGGCCTTGACCAGGGCTACGGCCTCCTCGACACTCACATCATGCTTGCCGACAAAGGCTTCGCGGGCGGCGCGGGTGCGTTTTCCGATTTTTACCATCTTACTTTACCTCGATGCCCATGGAGCGCGCGGAGCCGACGATGATCTTCATCGCGGATTCGACGTCGTTCGCGTTCAGGTCTTTCCATTTGGCTTCCGCGATCTCACGGACCTGCTTGACGGAAACGGTGCCCGCAGTGTCGCGGCCCGCTGCCTTGGAACCGGATTTCAGCTTGGCGGCTTTCAAGATGTAATAGGACGCGGGCGGCGTCTTGATTTCCATCTCGAAGGACTTGTCCTGATAATAGGTGATCACGGTCGGGCACGGGGCGCCCGGCTCCAGATCCTGCGTTTTGGCGTTGAACGCCTTGCAGAACTCCATGATGTTGATGCCGCGCTGACCCAGGGCGGGTCCGACTGGCGGGCTGGGGTTGGCTTGCCCGGCTTTCACCTGCAGCTTCATCTTGCCAGCGAGCTTCTTGGCCATGAGGCCTCTCCTTTTCATTCAACGGTATCAGGGCGCGCCCCTCTACCTTACGGTTGCCGTGGTCCGGTTCGGGTGCCGCGACCCCCTCGCCTCCCACATCGGATGCTCCTTCGCCCCTTGCGGGCCGTTCTCGCATATGTCGTGGGGCGGGTATTACCCGCCCACCCGCATCACCCCTGCTTGGTGACTTGGGTAAATTCCAGCTCGACCGGGGTTTGCCGACCGAAAATTGATACAGACACCTTCAGGCGCTGGTTGTCCTCGTCCACTTCCTCGACCATGCCGTCGAAATCCTCGAACGGTCCGTCGTTGACCTTGACCTTCTCGCCAATCTCGAAATGGATCAATGTGCGCGGGCTTTCCTCGCCTTCCTGAACCCGGTTCAGGATCGCGTTCACTTCGGCGTCGCGCATCGGCATCGGGCGCCCCTGCGGACCAAGGAACCCGGTCACCCGGTTGATCGAGTTGATCAGATGGTAACCCTGATCGGACATCTCCATGCGCACCAGCACGTAACCCGGCATGAACCGCCGCTCGGCGGTCACCTTCTTACCCCGACGCACTTCGATCACTTCTTCAGTGGGTACCAGAACTTCTTCGATTTCATCCTCGAGGCTGGATTCGATCGTCGCTGTTCTGATCTGCTCGGCAATCTTCTTCTCGAAGTTCGAGAGAACGCTAACCGAGTACCAACGTTTTGCCATGCCGACCCAATTCCTCGTGCCATCCGGGCCAAGTGCCCGGCATTGCTGTATTTCTTCGCGCGCTTTACGCGCGGCTCGAAACAAAAAATCGGCGCGCAACCCGAATCGCCGCGCGCCATGTTCCGTAGATGAGCGCCCCACTACCGCGCATCCCCCATGATTTCAAGGGGCTGCGGGCATAATAGGCAGGTCTTAGCCAAACATTCCCAGCGCAAACTGAAGCCCGCTGCGGATACCGAGATCCACCAGCGCGAAAAAGACGGCCGTCAGCGCCGCCATGATGAACACCATCACCGTGGTCAGCAACACCTCGCGGCGGGTCGGCCAGACGACCTTTGCCACCTCGGCGCGGACCTGCTGGATGAACTGAAGCGGATTGGTTCGTGCCATGCGCTGTTGTCTCTCGCTACCTTCGGAACGGTGCGGACCGTCCGAATGAACCGGCCCGTCCGCGCGACATACGCGGGCATCGGGGTGAATTCAAGAGCCGATCCTGACGGGTCGGCTCCGGCGGGGATTCCCCCAGAGGTTCGCGCGCGTCAGAGTCAGCCGTGATGGGACTGCCCCGCCAGCCTGTCGAACGGGTCCGGCGCGTCATCCTTGTCGTCGTCGATCAGCGCCTCGCGGCTGAAATCCGGCATATAGAGCCCTTCGGTCCAGCGCCCCGGCAACCGGTCGAACAACGAATCGAGCCGTACTGCCAGACGGTCCGCCCCGGCGCGCAGACGCTCGGCACGACGCGGCGCGCGCCCTTCAAGCCACCGGTAGAACCACAGCACGCCCGCCGCGATCCGTTCCATCCCGACAAAGATAAAGACGATGAGCCCAAGCCAGATCGCGCCAATGATCAGTGTCGGAATGATCCACGGCCAAGTATAGAAGACGACAAGCGCCGACAGCCCGATCAGGACCCGCCCCAGCCAGCCCTGGCGCAGCCCACGGGGGCCACGCCGCCTGCGCGTACCTGTTTCGCTGTCAGTTTCTTCAGGTGCTGCGATGGTTTCGAATGCTGCATGGCTGCGTCCATATGGTGCAGTGGTGCCCTGAGGCCCGGCAGCGGTGTCGGTGTCGGCACAAGCCATCGACGATGGCGCGCCGCACGCGACCGCTTGCGTCACAGCTTCGAGCGCGGTTGCGGAATCCTCCGCGTCTTGCTCAATCAGCGTCTGGGCGATCATGTCTGAAATTTCCGCATCGGTCAGGTCCGGAAGCGGGGATTCGATCAGCGGGTCCAGTCTGAGACCAGGCCGCAATTTGCGCGTATCGACGCGCAATGTCTCATAATTGTCTGTCGGTGACATGGCAGCACCAAATCCTGTTTTGCGCCCCCACGCAAACCCGGCAAGGCCCATGGGTCCGTCGCCGAATGCAGTGCTTCTAGGGCGCGATTGGGGCGAAATTGTGGCAAACAGGGAGAATTCGGGGCAAATCCGAATTAAATCTGGCCGGATCATGGCAAATGTGGCGGATCCCGGCAGGCGCGGAACCGGCTGGGATGTTTTCGGCCAGGTAAAGCATGGGCGTTCCGACCAGCCGGGGCGATCACGACCAAATGAGGTCACGGAGTAATCGTCGCACCGGGCGGGCCGATGGCAGGGGCACCAGGGTTCGAACCCGGGACCTACGGTTTTGGAGACCGTCGCTCTACCAACTGAGCTATACCCCTTTATGCGACCCGGGGATTAAGCCAACTCGCACGCCAGCGCAAGGGGGGATCGGCCCAATCCGGGCGGCAATTGCACCCGTACACCGGGCGCCGGGCATCCCGCTGTGAAATGCCCGCGCCAACAGGCAGGTTCAGCGGCTCGGACGATCAGGCGGTCTTGGTCGCGGCACTCTCCATCGACTCACCACAAGGAAAACAAACCGCCATGCAAATAATCAAAGAATAAAGGGCGCCCGGTCCGGGGCGCCCTTGTTCGTTTGTTTCTCTGCGCTCCCGCGCGATCTTTGTCGATCACCTGCCACGCAAGGGCGTTTCGCACTGACAAGCAGTGCGAGTCACCTCTGCCTTACGCCAGGATCTTTGACACCACGCCGGCGCCGACGGTACGGCCACCTTCGCGGATGGCGAAACGCAGGCCTTCTTCCATCGCGATCGGCGCGATCAGCTCAACCTCGAACTTCAGGTTGTCGCCGGGCATCACCATTTCGGTGCCCTCGGGCAGCACGACCGTGCCGGTCACGTCCGTCGTGCGGAAGTAGAACTGCGGACGATAGTTGGCGAAGAACGGCGTGTGACGGCCACCCTCTTCCTTGTTGAGGATATACGCCTCGGCTTCGAACTTGGTATGCGGGTTCACCGACTTGGGCTTGCACAGCACCTGGCCGCGCTCCACGCCCTCACGGTCGATGCCGCGCAGCAGTACGCCGACGTTATCGCCCGCCTCGCCACGATCCAGCAGCTTGCGGAACATTTCAACGCCCGTGCAGGTCGTCTTCCTGGTGTCGCGAATGCCCACGATTTCCAGCTCGTCACCGACGTTGACAACACCACGCTCGATGCGCCCGGTCACAACCGTGCCGCGACCCGAGATCGAGAACACGTCCTCGACCGGCATCAGGAACGGCTGATCCACAGCGCGCGCGGGCGTCGGGATGTACTCGTCAACAGCCGCCATCAGCTTCTTGATCGACTCTTCGCCGATTTCCGGGTCACGCCCCTCCATCGCCGCCAGCGCCGAGCCGGGGATGATCGGAATGTCGTCGCCGGGATAGTCGTAGGAGCTCAGCAGTTCGCGGATCTCCATTTCCACCAGTTCCAGCAACTCTTCGTCGTCAACCTGATCGACCTTGTTCATGTAGACGACCATGTAGGGGATGCCCACCTGGCGGCCCAGCAGGATGTGCTCGCGGGTCTGCGGCATCGGGCCGTCAGCAGCGTTCACAACCAGGATCGCGCCGTCCATCTGGGCGGCACCGGTGATCATGTTCTTGACGTAGTCGGCGTGGCCGGGGCAGTCGACATGCGCATAGTGGCGCGCCTCGGTCTCGTACTCCACATGCGCCGTCGAGATGGTGATCCCGCGGGCCTTTTCCTCGGGCGCGCCATCGATCGCATCATACGCCTGGAAATTCCCGAAATACTTGGTGATCGCCGCCGTCAGCGTCGTCTTGCCGTGGTCGACGTGGCCGATCGTGCCGATGTTCACATGCGGCTTGCTGCGGTCGAACTTTTCCTTTGCCATGTTGGTGGCTCCTCTTCTTGTCTGTCAGGTGGTGGGTCAAAACCCACCCTACGGTGTGGGTAGGGCGGGACAAAGACCCGCCACCCGGGTTAGGCGAATTTCGCCGCCATTCGGCGTCGCGCGCCGTTTATTGTGACCCACGACGATAATCAAGCCCTTCTGCGCGTGCTCTTACCGCCACCCAGGCCTCTGACCCAGGCTCTGGCTTCAGCTTTGCGGAACCGGCGCCACGTCCGGCTCTTGGATCACCTGCGCCGCAGCGGCAGCCCTTGCAGCCGCGGTGGCGTCATCGTCGGCAGCGGGCTCCGCCTTGATCAGGCTGGTCGAATTCGCGCCCCTCCCGCCGAACCACTTATTCTCCAGGTTTTCGCGCACCAGCCAGTTCTGAATCAGCTTGGCCGCGTTGCGGCTGAGGTTCTCCATCTGAACCTCCTTGGACTGCGTAAGCCCCGACCCCAGCACGGTGCTGCCCGAGATGCTTTCGATGATAGTCACCTGCTCGGGCTTGTCGTTCAGCTTCTTGCCCGCCGCGTCATCCCAAGCGGTCACTTTGATGATCAACGCCGATTTTGGCGAGGCGACAATCGGCACGCCCGGCACGGCCAGCACATAGCCCTCGACCGAGATCGCGATATGATAGAGATTGTCACCCTCGTACCGGCTGAACCGTTCGTCGATCGCCTTGGTCATCGCGGCGATCCACTCTTCCTTGCTGGCATCGCGCGACGCGGGCCCCTTGGTCAGATTGGGCGCAACGACAACGTTGTGGCCCAACGCAAAATTACCCAGATCAACCGGCGCCTTGTCCAGATCGTTGGGGTTGGTGCAGGCCCCGAGCGCAGCCAGCGCCAGCAGCAGGGCAGCAAAACGTGACAGTAAGTGAAAGCTCATCAGACATCCTCGCAGCTAAGAGTCCCCTTGCCGATACAAGAGCACCGCGCCGGACGCAATCATTTGCCCCGCGCCGCCCCCGCCCCTATATCAACAGGCAACAGCCAAAGGGGGGCTTGATGCGCAGCGACATACCCGTTCACGTCCCGTTGGTCACACAGCCGATGGGGGTGCTGGCCAGCCTCGGCGCGGCGCGGCGCAACGTGCTCAGCATCATCCCGCAGATTGCCACCCGCCAGCCGATGGTGTCGGGCCGCACCGGCAAGCGCTGGCACATGGTGATGGATCCGGATGCGATCAGGACGATGCTGCTGGAAAAGCTGGACAATTACCCGAAATCCATCGTCACCAAGAACCTGCTGCGCCCGGCCATCGGCGATTCACTCTTTATCGCCGAGGGGGCACATTGGCGGTGGCAGAGGCGCGCCGCGGCACCGGCCTTTTCGCACCGCAACGTGATGAACCTGGCACCGATCATGACCGCCGCCGCCGACCGCAGTGCTGCGCGGATTGCCGCCGCCGGGCCTCGCGCGGTGGATGTGGCCGAAGAGATGGTGCGTACCACATTCGACGTGATCAGTGATGTCACCTTTTCCGGCGATGGCAGCCTCGATGCAGACGCCGTACACCGCGCCATTGACAGCTACATCTCCGAGGCGGGCAAGATTTCGCTCTTTGACATCCTGGGCTTTCCCGATTGGGTGCCGCGCCCCGGACGGATGATGTCCGGCAAGGCCGTCAAACAGATGAAGTCGGTTGCCGACGACGCCGTCGAGGCGCGCCGCAAGCGCGGGGCGCAAGGAGTACCGGACCTTCTGGACCTGCTGCTGGAGGGCGAGGACCCAGAGACCAAACGCCAGATGAACACCGCCGAACTGCGCGACAACCTGCTGACCTTCATCGTCGCAGGGCACGAGACCACGGCACTGACGCTTGGCTGGTCGCTCTATCTCTGCGCATTCGATCAGAGCGTGCAGGACCGCGCCCGCACCGAGGCGCAATCGGTGCTACAGGGCCGCGCCTGTACCGGTGATGACGTGACCCGCCTGCCCTTCATTCGCCAGATCGCCGACGAGGCGCTGCGCCTCTACCCGCCTGCCGCGATGGTGTCGCGCACGGCGCTGCAAAACGACACGCTCTGCGGTCGCGAGGTACGCGCGGGCGACACGGTGATCATCCCGATCTATGCGCTGCATCGTCATCACCAGCTGTGGGAGGACCCCGACCACTTCCGGCCCGACCGCTTTGCCGACCGCAAAGCGGTGCAGCGTTACGCCTACCTGCCTTTCGGCGATGGCCCGCGTGTCTGCATCGGTGCCAGCTTTGCCTTGCAGGAGGCAGTGATCATCCTCGCCACGCTGCTGTCACAGTTCCGCTTTACGCCGGTCGAGGGCCGTGATCCTGAACCGGTGATGATCCTGACCCTGCGCCCCGAAGGCGGCGTATGGCTACAGGCAAAACCCGCCTGAGCCGCGTGCATCGCACAAGGGCCGCTCAGGTAAACCGATTGTTCCGTGGAAATCCGCGTGGCGCCATGCGGCCTGCCCCCGCGCGTTTGGCGGTCCATTCCCCCAAAGCGGTCTCTGTCCGCGTGCGACCCGCCGGGTCGTGCCAGCTCAGCCCGTCCACCAGCGCAAAGGTGG
This sequence comes from uncultured Roseovarius sp., assembly GCA_947503145.1. Lineage (GTDB taxonomy): Bacteria > Pseudomonadota > Alphaproteobacteria > Rhodobacterales > Rhodobacteraceae > Roseovarius. The sequence continues at coordinate 256,277 of CANNCP010000004.1, forward strand.
TCGCATCCGACAGCCCCCCGTCCTTGTACTTTTGCAACCGGACACCCTTGCCTCTCCCCATTTCGGGCAGCTCGGACAAGGCAAAAACCAGCACTTTGCGGTTTTCGCCCACAACGGCCACGTGGTCTCCGGTGACGGGTTTGCAGACTCGTGCGCGCGTCTCTCCGCGCACGTTCAGCACTTGCTTGCCACTTCGAGTTTGCGCCAGAACATCCTGTTCAGGAACGATAAATCCATCTCCGGCGCTGGACGCGACCAGCAGCTTGCGTTCGGGCTCGTGGATGAACAAATCGACGATGCCCGCCTCATTCGGCAGATCGACCATCAGCCGCAGCGGCTCGCCCATGCCGCGCCCGCCGGGGAGGTTTGCGGCTGACAGGGTGTAGAACCGCCCGTTCTCGGCAAATGCCAGCAGCCGGTCGGTGGTTTCGGCGTGGAACAGGAAGCGTGGGCCGTCGCCATCCTTGAACTTCAATTCGCGGCTGAGGTCGATATGGCCCGTCATCGCACGGATCCAGCCCATTTCGGAACAGACGACCGTGATCGGCTCGCGGTCGATCATCGCCTCCAGCGGCACATCCTCTACCTCGCCCGCCACCGCGAATTGCGTGCGGCGCTCGCCATGCTCATAAGTCCTGCCAAAGGCCTTTTTGACCTCACGCAGTTGATCGGCGACCGTCTTCCACTGCACCGCGCTGTTCTCCAGCAGGTCCTCCAGCCTTGCGCGCTCTTCCATCAGCGCACTCTGCTCTTTGAGCAGCTCGATCTCCTCCAGCCGCCGCAAACTGCGCAGGCGCATGTTCAGGATCGCCTCGGCCTGTACGTCGCTCAATCCATCGGCAGCGCCGGGCACCGGCGGCACGTAATCGGCCTCGGACATGGCGCGGGTAAATTCCCGCCCCCAGTCCTCGCGCATCAACGCTGCTTTCGGCTCGTCGTCATAGCGGATGATGTCGATCACCCGGTCGAGGTTCAAAAAGGCGACAATCAGTCCTTCGAGAACCTCCAGCCGGTGGTCGATCTTTTCCATCCGGTGGGTCGATCGGCGTACCAGCACCTCTTGCCGGAAATCGAGGAAGGCGCGCAGCACCTCCTTCATCGAACAGACCCTTGGCGTAACTCCGTCGATCAACACGTTCATATTCAACGAAAATTTGACTTCCAGGTCCGAGTTGCGGAACATCATGCCCATCAGCACGTCGGCATCAACATTCTTGCTGCGCGGTTCCAGAATCAGACGGATATCATCGGCGCTTTCGTCGCGCACATCGGCGAGGATCGGGATCTTCTTGGCCTGGATCACCTCCGCGATCTTCTCGATCAGCTTGGATTTCTGCACCTGATAGGGGATTTGCGTGATCACGATCTGCCACTGGCCGCGCCCCAGATCCTCTATCTCCCACTTGCAACGCAGGCGGAAACTGCCGCGCCCCGTGCGGTAGGCGTTGGCCATGCTCTCGGGCGGCTCGACGATCACGCCACCGGTGGGGAAATCGGGGCCGCGCACATAGTTCAGCAGCGTGTCATCGCGACAATCTGGCGCGTCGATGATGTGCAGGCAGGCATCCACCAGTTCGGCGATGTTATGCGGCGGAATGTTGGTCGCCATGCCCACCGCGATGCCGCTCGATCCGTTGGCCAGAAGGTTCGGGAACGACGCCGGCAACACCACAGGCTCGGTCAGTGTGCCGTCATAATTGTCGCGAAAATCAACGGCATTCTCGTCAAGACCCTGCAACAGCGCCTCGGCGGCGGCAGTCATCCGCGCCTCGGTATAGCGCGCGGCGGCCGGGTTATCGCCGTCGATATTGCCAAAATTGCCCTGACCGTCCACCAACGGATAGCGCACGGCAAAATCCTGCGCGAGGCGGGCCATCGCATCATAGATCGCGGCATCCCCGTGCGGGTGATAGTTGCCCATCACGTCGCCGCTGATCTTGGCCGATTTCCGAAAGCCCCCGGTGGAACTAAGCCGCAGTTCGCGCATTGCATACAGGATACGCCGGTGCACAGGCTTCAGCCCATCACGTGCATCAGGCAGTGCGCGGTGCATGATCGTGCTCAGCGCATAGGTCAGGTAGCGCTCGCCGATGGCACGGCGTAGCGGTTCGGACACAGTGCCGGGGTCGCCCTCGGGGCTTATGTTGGGGTCATCCACCAGATCGCTCATGGATGTGGTGATAGCTCCGGCATGGTAGCGCGTAAAGCGGCCCTGGGCAAAGAATCGCGGTTTTCCCCGTTCTGGGGCGTCGCGAATCGTGTATTCTGGCCACGCTGCTTGAAATTTTATTGGATCACCGGGGGAGAGGCGCATATGTGGCGCTTGATGGTTTTGACGTTCGCATTCCTGGCATTCGCGTTCTATGAACTCAGCGGTGGTGCCGATTACGCCCCGCGCGAGGATTCGCTCCAGGTCGCGTTGCGGGAAAAACCCCTCTTTGCCCGACCGACACCCATTCCGCCCCAGGCCCGGCAAATCGCCTCGGCGGATACCGGGATCAAACTGACCCCGCGCCTGATCCAGCAAAAGCGCGAGGCTATCCAGGCCGCGCATGACGCCCGCGAGGCGCGCAAGGAGGCCCGTCACCTGCAGGCGCAGCAGACGACCCGGTTCAACGTCACACTGGCCGCCACCAGCCCCGCCAAGAGCGTGTTCGATTCCCAGCCGATCAAGGAAATGGGCCTGTCTGGTGTCGGCGCGTTCTCCGGCGGTACGCTGGCACACGATGTGTCGGTCGGGTTGCAGGACGGTTACCAACCCCTCCCCGACGCGGAAATCGCGTCTGAGCCCGCCGATATCCGCGCCGTCATCGGCACGCTGGTAAACATGCGCGACGGACCGGGCACCGAATATGCGCAGGTCGATCAACTGAGCGAAGGCATGCAGGTCGAAGTGCTGGAAGCCGCCGGTAACGGCTGGGTCCACCTGCGCGTACTCGACACTGGTCAGACTGGCTGGATGGCAAATTGGCTGGTTACGGCCACCGCGCGGTAACGGCAAACGCATTGCACGCGCCCGCCCCGCACGGCATAGCGGTGAAATGAACGCCAAATCAATCCTGATCACCGGATGCTCGTCAGGCATCGGCCACGCCGCCGCGCACGGGTTGCGCGCCCACGGCTGGCGCGTCTTTGCCAGTTGCCGCAAGCCCGAGGATTGCGCCCGCCTGCAATCGGAAGGCTTCGACAGCCCCCTGATCGATTACGCCGACAGCGTCAGCATCGCGGCGGGTCTGGCCGAGGTGCTGGAGGCCACAGGCGGCAGGCTTGATGCACTGTTCAATAACGGCGCGTTTGCCTGCCCCGGCCTGGTCGAAGATCTGCCGACGGATGCGCTACGCACGATATTCGAGACTAACTTTTTTGGCTGGCACGATCTGACCCGCCGCGTCATCCCGGTCATGCGCGCCCAGGGGCATGGGCGCATCGTGCAATGCTCTTCGGTGCTCGGCTTTGTCACCCTGCCCTGGCGTGGGGCCTATAACAGCACCAAATTCGCGCTCGAAGGGCTGAACGACACGCTGCGAATCGAGATGACCGGCACCGGCATCCACGTGGCGCTGATTGAACCAGGTCCCGTCACGTCGAAAATCCGGCAAAATGCAATCCCACATTTCGAACGCTGGATCGACTGGGAAAAATCGCCGCGTGCCGAGGATTATCGCGCTGGCCTGCAAAAACGGCTCTACGAGGACAGAGGCCCCGACATGTTCGAACTGCCCGCCTTGGCCGTCACGAAAAAGCTGATCCACGCGGTCGAGGCCCGCCGCCCCCGCGCGCGCTACTATGTGACCACGCCCACCCACCTCATGGGTGCCCTGAAGCGCCTGCTGCCAACCCGCGCGCTTGATTGGGTGCTGGCCCGCGGCTGATTCGCGCGGCACACTCGTTTCACCCATTTTCCGGTTCGCTTTTGGCGTGTGCCGGGCTAAATGGCCCTAGACACAAACCGAGGAGGCACCATGCTGACCGATCCGCTATTCCTGCTCGTCGCCATCGCCTGCGGCGCGGTGGCCATTATTCTGGCTTTGGGCATCAGCACCTTCGGCAAGGGGGGCTTGGACAATGGCAAGCGTGCGAACAAATATATGCGCTGGCGGATCATCGCACAATTCATCGCGGTGGTGGTGATTGTCGTCTTTGTCTACATCCGACGCCAAATGGGAGGCTGAGACCAATGGTCGTACTGAACAAGATCTACACCAGAACCGGCGACGGCGGTGATACTGCTCTGGGTAACGGCACACGCGTGCCCAAGCATTCGCTGCGCGTCAACGCCTACGGCACAGTGGACGAAACCAACGCGACGCTTGGCCTTGCGCGGTTGCATGCAAAAGATGCCGTGGATGCCGCACTGGCGCGGATCCAGAACGATCTGTTCGATCTGGGCGCCGACCTCTGCCGCCCCGACATGGCCAGCGATGCCGAGGCCGAATACACGCCCTTACGCGTCACAGATGCGCAGGTACGGCGTCTGGAGGCGGAAATCGACGCGATGACAGGCGTGCTGGAGCCGCTGCGCAGCTTCATCCTGCCCGGCGGTTCCGCGCTGGCCGCATATCTGCATCTGTGCCGCACCGTGTCGCGCCGGGCTGAACGGATGACCGTAGAACTGGCAGGTGTCGAGGACGTGAACGCCGCCGCCGTGCAATACCTCAACCGTCTCAGCGACTGGTTTTTCGTCGCCGCGCGCATGGCCAACGACGACGGCCGTACGGATGTGCTGTGGGTCCCGGGCGCGAACCGCGAATAACCGAGAGCCGTCCAGCGCTGGATGACCGGCGGCCGGAATAAACGTGACGCATCCTTGGTGCGCCGCGGGCGCTCTGGCGATTGCGCGGCACCTGCGGTGAAAACTGCGCAACCCCTGCATATTTACAGCCAGCGCTGCGATTTTTTTCCGCATGGAGCAAATCGTGACGTCTCCGGTGGCCGGTGTGACGATTTTGCCCTGTTTCCCGCGTCCTCAACCCTATATGAAACCGCGGAAGAGCCCGGCGTCGAGAGTCGCGGCTCTTTGTGTGAATTTGAGGAGACCGTGCAAATGAAGGTGCTAGTGCCTGTCAAACGTGTGATCGACTATAATGTGAAAGTCCGCGTGAAGGCGGATGGCAGCGGTGTTGATCTTGCTAATGTAAAGATGTCGATGAACCCGTTTGACGAAATTGCCGTCGAACAGGCAATCCGCCTGAAAGAGGCCGGACAAGCCGATGAGGTCATCGCAGTTTCCATTGGCGTCAAACAGAGCCAGGAAACGCTGCGCACCGCGCTGGCGATGGGCGCAGATCGTGCGATCCTCGTGGTCGCCGCTGACGACGTACATACCGATATCGAGCCGCTCGCAGTCGCCAAGATCCTCAAGGCGATCATCGACGAAGAGCAGCCGGGTATCGTGTTGGCGGGCAAACAGGCGATCGACAACGACATGAACGCCACCGGTCAGATGCTGTCGGCGCTGATGGGCTGGAGCCAGGGCACCTTTGCTTCGGGTCTGGAAATCGAAGGCGATCACGCCCTCGTCACCCGCGAAGTCGATGGCGGCATGCAGACCATCAAGGTCAAGATGCCCACGATCATCACGGTGGATCTGCGCCTGAACGAGCCGCGCTACGCGTCGCTGCCAAACATCATGAAGGCCAAGAAAAAGCCGCTGGACGAAAAAACCGCCGCCGATTACGGCGTCGACGTCACGCCGCGGCTGGAAGTCGTCGGCACGGCAGAGCCCGAGGCACGCGCCGCCGGTATTATCGTGGGTTCGGTGGACGAGCTTGTAGCGAAACTCAAAGAAGCGGGGGCTGTATAATGGCTGTTCTACTTCTCGCAGAAGTCACCGATGGTGAACTGGCAATGGACGCAACGGCCAAGACCGTGACTGCGGCCAAATCACTGGGTGACATTACCGTACTTTGCGCTGGTGGCTCTGCCGCTGCCGCTGGCGAAGCCGCCGCCAAGATCGACGGTGTAGCACGCGTGCTGGTTGCAGAGGATGCATCGCTGGGGCATCGCATGGCCGAATCGACCGCCGCGCTGATCGCCAGCCTCGCGGGCGACTATGAGCATATCGTCGCCCCCGCGACCACGGACGCAAAGAACGTGCTGCCACGCGTGGCGGCACTGCTGGACGTCATGATCATCTCGGACGCATCTGGCGTCGTGGACGCCAACACGTTCGAGCGCCCGATCTATGCCGGCAACGCGGTCCAGACAGTGAAATCGCGCGACGCCAAGAAGGTCATCAGCTTTCGCACATCGACCTTTGATGCCGCCGGAACCGGTGGTTCGGCTTCGATCGACACCGCGGCAGTACCGGCAGATCCCGGTCTCAGCGAATGGGTCGAAGACAAGGTTGCCGCAAGCGACCGGCCCGAGCTGACCTCGGCCGGTGTGGTCGTGTCCGGCGGGCGCGGTGTCGGGTCCGAAGACGACTTCGCGCTGATCGAGAAGCTGGCAGACAAGCTGGGGGCCGCCGTTGGCGCATCGCGCGCTGCGGTCGATAGCGGCTACGCGCCGAACGATTGGCAGGTCGGTCAGACCGGCAAGGTCGTGGCGCCGAACCTCTATATTGCCGTTGGCATTTCCGGCGCGATCCAGCACCTCGCCGGTATGAAGGACAGCAAGATCATCGTCGCGATCAACAAGGACGAAGAAGCGCCGATCTTTCAGGTTGCCGATTTCGGACTCGTCGCCGACCTGTTCGAGGCAGTACCGGAACTGACTGACAAGCTCTGAGCGCGGTGGGCTCATGCCCAGCCAACGCAGAACAGACCGAAGGCCCGCCAGAAATGGCGGGCCTTTATCGTTAAGCCCGGCCCTCGTCAGCCCCCCACCAGTTCGCTGATCACCGGCACCAATGCATCAGCCGCCTCTTCGTGCGCGGCAGGTCCCAGAAGCTCTGCCGCGGCTGCCGCATCGAACTGCGAAAACACCATGCGCTGTGTACCACAAGCCTGCGCCTGGGGACTGGCGGTTGCATAAACTAACCGATGAACATGCGGGCGCAGCGCCTTTAGCATGGCGGTTGTCACAAAGGCCGGATCGTCCGACACATAGGGCTGATCGGCGACCTCACCGGGCCCGTGCGACGACAGCCAAAGCAGCACAACCGGCGTGCCCAACTGCTGTAACAGCAGTTTCACCCGCGCGATCCATGCGATCTGCAACTCCTGGCGCACCAGTGCAAAGCGATCCTCGGACACCGCCCGCAGCCGGTGCAGCATGTGCCGGGTGAAATGAAACTCGGTAAAATCCACATCTCGGTAGAAGCTGCGCAAAACCGGCGATGCCTCAACAAACCTGTCGTTGCGCCTTGGATGCACCGAATAGAATCGGTTGGACATGTTCTGCGCGGGCAACACCTGTAGCACCGTCACCTGCGCACGCGCCGCTGCGGCCAGAATATCGGGCTCGTGCAGAAATACGTCGATACCCGCGTTCGGCCACCCCAGATTGACACATTTCACCCCGGTCCGTGCCTCGACCAGCGCCGGGAAGGGGCGCGAGATGAACTTGCCATAGGTTTCCGTACCGCCAAGAAACGCCACATAGCGCCCGCTCAACTGGCGACGCGGCCCACGAAATTGCAGTTTGGACGTGCCATAGCGACACGGCATGTAATCGAGGGAGACATCCCCCAGCCTTTCATAAGCCATAATACCCACCATTTACTTACCCCGGGGCAACCCTGCGGCAGGCCGGTTTAGATTCTCCTAATGCGCCAATTCGCGTTATTTTTTAGCGATCCGCGCCCCTTGCAGGCACCTGCACGAGATGCGTATTGTTGCCACGCAGCAGCAAGCGGGACAGACATATGGAAATTCGGAAAATCGGTATCGTCGGCGCAGGCCAGATGGGCAATGGCATTGCCCATGTCATGACATTGGCAGGCTACGAAGTGCTGCTGACCGATATCAGCCAGGATGCGATCGACGCCGCGATGGAGATCATGCGCCGCAACATGGAGCGGCAGGTGAGCCGCGACAAGATCACTCAGGCCGAGATGGACGATGGTCTTGGCCGGATCGGCACCACACTAACGCTGACCGATCTGGGCCAGACAGATCTGGTGATCGAGGCCGCGACCGAGCGTGAAACGGTCAAGCAGGCGATTTTCGAGGACCTTCTGCCACATCTCAAGCCTGATACGATCCTGACCTCGAACACCTCCTCGATCTCGATCACGCGACTGGCCAGCCGCACCGACCGGCCCGAGAAATTCATGGGGTTTCACTTCATGAACCCGGTGCCGGTGATGCAACTGGTGGAACTGATCCGCGGCATCGCCACCGACAAACCGACCTACGATGCCTGCCTCGGCGTGGTGGAAAGACTGGGCAAGACCGCCGCCTCGGCAGAGGATTTTCCCGGTTTCATCGTCAACCGCATCCTGATGCCAATGATCAACGAGGCGGTCTATACGCTCTATGAAGGGGTCGGCAACGTAAAGAGCATCGACGAATCGATGAAGCTGGGGGCAAACCACCCGATGGGGCCACTCGAACTGGCGGATTTCATCGGGCTGGACACCTGCCTTGCGATCATGAACGTACTGCATGAAGGTCTGGCGGATACCAAATACCGCCCTTGCCCGCTGCTGACCAAATATGTCGAGGCCGGATGGCTGGGGCGCAAGGCCGGGCGGGGCTTTTACGACTATCGCGGCGAAACACCAGTGCCGACCCGGTAGGCCGCGCGCCGCGACCCTGATCCAGCTACGCGCACCTTCCTTGCAAAAATACGCCACCGCTTGAACTCAAGGTCCCTCCTGGGGCCGCCAAGCGGGACGTTCAAATCAGTACCAATGAATCTCCGCACCCCTTGCGTCATGACACATAGCTTGCACGCCACGCATGCCGGGGTTGTGAAACTGGCTCTGGTCTTGTGCGCCCCAGACCATAGATAGGCGCCAGGGGAAGAGATGAAACCGGAACTGGAACAATCGTCAATGGCTTACGCAACCACAAAATCAAACCGTTCTTTCAACTTGATGCACGCGGTCTATAGTGTGCTGGCGACCATCGGAAATGCCATGATACGCCCCACCGAACTCAGGGCCGAAAACGCACGGCGCAAGATCGACCATCTGCATGCGCAGAGCGACGCCGAACTGGAGGCGCGCGGCATTCGTCGCGAGGATATCGAATACCGCGTCTTTTCAGGCAGCTACTACACCTGATCGACGGATGCGGGCGGGCGGCGGCTCAGGCCGCCGCGCTCCTTCTGTCGGCCCGCCCCCACTACAATCGGGCTGAATCGCCCGGCCGAGGCGCGGAACAAGCCACGCACAGGGCGGGTATTTTCGCCCTGGCCACCAATACACAAACGCCGCGAGCGCGCCCCACCTGCCGACGACATGGCCACCATGTGCACCCGTGTCACGGGTAGGCCCGGCCCATTTTGCACACGATTGTCATATGGTGCCTGATCCCGTTTGACCGCTTTGATCGTGATCCAAATCTCGAACCGAAAAATCCTTAATTTTTGCACATTTACACTGTTGAAGCGGTGCATGATATCCGTCCAGACAAAGAGGCAAGCAGAATATGGAAACCATCGCTCAGGTCATCGCATTGGGCCTCCTGCTCTGGCTGACCTATTCCTTCGTTTCCACTCTCTTGCCGTTTGCGCCATTCAGAACGCGCCTGAGCGCGCTGGCATCTTTCGGTGCAACGCTCATTTGCTGCGTTGCCTTCGGCCTGGTGCAGGCCGCGCCCACCACCGACGCACCGCAAGCCAGACAAGACCCGGCCCGGACGACACCTGCCCCGGCACCAGGCAAAGACGAGGCGATCATCAAGGCCAGCGCGCTTGGCTCTGCATCCATCCCGGCTGCGTGTGGTGACGGTGGTCTGGCCATTGGCGATGTGGTGGCGGTCACGGGACGGCACGAATTGCGCATCTCTGCCGACCAAGGTGCCGCCCGGATCAAGAACGAGAAAGCCTCGCGCATTCTGAAGTCGCCCAAGTATCACGTCATCGACAACTCGACCCAGGTACGCCGAACCTGCGTTCAGGGCGACTGGACCAAAATACGCATTACGTCCCCCGGTTGGCTGACCGAAGTGAGCGGCTGGGCACCAAGCGCCGCGCTGCGAGTGATCGAACGCACCGAGACTGGCCAGCAGCTATTTACCGAGCCGGATTTTTACTGGGACAAAGACACCACCACGTACAAGCCGCAGATCATTACCGCTGTGAACCGCATTGCCGCAGAGAACCGGAAATGCACGCCCGTCGATCCCGGTTCGGTCGCGAAATCCCCGTCGCGCAGCACGCCCGGTGATCCGGTGTTCTTCGTCACTTGCGGGATGGGCGTGGACGCCTTCAACGTCTGGTTCCGGCCGGGTGATGCAGATGGCGACGCGTCATTCACGGCCAAGGCCCCGCTTGACCGGACTGCGGCGGCAGAAAGCTGCGAGCGTGCCGCACATGCGGCAGCAACGCACCCGTCCACAGTGTCATTCTCGCGCCTGTGGGATCTGGCTTATCTGCCGCATGCGTCGGGGCGTGCGCGTATCGTATCATCCTTCACGGCACAAAATGGCTTCAACCTGAAACTGAAATACCGAATCAGCTGCCTCTTCGACGGCCCGACCCTGATTGAAACTCAGATCTCCGAACACACCTGATAGGCGATCAGTCGCCGTCGTCCATGCCAAAACCCAGATGCTTGGCGACGGTAAAGATGTCCTTGTCACCGCGCCCGCACATATTCATGCAGATCAGGTGATCGGCGGGCAACTCCGGCGCGATCTTCATCACGTGAGCCAGCGCATGGCTGGGTTCGAGCGCGGGGATGATCCCCTCCATCTCGCAACATAGCTGGAACGCCTGCAGTGCTTCCTTGTCGGTGATTGCAACGTATTTGGCGCGGCCAATCTCGTGCAGCCAGCTATGCTCGGGTCCGACACCCGGATAATCCAGCCCCGCGGAGATCGAGTAGCCTTCGAGTATCTGCCCGTCGCCATCCTGCAAGAGATACGTGCGGTTGCCATGCAGCACGCCGGGGCGGCCGCCGGTCAGGGATGCGCAATGCTCCATCTTGGCAGTCACACCCTTGCCGCCCGCCTCGACGCCGATGATGTTCACACTCTTGTCGTCAAGGAACGGGTAAAACAGACCCATCGCGTTCGACCCGCCGCCGATGGCAGCGATCAGCGTGTCGGGCAGACGGCCCTCGGCGGCCTGCATCTGCTCCTTGGCTTCCTTGCCGATGATGGCCTGAAAATCGCGGACCATAGCCGGATAAGGATGCGGACCGGCAACGGTGCCGATGCAATAGAACGTATCGCGCACATTCGTTACCCAGTCGCGCAACGCGTCGTTCATCGCGTCCTTCAGCGTACCGCGCCCAGAGGTGACGGGCACCACCTCGGCGCCAAGCAGACGCATGCGAAAGACGTTGGGCTTCTGCCGCTCGACGTCATGCGCGCCCATGTAGACCACGCATTTCAGGCCGAACTTGGCGCAGACGGTGGCGGTCGCCACGCCGTGCTGACCCGCGCCCGTCTCGGCGATGATGCGGGTCTTGCCCATGCGGCGGGCCAGAATGATCTGTCCCAGAACGTTGTTGATCTTGTGCGCGCCGGTATGGTTCAGCTCGTCCCGCTTGAGATAGATCTTGGCGCCGCCCAGATGCTGCGTCAGCCGGTCGGCGTAATAGAGCGGGCTGGGGCGGCCGACATAATGGGTCCAGAGATAATGCATCTCCTCCCAGAAACTGTCATCCGTCTTGGCATGCTCATATTGCTTCTCCAGCTCCAGGATCAGCGGCATCAGCGTCTCCGACACGAACCGCCCGCCAAAATCGCCAAACCGCCCCTTTTCGTCGGGGCCGGTCATGAAAGAGTTGAAAAGATCGTTCATCGCGTTCGCCTTGCCATATCACGGGTTCCCCGCTGCATAGGCGAGGCGGCGCGGATTTTCCAGAGCAAAGCGGTGGCGGCAAGCCTTTCCTTGCGCGATGGCCGCAGCCTGTCGCGCCCTGCTCCTGGTCGAACGCGTAGTTATCTGAAACACCCCGCGTAGCTGCGCACGATCAGATCCGGACAGATCCGGCGCAGACAGCAGGTAATCCCGGAAAGGAGGCGGCTGTGCTCTTCCAGCGCCTTGTTCATCTGGCCAAAAGCGTGATCACCACAGTCACGCCGAAACCGGATCACCCTTGCGCAGTTCGTACGAAGGCGCGCATCAAATCCGCGTCCTTTATCCCCGGTGCCGATTCGATACCCGAGGCGACATCTACCTGCCGCGCGCCTGTGGCCTGCACCGCCTCTGCCACATTCTGCGGTGTCAGCCCACCCGCCAGCATCCACGGAACCGGCCAGCGACGCCCTGCGATCAGCCGCCAGTCAAAGGCCACGGCATTGCCTCCGGGGCGGTCCGCATCCTTCGGCGGCTTGGCATCCACCAGCAGTTGATCGGCAATGCGGCCATAGATATCCAGCAGAGCCAGATCGGCGGCGTCAGCGATGCCCACCACCTTCATCACCGGCAGGCCATAGCGGGCCTTGACCTCGGCCACCCGCGCGGGGCTTTCGGAACCGTGCAACTGCAGCATATCGAGCGGCACGCGCGCCATCAGCGTATCGAGCGCGGTATCGTCCGCATCCACGGTCAGCGCCACCTTGGCGATCCCTTCAGGCACAGCCAGTGCGATTTCGCGCGCGGGCTCGATCTCCAGATAGCGCGGCGACCTGGCAAAGAAGTTCAGTCCGATATAGGCCGCTCCTGCGTCCGCCGCAGCGGCAACATCCTGCAGGCGGGTCAGCCCGCACATCTTGATCCGAATGTCGCGTGTCATGGCAGTGCTCAGCCGACCCCGTCCAGCAGTGCCAGCACGTCGTCCTTGCCTTGGTGCTTTTCGCCCTTGAGCCGCTTGATCTCGGCCCGCAGACGCTGGATCTCTCGGGTCTGGCGCGCCGCGGCGGCACGTTCGCCCGCCTCGCGAATCCATTCCCAGATGAATCCCAGCACCAGCCCTGCCAGCACGCCGCCGAACATCACCACAAAGAGCGGCACATCAAAGGCCGGGGTCAGCGCAGCGAGACGTGCGATTTCAACCGGCATCATTTCGACGGTCACAAACTCGCGGTTGGCGAGCGCGATCAGGATCAGCGCCACCGCAAAGATGGCGATACTGGCATAGCGAATATAGCGCATCGTTCACTTCCCGTTCAGTCGATCCCTGAGCAGCTTGCCCGTCTTGAAGAATGGCACATGCTTCTCCTCAACGTAAACCGATTCCCCGGTGCGGGGATTGCGGCCCGTCCGCGCATCCCGCTTCTTGACGGAAAACGCGCCAAAGCCGCGCAATTCGACGCGGTTGCCACCGGCCATCGCATCGGTGATTTCATTGAAGATCGTATTCACGATTCGCTCAACATCACGTTGATAGAGATGCGGATTTTCATCCGCAATTTTCTGAATGAGCTCTGATCGGATCATCGAGCCAGTCCCCCTGATCTTCTGATTTTTTTAGCGCAGGCAGCACAACCGCAACTATAGATATAATTGCGTAAAACAAAAACGGAAAGCGAGCCCCCGCAGGTCATTTTTTGCATATATGCGGCGCTAAGCCACGGCAACCGGTATAAAATTCGTCATTCCCGCAGATCATTGGCCCCAACCCGAGGCCAGACAGTGCAGTCTGCGCAGATGATTCGGAGTGCTTTTCCAACATATCCCACCATCAGATCGCCAGCACCCCGCGCCGCAACAGATTGACGCCTGCGATCAACAGAACGATCAACGTGGCCTTGCGAAACATCCTCTGATCGATGCGGTCCTGGATCGCGAATCCCACCCAGATCCCCAGTACGGCCGGTGGCACCATCGCCAGAGAGAATGGCAACGTCTCGGCGCGTAATACCCCCGACCCCAGATGCGCCGCGGCCAGCAGGATCGCACCCGATCCGTAGATGACGCCCTGAACGCGCACCTGTTCGCGCTTTTCCGTGTCCAGCGCCGTCAGCATCGCCACCGTCGGCGGCCCCCAGACCCCGGTGAGACCACCCATCGTGCCGGCCAGTATGCCGATGCCCGCCTCCACCCGTTTACCCGGGTTCGGCGGCAAGCGCAGACTGCGCCCCATGAGCGTCGCGCCGGCATAGAGCGTGACCGGCACGCCGATCAGCAGGTAGAGCACGGAGGACGACAGCAGCGGCACCAATTGCGCCGCCAGTACCAACATCACGCTGCCGGCCACCAGAAAGACCCGGAACCGCCGCACCGATTGCCAGGCCGGGCCCACACCCTGCCGCAAGGCCTGCCAGATATTGGCAATCGCCGTCGGCAAGATCAGTCCAGCCAGCGCCAGTTCCGGGGCCATGACAGACCCCAGACCCGAGATCATCACCGTCGGCAGGGCAAAGCCCACGATGCCCTTGACCAGCCCGGCAATCAGCGTGACGCTCAGCGCAAACATCCAAATGAGCGCCGCATCCGGGCCTGACAACATTTCCATCCGGCCTGTGTAGCACCACATGCTCATGCTGTAATGCCCGAATATTCACGCAACAAAAGACCAAACTGCACGCCTCACAGGTTAAATTGTTGCGCTGCACCTGCAAAGTAGCTAGGAGAGTGCGCGACAAATGAAGGATGCGTTACCATGGCCCATGATGGACAGGATCTTGCGATGACCAAAGAGCCACTTCTGGACGATCTGACCCGCCTTACGGCAGCTGCACTACCCGCAGTTGACACCGTGCTGGACGCGGCCAGGAACGCACTACGCGCATTGCTGGTCAAAGACGGGCGCGTATCGGGCGCAGCGCTGGAGGCGCATCAGGGCGCGGCACACGGTCTTGCGTGGCTGGCCACTTATGCAGAGGCACTGCGCCAGATGCAGAAATGGGCCGAGCGCCTGACAGAGACCGGCCAGTTCAGCGAGGTCGAGGCGCTGCTTCACCAGATCGCGTTCGGCGAATACCTACACCAAATCGCGGGCGGCATCCCGATGAACCAGGGCGAAGTAGTGCGCCTCTCGGATATGGGCCTGGGCTGGAGCGCGCTGGCCGGGTTCCAGTGCGACGAGGTGCAGACGCTCATGGCGCGCGGCAACAGCCAGGCGGCGCGCATGCGCCTCGTGGCCTTGATGCAGGAACGCAGTGCCGAGATCACCGTCGGGCGCACCGGTCTGGACGAAGAGCTGGAGATGATTCGTGAACAGTTCCGCCGCTACGCGGTCGACCGGGTCGAGCCGCACGCCCATGACTGGCACCTCAAGGATGAGCTAGTTCCGATGGAGATCATCGAAGAACTGGCCGAAATGGGGGTCTTCGGCCTGACCATCCCCGAAGAATACGGCGGGCTGGGCCTGAGCAAGGCGTCGATGGTTGTCGTCTCCGAAGAACTGAGCCGTGGCTATATCGGCGTGGGCAGCCTCGGCACCCGGTCCGAGATCGCCGCAGAGCTGATTATCTGCGGCGGCACAGAGGCGCAAAAGGCACAGTGGCTGCCCAAGCTGGCCAGTGGCGAAATCCTGCCCACCGCAGTCTTTACCGAACCCAATACCGGCTCGGACCTGGGCGCGCTGCGCACCCGCGCAGTCAAGGAGGGCGATGATTACCGTGTGACCGGCAACAAGACATGGATCACCCACGCCGCGCGCACCCATGTGATGACCCTGCTGGCACGCACCGATCCAGACACCACCGATCACCGTGGCCTGTCGATGTTCCTGGCCGAAAAGACACCCGGCACGGACGCGACCCCCTTCCCCACCAAGGGCATGAGCGGCAGCGAGATCGAGGTGTTGGGCTATCGCGGCATGAAGGAATACGAACTGGCGTTCGACAACTTCCATGTGAAGGGCGAGAACCTGCTCGGCGGAGAAGAGGGCAAAGGCTTCAAGCAGCTGATGGAAACCTTCGAGAGCGCCCGCATCCAGACCGCCGCCCGCGCCATCGGCGTGGCCCAATCGGCGCTGGATATCGGCATGCAATATGCGCAGGATCGCAAGCAGTTCGGCAAATCTCTGATCGACTTCCCGCGCGTTTCATCCAAGCTGGCGATGATGGCGGTCGAGATCATGATCGCACGGCAGCTGACCTATTTCAGCGCCTGGGAAAAGGATCAGGGCCGTCGCTGCGATCTGGAGGCCGGCATGGCCAAGCTGCTGGGCGCGCGGGTGGCCTGGGCGGCGGCGGACAACGCGCTGCAGATTCACGGCGGCAACGGCTTTGCCCTGGAATACAAGATCAGCCGCATCCTGTGCGACGCGCGCATCCTGAACATTTTTGAAGGGGCCGCGGAAATTCAGGCACAGGTCATCACACGTCGCCTGCTCGACCGACGGAACTGATAAGGGACAACGGCTGCGCTGGCGTTGAGTTTGGCCCTCAGCGCGCAATGCGCAGCGCAACCGGCGCCAGCCCGTCGATATGCCCCTCCAGCGCCGCGCCGGGCGCCACCGGGCCGACACCGGCGGGCGTGCCGGTATAGATCAGATCGCCCGGGGCCAGATGATAGAAGCGCGACAGATGCGCGATGATCTCGGGTACGGACCAGATCATGTCACGCAGCGTTGCGTCCTGCACGCGTGCGCCGTCCATATCCAGCGTAATCGCCTGATCCGCGATTGCGCCAAACTGCGCGACGGGCGTGATCGGGGCCATGATCGCGGCGTTCTCGAAATCCTTGCCCAGATCCCACGGGCGGCGCTTGTCCTTGGCCGCTGCCTGTAGATCGCGGCGAGTGAGGTCGATGCCGCACGCATAGCCGTAGACCGCCGCCATGGCGTCATCGGGCGACACCTGATGCGCAGCAGCACCGATGGCCATCACGAACTCCATCTCGTAGTGGCAGTCCGACGTACCAGGCGGATAGGTGATCTCGGCCCCTGACAGAACCAGCGCATGTGCGGATTTGGTAAAGTAGAACGGCGCCTCGCGGTCCACCTCGTTACCCATCTCGGCGGCGTGGGCGGCATAGTTGCGCCCGACGCAAAAGATGCGCCGCACCGGAAACAGCGCATCCGATCCGGTGATCGGCACCGTCGGCGTAGGAAGCGGATCAAAGAGCATGTTGGCTGGCATGGGCGTACCTGTACTGTATATTGTGGGCTTTCCCGCCCTTATGCGGGGCATGGCGGGGGCTGTCAAAGCTTCGCAAGCCTGCGGGCGCGGTTGATACCGATAGGACAGAGCGCGCGGCATTGGCGCGCGCTCTGTCCTGTGGCAAAAACAAAAGGGCGCAGCGCACCGCACGCTGCATGTAAAAGGACGCTCATGTATCACCGCTACGCCATCTATTACACACCGCCCGAGGGCGCACTGGCGCGGTTCGGTGCGGCGTGGCTTGGCTGGGACATGACGCGCGGGGTGGCCCTGGCACACCCGGCGCTGGAGGGGCTGCCTGCCCCGGTGGCGCAGATTACCGATCGCCCGCGCCGCTACGGGCTGCATGCCACGCTCAAGCCGCCCTTCCTGCCGGACGCGGGGGCCAATGCGGATACCCTGCATGCCGCCTTCGGCGCATTCTGCGCGGCACACGCTCCTGTCACGCTCTCAGGGGGGCTGGTGCTGGCACCGCTTGGCCGGTTCCTGGCGCTGGTCCCTGCCGCGCCCAATGCCGCGCTGAGCGATCTGGCCGCAAGTGCCGTGCGCGACCTTGACCGGTTTCGCGCGCCACCGGACCGCGAAACGCTGGACCGTTACCGCACAGGAACGCTGAGCACCGCACAGGAACAGAATTTACGGGATTGGGGTTATCCGCACGTGATGGATGCCTTTCGGTTTCACATCACGCTCAGCGGCAAACTGCCCAAGGGGCAGGCGGCAGCACTCGGCACCGCGCTTGCCCCTGTGTTGGAGCCGCTCCTGCCCGTGCCCTTTGTCATCGACGCGCTCAGCCTCGTGGGCGAGGACGCCGACGGCATGTTCCATCTCATTCAACGGGTTTCATTGTCCGGGTAGAGTTCGAGCCGCCATTTGATCTGAATGCCCTACCCTTTGGACAATCGCAGCAATGCGACCCCGACCAGCGTCAGGAAAGTCGAGAGGACCTTGGCCAAGTCGAGCCGTTCCTTGAGCTTGAACACGCCGATCATCAGGGCAAAGATGATGCTGGTCTCGCGCAGCGCCGTCACCAGCGCGATGGGGGCCTGCGTAAAGGCGTAGACGACCAGCGCATAGGCCGCAAAGGACGCCCCACCGCCCACCGCGATCAGGGCGCCAGACCGTGGCAGCGCGCTGAGCGCGCCACGTTCCCAGAATGGCACCAGCACGACAAAAGCCACGCCATTGAGCAGCGCCATCCAGCCATAGAACCCGAACGGGCTACCCGCCAGCCGCGCGCCCAGCCCATCATTGAGCGAATAGGTGGCGATGAAACATCCCGTCACCAGCGCCAGCAGCGTGCCGGCTCCAAAGCGCGAACCGCCCGCGTTGCGCACCAGACCGAGACTGATGATGCCGCAAACGATCAGCCCCACGGCCAGCAGTTGCGGCATGTCGAGACTGACACCCAGAACCGTGACCGAGATAACCGTGACCAGAACCGGCGCGATGCCGCGCGCGATGGGATAGACTTGGGTAAGATCGCCGACCTTGTAGGCCGCGATCAGAAACATCTGATACCCCAGATGCAGGGCGACACCGATCAGCAGATAGGGCCAACTGGCAGCCGCAGGGGCGGGCACGAAGAGCAGCACCAGACCGCCACATGCCCCCTGCCCGATTACCACCGCTGCCATGCTGCGGGTCTTGTCCAGCCCGCCCTTGACCAGCGCATTCCAGCCTGCATGCAAGAGCGCGGCCAGCAGGACGATCCCGAAAACGCCGACACTCATCGCAAGCCCCCGGTGTTTGGGGTGCAGCGGGGCGGGTGGCCCGTCTGCCGCCTCACGCCAGAGGTCTTCGCCCATGATCCAGTCCCCAGATATCGTAAGGTGGATCGGCTCGTCGCTATCTGCTGTGGCATTGCTAAGCTCGCTATAAAATTGGATAAATTCTTAGCGCAGCACCCCATCACGCACAAGCCCGCGCGACCGGCGCCCCGTTGGCCCAAGAGGCTGCTGCGTTCTGAAGGGCCGCAGCATACCGCAGCCTCAAACATTTCATCACACAGATCGCACGAATTGCCTGCGGCGTTTGCGCCGATTGTCGCTCGCTCACCTTGAAGCACCCTGCGCACAACTCTAGGGTCCCGGCATGATCAGGCAGCGACCAAATCAACTTACCCGAGAAGACTGGTTGCAGACCGGTCTCGACGCACTGGCGTCAGGCGGCCCGGCGGCACTCGCAGCCGAGCCGCTGGCGCGACGGCTGGGCACGACAAAGGGCTCTTTTTACTGGCATTTTTCCGACCTGCCCACCTATCAGGCCGCGCTGGTCGAGCAGTGGGAAACCGAGGCGATCCGGCAGGCCGACGAAACGCTGGCCAGTGCGCAGAGCGATGTCAGCCGGTTGCGCTGCCTTGCCCAGATCATCACCGACAAAACGGCCGGCAATGCAGAGCACTCCACCCCCACCGAGCCTGCCATGCGCGCCTGGGCGCTCGCGGATGCCGGTGCTGCCGCAGCCGTTGGACGGATCGACGCCAAGCGGATCGGATATCTAAGCCATCTGCTGCAAGGCATCGGTGTCAGCAATCCTGAAATGGTCCGCATCATCTATGCCGCCAGCCTGGGGATGGAGGCGCTTGCGCCGGACGAGCCGACACAGAACATCAGTGCAGTGGGCTCGCTGGTTGATCTGGTACTGGCGTTGAGGTGAGGCAAAAGGGCTGGTTGCGACCTTCGACGCAGCGCAACACTGGTGAAAATTATCGGTGATGTCCTGAGCATGTCGGGAATTTGCACCCGGCCTTGGCGCTCAGCGGGCCACCAAGGCAGCAAAGCGGTCCACATACCGCTGACGCGCCTCGGGCAGCAGCCTGTTGCCCAACTGTGGCGCCAGACGAGTGCGCAGGAAATGGCCGGTGGTCCTGAACCCCTCTGCGATCTCTGAGTCGCGCGCATCGCCGTGTCCCAGCAGGCAGGGCGGCAACGGCAGCAGCCGGTCGGCCCACTCTCCCGCTCCGGCCCGTGACACCGCCCGCCCGCTGCGCGGCGAGACATAGCTGAGGTCGTTCGCCTGCGGCCCCATCACCGCGCACCCGCTGAGGTCGAGGCCAAAACCCAGATCCTCCAGCAGCGCCAGTTCCCATTGCAGATAGGCCAGCGGCCAGATGTCACCCTGCCCCAGCAGATCCAGCAGCGCCTCGGTACGACGGTAGAGCGTGGGATGCGCCTCGCGTTCGGGCAACGAGAACAGCAGAAGTGACGTCACCGCATTGAGGCCCGCCAGTGCCATCCGGTCACCGAGCGAGGCCGCCGCGCGTGAACGCACCGGTTCGACCACATACGCGCCGATATGATCCTCCAGTCGCGCACGCCAGACCAGATCAAGCTGCGCGCCCGGTTGCAGCACCGGTGCCAGCCGCCGCGACGCGCCACCCCGCACGACGCCCGCGTGGCGGCCATGCGAGGGTGTGAACGTCTCGATGATCGCCGCGCTCTCGCCGTGGGTGCGGACCGATAGCAATATGCCCTCTTCGCGCCACTGCATGCCTCTGGCCGCTCCTCGTGCCGATGTTGATATTGCGTCGCTTTCGCGCAAGTATCGCACCCGTACACAGACAATGCCAAGCGCGCGCCGCGCAGAGCAGTGGATAATCGCGATAAAGTGTGGTTCAATTTTCCAAAAGGTTTTTAAATATGAGGATTTCCATGACCCGATATGCCGCCGTGCTGGCCAGCGCCCTGACCCTTGCCGCCCCTGCCGCATTCGCAGACGAGGATGTGATGGTCGTCTTTGACGGCTCCAATTCGATGTGGGGCCAGATTGATGGCGTCGCCAAGATCGAGATCGCGCGCGACATGATGAAGAACCTTCTGGGCGAATGGACCGAAACGCGTCAGGTCGGGCTGATGGCATACGGCCACCGGCGTCGTGGCGACTGTACCGATATCGAAACGCTGATTGCGCCCGCGACAGGCACCGCGGGCGCGATTCTGGCGCAGATCAACAATATCACGCCCACCGGCAAGACCCCGCTCACCGACGCGGTAGAAATGGCGGCGCAGCAGCTGTCCTATAGCGACCGGCCCGCGACGGTCGTGCTGATCTCGGACGGGCTGGAAAGCTGCGAACGTGACCCCTGCGCGCTGGCCCGTGCACTGAAAAAGGGCGGTGTCGGATTTACCGCGCATGTGGTCGGCTTCGGCCTGGGCAATGCCGAGGATACCGCATCTCTCGCCTGTATCGCCGAAGAGACCGGCGGCAAGTACATCCAGGCTAACAACGCAAGCGAGCTTGGCACGGCACTGAGCGCCCTGGGCGATGCGGTGGCCGAGGCCCCGGCACCCGAACCCGTGGCAGAGCCCGAACCCGAGCCGGAACCCGAGGCGCCGCAGATCGCGGTCACGGCACCGGCCACGGCACTGACGGGGTCCGTCTTTGACGTCACTTGGGACAGTGTCACCGATCCACGGGATTACATCACGATCGTTGCCGCAGGCTCCGAGGAAGGCAAATACACCCATTACATCCGCGTTGGCGACGAGTCCAAAGGCCAGCTTCGCGCGCTTGGTGACGTCGGCCTCTACGAGGTGCGCTATGTCCAGCAAAGCACGAAACTGACGCTCGGCAGTGCTATGATCGAGCTTCTGGAGCCCGAAGTGACCCTCAGCGGTCCCGAAACCATCCTTACCGGTGCCAAGCTAGATGTCGCATGGACCGGCGCGGTGCATCCGCGGGACTTTGTCACCATCGTTCCGGCCGGCTCAGAGATGGGCACCTATGCCGACTATATCCGCGTCGGTGACGACAGCGCAGGCAAAGGCAGGCTGCAGGCCCCCGCCGAAACCGGGCTTTATGAGTTACGCTACATTCTGCAGGAAGGCCGCCGCACGCTCGCCAGCCAACCGATTGAGGTGACCGAACCCGAAGTGACCGTCAGCGGACCGGAAACGGCACTGGCGGGTAGCAAGGTCAAGGTCGCATGGACCGGAACGGTCAATGATCGGGATTTCGTCACCATCGTGCCGATGGGGGCCGAGGA
>CANNCP010000005.1 GCA_947503145.1 uncultured Roseovarius sp.
TTAACGTGGCAGGTGGGTCAATTTTACTCGCTCATAACCCACCTAAGTGGGTCAATTTTGCATGCCGATTCACAATCGAAGATATCGACACGATGATGATCGCGGCGGCAGCAGCTGAGCTCTACCCCCATGCGAAGCCGGAGACGGTCAAGCGTCAGCTGAAAACGCCGATTATGGCCGTTGTCAACTTCGCGCAAGGGACAGGGCGAGAAAAAAGCCACGACACCAAAAGGACCCGCTGGCTGACGCCCGAAGAGGTGGAGCGTATGCTATATTTCGCAAGCAACCCGCACGAGGCCGGGCTGCATGATCCGCACTTGAGGACGCTCCAGAAGATTGCCTTCATGATCGGCGGCGGCGCGGGACCGGGCGAGACTTTCGCCACCCAGGCGGAGAATTGGAACGCCGCCACATCGGAGTGGTGGCTGGACGGCACTAAAACGGCCTACCGGGCGCGCTTCGTCCTGCTCCCGCGGCGGTCCATCGACCTGATGGGGGAGTTGCCGGAGAGCGGCCCAGCCTTCCTCGCGCCTGACGGGCAACCCTATGTGGCACGCCAGAACGGCGGCGGGCAGATGGCTGAGGCTTTCGGCAAGATTCGGGACGCCGCCAAACTCGGGAAGGATGTTGTGCCATACACCCTGCGCCATACTTGGGCCACATGGTTCTACGCACAGACCAAGGATTTCCGGCGGCTCGTCGATCTCGGTGGCTGGAACAAAGCGGATACTGCCAATCGGTATTGCAAGGTTGCTCCAAAAGACCTCGGCAATCGCCTATTGCAGCACGGGTGGGATTTCCGCGAGGATGTCGGTCCGCCGGTCGAATATGGTGCGTTGGTAACTGTCCAAAGATGAAGAAACTCGCCCGGAGGAATGCCTTCCGGGCGATTGCGGTTTCGCGCCCGGTGACGCATTGTCCGCGGCATGTCAGATGATCCTACCGCACCGCCCATCGTTCGCCCTGTCGACATCCTCTCCGCCGTCGGGACTCTCGAGCGGGCTGAAATATGTCAAATCATCGCGCTGCTCGAATGCGTCGACGGCCTGTTTCTTGCAAAGGGCGCCGTGGCTGGCGTAGGAGCCAAGCTCGGGCTCGATACGAATGCAGCCGCAGCACGCCTCCAGACAGCACAGAACGACCTTGCAGGGTCGCTTGCCACCGACGCCGCCTTGCGCTTCCGCCTCTGGTCGCGGCTGTCCGAGGCGATGGGGCTGCCGTCCGTCGTGCCCCTCTCGGCGAAGTCCGCCACGCGATCAGCGTCCGCATTTGCCGTGCGTGCCTCAGAGAGACTGACTCCGTCGATCCGCGCGCGCCATCGGAAGGCTGATGGCAAGGAACCTGACCGCGATCTTACCGAACAGGTAGTTGGGAAAGCCACAGAGTATTGGAATGCTGCAAAGGCCACGGTCGTCGCGGAGCCGCCTCTGCCATTTCCCGAGATCGTGGCCGAGGAGATGCTGGCTCTCCTCGCGGATGACGCGATTGTCGAAGCTGCTGCGAAAGAAGCCGATCCCGAAATTGCTGAGACCCTGCGGCAAGGACAGGCCCGAGCACGCAATGCCTTGGCAGCCGGGGGCGTATGGATCGGCGGGGCTGCGGTCGTCGCCAATGCCGGTTTCTTGCCCTATATCCTGGCCGCACAATTGAGCGCGATCATCCCGCTGGTCAGTGGCCCCACCCTGGTCTCGCTACTGGCGACCCTCATCAACCCCGTGACCGTCTTCGCAGGCGTCGCCGCGCTTGGCTGGCTCGGCATGGGGCGCGGTTCGCGGATTGTCCGCAGCCAGCTTGCAGCGCGCCTCGGGGTGTTGATGGCAGCGCAAGGGACGCAGCGTGGCGACGCGGGGCTGTATCGATTCCTCGCGGATATGCGCAAGCTGGATCGAGAGCCATCCGGATCCTTTGGCTGGATGCCTACGCAGGATCGGGCAGCGATGCGCCGTGAAATAACCGCCGTTGACGGTCGCCTGGCCGGACCGGTGCCTGCTCCCGCAGGAAGGCCGCCGGAACCCTGGTCGTCAAAGAAAATGCCGGCCGATGTCACAGATGCCGTCACTACGCTGGGTCTGACAGCCGGCGAGATGCTCTGGCACGCGGCGGCGATCGACCCCAATGTCATGAATGCGGCCGACTTCTCCCGATCTGACGACCTCGGTGACCCCATGGCCTTCGCCTGCAACGCCGCCGATTTCCTGACCGCCGGTGCCGGGTGGTCGCTGCGGGGATACACGGCCGAACGGCTGGTCATGGACAAGCTGGTCGCAGACGGCCATGATGTGCAACTTGCCGAGGCAAGCAACACACCGGGCCTGGACCTCATCGTCGACGGGGCGGCCGTGCAGGTGAAATGCGGGATCTCGCTCTCGAACCTGACCGAGCATTTCGAGAAATACCCCGATATCCCGGTGATCGCCAACGCGGCCCTTGCGGAGAAGGCTTCGGAAAGCGAGGCATCCTGGTCGCATCTCGTGACAACCCTTCCCGGCTTCGAAATCGCGATGATAGAAAAGCAGATCGCAGAGACGCTCGGCCATGCTGTCGACCTGGGTGATCCGGATATCCTGCAGTTCGCGCTGTCCATAGGCGTGCTGCGCGGGGGAATCGAAGTCGTCCGGGGGCGGGTCCCTGTCTCCGACCTGCCGGCCTGGCTTATTCTTGATGGCGCCTCGCGCGGCCTGCTCGTCTTCGCCGGCGGCAACGCTGGTGCGTGGGTCGGCCTGATCGCAATCGGTCCGGCTGGTGCGCTTATCCTTGGTCCCGCGATCGGCGCTGCGGCTCTTTTGGGGAACAGCGCCCTGAAGGGCTACGCTCAAAAGCAGCTCATGGCAGACTGGCACGAGGACCTCCAGCGAGCCGCAGAGCATCTGCACGAGAGCCTCCTGGCTGCGCTTGAGCGTCGCATCACCCGGCTGGAGAAGCGTTCCGATACCTTCGCGCGAAATGCATCTCGATCTGATCTTGATGCCTGGATGGCCAGACGCGCCCAGGACGACGTGATTGCCGCCCTGGAGGACCGCCACAGTCACAGCGCATCTCGCCCAGTAGCCGAGGTCGATGCGATCAGGTTGCTGTTCAGCGCACGAGAGATCGCGCCTGCCGACGCCGCTGTGCTGTTGCGGGTTCGCGACGTCGAACAGATGATTGCCCGAAAACCGGAGCTGAAGGCCGCCATGGTCGAAGCGGGGCGTCCAGCAGGCGACATGCTACGATCGCGCCTGAAAGTGCATTGGTTCAATCGTAGGAAAACGGAAAGCAGAGGCGACGAATCATAGGCGGAATTGGCAAGAAGTTGTCAATTTGACGAATTTTCGGAGTTTTTCGAAGGAGAACGCCTTATTTTATTGAAGGTGTCTGCCCTCTTAGCAGGGGAGCGCCTTCGACCACTCGGCCACGTCTCCACCGACGCGTATATCCAAGCAAACATAGGGATTACAAGGCGAAATTTCCCCATTCTATCAAATAGCCCTCAAGGCACAAGAATCCGCACATACGGCACCCATAGGGCTCAAGTGGCGCTGGGTTTGGGCAATATTTGGTCGTTTCCACTTACACAGAAAGCGTCTTGCAGCCAAAGGTGCAGCAAAAAGCCGCCGCCACATTCGTGTTGGACCGGGGCGCGGATCCCGCCCTCGCCGTTCGGGTTGTGCCAAACAGAGCAGAACTCACTCGCCGCCGACATGAACAAATTTGTGACGGTTACTCAAGCAATGTCACGGATTTGGAGCGAGCGGATCATCGGCCCGCTGCTGCCGGGATGACTGGCGCACGCCTGTGCGGCGATAATATTAAAGGCAGAACGCCCTATTGGCCCGCCTGCAACATCGTCGGGGCGGCATGTAGCGCTCCGTCCCAGAGAAGATCGACAATCTGCGCATCCGGCTTGTATCCGGTCGGGGCTTTGACGATCAATTCCCGCATCGCCACGACATCCCGAGACTGGCAGGCCATAAGCAACTGGTCGAGCAAATCATCCAATGCCTCGGGCGCCAGCTTGGCTTCCTTCGCAGTCATGATACGTGGATGCTGCGTCTTGCCCACCTGCTCTCCGATCAGCAGCTCTTCAAAGAGCTTTTCGCCAGGGCGCAGCCCGTTGAATGAAATCGCGATATCGCCTGCCATCTGATCGCCCGGATCTTCGCCTTCTGCCAGATGATAGGATGTCAGTCCGCTGAGCCGCACAATACGCTCGGCCAGATCGACGATCCTGATCGGTTTGCCCATATCAAGCACGAACACGTCGCCGCCCTCGCCCATGGCGCCCGCCTGAATGACCAACTGGGCCGCCTCGGGAATCGTCATGAAGTACCGGGTAATGTCGGGATGAGTGACGGTGATCGGGCCGCCTTTTGCAATCTGCTTGCGGAACCGCGGAATGACCGAACCGGACGAGCCCAGGACATTGCCGAACCGTACCATCGTAAAGATCGTACCGGACTGCCGCTCGGCTGCGGCCTGACAGACCAGTTCCGCCAGTCGTTTGGACGCGCCCATGATGTTGGTCGGGCGCACCGCCTTGTCGGTAGAGATCAGGATGAACGCCTCGACACCGGCATCAATGGCAGCATCGGCCACGGTCTTGGTGCCAAAGACGTTGTTGCGCAGCCCCTTGTCCACATTTTGTTCGACCAGCGGCACATGCTTGTAAGCGGCGGCATGATAGATCGTCTGCACCCCGTAACGGTGCAGTGCCGCCGAAATGCGCTCCGGGTTCTGAACCGACCCGATCAAAGGCAAGATGGACACATCCAGCCTTTCGGCTTCGACGATATCGCGAAGCTCCATGTCCAGCGTGTAGAGGGCATGCTCGGAAAGCTCCCAGAGCAGCAGCATGCTGGGGGCCTGGCGGATGATCTGTCGGCATAGCTCGCTGCCGATGGACCCGCCCGCGCCGGTGACCATCACGACCTTGCCGCGGATGTTGCCCGCCATCAGCGCAGGCATCGCCGGGACGGGATCGCGGCCCAGCAAATCCTCGATTGCGACATCACGCAGCTCGCTCACCTTTGCACGGCCCGACACGATATCGGCCATGCCGGGTATCGTCTGCACCCGCACCGGCAGCGGTTCGAGCCGCTCCACGATCGCCTTGCGTTGGCTGCGCGACGCACTGGGCACCGCCAGAAGGGTGATCTCGGGTTGGCGATGTTTCACCAGTCGGGCGATATCCTCCGGGCCATGGACCCGCACTCCGCAGATATCCGTGCCCTGCAACTCTGCCGCATCGTCAATGAAATCGGTCACGCGGTACTCCTGCCCCTGATCCAGAGAACTGAGCAACTGTCGTCCCGAACTGCCTGCGCCGTAGATAATGACCGGCACGCGGCGAGAGCCGGTGAGCCGCAGAAGCAGACTGCGCATTACCATCCGCACACCGCCAACCAGGCAAAAGAGCAGCAACCCATAGATCGCCGGGACCGATCGCGGCACCCCAAGGATCAGGACCTGCGATACAATCAGCAGCGTCAGGGCCGAGACCGCCACCCCGATCAGAATGGGACGCATCGATTGCAACGATATGTAACGGATCACGGTCCGGTAAAACCCATGCCAGTTGAACACCAGCAAAGAGACGGGCAAGGTGATCAGGATCGCGATCCACACGCCTGTGCTGGTCAGAAACCCGACCCCCTCCAGCCGCAAGAACATCGCCAGCAGGAAGCTAGTGAGTATGACCGCGGAATCGGCGCCGAGTTGCACCGCGCGCTTCTGCATGCGGGACAATTTCAGCAGACGATTCAGACTTACATCAAACATCGGTCAATCCGCTCATCCCCCCGCACCGCGCACAACCCTAGCGTGCATTGAGTGTGTTGTTCGACGCACCATAAGCCGATCAAACGGACGGGATTTGATGCTGGCTCCACAGACACCTCACAGGTCACAAGCCACAAAACCAACAACGGGTAGCGCAGCTATCTCCAAAGTTTATGAATATGGATACAAACCTTTATTATTCCTTAATTACTCCTTAGGTGTTTTGTCCGAAAACGCCGTGGCCTTCGATCTGGCCACGATGAAGCGGACACCACCGAAGGAGCCGCGTCGTGACAAAATGCACTGTGTGAAACTACTGGGCCAATCTTTGATGGCGCGAGACTTTGATCGACAGCTCGCCAAAATCCAGGTTCGCGTCTCTGCCCTCAATCGCTACACCGTTCTTGGCATACCTGTCACAAAGGTTGTGGGGTAAATCCGTCCGGGGAAAGGGGAGCTCGCTCAGGCCCGGATTTGCGCAGCAAAGCCATGACTGATCACAATATGCGCGGCGTGAAACCACGTCCGCAATGGCAGGTGGTCGAGTATTGCCCGTCGTTCACAGGCAACAACGAAAACACCAACCGTTTTCTCAGGCAGTACTTCCCCAAAGGCATTGATATATCAGGTTTCCGTCAGGTCGAACTCAGCGCAACCGTGCGCCAACTCAACGAGCGCCCGAGAAAGGCCCTGCAATACCAGACAGCCATCAGCGCTCATCCCGACGTTGCTTTCATGCGCGCAGTCCCAGAAGGCGATGCACGCCTCGGGGAACAGATCCGATGATGCCAAAAGAGTGCTCAATCCCGTGCATCCAGGGCAGCTTCACGAGGGCTTACTCGGTCGCCACTTCCATCGTGGGGTCCTCTGGGGTTTTCTTATGCTAGGGTGCCCGATCGCGATATGTTGCCGGTGCGCCTGTCCTCGATGATCATCTCGCTGGCCTTTTCGCCGATCATGATCGCCGGAGCGTTGGTATTTCCTGATACGATCTCCGGCATTATCGAACAGTCGGCGATTCGGAGCCCGCGAATGCCGTGCACGCGAAGGCGTTCGTCCACCACTGCATCCGGGCCTGAGCCCATCTTGCAGGTTCCGGTGGGATGATAGATCGTCGTCGCCGAATTGCGTGCCCATTCAAGCAGCGCGGCATCGCTCTGGGCATCGGGGCCGGGGCGGAATTCCTCGGTGATCTTGGATGTAAGCGGCGGCTCTGCGGCGATGCGGCGCGCAATTTTGATACCTTCGACGATCGTGCGCCGGTCGGTTTCGGTGGCGAGGTAATTCGGGCGGATCGCCGGATAAGCAGCCGGATCAGAGGATGTCAGCCGTATCTCGCCTCGACTCTCCGGACGCAGCTGACAGACCGAGGTTGTGAAAGCCGAGAAAGGATGCACGCCCTCGCCGGGGCTGTCGGCGGACCATGGCTGGACATGGAACTGAATATCCGGAGTTTCAAGGCTGTCAGAGGTCCGCAGGAAGCCGGTGGCAAGGCTTGCTGCCATTGTCATCGGGCCAGCTCGGAACATAGCGTATTTCAAAGCGATCCGCGCCTGATTGAACCAGCTGCGGACCTCATCGTTCAGCGTCGTCTCGTTGCACTTGAAGACCAGCCGCGCCTGCAAATGGTCCTGAAGGTTTTGGCCGACTCCACGCAGATCGGCGACAACCTCGATCCCGTGCTCGCCAAGATGCGCGGCCTCGCCGAGCCCCGAGAGCATCATCACCTGAGGCGATCCGATTGCACCGGCAGACAGGATCACTTCGCCCTGGGCGCGCACCGATTGCTCGTTGCCACGGGCGTCACGATAGACGACGCCCGTGGCACGGCCGTCTTCGATAACGATTCGAGTAACTTGGGTGCGGGTAACAATCTTCAGATTTGGCCGCTTTCGGGCCGGGTTCAGGTATGCGACCGCGGCACTGCATCGCCGTCCGTTCCGCGTGGTTAACTGGAAATATCCTATGCCCTCTTGGGTCGCACCGTTGTAATCGGGATTGAACTCATAGCCCGCCTTCAACGCTGCCGCGACCCATGCGTCGCAGATCGGCCGCGAAAGGCGCATATTCGAGACGTCGAGCGGACCGTCGGCGCCATGATATTTGTCGGCCCCGCGCTCCTGCCGCTCGGAGCGTTTGAAAAGCGGCAATACGTCGTCCCAACTCCAACCGGTGTTGCCCATTTGCCGCCAGCGGTCGTAGTCTTGTGATTGGCCGCGCACGTAAAGCAAACCATTCAGCGATGATGATCCGCCTAGAACCTTGCCCCGTGGCCAGTCCAGTTGTCGACCGTTCAGGCCTTCGTCGGGCTCGGTTTTGTAGCACCAGTCAACGGATGGATTGTGCATGGTCTTGAAGTAGCCCACCGGGATATGGATCCACGGATTCCAATCCCTCCCGCCAGCCTCAAGCAGCACAACCTTGACTGACGGATCGGCACTCAGGCGATTCGCAAGAACACATCCCGCAGAGCCTCCGCCCACTATGATGTAGTCGGTTGACAAACTGTCCATTTGGGAACCCTTTACCCCAACCACCTTCCCTCTTGGGGTATCATCATGATAAATGAGACCGCAAGTCCTATTTTGTGATCTAATAAAAGATCAGGCGTGGACTTTCCCGTAGAGACTCTTTCGTATTTGATGCCAATAATCACAGATCATTCCGGAAAGTCAGATGCCAAAAACCGTTTCCGAGCAGATCCCTTCGCTGCCCAGCTTGCGTCTTTTGCTTGTTCTCGAGCGCGTCGCGCAGGCTGGTGTTCCCGTCACGCCCACCGACATCAACGACGAACTTGGCCTGCCCAAGCCGACGATCCACCGGCTGTTCGCCACCCTCGAAAAGGAAGGCTTCCTTCAACGTGACATCGACGGACGAAGCTATACGCCTGGACGAAGGATCCGAAAGATCGCTGGAGGGATCATTTCCTCTTTGCGTGTGAGGACCGCGCGGCTTGCCATCCTCACGCGGCTCGCCAACGATATTGGCGAAACATGCAATGTGGCGCTACCAGAGCGTACCGCCATGATCTACCTGGAGCGGGTCGAGACGAAATGGCCGCTGCGGATTCAGCTCCCGATTGGGACGCAGGTACCATTTTATTGCACCGCCGGCGGCAAGATGTATCTGAGTACACTCACGGATCGCCACCTTGGACGCTACATAGAAACGGCCGAGCTTGAAGGGCGTACACCTGCGACGATCCTTGATCGGTCACAACTACGCAAAGAGATCGAGAAAATTCGCACAGATGGCTACGCTACCGACGATGAAGAGTTCATCGTGGGCATGGTCGCGCTCGCCGTTCCGATTTTCGACAACCACGGTCGACTGATGTCGACCCTGTCCTTCCACGCACCGACACAGCGCTTTGATATAGCAAAGGCCCTGACGTTCCTTCCCGAACTGCGCGCTTCCGCGTCAGATTTGTCACGTCTTATTCTGGATGAGTGACCCTCTGCCCGGCCCATCGGGGCGAGGAGCATGAGCGAACTTCACTGGAATAACTTGCGAATCACACCAATAGCCTGCTCAATGAGCCAAGCAGTCTCGTTTTTTGAGATATTGCGAACGTAGAGGGACGGCGTTGGCGCGGGGAGGGGTTTCGTCTTTTGACGCTACACCGCGAGAAGATCGGCCCCGAGGGAGGATGAGAACGATGGCACTAAGCGAGGCGCAGGAGCGGCGGCTACGGCAGGCGACGCGGATCCTGGACTTTCCCGGTATGCTCGTTGGCAAGGCGGCAGCTTGGCTTATCGTGCCCATGGTTGGCGCGCTTGTCTGGGAGGTGGTAGCCCGTTTCGGGTTCAACAGCCCCACAATGTGGGCATATGACGCCACGTTCATGCTTTACGGTACGCTCTTTATGCTGGGAGCGGCCTACACCTTGGGGCTCGACAATCACGTTCGCGCGGATTTTCTGTTCAACATACTATCACCGCGCTGGCAGGGCGTCATCGACGGCACCTTCACGCTGTTTCTATTCTTCCCCGCCATGTTCTTCTTCACCTTGGCCACCTTCGACTACGCCTCGACCTCGTGGCAGCAGGGCGAGCGGATTCCGACCAGCCCGATGATGCCAATCATCTATCCCCTCAAGACAGTGATGCCCGTAACTGGGCTCCTTCTTTTCATTCAAGGAATCTCTGAGTTGTTGAAGAGCTATTACAGTATCTCGTGCAATCGTCGTTTCCGCACAGAAGGCGACTACTCGTGACTGAAGCAGTCCTCGGCCTCGTCGCGCTCGGGCTCCTTTTCGTGGGGATCCTGACCGGATACCCGATGGCCTTCACCTTCATCTTCATCTCGCTGGTTTTCGGCTGGTTCGGCATGGGCGACCGCGTCATCGGGCTGATGCAGTTTCAGTTCTTTTCGCTTATGCGGAACACCACGTTGGCGGCGATCCCCCTGTTCCTCTTCATGGGCTTCATTCTTGAGCAGTCGGGACTGATGGAGCGCATGTTCCTGGCGCTGCGTCTGCTCCTGGGGCGGGTGCGCGGCTCACTTTATCTCGTGGTGCTCCTGGTGGCGACGATCTTTGCCGCAGCGACGGGGATAGTGGGCGCATCCGTCACCGTGCTCGGCGTGATGGCCGCGCCGATCATGCAGAACTCGGGCTATGATATCCGCATGTCGGCCGGTGTGATCGCGGCAGGCGGCACGCTGGGCATTCTGATCCCGCCCAGCATCCTGTTGATCGTCATGGGGCCCGTCGTCGGCGTGCCCGTTACCGATCTCTTTACCGCTGCCATCATCCCCGGTCTGATGCTGGCCGTTGCGTATATTCTCTACACGCTGGTTCGCAGCTATCTGAACCCCGCGCTGGGGCCGCCGGTCAGCGACGCCGAAATCGGCGAAACGAATGCGGGCGAGAAGCTGAAGGAGCTTTTTTTCGGCGTAATCCCGGTGTTTATCGTCATCACCTTCACCCTCGGTTTCATCATCGCAGGTATCGCGACCCCTACAGATGCTGCCGCGAGCGGGGCGCTCGCCTCTCTGGTTCTCGCGGTCCTCTACCGCCGGATGAGCTGGGCTGCCTTTAAGCGCTGCGTCTACAGCACGCTCGTCATGTCCGCGATGATCATGTTTCTACTCGGCTCGGCAAACTTCTTCGGCGCCGTATTCTCGCGGCTGGGAAGCGCCAATCTCTTGACTGACTGGCTGCTCGGTTTGCCTTTCTCGCCTACAGTCATGCTGCTCATCATTCTCGGTATCGTTTTCGTTCTGGGCTCTCCGCTCGAATGGATCCCCATCGTACTCGTGATCGTGCCAATTTTTCTGCCGACCATGGTCGAAATGGGCTACGACCCGCTGTGGTTCAGCATACTCGTCGCGGTGACGCTTCAGACATCTTGGCTCACGCCACCGATGGCGCTCTCGGCCTACTTTCTGAAGGGGGTCGTGCCACAATGGAAAATGGGCGACATCTACGTCGGAATGACGCAATTCGTCGCGCTTCAGCTTCTGGTCGTGCTGCTGCTGGTCGCTTTCCCCGAGCTCGTGCTCTGGCTGCCGCGGGTGCTGTCCCAATGATGCAAAACGAAGACCCCTGGCGGGGGTGGCCCCCCGCCAGGGCATGACAAGACCAAGTTCCAATAGGAGGAGAAAGAAAGAATGTTCAGGATATCAACTATAGGAGCGGGCGTTGCCGCCGCGCTTTTCGCGGGAGGCGCGGCCTACGCGCAAAGCGAAACATACTCGATCAACATTCAGACCGCAGTTCCTAATTCGAGCCTCTACTTCCAGCTCACCGAGGACTTCGCGGAGCGCGTCGAAATGATGTCGAACGGACGCCTTCAGGTCAACGTTCTGCCGGATGGGGCCGAGGTCTCGGCATTCGAGATCCTCGACGCCGTCAGCAACGGCGTCATCGATGCCGGCTACGCCTGGCCGCACTACTGGTCCGGCAAGAATTCGGCCTTTGTCCTGTTCTCGAACGTGCCTGCGAGCACGGGAATGGATCAGGAAACGCTGATGTCGTGGTATTATTCCGGCGAAGGGCGTGAACTTTATCAGGAACTCGTGCAGGAAACGATGGGCCTCGACGTGATGCCGTTCCTCATGCAGCCCATGGGACCTGACCCGCTGGGCTGGTTCTCGCGTCCCTTTGAAGACATGGAAGAGTTCCGCAGCATCAAGTATCGCGCCCCTCCAGGCATCGCGGGTCAGACCTACAAGGCAATGGGCGTGCCCGCCGTGGCCATGCCTGGCGGCGATATCGTTCCGGCGGCACAGCGTGGTACGATCGACGCAGCGGAGTGGATCGGCCCCGCAGACGACCGGAATCTCGGCCTGAGCAATATCTGGGAGTACTATTACCTCCAGGGCCTTCACCAGCAGACTGACGTGGGTGAATTGCTGATCAACAAATCTCTCTGGGACGACTTGCCGGACGATCTCAAGGCAATCGTCGAGGCCGCAGTGCTCGCGAATGCCATGACGACGAACGCCACCAACCTGCACAAAAATGCGGAGGCGGTACAGGAATACCAAGAGCAGGGCATCAACGTACTCGATACGCCGAAGGAATATTACGATCTCTTTCTCGAAGCGCAGAACGGCGTGGTGCAAGACTATATCGACGGCAACGAATTCTTCGCGCGAGTCTACAAATCGCAGGCTGACTTCGCCAAGCTTGTTTATCCTTACCACGCGCGCGTCCTCGAACTGAAGCAACAGGTCGTGAACGGTGCCGAAGAATTGCGGGCTAAAGACGCAGAGTAACTACTGCAAAATGAATGCTCACATGGCCGCCGACGGGGTTCGGCGGCCATTTTACATTAACAGGCTACCAAAATAGTTAG
Source organism: uncultured Roseovarius sp. (assembly GCA_947503145.1). Taxonomy (GTDB): domain Bacteria; phylum Pseudomonadota; class Alphaproteobacteria; order Rhodobacterales; family Rhodobacteraceae; genus Roseovarius. The sequence continues at coordinate 12,561 of CANNCP010000005.1, forward strand.
GTGTTTGACGCCACGGCTTGATGGTGTGATCCTTTCCCAGAAATGGAAGGAAGCATTATGGGACAGGGGATTACCCCATAAGGCATCTCGTAATTGTCCGCTTTACCAAAGATCGCTTGATTTTGACCCGCCAAAAAGCAGAGTTATCAACTATTACATATCCTTAGGAGGTATTTTCGGCAATTGAGCAAATAACCCTTGATAGAGATGCGCGTAAAACGGCCGTTTTGCGCACTTCTTATGCCCTCTTGACACCGTCCTTAAAAAATGGCGATCCCGGGAGGACTCGAACCCCCAACATCCTGATTAGAAGTCAGGTGCTCTATCCAGTTGAGCTACGGGACCATTCCTCTTTGATAACGGTTCGGAAAATGGTTCGCAAGCCACTGCGGCTTTTCTAACCCGTTGTATTTACATCTTCTTACGGCCCCAGACCTACGACTTGGAAGTCGGATATTCTATCCAGTTGAATTACGTGGGCGCATTTCAGGACGTTTAGCCGCATAGCTTTGCCGATGTCAACTTGGTTGATACTCGGTATATCTACCGCCCAAAGCCTCTTTTTACCTTCAAGGGTTTACCCACGCGCGGTAGGGTGCAGGGGGTTATTTCGCTCTAAAGCGTTCCACGAAAAACCTGAATCACAGCTTTTCGCAGAACGCTTTAGGTCAACTATGCTGCGACCTGAACATCGAGTACCGCCTGACCTCGCCGCAACACTTTGTAAAAAAAACGGTAATCCCCTCGGGGATTACAGGCAATCACCTGCCGCGCAACGGGTTGAACGCTTCAACGGTCGTATCGAGGAGGTGCCGCAAAGCCACCACTTCCGCTCAGGCGGATATCTGGAAGCCACGCTGCATCGCAATGTGCTGCTCTGCAACCAGCAACTCCCGCAATCAGCTCTGGGCAGCAAGGCGCCTTTGCAGGCGATGAAGGACTGACACAAACTCAAGCCAGAGCTGTTCAGGAAACAGCCATATTACCTTCCCGAATGTGACAGGTAAGCTCAGCATCCTGCCCCACGGATCGACGATCAGCGAATGGCCGGGCAACCGGATCAGCAATGTCGCCGGCCCGAAAAAGGCTGGATCGGCAGCGGCAATATCCCGTGCAATATCACGATCATTCGATTCAACATCTATCGCCGTTCAACGAGCCGTTCTGTGAGCGATCGCTTATACCGTGGGTGGGGGGCCAGCCCTGAAGACGATCAAGGTAAATGCGATCGCCCACATGGTGATGGAATATCTGGGCCTGATCATCGCCCGCACACAGCCTGACATCTACCTTCTGTCATCTGCCAGTTCCTCGGCGGGATCATTTTACACCCTGTTGAAACATCGATTGAAAACGCCGTCTGACCGCGCCACGATACGCCGTGAAAGCGAGGCATGATGGCGATAAGATGGACAGACGAAGCGACCCCCGGCACCCCCTATTGGTGGGATGCGCTGAATGCTCCGGCACCGGACGACCCGCTGCCGGAGCGCTGCGACCTGCTGGTGATCGGTGCCGGCTACACCGGACTGTCCGCCGCCATCGCAGCCCATGACTGCGGCGCACGCGTCGCGGTTGTCGATGCGGGCATCCCCGGACGCGGCGCCTCCAGCCGCAATGGTGGCATGTTCGGCGCGCACCCCCGTCTCGGCTGGGACGAATTGCGCCGACGCTTTGGCACCCAGACCGCCGACGGCGTCTTTGCCGAAGCGCATGATGCTTTCGGTTTCGCCCGCGCGCTGATTGCGGACGAAGGCATAGACTGTGATCTGCAACAAACCGGGCGCATTATACTGGCCTGGAGTGCGGCGCATTTCGACAGTCAAAAGCGCCTTGCCGAAGAAGTGCGCGCCAAAAGTACGCTTGGCGTGCAGATCGTCGAACGTGCCGCCCTCTCGACCGAGATCATGACCGAGCAGTATTTCGGCGGTCTCGTCCTTCCTGAACATTGCGGCCTGGACCCCGCCAAATACCATGCCGGGCTGCTCGCTGCCGTGCGGCGGCGCGGCATCCCGGTGGCGGGCGGCGCGCGCGTAGAGACGTTGACGCGCAGCATTTCGGGCTTCACCGCCACAACGCCCAAGGGCAGCATCAAGGCCGACAAGGCCCTGCTTGCCACGAACGGTTACACTGGTTGGCCCTTCGCTTGGCAGGCTCGCCGTGTATTTGCCCTGCCCAGTTACCTCATCGCGACCGAACCGCTGCCAGCCGATCTGATCGACCGTCTCGCACCGGGGCGGCGGATGATGGTCGAAACTCGCGCGCGCCACAGCTACTTCCGCATTTCGCCCGACGGTAGTCGCATCCTCTTTGGAGGACGCGCGGCAATGGTGGATGTGGACATGAACACCGCCGCCAGACGTCTGCACGCCACCATGTGCGAGGTCTGGCCAGAGTTGAAGCAGACCCTTCTCAGCCACGTCTGGAGCGGCAATACCGGCTACAGCTTTACCCACATGCCGCATGTGGGCTGCCGTGACGGCGTGCATTACGCAATCGGGTTTTCCGGGTCGGGCACCGTCATGGCCCCCTATCTGGGGGCCAAGGCCGCCTGGCAGGCAATGGGCGATTCGCGCGGGACAACCGCCTATTCAGAGACCGCGCTTGCGCCCAACTGGCTGCATCCCGGCGGTCGCCCGCATTTCCTGCAGGCGGCAAACCTGTGGTATCGCAGCTATGTGGACTGGACCGAGAACCGTCAGGGCCGCAAAGCCACGCGATGACAAGGGAAGTGCTGGAGCGGGTAGCGGGAATCGAACCCGCACCTTAAGCTTGGAAGGCTCTTATGATACCATTTCACCATACCCGCTCGGGCTGACCACTAGCTATGCGCGCGACGAAAAAGCGTCAAGCCCCAACTGGCCTGCAAACGGTCAGTATCGCCGCCTCAATGCTTCGGGGTCCGCGCCGCAGAGATACCGCAGCAGCAATGACAGGTTTCGCGCGCCGCGGCGCAGCCAGCCATCGCGCTCGTATCGCACGGCACCGGTACGCACAAATCCCGGCATCCGCATCAATCGCCGCCCGAGGCGGCGCGCCATCGCCACATCCTCCATCAGGGAAATGTCCGCGTACCCCCCGGCTGCGTCATATTCGGCGCGTGAAATCAGCAATCCCTGGTCCCCGTAAGGCAGGTAAAAGAGCCGCGACCGCAGGTTGGCCCAATCCGCCACGATCCGCGCCGCCAGGCTGCGACTGTCAAACCGTAGCCCGAAATAACCGGGGCGCCCGCGCGCCATCTGCCCCTCGACCGTTCCCGACCAGCCTTCGGGCAGGGCCGTGTCCGCATGCAGAAACAATAGCCAGGCCCCGCCCGCGACCGCCGCGCCGCGCCGCAATTGCCCGCCGCGCGATGCCGCCCCCGTGACCACGATCGCACCGACCTCGTCCGCAATCTGCCGCGTTGCATCGCCAGACCCGCCGTCAGAAATGATCAATTCGCGGATCAGCCCGCTTGCGACACCCTCCATCAGTGGCGCCAACGTGCCCGACAGCACCGACTCGGCGTCAAGGGTCGGGATCACCACCGATAGCTCTGCTCGCATCATCGCCCCCTGTTGTCGTCGTCACTTGATCCTATATGACAGAGAGGTAGAAAAAAGGGAGAGACGATGACACGCGCCATCCACCAAATCACAGGCCAGGACGCAGTCTCCTTTCTGCAAGGGCTGATCACCAATGACATTGCCGAACTGGAACGCGGGCTGGTCTACGCGGCGATGCTGACGCCCCAGGGCAAGTATCTGGCCGATTTCTTCCTCTTGCAACACGGCGATGCCATCCTGCTCGACGTGGATGCGGCCATCGCCCCCGGCTTTATCCAGCGGCTGAGCATGTACCGGCTACGCGCCGACGTGCAGATCACACCGACCGATCTGAAAGTTGCGCGCGGCACTGGCCCGACACCGGATGGCGCGCTGGACGATCCGCGCCACGCAGACCTTGGGTGGCGGCTTTATGGCGACACGGGCGGCGATGACGGCACTGACTGGGACGCGCTGCGCGTTGCCCATTGCGTGCCGCAAACCGGGATCGAACTGACGCCGGATACCTTTATCCTTGAGGCCGGCTTCGACCGGTTGAACGGTGTCGATTTCCGCAAGGGCTGCTATGTCGGACAAGAAGTCACCGCGCGGATGAAACACAAGACCGAACTGCGCAAGGGCTTCACCACCGTCGAAGTAGACGGCGCCGCCCCTGTCGGGACCGACATCACGGCAGATGGCAAACCAGCCGGCACGCTCTTTACCCAATCGGGCGGTCGCGCCATCGCCTATCTGCGCTTTGCCCGCGCGCGCGGCCCGATGCAGGCAGCCGGTGCCACCGTCACCTACACCCCGACATGAAAAGGGACCGCTCCCGCAGCCCCTTCATTTTTCTGAAAATACTCAAAAGAGCTTCGCGAAATACTACAGATCACGCTCTTTCAGAATATTCCATCGTCTCGGTGCTCACCACGATCGCCTCGTCCTGCCCGACAAAGGGCGGCACCATCACTTTGACGCCATTATCCAGAACTGCGGGCTTGAAACTGTTCGCAGCGGTCTGGCCCTTCACTACCGGCTCGGTCTCGACCACCGTGCAGACCACCTTCTGCGGTAGCGTCGCGTTCAGCGCCTCAGCCTCGTAGAACTCTACGGCTATGGTCATGCCGTCCTGCAGGAACGGGCGCCGGTCACCGAGGATTTCGGCAGGCAGTTCGATCTGCTCGTAGGTCTCGGTATCCATGAATACCAGCATGCCTTCGCTCTCGTAGAGGAATTGCTGGTCTTTCTGCTCCAGCCGCACGCGTTCGACCTTGTCGGCACTGCGGAACCGCTCGTTGAGCTTGGAGCCGTTGCGCAGGTTGCGCAACTCGACCTGGGCAAAGGCACCACCCTTGCCAGGCTTCACATGATCGACCTTCACGGCAGACCACAGTCCGCCATTATGCTCCAGCACATTACCAGGGCGTATTTCATTTCCGTTGACTTTTGGCATCGTGGTAAAACCTTGTCCAAAACTTGATTATATTTGGAACAACGCTATATATTGGGTTGGTTAGGGGGGCAAGCCGGCCAAATCTCGTGCTGCAACTGCAGCAGCCATGCAGGCGGCGCATGGACGGTATGTGTTTATGCCCTATCCGAATCGCTCAAAGCAGGTCATAACCTTCTCTACGCCAAAAACACAAGAGCAATAAAACTAAGGACGAATCATGAAAGATTTCGTTGACGGTGCCGCCTTCAACAACGAACAAGGCAATCGGGCACGCAAACTTTTCGCAGCCGTCGTACTGGCTGCGTTGGACGATGCGATTTCCGACGACAAGAAGTATGGAAATGGCCCTGACCAGATTGCCCGCTGGGCCCGCTCGCGCGACGGCCGCGAAGTGCTGTCCTGCGCCGGTATCGACCCTAACGAGCGTGTCGTGTCCGGCCTGATGGATTTCGTCTCCAAAGGGGTGCGGACCTCTGTTGCGCTGTCGCGTGAAGAAAGCGAACGCCGCAGCGCTGCTGCCGCCCAGGCCGAAGCCGCCTGAACCAATTCCATCCCACCAGGATGCGCAAGGCCCTGCCTAATTGGCAGGGCCTTCGCCATTTCCGGGCACCGTATCTTCGGGCACCTGGACGGTAACGGATGATAAGACTGGTGATGGCAAGGATGACAAAAGAGGGCAGCCGGAAATAAAACGCAGGCTTCCATCTCGGGCGCAGGCGACAGTGCCATCATGTGGGATCGCCCAGGTCCACCGGCGCCGAAGAGACGTCCGTTGCGGGGCCGCTACTCCAGTTCCTGGCTGGCCAGCGCGCGGTGGATTTCACGCCGCACGAGCTTGCGAACGTTACGCGTAATCCGCTCACCCAAACCGCCCTGAAGCTCCTGGCGGACGATCTCTGTCACCAGTTCGCGCAGCGCGTCCTCGTCCAGGATCGCATCAGCGTCGTCATCGGGCTCCAGCAAATCCGCAGCGTCATCGTCAAGCCGGTCCTCGGCTTGCGCCGCTTCCGGCATCGACGCTTCGTGATCCGCAAAAGGCTCTGCCTGTGCGGTCTCTTGGCTGTCCCCGCCATCGCGTACAGGGTTCTCCCCAGTCTCTGCGATCTCTTCTGCCGATTCTCCCACAAGTCCCTCGTCACGGGCTTGAAGCGCCTCTGCCTCGCTGGAAACACCTTCTGCCGCGTCGCTTTGGTTTATGCCATCGGCGTCACCACCAGTTTCGCTCGGCACGTAATCTTCCCAAGGCAGCGGTTCGACCGATCCGCCCGCATAATCATCGTTCGACGCGCCGTCCGGTTCCCATTGCTCGGACCGTCCCGCCACGGTCTGCTCCATCTCGGCCACGCGATCTCTCAGAGCGCTCGCGATTCCGACCGTAGCCTCGTGATCGTGATCTTCGTCAGCCACGATTTCCCCGTCGACATCCCGGTTGTCGCCCAAGCTTTCACCGGTCTCCTCGCTCCGGTGATCCGACTCGGCACCGCCTTGCACTTCGGCCTCGTCCTCGACGGCAGACTGCGGCGCAGGCGCGCTCAGCGCTGCATCCGGCAGGGGCGGATCGCCACGGTGCGGTTCGTCCACCCGGAAGGACGGAGTCAGGACCAGTTTCGGCGCGCCGGGCGCATCCGCGGCCTTTTCAGGCCACTCACTTTCCGGCCGCTCATTGATCCGCCCTGCGTGGTCATCCGGTTCGGCCGCACCCGCCCGCGATTCGTTCGAGACCAGCCGCCGGATAGACGACAACACGTCCTCAATTTCTACATTGGTAACGGGTTCTGACATTATAATACCACTCTTGCCTCGGCACAGCTTACCGGGCGGATGGGTTTCACACAACAGATAGGGTGAGTTTTACTCTTTCCCAAGCGCCCGCAACACGCGGTCCAACTGCTTGCCTTGCTTGCTGCTGGACACTGGCGCCGTTTTTACAAGGTTGTAATAGGCCGCTGGATCGTAGGACTGAACCGCCAGGTTGAGGTCCCGCGCGGTCAGCTGCCCCATCGACGAAAGCACGGCATAGGCCGCGATATAGACATCCGCCTGGGCCGAAATCTGGTTGGCCTGCGCATTCAGAAGTTCCTGTTCGGCGTTCAGCACATCAAGAATTGTTCGCGCACCCAGCTTGGCCTCTTCGCGCACACCGTTAAAGGCGACGCGGGCGGCGCTCACCTCATCGTTGCTTGATGTCATAACGGCCCGTGCCGCACGCAGCACCGCATAGGCGTTGCCGACATTCTGGCGGACGCCAAGGGACGTGACATGCAAAACCCCACGCTGCGCGTCACGCAGCGCCATTGCCCGCCGTTTGGCCGAACTCAGCGCCCCACCCTGATAGATCGGCCCGGTCGCCCGAATACCAAAGCTACCCTGTTGGGAAAAGCTGCTGCCGCCCAGCTCTTCGCGCACTCCTAGGCTGCCGTTGAGGGTGATACGGGGCTTCATCGCAGCCTCGGCCGCCAGGATGGCCAGATCGGCAGCGGCCACGTCATGCTGAACCTTCAGAATATCGGGATGGTGGCGTACGGCCACGGACTTGGCCGAATCGACCGTCCGGCTGATGGTCGGCAGGTGCGGCGGTTGCAGCAGACGGCTGGGCTTGTGCCCCACAGCAGCGATGAATTCCTCGATCGCCTGCGCCAGATCACCCTGTGCAGCGGCAAGCCCGCTTTGCGCTGATGACAGGCGCGCTTCGGCCTGTGCGACGTCGGTGCGGGTGACTTCTCCCACCTCGAACCGGTCGCGCGCGGCGCGCAGGGACTCGCCGATAACACGCACGTTGCTCTGACGCAGCGCCACGAAGCGTGTGTTGCGCTGCACATCCATATACGCCTGCACAGCCCGCAACAGGACCCGTTGTTCGATCCCGATCAGGGTCTGGCGGGTCGCCAGCACAGCCTCTTTTGCGACGCTGATCTGCAAGGGCGTGCGCCCGAAATCGTATAGCAGAAGTTCGGCCGTGATCCCGGCATTGGCATTGGTAATCCCGCTGCTGCGATTACCCGGCCCCGGCACGGCAGGCACACGTGAAAAACTGCGCGTGATGTCTGTAGACCAATTGATGATCGGGCGCAGCGCCGCGACGGTTGCGGCCACATCCTCGTCCGCCGCGCGCAAGAGCGCTCGGTTCTGCTCAAGAAGCCCGCTGTTATTGTAGGCACTGACCAGCGCATCGGCCAGCGACTCGGCCTGCAGAGCCTGCGGCGCGGCGACCGTGACGGCCAGCGCGGTCGAGAGGATCATTGGACGCAGACGTTTCAGCCAGGCGCCCGGTTGGCACCGCAAAGCAGTGTGGTTGTTCATTACTGTCATCCCTCGCCCCTGTTTCTCACCCCCCGTACCCGTCTTCAGAGCGTAAAAGCCGCGTGTTTTTCAAATCCCGGCAACACAGGCGCTCCTGCGTTGAACGAAAACCGCCAATTCATCCGTCCATCTATCTTGTAGCCGACCCGGACCACGCCCAGCGCCCCCTCCATAAAGAGGCAGGCAATGCGTCCACCGTCCTTCAACTGGTCAATCAGCGCCTCGGGTAGGTGTTCCACCGCGCCCTGAATGGTGATCACGTCATAGGGGCCGTGCTCTGCCGCACCATTGCGTAGCGACCCTTCGTGCACCACCACATTATCAGCGCCATGCTCCATCAGCGCGGCTGGCGCATCGGAGGCAAGCTCGGCGTCTTCTTCCAGCGCGATGACGACCTGTGCCATGCGTGCCATGACTGCGGCCGAATACCCCAGTGCACTGCCCACATCGAGCACCATCTCGTCATTCTGGAGATCAAGGGCGTCCAGCATCTTGGCAAGGGTACGTGGCGCAAGGATCACACGCCCGCCACCCAGATCAACATTCTCGCTGATGTAGGCTGCCTCGCGCAGTCGGCGCGGCACAAATGCCTCGCGCGGTACGTTCAGCATCGCCTCGATTATTGGGAATTTGGTCACGTCAGACGGGCGCACTTGCGTGTCCACCATCATCGTGCGCCGGGTGGCATAATCGGTCATTTTCTAAACTCTTCGGTTCTGGCGGATGCACTCTAGTCTGCTTTTGCCACAGATGCCCGAACACGGCAACGGCGCGCGTCGCACAAACTGCAAAGAGTGCCGTAAAACCACGTCGGCACCGCCCCGCAGCAGCGCCCGCTCAGCGCTGTGTGCGTGGGCTGGTCAGACCATGCGCTCTACCATCTTCTTCTTGATCTCGGCGATCGCCTTGGCCGGATTCAGACCCTTGGGGCAGGTCTTGGTGCAGTTCATGATCGTGTGACACCGATACAGCTTGAACGGATCCTCCAGATCATCCAGCCGCTCGCCCGTCGCCTCGTCGCGGCTGTCGATGATCCAACGGTAAGCATGCAGCAACGCGGCGGGACCGAGATACTTGTCGCCATTCCACCAATAGCTCGGACAGGCGGTCGAACAGCAGGCGCACATCACGCATTCATAAAGACCATCAAGCTTTGCGCGGTCCTCGATTGATTGCTTCCATTCCTTCGCCGGGCGGTTGGTCTTGGTCTCCAGCCACGGCATGATGCTGGCGTGTTGCGCGTAGAAATGCGTGAGGTCAGGAATAAGGTCGCGCACCACCGGCATATGCGGCAGCGGGTAGATTTTCACATCGCCCTTGACTTCGTCCATACCGTAGATGCACGCCAGCGTGTTGATCCCGCCGATGTTCATCGCGCAGGAGCCGCAGATGCCTTCGCGGCAGGACCGGCGGAAACTCAGCGTCGGGTCGATCTCGGTCTTGATCTTGATCAGCGCGTCCAGAACCATCGGCCCACAGCTGTCCATATCGACAAAATACGTGTCCACCCGCGGATTTTTGCCATCATCGGGCGTCCAGCGATAGATGTCGAACTTGCGCAGGTTCTTGGCGCCGGTCGGCTTGGGCCAGGTCTTGCCGGTCGTCATCCGGCTGTTCTTGGGAAGGGTGAGTTGAACCATGTGCGTCGCCTCCGTTCAGCCGCCCAGCAGCGTGATGCTGTTTCGGGCAATACATTGCACGGCTTCGGGGCGCTGAGCGATCTCAACCACCTCTTCTGCCGTCGATTGGGTCACGCCGGTAGCCGAGGCACTGGCGATTGATATGATCTCTCCGGCGCTGGCCGCGTCGATGATACAGTCCGACACCGGCGCGGGGTTCACGCCGGGAAACCGCTCGGCGACGACACCGTTCACGACCTGCTTGGCCCGGTCGCGCGCCAGCGTGTCAGCGACATCCTGTGCCGCGCCGCAGGCCGACAGGGCAATGATCAGTGCGCAACCGGTCACTATGCGGCAATATGTGAGTGCGGCGGTCATCTCGGCTCAGCCCGCTGGCGGCACACTTGCTTACCGCGCCTTTCACGGTTCTGGCTCTGCACCTGCGCGGGCATCGCAATGATCAATGCTGGCATGGACATCGCGTAGCGCATCAGAACGTCCGTTCCCTCGGCGCGATTTTCTCCGGGCTGATGCCACCCTCTTCCTCGGTGGTCAGCGGGTCGGTCACGATGGGCCGGTAACTCAGCCCTACCTTGTTGCCATCTACCCGCGCGATGCTATGCACACGCCAGTTTTCGTCGTCGCGCGCAGAGAAATCCTCATGCGCATGCGCACCCCGGCTCTCGTGCCGCGCCTCGGCACCATAAATCGTGGCCAGCGCATTCGGCATCAGGTTGGTCAGCTCCAGCGTTTCCATCAGATCGGTATTCCAGATCAAAGAGCGGTCGGTGACTTTCAGATCGCCCAGCTTGGCCGCGATTCCCGTCATCTTTTCCACGCCTTCCTTCAGCGTCTTGGAGGTACGGAAAACAGCCGCGTCTGCCTGCATGGTCTTCTGCATCTCCAGCCGCAACTCCGCCGTCGGCGTGCCGCCATCGGCATTGCGGACGCTATCGAACCGGTCGAGCGCCTTGTCGACCTGGCCCACGTTGGTGCCCGGCACGGCGCTTTCAGCATCCACCACCTTGCCCGCGCGGATCGCTGCCGCACGCCCAAACACCACCAGGTCGATCAACGAATTCGATCCCAGACGGTTGGCGCCATGCACCGATGCACAGCCCGCCTCGCCCACGGCCATCAGACCGGGAACCACGGCTTTGGGGTCCTTCTTGGTCGGGTTCAGCACCTCGCCCCAGTAGTTGGTCGGAATGCCGCCCATGTTGTAATGCACCGTGGGCAGAACCGGGATCGGCTCCTTGGTGACATCCACACCAGAAAAAATACGCGCGCTCTCGGATATGCCCGGCAGGCGCAGGTGCAACGCCTCGGCAGGCAGGTGGCTCAGGTTCAGGTGGATGTGATCCGCGTCCTTGCCTACGCCGCGCCCTTCGCGGATTTCCATCGTCATCGAGCGGCTGACATAATCGCGCGGTGCCAGGTCCTTGTAGTTGGGCGCATAGCGCTCCATGAACCGTTCGCCTTCGGAGTTGGTCAGATACCCGCCTTCGCCGCGCGCGCCCTCGGTGATCAGACAGCCCGCGCCGTAGATGCCGGTGGGGTGGAACTGGACGAACTCCATGTCCTGCAGCGGCAAACCCGCCCGCGCCACCATGCCACCACCGTCACCGGTGCAAGTATGTGCGGATGTGGCGCTGAAATAGGCCCGACCATAGCCGCCGGTGGCCAGCACGACCATCTTGGCGTTGAACACATGCATCGTGCCATCGTCGAGTTTCCAGCACACGACTCCGGTGCAAACCCCGTCATCGGACATGATCAGGTCGATGGCGAAATATTCGATATAGAATTCGGCGTTGTTCTTCAGGCTCTGCCCATAGAGCGTGTGCAGGATCGCATGACCCGTCCGGTCAGCAGCCGCACAGGTACGTTGAACCGGGGGGCCATCGCCAAATTCGGTGGTGTGGCCGCCAAACGGGCGCTGATAGATCTTGCCCTCTTCGGTGCGGCTGAATGGAACGCCGTAATGCTCCAGCTCATACACCGCCCGCGGGGCCTCGCGCGCCAGATATTCCATCGCGTCGGTATCACCCAGCCAGTCCGATCCCTTGACCGTGTCATACATGTGCCACTGCCAGTGGTCGGGGCCCATGTTCGACAGCGAGGCCGCGATTCCGCCCTGCGCCGCCACTGTATGCGACCGGGTCGGGAACACCTTGGTCACGCAGGCAGTGCGCAGCCCCTGCTCGGCCATCCCCAGCGTGGCGCGCAGCCCGGCGCCGCCGGCACCAACCACAACCACATCGTATTCATGCGTCTCGTATTCATAAGCAGCCATCAGGTCAGGTCCTCAAATCGCGATTTTGGCAAGGGCAAACAGGCCGGAAGCCGTCAACCCGTAAGACAGCACTGTGGTACTGATGATCAGGATCCTGCGGGTCGTGCCCCTGGAGTAATCCTCGATCATCGTCTGCACGCCCTTGCGGAAATGCGCCAGTCCCACAAACAGCACAAGGCCGAACAGAATGGCCACGGCAGGATGCGAGAGTCTTGCAATCACCTCGTCCCGGCTACCGCCCAGCGTACTGCCAAGGACGTAAACAAACGCCGGCACGATCAGCGCAAGGCCGACTGCACTGACGGTCATATACCAGTGATGTTCGGTCCCGGAATGTGCAGCACCCTTGCCCTCGGCGCGCTTGCGGGCGGTCATGTAACGCATCGCAGCCTCCCTTAAATGATGATAAGCGTCAGAACGGTCAGAACGACCGATCCGATCACGCAGACCCAGCCCAGCATCTCGGCGGTCTTGATTTCAAATCCCCGGCAGGTATCCCAGATCAGATGCCGCAGGCCGGCAAGATAATGATACCAGATCGCCCAGAGCGACAGGGTCAGCACCAGATCGCCAAACCACGACGTGATAAACGCGTTCGCAGTCTCGAAATGCGCTGGTCCCGCCGCCGCTGCCAGCAGCCACCAGACAATCAGCAGGGCCGCCACGATCAGTGCGTTGCCGGTGATCCGCGTCAGGATCGAAGAGATCGAAGTCATCTGCGGGCGGTAAATCGAAATATGCGGCGATAGCGGGCGCTCACCCGTGTTCACATCGGCCATTTTATAGGTCCCTTCCTTGGCACATGGCCCGGCCCCCGTCGGGGCGCCACCATGACTGGCTGTTGGTTTGTGATCAGTTCTAGCGCGCCTGTCACCCATGCACAGCCCCAAATGCCATTTCACTCAAGGATTGTGAAGATCGAAGAGCTTTCGTGATCACGAAAAAATAACTGTGATCACAAAGAGTGATCTTTTACCCCTCCTCGTGATCACGAATCGGCATTCAACCACACGCCGCCTTTCATTTTTCTTCAAATACTCCCGCCGGAGGCGCCGCCCGCCTCCGCGTCCGGTCAGAGAAACAGCCCGAACGCCCCAGCGCGCGCCCGAGACCACGGCCCACAGGGCCGGGGTCGAGACATCGTGCCGTGCGCGCCAGCGCACTCCATTGGATCAGAATTGGATCAGATTGGGATCAGCGCCCAGTAATCGAGATCGAGCAGCACATCCGGCAAGTAGCGGCCATCCTCGCCCTTCAACGCGAAAGGCGCACCGCCTCTGGTCGCCACCAGCCGCAGGCGCAGCGCGCCGACGCCCGGCGCGGATGTCTCGGCCCGGTCCAGCACTTCGCTCCACGCCCTGACCGTATCGCCCGCATGACACGGGTTGGCATGCGCTCCGCCATTCAGCCCGACCACCATCTGCGCATTCGCCAGCCCGTTAAAGCTCAGGCTCCGCGCCATCGAAATGACGTGCCCGCCATAGATCAGCCGCCGGCCCTCGGGCCGCGCATCGGTGTCGAAATGCACCTTGGCCGTATTCTGCCACAGGCGCGTCGCCATCATGTGCTCGGCTTCCTCGATGGTCACACCATCCACATGGTCGATCGTCTCGCCGATGGCATAGTCCCCCCAGCGATGCGCCTCGCCCGCCAGCCCGAAATCATAGCCGGTGAAATCCAGCCCCTCGGGCACCACCAGCTGATCGGCGCTCAGCGCGCCCGCCAGTTCCGGGATCACCGGTGCGGGGGCATCGCCGCCGGGCACGCGTTTGCGCACCATCACCCAGCGCACATAGTCCAGCACCGTCTCGGCGCGCTGGTTGTGCCCCTTGGTGCGCACCCACACGACGCCCGACTTGCCGTTCGAGTTCTGCTTGAGCCCGATCACTTCCGATGTCGCGCTGATCGTATCACCCGGATAGACCGGCCGTCGCCAGCGTCCCTCGGCATAGCCCAGATTGGCCAGCGCATTCAGCGAGATGTCCGGCACCGTCTTGCCGAACACCACATGGAACGCCGCGATATCATCAAGCGGCGCTGCGCGCAGGCCGCAAGCCCGGGCAAATTCGTCCGAGGAATAGAGCGCATGTCTTGCGGGGTAGAGCGCATGATAAAGCGCGCGCTCGCCGCCCGACACGGTGCGCGGCACCGCATGGCGGATAGTCTCGCCGACAGTGTAATCCTCGAAAAACCGGCCGGGGTTGGTCTTGGCCATGCTCACTGCTCTCCCAGCCTGGTCTCGGGCGTATACTCCCCCGGCGCGTCCTTGGTCACTGCCTGCCCGCAGCGCATGACGCCGTTTGCGTGATCCCACGCGTAAGTTGGACTACCGTAGAGCACCCAGCCCTTGTTCAGCGCATCCGTGACCTTGTGACAAAAGGCCGATGTGTCCTCGGCTGTGAGCAGACGGTAAAGTATCATGATATCCTCATCCAAAAGCCGGATAGCCGAGCGCGTAATGCACCCCGGCAATAGCCGCATAAACGATCACGGTCGCGATGATCGCCGTGTATTCCTTGCGCCGGGGGCCGGGAGGTGGCGGTGTCCACTCCCTTGCGGACCGGTTGATCACGATGACCTCGATCACCGCCCAGCCCAGCAGTCCGCCAAACAGGACAAGCGACGGCACATCGCCATTGACCAGCAGATGCGCCAGCGCCCAGAGCTTGACCGCCGTCAGCATCGGGTGGCGCATCCGCCGCGCCAGCGCGGTTTTCGCGCCAGCCGCTGCGAAGAGGTAGACAGACAGCAGCATCGCGATGTTGTTGATCCCCACCATCGCCGGGCTGCGCCCCCAATAGACCGCGCCATCGGCCATCCGGTAGCCCAGCACCATCAGCACCAGACCGGCCAGAATGCCCAGCGCGATCGGCCCGCGCCCCTTGGCGCCCATAGCCGCGCGCCGCGCAGGTGCCAGCCGTTTCAAGAGGTGCGCGCCAGTCCACAGCGCCAGCCCCAAGATCAAAAGGATCATGCCCATCACCCTGCTCCCATTTCCGTGACCGCTTCGGCCCGCGCCAGCAGACGCCTGGCCGCAACCACATGCAAATTCTCGACGATCATGCCGTCAACCACCGCTATCCCCTGCCCCGACGCTTCGCTTGCCTCAAAGGCTTCGATCTGCTGCCGTGCCAGGTCGATCTCCGAACTGGTCGGCGCAAACGCGATATTGGCGCCAGCGATCTGCGCGGGGTGGATCAATGTCTTGCCGTCGAACCCCAGATCGCGGCCCTGCTCGCATTCCGCCCGCAGCCCCTCGTCGTCGCGGAACCGGTTATAGACCCCGTCGATAGCGACGATCCGCGCCGCCCGCGCGGCCATGACGAACGTCTGTAGCGCAGTCATCAGCGGCAACCGGTCGGCGCGGCTGCGGCTGCCCAGATCCTTGGCCAGATCGTTGGTGCCGGCAACCAGCCCGGTCACCCGGCCATGTGCCGCGATGTCGCGCGCATTGAACACGCTCAGAGGTGTTTCCATCATCGTCCAGATCGCCATTTCGGCAGGCAGAAGGTCTGCAAGGGTGTCCACGTCCGAGCCTGCGTTGACCTTGGGCAGCAGGATCGCATCGGCGCCCGCATCCCCCAGCGCGCGCACATCTTCCAGCCCCCAGGGGGTGGTCAGCGCATTGATCCGCACGATCCTGGCCCGTTTGCCGTATCCGCCCCCTTTCAGCGCCGCTGCAAGGGTCTGGCGCGCAGCGGCCTTGGCATCGGGTGCCACCGCATCTTCGAGGTCAAAGATGATCGCATCCGTCGGCAGACCGCGCGCCTTGTCGAGCGCGCGCTCGTTCGAGCCGGGGATATAGAGAACCGATCGGTACGGCTGGCTGATAGCGTCCATGAACCTCTCCTGCGCATTGGGGCGGGCAATATTGTTGCGTCAGACATGCCATCTTTGATGGGATTTATTCAAGCCCTTATGTGCCGCAGCGCAGCATCATACGGGTCGATCTGCAAGGGCTCGATACGGTCGCACGGCGGCCCAACGGGCCTTTTTTCTCGGCGCGATCCTCTGCCCGGGGCGGCTGGCCGGTAATACCGGTTCGGCAAAAAATCGCGGATGCGGGCGAACTGTCGGGAACAGGCTACGCCCATTCACGTTGGGGTACCACACGGCGACAAACGCCGGAACATATACAAAGTAACCTTCTAAGGAGATGAAAATGAAACGTTTTCTGACAACGACCGCGCTTGCCCTGACGCTTGGCACCTCGGCTCTGGCCGAGACGCACGGCATGATGGACTGGAGCGCCGAAACCCAACCGGCAGCGGGTCAGTTCTACGGCTCTGACCTGATCGGCATGCGTATCTACCGCGCCGACAAAGATTACGAGAATGGCATGGAGATCGAGGCCGACGCAGAACAGGAGTGGGATGATATCGGCGAGATCAACGACCTGATCATCACCCAGGACAGTGAGGTTAACGCCGTGATCCTCGGCATCGGCGGCTTTCTCGGCATGGGCGAACGCAATGTCGCGATCAAGATGGATGCGATCCGCGTCGTGAACGAAAAAGGCGATTCCGGTGCCCGCTTCCTTGTCGTGAATGCAACCACAGAGCAACTGGGAACCGTTCCTGCCTATGACCGTGAAGCGGCTATGGTGAATTCCGAAACGACCATGAAGACCGACGGCCACGTGAAGGCGGAAACCGCCGAGGCCACCAATTCGATGCCTGCCTCGACATTCAACCGCCCCCAGGTCGAGCGTGACGGTTATGCCGAGGTCGAACTGGTCGACGCCCAGAACTTCACCGTTGATGATTTGCAGGGCGCGCGCGTCTACAGCACCAGTGACGAGGATCTCGGCGAGATTTCCGAATTGCTCGTCGAAGACGGCAAGCTGACTCGCGCAGTGGTGGATGTCGGCGGTTTCCTGGGTATGGGAGAAAAGCCGGTGGCCGTGGACTTTGAAAAGCTGCAGATCCTGAAGAGCGGCAGTGACGGATCGCTCCTGATCTATCTCGACGCGACCAAGGAAGGCCTCAAGGCGCAGCCGAAATACGAGGCCAGCTAACAGCCCTTCTATGTCGCGGGCGTTCTGCATCAGGCTGGTGATTCAGATTGAATGCGAAACGCCATGAACCACGCGAATCCGCACATCAGGGCCGCTCCACGCAGGGGCGGCCCTTTATCCTTGCGCCGACGTGCCGCGCCATCGTGGCTTGCGCGCATCCCGGCGATTAGATAGCACATAGCGCAAATTCACCCATCCGGAGACCTCTCTCATGGCTAGACCCAAGATTGCCCTTATCGGCGCAGGACAGATCGGCGGAACGCTCGCCCATCTCGCTGTTCTCAAGGAACTGGGCGATGTCGTCCTCTTCGACATTGCCGAAGGCATCCCCGAAGGCAAAGCGCTCGACATCTCCGAATCGGGACCAGCAGAAGGCTTTGACGCGACGCTCAGCGGGACGCAGTCCTACGCCGATATCGCCGGCGCGGATGTCTGCATCGTCACTGCCGGTGTTGCCCGCAAACCGGGGATGAGCCGCGATGACCTGCTGGGCATCAACCTCAAGGTAATGAAATCCGTGGGCGAGGGCATCCGCGACCACGCGCCCAACGCCTTTGTCATCTGCATCACCAACCCGCTGGATGCGATGGTCTGGGCACTGCGCGAATTTTCCGGCCTGCCACATGAAAAGGTGTGCGGCATGGCGGGCGTGCTCGACTCGGCTCGTTTCCGCCACTTCCTCAGCTTGGAGTTCGGCGTGTCGATGCGTGACGTCTCGGCCTTTGTATTGGGTGGGCATGGTGACACGATGGTGCCGCTCACGCGCTATTCGACCGTGGCGGGCATTCCCCTGCCCGATCTGGTGACCATGGGCTGGACCACACAGGAAAAACTGGATGCAATCGTTCAGCGCACCCGCGACGGCGGCGCCGAGATCGTCGGCCTGCTCAAGACCGGCAGCGCCTTTTACGCGCCTGCCACCTCCGCCATCGAAATGGCCGAGGCATATCTGAAGGACCAAAAGCGCGTCCTGCCCTGTGCCGCGCATGTGGACGGCGCTTACGGCCTCAAGGGGTTCTATGTCGGCGTCCCCACCGTGATCGGCGCAGGCGGCATCGAAAAGGTCATCGAGATCAAGATGAACAAGGACGAACAGGCGATGTTCGACAAATCCGTCGATGCGGTCAAAGGTCTGGTCAAGGCCTGCAAGGACATCGACGCCTCGCTGGCCTGATATCAGGCGCCAGGTATCTGAACAGGGCCTCGGGGATGTCTCCGGGGCCTTTTTTATGGGGGGCAGGCCAGACGATTGGCGGCCTCGCGCCCAGTGTCCACAACTGCGCCTAAAGCGGCCCGCCTTTAACCTGAGGCATCAGATAAAGGCGGGCCGCGCGCGACGCTCATGTATTGCGCTGCATTCCGCGAAAAGCTGTGATTCAGGTTTTTCGCGGAACGATTTAATGCAGGAACAGCAGTGCGAGGCTATGCATTTTCGCCTCTGTTCCCTATGATTGACCAACACGGCAGCCTGGCCCCGAGATGTTATGGAATGGAATGATGATCAAACTTTTTTCATGGCTCATGGTTATGGCGACGATTTTGACGGTTGGCGGCTGCACGGCGACACCGGCGCTTGAGCCCGTCGGCCAAAGCGATATCGACAAACTGGCGGCAGAAATACAGGGACTCGGGCAGGGTGTGGCCCCCGAAGAGGCCGAGCGGGCCGCCGAAATCGCCTACAGATATTCGCTCCAGCTTGCGCAGGAGTACCAGATCACTGATCCGCCGCTCGTTCACAATGCCAAGGTCATTCACGGCTATCGCCCGCGAGGTCTATGCAATCATTGGGCAGAAGACCTCAACAAGCGCCTGAAAGAAGAACGCTTCCGCACCTTGACGGTCCACTGGGCGACCTCGCCCCCTACCCCGTTCAAGATCATCCATCACTCGGCCATCATCAGCGAACGGGGCGGCACGATCCACGATGGAATCGTGCTGGACCCCTGGCGCAACGGCGGTGCCCTGTTCTGGTCAAAGACCCAGGCCGACGATCGCTACAATTGGCGGCCCCGCATGGAAGTCCGGGAAGAATTGCTGAAAGGCTGAGAGGCGTCATGCCCAAGCCGATGCAATCTTTCGAAACGCGTATTCTCGCGGGATATACCCGCTGAGTGACCCGCCCGATCCGCGCCGGGATACCGGGAAACGTCCGCCTCCTTTTTCGCAGTCTGATTCTACCCTCATACCGACTAACCCCACATTTGTGATCACACGATTTGGCGTGTGATCACAAACGTGCATTATTCACCCGAATTGCGCGAAACTCGCACAAAGCCGTTTAAACTTTGTCCATGCTTGTGGGTATAACCGACGGAACCAAAGCAACACGGGGACAGCCCACATGAACATCCACGAGTATCAGGCCAAATCTCTTCTGCGGTCCTATGGCGCGCCGGTCTCTGACGGCCGCGTCGTGCTGCGCGCCGAAGAGGCCAAGACCGCAGCAGGCGAGATGGACGGCCCGCTCTGGGTCATCAAGGCGCAGATCCACGCCGGCGGGCGCGGCAAGGGCAAGTTCAAGGAACCCGGTGCCGGCGAACAAGGCGGCGTGCGTCTGACGAAATCGGTCGAGGAAGCCGCTGATGAGGCCAAGCGCATGCTGGGCCGTACCCTGGTGACCAAACAGACCGGCCCGGCGGGCAAGCAGGTCAACCGCATCTATATCGAGGACGGCTCCGGCATTCAGGCCGAGATGTATCTGGCCCTTCTGGTCGATCGTCAGACCAGCCGTGTCAGCTTTGTCGCGTCGACCGAAGGCGGCATGGATATCGAGGAAGTGGCAGAGTCCACACCAGAGAAAATCCTCAGCTTCTCGATTGATCCCGCCACCGGCTATCAGGCTTTCCATGGGCGCCGCATCGCCTTTAACCTTGGGCTGGAAGGCGCGCAGGTCAAACAATGCGTCGCGCTGATGGGCACGCTCTACAAGCTGTTCCTCGACAAGGACATGGAGATGCTGGAAATCAACCCGCTGATCGTGACCGACAAGGGCGATCTGAAATGCCTTGATGCCAAGATGAGCTTCGATAGCAACGCGCTCTACCGCCACGCCGACATCGCCGAGCTGCGCGACACCACCGAAGAGGACGCCAAGGAACTGGAAGCGTCGAAATACGACCTGAACTACATCGCACTGGACGGCGAGATCGGCTGCATGGTCAACGGCGCGGGACTGGCGATGGCCACAATGGACATCATCAAGCTCTACGGCGCCGAGCCTGCCAACTTCCTCGACGTGGGCGGCGGTGCGACCAAGGAGAAAGTGACCGAGGCGTTCAAGATCATCACCTCTGATCCACAGGTCAAAGGCATCCTGGTCAACATCTTTGGCGGCATCATGCGCTGCGACGTGATTGCCGAGGGCGTGGTCGCTGCGGTCAAGGAAGTGGGCCTGCAAGTGCCGCTGGTGGTGCGCCTGGAAGGCACCAACGTGAAGAAGGGCAAGGAGATCATCAACAACTCCGGGCTGGACGTGATCGCGGCGGATGATCTGAAGGACGGTGCGCAGAAAATCGTGAAGGCGGTCAAGGGGTGAACACCGTGGGCGTGGGCAATATGCCCACCCTACGCAAGAGTTACAAAATGCGCATACGCTCCGACGCGGGGCTGACCATCGATTGGAGAACCCGATGACCAACAGATCAACCCGGATTTGTGCCATGCTGATGGCAGCGACTCTGCTGGGCGGCTGTGGCTGGTTCCGCACGACCCTTCCGGTGCGCAACGGCCCGCAGGCCGAGCCGCATGTGACCTACGCCTCATCCGATGCGGTGGTCCAGCGCATGACCGCCGGCACACATGACGCCTCTGCACCCGCGCGCTCGATCTGTGGCGCAAGCAGTGCCGCGGCCGCGCAGCAGGCCGCCATCGCCTCGGGCCGGTTCAACGCACCCATAGCGACGAACCCCGACCGCTACGGCTCGCGCAGCGTCCTGTTCAACGACGGCCTCGGCACTGCGGTGATGATCACCACCGGATCGGATGGTTACCAATGCACCTGGTCTGACGGCTCGGGCACATCGTCATGGCAAGGCGGCGTGCCTGCGGCCTGACCCCGTGCCACAAATTTGATTGAAAGGGCCGCAAGGCTCACCGAAGGAGACAGAAACAAAATGGCAGTCCTTATCGACGAAACCACCCGCGTGATTTGCCAGGGCCTTACCGGCTCTCAGGGCACGTTTCACACCGAACAGGCCATAGCTTATGGCACCAAAATGGTTGGCGGCGTGACACCGGGCAAAGGTGGTCAGACACACCTCGATCTGCCGGTCTACAACTCGGTCCACGAGGCAAGGCACGCAACGCAGGCGAATGCCAGTGTGATCTACGTCCCGCCCCCCTTTGCCGCCGACTCGATCCTTGAGGCGATTGACGCCGAGATGGAACTGATCATCTGCATCACCGAGGGCATCCCGGTGCTGGACATGATGCGCGTCAAGCGCGCGCTCGAAGGCTCCAGCAGCCGCCTCATCGGGCCCAACTGCCCCGGCGTCATCACGCCCGGCGCGTGCAAGATCGGCATCATGCCCGGCCATATCCACAAGCGCGGCTCGTGTGGCGTGCTCAGCCGCTCGGGCACGCTGACCTACGAGGCGGTCAAGCAGACCACCGATCTGGGTCTGGGTCAGTCCACAGCCGTGGGCATCGGCGGCGACCCCATCAAAGGCACCGAGCATATCGACGTGTTGGAATGGTTCCTGGCCGATGACGAAACGCAAAGCATCATCATGATCGGCGAGATAGGCGGCAGCGCCGAAGAAGAAGCGGCGCAATTCCTGATCGACGAAAAGAAAAAAGGCCGCTGGAAGCCCACGGCAGGTTTCATCGCGGGTCGCACCGCGCCTCCGGGCCGCCGCATGGGCCACGCGGGCGCCATCGTCGCCGGCGGCAAGGGCGGTGCCGAGGACAAGATCGAAGCGATGCGCGCCGCCGGCATCGTCGTCGCCGACAGCCCCGCCAGCCTGGGCGAGGCGGTAATGGAGGCAATCGGATGACACCGCACACCCTATCAGTCCTGTTCGCCACATCGCTGCTTGCCGCGCCACTGCATGCCCAATCCATGGCGCGCGTGGCCGACATATGCAGCGACCCGATGACCACCGGGCCGCAGAAGGCCCCGGTGCTGGAAGCCGAGGGATGGACCCGACAAGACAAGAGCAGCATCCCCGCCGTCACCGCCATCGCCAATGCCCACATCGCCAGCTTCACCGTCGGCATGGAGGACTGGGAAAGCCGCTATCGTGCCATCCCGCAACTGGCCGGTAACTTTACCACCATGATCGACTCGGGCAATATCGATCTGTGGACCAAAGGTGCCGCCTATCTCGCGGTTTCGGTTCAGCAGACCCCCGAAGGCGGCGAACATCTGGCCTGCTACTTTGCCGCGCCAGAAAGCCCTGAAACGCTGGAGGTCATCGCGCGCTACGGCACGCCAGAAGAGTTCCCCGATCAGGGCCTGACCGCCATCCGTTTTGACGAGACCGCAATGGTGATGAACCCCGAGCGTAGCTACAAGATGTACAGTACCTACAGCCGCCACCAGTCCTACCCCGAACTCGCCACGCCCGACGGCTACCGTCTGGAACGGATCGAACAGCCGCAGACGGAATAGACCCGCGCAACTCAACAACTCAGTGAAAGGACGCATCACCATGACCTTTACCGACGCCCTCAAGACCTGTCTGACCGAGAAATATGCGACGTTCTCCGGACGCGCGCCCCGGTCTGAATACTGGTGGTTCGTGCTGGCCTATGTGATCGGCGCCGTTATCATATCGTTTTTGGGCAGCATTCTCAGCACGATCTACATTCTCGCGCTGATCGTACCCGCCGTAGCGGTCGGCTTTCGCCGGTTGCAGGACACCGGACGGCCCGGCTGGTATATCCTGATCCCCACGGCAATCGGCCTGATCACGTCCTTCCTGGCGCCGGCCACCCCCATGATGGAGGGCGGTCAGGTCACGCAAATGCCGGACATGGGCAGCATGGGCCTGATGGCAATCCTGGGGCTGGTGCAATTGGTGCTGGCGGTACTGTTCATCTGGTGGCTGACCCGCCCATCGCACCCCGAAGCAAACGCTTATGGCCCGCCCCCCGCCGCGTAGGGGGCAACGCCATCGTCGCGCCGAAACACATCATCGTTCCGATACTGATGGGCCTCCGGCCCGCATGAGGTAAACCAATGACCGATCAATCTCCCAACGACCAGTTCCACACCTCCAGCTTCATGCAGGGGCACAATGCCGAGTATCTCGAACAGCTCTATGCCCGCTACGCCAATGACCCGAACGCGGTGGACGCGGCCTGGCAGGCATTCTTTTCGCAGTTCGACGATACCGAGGTCGAGGTCAAGAAAGAGGCAAGCGGCCCCTCCTGGGCGCGCGCCGACTGGCCGCCCGTGCCCGCCGATGATCTGACCGCCGCGCTGACCGGCGAATGGCCCAACGAACCGACCCCCCGAGAGGTCGGCAAGAAAATCGCAGGCAAGGCAAAGGACAAGGGCGTGGAGGTCAGCGACGAGATGATCCAGCGCGCCGTGCTCGATTCCGTGCGCGCGCTGATGCTGATCCGCGCCTACCGTATCCGCGGCCACCTGATCGCCGATCTCGACCCGCTCGGCCTGCGCGAACAGCCCGACCGGCCAGAACTGGACCCGAAATCATACGGTTTCACCGATGCCGACATGGACCGGCCGATCTTTATCGACAACGTGCTGGGCCTGCAGATCGCGTCGGTGCGCGAGATTCTGGACATCGTGCGCCGCACCTATTGCGGCACCTTCGCGCTGCAATACATGCACATTTCCAACCCTGACGAGGCCAACTGGCTCAAGGAGAGGATCGAAGGCTACGGCAAGGAAATCTCTTTCACCCGCGAGGGCCGCAAGGCAATCCTGAAAAAGATGGTCGAGGCCGAAGGGTTCGAGAAATACCTGCACGTCAAATACATGGGCACCAAGCGCTTTGGCCTTGATGGCGGCGAGAGCCTCATTCCCGCGATGGAGCAGATCATCAAGCGCGGCGGCTCTCTGGGGGTGGAGGACATCATCATCGGGATGCCCCACCGGGGCCGCCTGTCGGTGCTCGCCAACGTGATGGCCAAGCCCTACCGCGCGATCTTCAACGAGTTTCAGGGCGGCAGCTTCAAACCCGAGGACGTGGATGGATCGGGCGACGTGAAATACCACCTCGGCGCCTCCTCCGACCGCGAGTTCGACGGCAATACGGTCCATCTCAGCCTGACCGCCAACCCCAGCCACCTCGAAGCTGTGAACCCGGTCGTTCTGGGCAAGGCACGCGCCAAGCAGGACCAGTTGAACGATATCGACCGGACCAAGGTGCTGCCAGTGCTGCTGCACGGCGATGCGGCCTTTGCCGGGCAGGGCGTCGTGGCCGAATGCTTTGGCCTGTCGGGCCTCAAGGGGCACAAGACCGGCGGCACGATGCATATCGTGGTGAACAACCAGATCGGCTTTACCACCGCGCCGCATTTCTCGCGCTCCTCGCCCTATCCGACGGATATCGCGCTGATGGTCGAGGCCCCCATTTTCCACGTCAACGGCGACGACCCGGAGGCGGTCGTGCATGCCGCACGCGTGGCCACGGAATTCCGCCAGAAATTCCACAAGGACGTGGTCGTCGACATCATCTGCTATCGCCGGTTTGGTCATAACGAGGGCGACGAGCCCATGTTCACCAACCCGATCATGTACAAGAAGATCAAGAAGCAGAAGACCACGCTCAGCCTCTATACCGAACGTCTGGTCAAGGACGGTCTGATGCCCGAGGGCGAGATCGAGGACATGAAGACCGCCTTTCAGTCCTATCTGGCCGACGAATTCGAGGCCGGGACCAACTACAAGCCGAACAAGGCCGACTGGCTCGATGGTAAATGGTCCCATCTCGACCGCAACAACCACGACTATCAGCGCGGACCGACGGCGATCGACGAAGAGACATTCAAGGATATCGGCCGCGCCATCACCACAGCGCCGGGTGACTTTCCGCTACACAGGACGGTGCAGCGCCTGCTCGAAGCCAAGTCCAAGATGTTCGAATCCGGCACCGGTTTCGACTGGGCCACAGCCGAGGCGCTGGCGTTCGGCTCGCTCCTGACCGAGGGCTTCCCGGTCCGGTTGTCCGGGCAGGACAGCGCGCGCGGCACGTTCAGCCAGCGCCACTCTGCCCTGATCCATCAGGATACCGAAGAACGGCATTATCCGCTCAACGGCATCCGCAAGGGGCAGGCGCGCTACGAAGTGATCGATTCGATGCTCAGCGAATATGCGGTGCTGGGGTTTGAATACGGCTACACCTTGGCCGAGCCAAACGCGCTCACGCTCTGGGAGGCGCAGTTCGGCGACTTCGCCAACGGCGCGCAGATCATGTTCGACCAGTTCATCTCGTCGGGCGAAAGCAAATGGCTGCGCATGTCCGGCCTCGTGTGCCTGTTGCCACATGGCTACGAAGGCCAGGGCCCCGAACACTCCTCTGCCCGGCTGGAACGGTTCCTGACCATGTGCGGACAGGATAACTGGATCGTTGCCAACTGCACGACACCGGCCAACTACTTTCACATTCTGCGCCGTCAGTTGCACCGCACCTTCCGCAAGCCGCTGATCCTGATGACACCCAAATCGCTGTTACGGCACAAGCTGGCCGTGTCCAGGACCGAGGAATTCATCACCGGATCGAGCTTTCACCGCGTGCTGTGGGACGATGCACAATACGGCAACTCCGATACCGAACTCGTGCCCGACGACAAGATCAAGCGCGTCGTCATGTGCTCGGGCAAGGTTTATTTCGATCTGCTGGAAGAACGCGATGCGCGTGGGATCGACGATGTCTATCTCATGCGGTTCGAACAGTTTTATCCCTTCCCTGCCCAATCCGCAGTGAAAGAACTGGAACGGTTCAAGACCGCCGAAATGATCTGGTGTCAGGAAGAACCCAAGAACCAGGGCCCGTGGTCCTTTATCGAGCCGAACATCGAATGGGTGCTTCAGCGCATCAGCGCACGGATCACCCGCCCCGAATATGTCGGCCGCCCGGCCGCCGCCTCGCCCGCCACGGGTCTGGCGTCTCAGCACAAAGCACAACAATCCGCGCTGGTCGACGCAGCGCTGACGATCGAAGGGAAATAACCATGACCACCGAAGTCCGCGTGCCCACCCTGGGCGAATCCGTGACCGAAGCCACCGTTGCCACCTGGTTCAAGAAACCCGGTGATGCGGTTCAGGCCGATGAGATGCTCTGCGAACTGGAGACTGACAAGGTCACGGTAGAGGTGCCCGCCCCCACCGCCGGCACGATGGGCGAGATCATCGTCACCGAAGGCGAAACCGTCGGCGTCAACGCCCTGCTGGCCACGATCGAAGAAGGCACCGGCGCCAAGAGCGGCACCAAGGCCGACGCGCCCGCGAAAGACACGCCCAAGGCTGCCGCAGACTCCGGTAGCGACAAAGATGGCAACGTCGATGTGATGGTTCCGACCCTGGGCGAGAGCGTGACCGAGGCGACCGTCAGCACATGGTTCAAGAAGGTCGGCGACAGCGTCAGCCAGGACGAGATGCTGTGCGAGTTGGAAACCGACAAGGTCTCGGTTGAGGTGCCCGCCCCCGCCGCAGGCACCCTCACCGAGATCCTCGCCCAGGAAGGCGAAACCGTGCAGGCCAATGGCAAGCTGGCCGTGCTCTCGGGCTCTGCCGATGGATCGGTCGAACCATCGCCGCGGCCCGCTGACGACACCGGCTCTGCAGA
The DNA here is from genome assembly GCA_947503145.1 of uncultured Roseovarius sp. Classification (GTDB taxonomy): domain Bacteria; phylum Pseudomonadota; class Alphaproteobacteria; order Rhodobacterales; family Rhodobacteraceae; genus Roseovarius. The sequence goes on from CANNCP010000005.1 coordinate 39,531, forward strand.
GGACGCGGATACCGACAAGGCCCGCAAAGGCGAAGACGCCCCGTCGGCCAAGAAGGCAATGGCCGAGGCCGGGCTCAGCCCCGATCAGGTCAAGGGCACCGGCAGGGACGGCCGCATCATGAAGGACGACGTGGCCCGCGCCGTCGCCGCCGGGGTTTCGGCCTCATCCACCACGACATCCGCCCCCGCCGCGCCAGCGGCCTCGCCGCGCGCCCCGGCCCCTGCCGAGGACGCCACGCGCGAGGAACGGGTCAAGATGACACGCCTGCGCCAGACCATCGCGCGCCGCCTCAAGGAGAGCCAGAACACCGCCGCCATGCTGACCACCTATAACGAGGTGGACATGACTGCGGTGATGGAACTGCGCAACCAGTACAAGGACGAGTTTGCCAAGAAACACGGCGTAAAGCTGGGCTTCATGTCGTTCTTCACCAAGGCCTGCTGCCACGCGCTGAAAGAGGTGCCGGAGGTCAACGCCGAGATCGACGGCACCGATGTGGTCTACAAGAACTTCGTGCATATGGGCATCGCGGCGGGCACACCCACGGGTCTGGTGGTTCCGGTGATCCGTGACGCCGATTCGATGAGCTTTGCCGCTATTGAAAAGGCCATCGCCGAAAAAGGCGCGCGCGCCCGCGACGGCAAACTCTCGATGGCCGAAATGCAGGGCGGCACCTTCACCATCTCCAACGGCGGCGTTTACGGATCGCTGATGTCCTCGCCGATCCTCAATCCGCCCCAGTCCGGCATCCTGGGCATGCACAAGATCCAGGACCGCCCCATGGCCATCGGCGGAGAGGTCGTCATCCGCCCGATGATGTATCTGGCCCTCAGCTACGACCACCGCATCGTCGACGGCAAAGGCGCGGTGACGTTCCTCGTGCGGGTCAAGGATGCGCTGGAGGATCCGCGCCGGTTGCTGATGGATTTGTGAGCCTGTGAACGAGGATTTTATCCGCAAGGTGCATTTCGAGCATTATCGCACCAGTATCGATCTGGTGCGGTAGCTCGACATTTCAGCGATTAAGACCCTCATAACTCTGAATAGTGGAGCATTTACCGTTCTTTCAACTTCCATCGGCATGTAACTGCACAATCAATGTGCTGCTTTCCTTTCGGGCTTGGTTTTGCAGGACACTCAATCGCCGCAACATACTTGTCTGCACAAGCGGCGACGCCATATCCTGAATAGGCGAAACATATCTTTGACCGTTGGCATCGGTCATTGTCTTTCTTGCCGGTGTAACCCTGTTAGTTTGTAACGTAGGTCCCTCATGCCCCCCGAACTCACCGTCCTCACCCTTGCCGCCCTCCTGCAGGTCATCCAATATGTCCTGATGGTCGTCCCCGCCAATCTCGAACTTGGCCCCGGCAAGACGCTCGGCCCCCGCGACCCCGACCGCCTCGGCAAACCGCTGGTCCAGCAGGTCAGCCGCCCCACAGGCCGCCTCATTCGCGCGCTCGACAACCATTTCGAGGGGCTGATCCTCTTCACCATCGCCTGCACCGTGATCACCCTCAGCGACCAGTCCACGCCCTTCACCGCCGCCTGCGCCTGGGTCTACCTGATCGCGCGGGTGCTCTACGTTCCGGCTTACGCCTTCGGGCTCTCGCCCTGGCGTTCCCTCGTCTGGCTCACGGGTTTTGCCGCCACCACGCTGATGCTGCTCGCCGCCCTTTTCTAAAGCGTTCCGCGCCTGACCAGTTGCCCGGGCTTATCGTGAAACGATTTTACCCTTCATTTTTCCACAAATACTCATCCCAAACACCCACCCGCAGGCGCACATGCCAGCCATCCGGTTGACCCCGGTGGCAAATCAGGGTCAGCTTGGATAAACCAGACCACACTGATGCAATACCGACGTGATAGCGACGTCCAAAAACCAGAGGATTTCCTGAATGGCTTCCTATGATGTGATCATTATCGGCTCCGGCCCCGGCGGCTATGTCGCCGCCATCCGCTGCGCGCAGCTTGGCCTCAAGACCGCCTGCGTCGAAGGACGCGAGACGCTGGGCGGCACCTGTCTCAACGTCGGCTGCATCCCGTCCAAGGCGCTGCTGCATGCCACCCACATGCTACACGAGGCCGAAGAGAACTTCGCCAAGATGGGCCTCAAGGGCAAATCACCTTCGGTCGACTGGGCACAGATGCGCGCCTACAAAGACGACGTGATCGGCCAGAACACCAAGGGCATCGAATTCCTGTTCAAGAAGAACAAGGTCGACTGGCTCAAAGGCTGGGGGTCAATCCCCGAGCCGGGCAAGGTCAAGGTCGGCGACGAGGTCCACGAGGCCACGAACATCATCATCGCGACAGGCTCGGTGGCCAGCAGCCTGCCCGGGGTAGACGTGGACGAAAAGGTTGTCATCACCTCCACCGGCGCGCTGGAACTGGGCAAGATCCCCAAGAAGATGGTAGTGATCGGTGCGGGCGTGATCGGGCTGGAGATGGGCAGCGTCTATGCAAGGCTCGGGACCGAAGTGACCGTGGTGGAGTTTCTCGACGCGATCACCCCCGGCATGGACGCGGATGTGCAGAAAACCTTGCAAAGAATGCTGAAAAAGCAGGGGCTGAAATTCATCATGGGCGCAGCGGTGCAAAATACCGAAGTGACCAAGGCCAAGGCCAAGGTGCATTACAAGCTGCGCAAGGATGACAGCGAACATATGCTGGATGCCGATGTGGTGCTGGTTGCCACGGGCCGCAAGCCCTACACCGACGGGCTCGGCCTCAAGGAACTGGGCATCGAGCCGAGCAAGCGCGGACAGATCCCCGTGGACAAGCAGTGGCAGACCTCGGTCAAGGGCATCTACGCTATCGGCGACGCCATCGACGGCCCGATGCTGGCGCACAAGGCCGAGGACGAAGGCATGGCCTGCGCGGCGGTGCTGGCGGGCAAGCATGGTCACGTGGATTACGGCATCATTCCGGGGGTGATCTACACTCACCCGGAGGTCGCCAGCGTGGGCAAGACCGAGGCAGAACTGAAGGAAGAAGAGCGCGCCTACAAGGTGGGTAAATTCAGCTTCATGGGCAATGCCAGGGCCAAGGCAGTCTTTGCCGGGGAGGGTTTCGTCAAGCTGCTGGCCGACAAGGAAACCGACCGCATTCTGGGCTGCCACATCATCGGCCCCGGCGCGGGAGACCTGATCCACGAGGTCTGTGTCGCGATGGAATTCGGCGCCTCGGCCGAGGATCTGGCGCTGACCTGCCACGCCCACCCGACCTACTCGGAGGCCGTGCGCGAAGCCGCCCTCGCCTGCGGCGACGGCGCGATCCACGCCTGAACCTGCCCGCTCCTCCGCCCTTGCGGGCTGCCCTCGCGAGGACGCCCGCAAGGGCGGAGGAGCGGCGCGACATCCTCAATCCGACAGGTTGCTGCGCAGCTCCTCTACCCGGAACCCGGCCTTGCGCATCAGCGCATCCGAGGCGGCCTCGACCTCGCACTCCAGCCGCGCCATGAATGCCTCCTTGCCAAGCCCTGCCGGAATAGTCGGCAGGAACTCGACCACCGCCAGACCCGGCTTGCGGTAAATCCCCCGGCGTGGCCAGAAAACACCCACATTGGTGGCCGCAGGCACGCAATCCTGCCCCAACTGCTGATAGAGTACGCTGGTGCCGACCTTGTAGGGGGCACGGACGCCGGGCGCGATGCGGGTGCCCTGGCTGTAGATGATCAGTTGTCCGGGGGACTGCGCGCCGCGCGCCACATCGGCAACCATCTTCTTGATCGCCTGGCTGCGCTTACCACGATCCACCGGCACGCAACCGATCCGAAGGGCGTATTGCCCGAGGATCGGCGCATACATCAACTCGCGTTTCATGATGAACTTGCCCGCAGGCACCGCGCCAAAGATCAGGATAATATCCAGAAAGGACTGATGCTTGGCTGCGATCATCATCTCACCCTCCGGCACCGGGCCGCGCACCTCGGTGCGCAGGCCGACCATCCAGCGCGCGCTCCAGCGCACCCATCTACAGAAGGTCTTGCAGGCCGCCAGAGCGCCACGGCGGCTGAACACCGCCCAAGGAAAGAAGACGATGCCGATCACCAGCATCATCACGTACATCAGCACCACGAAAACCAGCGAGCGCAGCCATTGAACCGCGTAGCTCACGACATCTCTCCAAGGGTGCGGCGCGCGGCGGCGCGGGTGGCCAGAAACGCCACCAGCGCGGCCAGAAGCGGGATCGTCAGTGGCCACAGCCAGTGCCAGCCCTGGAACCCCAGCCCGGTCAGGAACCCGCCACCCACCTCCGCGCTCGGCAATGCGAGCACCGCGAGCGTACCCAGCACCATGCCCAGCGACGCCCCCGTCAGGCTGCGCAGGGTGAAGCGGCGGACAAAGGCCTGCGCGATATAACCGTCGCGCGCGCCCACCAGACGCAGCACGCCGATCACCTGCGCATTGGCCGCCAGCGCCGCACGAGCCGCCAGCGTGATCATCGCCGCCATCGCGCCGCCAATCAGCAACAGCGACACCCAGCCCAGCAGGCGCAGCCGCGAGGCCGCGCGCACCAGTGGTTGGCGCCAGCGGGTATGATCGTCCAGCACCGCACCGGGCACCTCGGCAGCCAGCCGCAGACGCAGCCCCGCCGCATCAAAGCCGCTGCCCTCCTCGATCACTTCGATCAGCTGCGGGATCGGCAGCGTCTCAAGCGGCAGATCGGGGCCGAACCACGGCTCCAGCAGCGCGCGCTGTTCTGCATTCGTCAGCGCCCGGGCCGAGGCGACGCCGACCGTCGTCTCAAGCATCCGTAGCGCAGCATCGGTCTGCGCCGCCATCTGCCCCTCGGGTGCCGAGATGCGCAAGGTCGAGCTGCGCGCCAGTTCGTCCCCCCAGCGATCCGCCAGCCGCGATGTGGCCAGCGACAGCGCCAACGCGAAAACCGCCAGAAACGCCATTGCCGCAGCGGCAAACAGCGTCAGCCACGCGGTGAAGCCCGTCGGCGGCACGACCCTGTCAGCTTGGGCATCGCCAATCAGAAAATTGCGCAGGGAGTCGATCCTGGGGCTCACAGGTCTGCCCCCGCCAGTTGCAGCCGCCGGTTCGAGATGCGCAGCACGCGCGCCTGCACATGCGGTTTGGCGGCACGGATCAGCGCAAGGTCATGAGTCGCGATCATGATCGTCTTGCCCATGCGGTTCAGCTCGATCAGCAGGCGCATCAGGCGTTGCGACATCTCCCAGTCGACGTTGCCGGTGGGTTCGTCCGCCAGCACCACATCGGGCGACATGATCACGGCCCGCGCCAGCGCCGCGCGCTGCCGCTCGCCGCCCGATAGTTCAGGCGGCAAGGCACCGGCACGCTCTGTCAGGCCGACCCAGCCCGTCAACTCGTTGAGGTTGTCCATCTCGCTGTCGTCGGCACGGCCCGACACCGTGAGCGGCAGCGCAATATTGTCCGCCACGCTGAGATGATTGAGAAACTGACAATCCTGATGCACGACCCCGATGCGCCGCCGCGTCATCGCGATGTCGTCGCGTCCCATCGCCCGCACATCCGTGTCAAAGAGGCGCACATAGCCAGAAGTGGGAAAGAGCGCGGCGTAGCACAGCTTCAGCAGCGTCGTCTTGCCCGACCCGGACGGACCAGTGAGAAAATGGAACGACCCCGGCTGCAGCTTGAGCGAGATATCACTCAACAACTCGGCGCCGCCATAGCTGTACGCTACATTTTCCAGCTCGATCACGGCTGCCCCTTTTCCACTTTGCCCCTTAAATGCCTTACCGGGCGCGCGCATGCAATCGGCGGGCGCAAATCCTTTGCTCTTTTCCGCCCGACGTTTTCATCCTATGCTGCCCGCCAAGGCCACGGACGCACGGATACATCCGGTGAATAACAACCAAGGCACGGCTCAATGGGGGTGATCGAATGAGGCTCACTTGCCCGAATTGCGGGGCGCAATACGAAATCCCAAACGATGTACTCCCGCAATCCGGGCGGGATGTGCAATGCTCCAACTGCGGCGACACCTGGTTTCAGCATCACCCCGATCATCCGGCTGAGGACGACGAGGCCAAAGACCAGTACACGTCCGATTCCGGCCATGAGGAAAGCAGCGAAGAGGCAGTCCCCGATACGGGCGATGCAGCAGCTAACGACGCTGACGCTGACACCGAAACAGACATGGACACCGCGTCTGGCCCTGCCCAGCGCCGACGGCTCGATCCCGAAGTGACCAGCGTCCTGCGCGAAGAAGCCGAACGCGAGGCACAGGCCAGGGCACGCGACTCCGGCAGCCTGGAGACCCAGCCCGGACTGGGTCTCGACGACGGCGACGACGACACGGACCGCCGCGGCCGCGAAGCGCGCGCGCGCATGGCCCGCCTGCGTGGCCAGTCGGACACAGACGACACGGATGACGCGGGCGTCACCCCGGAAATAGATCCGTCCTCACGCCGTGGATTGCTGCCCGATATCGAGGAAATCAGTTCTTCCCTGCGCAGTAATGACGGCGGAGCCGACGGTGCGGATACCGAGGACATGTACCCCGAAACAACACACGGCGGGCCGAATGGCGGCGGCTTCCGGCGCGGCTTCTTATTGATCGTGATGCTCGCGGCGGCCCTGACCCTGCTCTATGTCTTTACGCCGCAGATCAGCCGCGCGGTGCCGGCACTTGCCGCGGTGTTGGGCGAATACGTCGAAACGGTAAACAGCGCGCGGGTCTGGCTCGACGATCAGATCGCATCCCTGATGCACCGGCTCGACGGCATGGCTTCCTCCCCGTCGGGCGGAGACGCGAATTGAACCAGACCACCGCGAAGCCCGAAGCGGCAGGCCGATGACCGGCCCGCCCTCCGGGCAGACCCTTGCCCCCGTTCTGATGACATTCTTTGCGGCGATCCTCTGGGGACTGTGGTGGATTCCCATCCGCTATCTCGAAGGGTTGGGGCTGACCGGCGGGCAGGTGGCACTGGCGGGCAATCTGGGTGCGGTGCTTGCGATCTTGCTCTATATGGCGGTCACGCGGCAGATGCCGAGACTGGGCCGCCGCGCTCTTTATGGGGCACTGTTGGTCGGCTTGGCCGTGTCGTGCTACTCCATCGCGCTCGTGCTTACGGATGTGATGCGCGCGGTTTTACTGTTCTACCTTGCCCCTGCCTGGAGCAAGATCATCGAATGGGCATTTCTCGGTCAGCGCTGGCGGCACACATCAAGCCTGACACTGGCACTGGCGCTCGGCGGGGCGTTTCTGGTGATGGGCGGGCAACTGTCACTGGCACAGATCGGCCTCGGCGACGGCATGGCGATCGCCTCGGGAGTGGCCTGGGCGGTCGGGGCGACGCTGATCTTTACCGGCGGTGCCGCGCGCGCCGCATCCGTAACGCTGGCGACGATGATATCGGCCACATTGGTCGCCGCCGGTTTCATACTGCTGGTCGGCGACACCCTGCCGCGCGGGGACGCCCTGCCGACAATCGGTCTCGGTCTCGCGATGGGGGCACTCTATGTCCTGCCGGTGATGGCGTTGTCGCTGTGGAGCGCGCAGCGCCTGTCGCCTGCGCTGCTGAGCTTTCTCTTCACCCTCGAAATCCTCTCGGGCGTTGCGTCCAGCGCGTACCTGCTGAATGAAACGTTCGACACAATGCAGTTGCTGGGGGCCAGCATGATCATCGGTGCCGCGTTGGTCGAGGTCGGGATAGCGCTGCGCGTCCGGCCCGCACGCGCAGCGCCCTGACCTGGCGCAATCTACCGTAGACACGCCCGGCCCGGTGCAGACCTGAATGAAAGCCCCGCCTTCGGATCATGCCGCCCATGACGCCATGTCTGTTGCAAACCTGCGCTGAGGCTTGCACGGGGACGCCCGGCGCGATAACCCGCAGTCAGGAATGACGATAGGTGCCCCGATGGATAATCTGCGCGACAAATACATTGACCTGATTGCCAATGCGGGCAGCGAATCCGCGCTGGAGGACCTGCGCGTGCAGGCCATCGGCAAGAAGGGCGAGATCAGCCTTCAGATGCGCGAGTTGGGCCGCATGACACCAGAGGAACGACAAGTCGCCGGGCCTAGGCTGAACGCACTCAAGGACGAGATCGCCAGCGCACTCGCCGCCAAGAAAGAGGCGCTGGCCGATAACGCGCTGGATGAACGGCTGCGCAGCGAATGGCTTGATGTGACGCTGCCGGTGCGCCCGCGCCGTCAGGGCACGATCCATCCGGTCAGCCAGGTCACCGAAGAAGTCACCGCGATCTTTGCCGATATGGGCTTTGCCGTGGCCGAAGGGCCGCAGATCGAGAGCGACTGGTACAATTTTGACGCGCTCAACATCCCCGGCCACCACCCCGCGCGGGCCGAGATGGACACGTTCTATACCCACCGCGCCGAAGGTGACGACCGCCCGCCGCATGTGCTGCGCACGCATACCAGTCCGGTGCAGATCCGCGCGATGCAGGATCAGGGCGCGCCCATTCGCATCATCGCGCCGGGCCGCGTCTATCGCGCCGATTACGACATGACCCATACGCCGATGTTCCACCAGATCGAGGGCCTGGCCATCGACAAGGACATCTCGATGGCCAACCTCAAATGGGTGCTGGAGGAGTTCGTCAAAGCGTTCTTTGAAGTCGACGATGTCGAACTGCGCTTTCGCGCGTCGCATTTCCCCTTCACCGAGCCCTCGGCAGAGGTCGATATCCGCTGCTCGTGGGAGGGCGGCACATTAAAGGTTGGCGAGGGCGACGACTGGCTGGAAATCCTCGGGTCGGGCATGGTGCATCCTAACGTGCTGCGCGCGGGCAACGTGGACCCGGACAACTGGCAGGGCTTTGCCTTTGGCATGGGCATCGACCGGATCGCGATGCTGAAATACGGAATACCGGATTTGCGCGCGTTCTTTGATTCAGACCTGCGGTGGTTGCGGCACTATGGGTTTGCTGCACTGGACGTGCCGACGTTAAGGGGTGGGTTGAGTAGGTAGCCCCCCCTTCGCCGGGCAGCGCCCGACCGCCCCCATGGGCGGGCGCTGCCCTGTACCGATGGCTCACCGCTCATCCGACAGTGGCACTTGCAAAGATTCGTCGCAGGGCAGGTCAACGGCACGAGCAGCCTTGATGCACTGATCACAACCGGGCGCAGTCCGGCTTCGCCTTGATTCCGGGCGAAGTGGCGTGCTGCACCGACAGCAACCGGCCTTTCCCCTTGCCCTCGTATCCGTTAGATGCAGGGCAACCCAAAATAACCTGTGGATGACGGCACATGAAATTCACCCTCTCCTGGCTCAAAGACCATCTCGACACCACCGCCTCCGTGGATGAGATCACCTATGCCCTCACCGATCTGGGGCTGGAGGTCGAGGGGGTGACGAACCCCGCGGCGCGGCTGGCCGGTTTCACCCTGGGCAAGGTGATCCACGCCGAACAGCACCCTGATGCGGACCGGCTGCGCGTCTGTCAGGTCGCCACCGATGAAGGCACGCTGCAGATCATCTGCGGCGCCCCCAATGCGCGGGAAGGCATCACCGCCGTGATCGCCAAGCCCGGCACCTACGTGCCCGGCATCGACACCACCATCGGCGTCGGCAAGATCCGCGGCATCGAGAGCCACGGCATGATGTGCTCGGAACGCGAGATGGAACTGTCGGAGGAGCATGACGGCATCATCGAGCTGTCCTCCGGCGAGGTAGGCGAGCGGTTCGTCGACTGGCTGGCGCAGAACGATCCGGCAAAGGTCGATCCGGTGATCGAGATCGCCATCACCCCCAACCGCCCCGATGCGCTGGGGGTCCGCGGCATCGCCCGCGATCTGGCCGCACGCGGGCTGGGCCAGATGAACCCCGCGCCCCAGGCCGAGGTCGATGGCGAGTACCCCTGCCCCATCGGTGTAAGCATCGACGACGACACCCGCGAAAACGGCTGCGAAGTCTTCGCCGGTCGGCTCATTCGCGGCGTCACCAACGGCCCCAGCCCCGAATGGCTGCAAACCCGGCTGCGCGCCATCGGTCTGCGCCCGATCTCGGCGCTGGTGGATGTGACGAACTTCTTCACCTATGACCGCAACCGCCCGCTGCACGTCTTCGACGCGGACAAGGTGACGGGTGATCTGCGCATTCACCGCACCAAGGGGGGCGAGACCCTTGTGGGCCTGGATGAGAAGGAACACTGCTTCTCCGCAGGCATGGTCGTGATCTCGGACGACAAGGCAATCCAGAGCATCGCCGGCATCATGGGCGGGCTGGAAACCGGCTGTACCCATGACACTACGGATGTGTTTCTGGAGGCTGCGATCTGGGACACCGTCCAGACCGCCACCACCGGGCGCGCGCTGCGGATCAACTCGGACGCGCGGTATCGCAATGAGCGCGGCATCGACCCCGCGTTCAACATGGAGGCGGTCGAACTGGCGACGCAGATGATCCTCGACCTCTGCGGCGGCGAGGCGTCCAGCGTCGTCGTCGCGGGCAAGGTTCCCAATGTCTCCCGCGCGTACACGTTGGTGCCCGCGCGCGTGCAATCGCTGGTTGGCATGGACATCCCAGAGAGCGAACAGCGCCAGACCCTGACCGCGCTGGGGTTCCGGCTTGAGGGCAACCTGGCGCATGTCCCCTCGTGGCGCCCCGATGTGCTGGGCGAGGCCGATCTGGTCGAAGAGGTGGCGCGCATCGCGTCCCTGACCAAGCTTGAGGGGCGCCCACTGCCCCGCACCCAGGCGGGCGTGCCGAAACCAGTACTGTCGATCCCGCAGCGGCGCGAGCAGATCGCGCGGCGCACGGCGGCATCGCTGGGCTATAACGAATGCGTCACCTACAGCTTCATCGACCATGCCAGTGCGGCTCTTTTCGGTGGCGGTGGCGATGCGACCATGCTGGCCAACCCGATCAGCGCCGACATGAGCCACATGCGCCCTGCGCTCCTGCCCGGCCTGTTGCAGGCGGCGGCGCGCAATCAGGCACGCGGTCAGATGGACATGGCGCTGTTCGAGGCAGGCCACGTCTTTCACGGCGGCGAGCCGGGCGAACAATACATGCAGGTCGCGGGCATCCTGATCGGGCGGACCGGTCCGAAGGATGTGCATGCCGACTCGCGCGCGGTCGATCTCTATGACGTCAAGGCCGATGTCGAGGCGCTGCTCGCTGCGATCGGCGCCCCCGCCAGGGTGCAGATCCTGCGCGGCGCACGCGAATGGTGGCATCCGGGGCGTCACGGCATGATCTGCCTCGGCCCGAAGAAGGTGCTCGGCGTTTACGGCGAACTGCACCCGCGCGTGCTGCGCGCGCTGGATGTCAAAGGCCCCGTCATGGGCTTTACCCTCTGGCCTGCCGAGGTGCCGCTGCCGCGCAACGCCACCGCCAATCGCGGTGCACTCGCCAGCAGCGACCTGCAGGCGGTCGAGCGCGATTTCGCCTTTGTCGTGAACGCGGATGTCGAAGCGCTGACGCTGGTCAACGCCGCCGCCAGTGCCGACAAGACGCTGATCACCGATGTGCGCGTCTTTGATCAGTTCATCGGCGGCAGCCTTGGCGAGGGCAAGAAATCGCTCGCCGTGACAGTCCACATGCAACCCACCGAAGCAACACTGAAGGATACCGAGATCGCGGCCGTCAGTGCGCGGATCATCGAGAAGGTCAGCAAGGCCACCGGCGGCGTGCTGCGCGGTTAGGACGTTTCGAGATTGACCTGCGTCACAAACCTTATCGAAACGGCCACACAATCAACAGGTTGCACACGTTTCGCCATAGCATCGTGATCCAGCACGATGGCGAAACGCTTTGGAACTACGCCGGGCGATTGTCCGGCTGACACACCAGAAAGGAGTCCCAGAATGCTCAGCGTATATCTGTCAGGCGAAATCCACACCGATTGGCGCGACGAGATCGCCAAGGGGGCCGAAGGGCTCGGCGTTGTCTTCAGCGCGCCAGTGACCGACCACGGTGCCAGCGACGATTGCGGCGTGGAGATCCTCGGCGCCGAGGACAACAAATACTGGCACGACCACAAGGGCGCGATGATCAACGCCATCCGCACCCGCAAGGGGATCGAGGAGGCCGATGTCGTCGTCGTCCGCTTTGGGGACAAGTACAAGCAGTGGAACGCAGCGTTCGACGCGGGCTATGCTGCGGCCCTGGGCAAATCGCTGATCATCCTGCAACCGATCGAGCACGACCACGCGCTGAAGGAAGTGGACGCCGCCGCGCTCGCCGTCGCCCGGACCCCGGATCAGGTGGTGGCGATCCTGCGCTATGTTCTCGAAGGCACACTGCCCGGCTAAGCGCACATGGCGACAGAACCCGCCGCGCTTTCCATGCGAATAAAGGCAGGTTTCATGCATAATTACTGCAGTCGCGCGCGCCGATTCGGCGGGACGGACCAAAAACACGAAAAGGGACAGACATGATAAAAGAATTCAAAGACTTCATCGCCAAGGGCAATGTCATGGACATGGCCGTCGGTATCATCATCGGCGCGGCCTTCACCGCCATCGTCAATTCGCTCGTGGGCGACCTGGTCAACCCGATCATCGGCCTTTTCATGGGCGGCGTCGATTTCACTGAACTCTTCTTTGTGTTGGGCAGCGGCGAATACGCGACCCTCGCCGAAGCCGAAGAAGCAGGTGCAGCAGTCTTTGCCATCGGCCGGTTCATCATGGCCGTGATCAATTTCCTGATCATTGCCTTTGTCGTCTTCATGCTGGTCAAACGCGTGAACAGCCTCAAGCGCAAGCAAGAGGCAGAGTCCGCACCGGCACCCGGCCCGTCCGAGCTTGATATTCTGATGGAAATCCGCGACTCGCTGAAGAAATAACCCCCATCACAATGCATCATGAGGTCCGGGGGGAACCCTGGACCTTTTTCATGCGTTGCGGATGAAACCCGCCGCAATTTCTGTGTCGGGACACGGGATAGAGGGACTGAACAGACCAATGGAAGCATTCTTTGAAGAAGCGGCGCTATATGGGCCGCTGGTAATCAACGCCATCAAGGCATTGATCGTTCTGGTGATCGGCTGGCTCGTTGCCGGGTTGGTCGGGCGCTTTGTGCGGCGTCAGGTCAACAGCCACGCCAGCATCGACAGGATGCTGGGGAATTTTGCCGCGACGGTGGTCACATGGGTGATCCGCCTGATGGTGCTGATAGCCGTGCTCGGTCTTTTCGGCATCGAGGCGACCAGCCTCGTGGCGGTCATGGGTGCGGCGACGCTCGCCATCGGCATGGCGCTGCAGGGCACGCTGGCCGATCTGGCTGCGGGGATCATGCTGGTGATTTTTCAACCCTACAAGCAGGGGCAATATGTGGATATCGGCGGCACCGGCGGCACTGTAGAAGAAGTGTCGCTGTTTTTTACCGAACTGACGACCCCCGACAATGTGCAGGTCATCGTTCCGAACGGACAGGCCTGGGGATCGGTAATCACCAACTATTCGCACCACAAGACCCGCCGCCTCGATCTGACATTCCGCATCGACTACACCGACAGCGCGGATACAGCGATGGAGATCATCCTGAAACGCGCCCGCGCGGAGGACCGCATTCACGCCGATCCCGAGCCTTGGGTGCGGGTGACGAACCTCGGAGACAGTTCGATCGATATCACCGCGCGACTGTGGTGCGACGCGGCTGAATACTGGGATCTGAAATTCGCGCTGACCAAGCAGATCAGGGAAGCCTTTGACGCGGGCGGCATCTCGATTCCCTATCCGCATCAGGTGAACCTGACGAAAGAGACCTGAGCCGAGAACGCCAATCGCGCAGAGGTCCCGGGCCTGATCCGGGGCCTCTGCGCCGCGATGACCCTCAGTCGACCACCCGCAACGTCAGATTGATTCGCCCGCCCTGCGGCAAGAGCGTGCTGCTGGCAAACCTGATTCGGTCCACCCCGTGATAGGTCAGCCGCGCCTCACCGCCCATGACGACCACATCGCCCGAACGCAGCCAGATCGATTCCGTCTTGCCGCCGCGTGTCCGGTTGCCGATCCTGAGCAGCCCCTCGTCCCCCAACGAGACCGACAGCACCGGCCAACTGAAATCGGCCTCGTCCCGGTCCTGATGCAGCCCCATTCGGGCGCCCTCGCCGTAGTAGTTGATCAAGCAGCAATCGGGATCGCGCGCGTCGCTGACCAGAGCGCGCCAGAGTGCCAGCACAGCGTCGGGGATCGCGGGCCACGCCATCCCGTCCGGATGCCGCGCCGCATAGCGATAGCCCGTCCGGTCCGACACCCAGCCGTAGCGCCCCGCCGATGTCATGCGCACGGTCATTGGCCGACCGTAGGGTGTCTGCGGCGAAAAAAGTGGTGCAACGCGCAGGACGGCGCGCAGATCCTCCACCAGCGCGGTCTGTGCGGCGCGGTCCAGATGCCCCGGAAGAATGCGAAATCCACGCAGGATGATGCCGGGCTCTGCCATGCCGCCGCCTTCCGTACCGCCTGCTGTGCCACTGCCATTCGCGCCACGCCCGGACCAGGCGTCCGATTTTAACGCAAATCTGCCAAATCCGTCCCGCTGCGGCGCTTGCAGGGCGCGGATGCGCTCCCTATATACGCCGGGAAGCGCCGCCAGCACCAGTGCAGGCGGTATACATACCATAACCATCGGGGCCGGGATGCCGTAACGGGTCAGGTCTCGCATCATCGCCTGAAGAGAAAGGGATAAAACATGGCCAAAGTCATCGGTATTGACCTCGGAACCACCAACAGCTGCATTGCCATCATGGATGGCAGCCAGGCACGCGTCATCGAAAACGCTGAAGGGGCACGCACCACACCGTCGATCGTCGCCTTCACCGAGAATGAGCGCCTCGTCGGTCAGCCGGCCAAGCGCCAGGCCGTGACCAACCCGGAAAACACCATCTTTGGCGTCAAGCGCCTGATCGGTCGCCGTGCGGACGATCCGTATCTGGCCAAAGACAAGAAGAACATGCCGTTCAACGTGATCGACGGCGGCAATGGCGACGCCTGGGTCGAGGCCCGCGGCGAGAAGTATTCGCCCAGCCAGCTCAGCGCATTCATTCTGGGCAAGATGAAAGAGACGGCGGAAAGCTATCTTGGCGAGGATGTGGCGCAGGCCGTCATCACCGTGCCCGCCTATTTCAACGACGCACAGCGTCAGGCCACCAAGGACGCCGGCAAGATCGCCGGTCTTGAAGTGCTGCGCATCATCAACGAGCCGACCGCAGCCGCCCTGGCCTATGGCCTGGACAAGCAGGAAACCCACACCATCGCGGTCTATGACCTCGGCGGCGGTACCTTTGACGTGACCATCCTTGAAATCGACGATGGCCTCTTTGAAGTGAAATCGACCAATGGTGATACGTTCCTTGGCGGCGAAGATTTCGACATGCGGATCGTCAACTATCTGGCCGACTCGTTCAAAAAGGAACACGGCGTCGATCTGACCAAGGACAAGATGGCCCTGCAGCGTCTCAAAGAGGCCGCCGAGAAAGCCAAGATCGAGCTCAGCTCCTCCAGCCAGACCGAGATCAACCAGCCCTTCATCTCGATGGGGGCGGACGGCTCGCCGCTGCATATGGTCATGAAACTGACCCGCGCCAAACTGGAGAGCCTCGTTGGCGATTTGATCAAGGCGACGGTCAAACCGTGCCAGGCAGCGCTCAAGGATGCCGGCATGTCGCCGAATGAAATCGACGAGATCGTGCTGGTCGGCGGTATGACCCGCATGCCGCGCGTGATCGAGGAAGTGACCAAGTTCTTCGGCAAGGAGCCGCACAAGGGCGTTAACCCCGATGAGGTCGTCGCGATGGGCGCCGCCATTCAGGCCGGTGTTCTGCAGGGCGATGTCAAGGATGTGGTTCTGCTCGACGTGACCCCGCTGTCGCTGGGCATTGAGACGCTGGGCGGCGTGTTCACCCGCCTGATCGACCGCAACACCACGATCCCGACGAACAAGAGCCAGATCTTCTCGACCGCCGAGGACAGCCAGAGCGCGGTGACGATCCGCGTATTCCAGGGCGAGCGTGAAATGGCGGCAGACAACAAGATGCTGGGCCAGTTCAATCTGGAAAACATCCCGCCCGCACCGCGCGGCATGCCCCAGATCGAGGTGACGTTCGACATTGACGCCAACGGTATCGTGTCGGTCAGCGCCAAGGACAAGGGCACCAACAAAGAGCAGAAGATCACCATCCAGGCATCGGGTGGCCTGTCGGACGAGGACATTGAAAAGATGGTCCGCGACGCCGAAGATAATGCCGAGGCCGACAAGGAACGCCGCGATCTGGTGGAGTCCAGGAACCAGGCCGAAAGCCTGATCGACTCGACCGAAAAATCGATGGAAGAGCACGCCGACAAGGTGGACCCGACCACGATCGAAGCAATCGAGTTGGCCATTGCCGCGCTCAAGGACGAGCTGGAAACCGACAACACCAGCAAGATCAAGTCCGGCATCCAGAACGTGACCGAAGCCGCGATGAAACTGGGCGAGGCGATCTACAAGGCCAGCGCCGAAGAGGCCGATGACGGCCCCAAGGCAGCCGATGACGCGACGGGCCCGGTCGACGACGATATCGTCGACGCCGATTTCGAGGACCTTGACGACAACAAGCGCAGCTAAGCGCCTCTCAGAAACCAGTAGGGGCCGGGTCCAGCACCCGGCCCCTGCAGGTTCGAGGAAAGGAGTTCTCGAATGGCCAAACGTGACTATTACGAAGTGCTCGGCATTTCCAAAGGGGCCTCGGCAGACGAGATCAAGAAGGCCTACCGCTCAAGAGCCAAGGCGTTGCACCCGGACAGCAACAACGACAAGCCCAACGCCGAGGCCCAGTTCAAAGAGGTGGGCGAGGCGTATGACGTCCTCAAGGATGCCGACAAGAAAGCCGCCTACGACCGGTTCGGCCATGCCGCCTTCGAGGGTGGAATGGGCGGCGGACGGCAGCCCGGCGGCCCCGGTGGCGGCCAAGGCGATTTTGCCAGCGCCTTCTCGGATGTGTTCGACGATCTCTTCGGCGACTTCATGGGCGGACGCGGCGGTGGCGGCGGACGGCGCGCCGCACGTGGTTCGGACCTGCGCTATAACATGCGCATCACGCTGGAAGAGGCCTATTCCGGGCTGCAAAAGACGATCAACGTGCCCACTTCGGTGGCCTGTACATCCTGTGAGGGATCCGGGGCCAAAGGCGGCGCAGAGCCGTCCACCTGCCCCACCTGCTCGGGCATGGGCAAGGTGCGCGCACAACAAGGGTTCTTTACAGTCGAGCGGACCTGCCCGACATGTTCGGGCATGGGCCAGATCATCAAGGACCCGTGCCAGTCCTGCGGCGGTCAGGGCCGTGTGGAAAAGGATCGCGCCCTCAGCGTGAACATCCCCGCAGGCGTCGAGACCGGCACGCGCATTCGCCTCTCCGGCGAGGGCGAGGCGGGTATGCGCGGCGGCCCTCCGGGAGATCTCTATATTTTCATCGAGGTCACCAAGCATCCGCTTTTCGAGCGCGAGGAGCTGAACCTATTCTGCAATGTGCCGGTTTCGGTCTCCACAGCGGCGCTGGGCGGCGATATCGAGGTGCCCACCATTGATGGCGGTCGCAGCCGGGTGAAGATCCCCACAGGCAGCCAGTCGGGCCGCCAGATGCGCCTGCGCAGCAAGGGCATGCCGTCCCTGCGTGGCGGCGGGGCGGGCGACATGTTCATTGAACTGGCTGTCGAGACGCCGGTGAACCTGACATCGAGGCAGAAGGAACTGCTACGCGAATTCGAGGCATTGTCAGAAGACAACAATCCCGAAAGCAAAAGTTTCTTCCACTCCGTGAAATCCTTTTGGGACAGCATGAAAAGCTGAATTTGCAGCGGCGCGGTGATCCGCGTCGCTCTTCCAAATTGCTACGGCGCAGGATAACGTGCCGCCAAGCGCCGCGCATGACGGCGCAGCATAAGGGGTGCGGGACATGGCGCATATCGTTGTCGTCGGAAACGAAAAGGGCGGCGCGGGGAAATCCACGGTGTCAATGCATGTGGCAACCGCGCTGGCGCGGTTAGGCCACAAGATCAGCGCGCTCGACCTCGATCTGCGGCAAAAGACCTTTGGGCGCTATATCGACAACCGTAAGAAGTTCATCGAGAAATCCGGCCTCGACCTGCCCAGCCCCTACTATCACGACCTGCCCGAGGTCGATCAATCCAGCCTGAAGCCCGGCGAGAACGTCTATGACCGCCGCCTGTCAGAGGCAGTGGCGCAGTTGGAACCCGACAGCGATTTCATCGTGATTGACTGCCCCGGCTCGCATACCCGGCTTAGCCAGGTGGCGCACAGCCTTGCCGATACGCTGATCACGCCGCTCAATGACAGTTTCGTGGATTTCGACCTGCTCGCACATGTCGATGCGGATGCTACGAAGGTTCTCAGACCATCGGTTTATTCCGAAATGGTCTGGAACGCGCGCCAGTTACGCGCGCAGGCCGGGCTGAATCCGATCGATTGGATCGTCGTGCGTAACCGCATGGGCGCACAACAGATGGTAAACAAGCAAAAGATGGGCGCGGCACTGGAAAACCTGGCCAGGCGCATCGGCTTTCGCATCGCACCGGGCTTTAACGAGCGGGTCATCTTCCGCGAGCTCTTTCCCCGCGGCCTCACGCTGCTCGATCTCAAGGATGTGGGCGTCAAGCAACTCAACATCTCGAATATCGCTGCCCGGCAGGAATTGCGCGATCTGATGAAGGCGCTGAAGCTACCCGGTGTCGAAGTCGATTTCTAAAGCGTTCCGCGAAACGCTTTATCTGCCTACGATGGGTTCCGCGGCTGTCATGGACAACACGCGCAGAGTCGCGCAACATGGGAAATATGCCCGATATGTCCCCACAAACCGAAGCCAGGATCAAAGCCAGCTTTGCCGCACAGGCGATGATGACGACACTTGGCGCAAAATTGGCCCATATCTCACGGGGAGAAGTCGAGATCGTGGCACCGATCCTGCCCGGCAGCCTGCAACAACACGGGTTCGCCCATGCCGGCCTGACCTTTGCCATCGGGGACAGTGCCGCAGGCTATTCTGCGCTGAGCATCATGCCGGACGATTCTGAGGTTCTGACTTCGGAGATGAAGATTCACCTGCTTGCACCGGCGCGGGGCAATCTTCTGGTGGCCAGAGGCCGGGTGATCAAACCCGGCCGACGTCTGGTGATCGTACAGGCGGATGTCTATGCCCGCACCGGGACGGACGAGGTGCATGTCGCCCTGCTGACCGGCACGATGGTTCCCATGCCGGTCGCTTGAGCTATCCTGCTGTCAGGCCGTCAGCCCCTCGGGCTCCGACAGGCCGTTGGCACGGGCACAGGCGGTCACGGTGTTGGCCAGCAGGCAGGCGATGGTCATCGGACCGACCCCGCCTGGCACCGGCGTGATCGCGCCGGCGACTTCGCTGACACTGGCATAATCCACGTCGCCCACCAGCTTGTTCTTGCCGTCGCGTTCGATCCGGTTGATCCCTACGTCGATCACCGTCGCGCCCGGCTTGATCCAGTCCCCCGGCACCATTTCAGGGCGCCCCACGGCAGCGATCACGATATCGGCACGGCGCACCACGTCTGCGATGTCTTTGGTACGGCTGTGGGCGATGGTCACGGTGCAGCTGTCTCCCAACAGCAACTGCGCCATCGGCTTGCCGACGATGTTGCTGCGCCCGATCACCACCGCGTTCAGCCCGCTGAGGCTTCCGTGATGGTCGCGCAGCATCATCAGGCAGCCCAGCGGCGTGCAGGGCACCATGCTCTTCTGGCCGGTGCTCAGAAGGCCCACATTCGATATGTGAAAGCCGTCCACATCCTTGGCCGGGCTGATCGCATTGATCACCAGATCCTCGTCCAGATGCTTGGGCAGCGGCAGTTGCACGAGAATGCCGTGAATTTCGGGATCGTTGTTCAACTGGTCGATCAGCGCCAGCAGATCGGCCTCGGCGGTATCCACGTCCAGCTTGTGCTCGACCGACTTCATGCCGACCTCGGCAGTCTGTTTTCCCTTGGAGCGCACATAGACCTGGCTGGCCGGATCTTCGCCCACCAGCACAACAGCGAGGCCGGGGGTGATCCCGTGCTCCTCTTTCAGGCGTGCCACATGGCCCGCCACCTTTTCGCGTATCCTGACCGCAAAGGCCTTGCCATCAATCACAGTCGCAGCCATCCCAAAGCCCTTTCATTTTTCCTCAAATACTCATCTCAGCCGTCCGTCATAGATAAAAAAGGGTGGGCTTGCGCCCACCCCCTCCGATCAGAACAGACCTTCGATCGAGCCCATATCGTTCAGCCGGATGGTTTCCGCCGCAGGCGTACGTGGCAGGCCCGGCATGGTCATGATCTCACCGCAGACCACCACCACGAACCCGGCGCCGGCGCTCAGGCGCACTTCGCGGATCGGTACCGAATGGCCGGTGGGCGCGCCGCGCAGGGTCGGGTCGGTAGAGAAACTGTACTGTGTCTTGGCCATGCAGATCGGCAGGTGGCCGTAACCCTGCTCTTCCCACAGTTTCAGCTGATCGCGCACCTTCTTATCTGCCAGCACCTCGTCGGCGTGGTAGATCGACTTGGCGATGCGGTTGATCTTGTCCCACAGGCTCATGTCGTCGGGATAGATCGGCGAGAACTGCGAGCGACCGCTATCGGCGATCTCGGCGACGCGGAGGGCCAGTGCTTCGGATCCTTCGCTGCCCAGCTCCCAGTGGCGGCTGACGATGGCCTCTGAGCCTTGGGTTTCCACGTAATCCTTGACCGCCTGAACCTCGGCATCGGTATCGGTGACAAAGTGGTTCACCGCCACGACAACCGGCACGCCGAAGGATTTCAGGTTGCCGATATGACGCCCGAGGTTCGGACAGCCATCCTTGACCGCTGCCACGTTCTCGGGGCCCAGATCGGCCTTGGCCACGCCGCCATTCATCTTCATCGCGCGCACGGTCGCCACGAGAACCACACAATCGGGTGCCAGACCCGCCTTGCGGCATTTGATGTTCATGAACTTTTCGGCCCCGAGATCGGCGCCAAAGCCTGCTTCAGTGACCACGTAATCGGCAACCTTCAGCGCCGTGGTGGTCGCGGTGATAGAGTTGCAGCCATGCGCGATATTGGCAAAGGGACCACCATGCACGAAGGCCGGGTTATTCTCCAGCGTCTGCACCAGGTTGGGCTGCATCGCGTCCTTCAGCAGCACGGTCATCGCACCTTCGGCCTTGATGTCGCGACAGAAAACCGGGCTACGGTCGCGCCGGTAGGCCACGATCATGTCGCCCAGACGTTTTTCGAGGTCTTCAAGGCTGAGCGCGAGGCACAGGATCGCCATGACTTCGGACGCCACCGTGATGTCAAACCCGCCTTCCCGCGGAAAGCCGTTGGCGACCCCGCCGAGCGACACGTTGACCTGGCGCAGCGCGCGATCATTCATGTCCACCACCCGGCGCCAGACGACGCGGCGAATATCAATGTCCAGACTGTTGCCCCAGTAGATGTGGTTGTCGATCATCGCGCTCAGCAGGCTGTGGGCACTGGTGATTGCGTGAAAATCGCCGGTGAAATGAAGGTTCATGTCCTCCATCGGCACCACTTGCGCATAGCCACCGCCCGCAGCACCGCCCTTCATGCCGAAGTTCGGGCCGAGCGACGCCTCGCGGATACAGATCATCGCCTTTTTGCCGATCCGGTTCAGGCCATCGCCCAGACCCACGGTGGTCGTCGTCTTGCCCTCGCCAGCAGGCGTCGGGTTGATCGCGGTCACAAGGATCAGCTTGCCGGTCTTGTTGCCTTGGACAGAGTCGATGTATTCTTGGCTCACCTTCGCCTTGTCATGGCCGTAGGGCAGAAGATGCTCGGTCGGGATACCCAGCTTGTCGCCGACTTCCTGAATCGGCTTCTTCTTTGCTTCACGTGCGATTTCGATGTCAGTTTTAAAACCCATGATATCTCTCCCCAAGGCGTCGGCCACTATAAATCTTGGACGCTCATAACGTATCAGCCCCAAGGTGCAGGAAGGGATTGCGACATTTCCGGCCCATGTTGCGTCTCTAAAGCATTCCGCCTTAAACCTGAGGCACTCAGTCAAGGTGGAATGCGTGCAACGATCATATGTATCGCTGCGTTCCGCGAAAAGCTGTGATTCAGGCTCATCCTCGTCAGCACCAGACGCGCGATGCGACGTCCGGCATCTGTTCGGTTCAGACGGTAAGCGTAAAGAAGAGCCTGCGGAACGGAAAGAGAACGGTGCCGTCGGCGCGCACTGGATAGGCGCTGTGCATGACCTCTTCATAGCGCTTGATCAGCTTTTCCCGCTGCCTGGCATCAAGCGCCGCAAGGATCGGCCGCGCATAGGTGCTTTCGGTGTAGCGGCGCACCGGGTGGCTGCCGGTCTCGGCTGTCAGGCGCTGGTAATACTCGGTTTCCCACATGCGGAACCGGCCCCTGGGTGCCAGCAACTCGTCATACTCCATCGGCTTCAGGACACCCGGCGTACCCTGCGTGGCGGCCTGGTCGGGAAACAGTTCTTCGGCCAGTGTCAGCCAGACGCGGTGCGAGGGCGCGTTGTTCTGGTGTGGCATCTGCACGGCCAGCGTGCCGCCCTTTCCCAGCATCGACACGAGGCGCGGCATCAGCTTGTCGTGATCGTCCAGCCAGTGCAGCGCCGCGTTCGAATAGATCAGGCCAGGGGCGCGGCGCGGGTGCCAATCGCGGATATCCGCCTGTTGCAGGCTGTCATAGCCCTTGGCCTGGCGCGCCTTGTCCAACATCGCAGGCGAGGCATCGACGCCGATCAGCGGGCGGCCTGCCGCGCGCGCCGCCAGTGCATCGGCCATCTGGCCGTTACCACATCCAAGGTCGATGATATCGCCCGCCCCCATCTGGTCCACCGCGTTCAGCAGGTCCATGGCCGGTCTCAGGCGCAGGTCGCGAAACCGGCTATAGGCACCGGGACTCCAGTCGGTTGTCCTTGCGGCCTTCACGTTGAGGGTTCGGGCTCCATCCCGCCATCACCGGCGCGGGGCGTCTTTGGCTTGGTTTTCGGAATAGCCGTCATCGAAGGCGCGCTGCCCCCGTCAGGCCCGTCCTCGGCATCATCCTCAAGGCGCGGCGGGTCGCCGCGCGTCACCCGGGCGATTTCCTCGCCGGTCAGCGTCTCATATTCCAGCAGGCCCTCTGCCAGACGCTCCCAATCCTCCTGCCTCTCGGTCAGTATCTTGAACGCAACATCATATGCATCGTCAATCAGGCGCTTCACTTCTTGCTCGATCAACTCCTTGGTCGCCGCCGAAATCGAAAATCCGCCCGCACCGTTGCCCATGTAGCCTTCATGCGCCTGCTCATAGTCGATATTGCCGATCTTGTCGGACATGCCCCAGCGCAGCACCATTGCGCGCGCCAGCCCGCTGGCCTGCTGGATGTCACCCGCCGGGCCGTTGCTGACCTCGTCGGGGCCGTACTTGATGATCTCGGCCGCCTTGCCTGCCATGGTCATGGCCAGCTTCTGCTCGCATTCCGACTTGTGCCAGTTCAGGCGGTCGATCTCGGGCAGCGACACCACCATGCCCAACGCACCACCGCGCGGGATGATCGTCGCCTTGTAGACCGGATCGCATTTCGGCAACGTAAGGCCGACAATGGCGTGGCCGGCTTCGTGATAGGCGGTCTTTTCCTTCTGGTCCTGCGTCAGGACCATCGACCGGCGTTCGGCACCCATCATCACCTTGTCCTTGGCCTGCTCGAAATCTTCCATCGTGACAAACCGACGACCGAGCCGCGCCGCCATCAGCGCCGCCTCGTTCACCAGGTTGGCTAGGTCCGCACCCGAAAACCCGGGCGAGCCGCGCGCGATCAGGCGCAGATCCACGTCAGGGCCAAGCGGCGTTTTGCGCGCATGCACAGCCAGGATCTTCTCGCGGCCCTTGATGTCCGGGTTGGGCACCGTCACCTGACGGTCAAAGCGACCGGGGCGCAGCAGCGCGGGGTCCAACACGTCCTTGCGGTTCGTCGCGGCAACGATGATCACACCCTCGTTGGCCTCGAACCCGTCCATTTCGACCAGAAGCTGGTTCAGCGTCTGTTCGCGCTCGTCATTGCCGCCGCCGTAGCCGGCACCGCGGTGACGACCGACCGCATCAATTTCGTCAATGAACACGATGCAGGGCGCGTTCTTCTTGGCCTGCTCGAACATGTCGCGCACACGGGATGCACCGACACCCACGAACATCTCGACGAAATCAGAGCCGGAAATGGTAAAGAAGGGCACGCCGGCCTCGCCCGCGATGGCGCGCGCCAGCAGCGTTTTACCGGTGCCCGGAGGGCCCACCAGCAGCGCGCCCTTGGGGATTTGCCCGCCAAGGCGGCTGAATTTCTGCGGATTGCGCAGGAATTCCACGATCTCTTCCAGTTCTTCCTTGGCCTCATCAATGCCCGCCACGTCGTCGAACGTCACGCGTCCGCTTTTCTCGGTCAGCATCTTTGCCTTGGACTTGCCAAAGCCCATCGCGCCGCCCTTGCCGCCACCCTGCATGCGGTTCATGAAATAGATCCACACGCCGATCAGCAGCAGGAAAGGCAACAGCGAGACAAGGAAAGTCTGGAACCCTGATTGCTGCTGGCTCTCGGCGGTCACGGGGATGTTGTTGTCGATCAGAGTCTGGGTGATCTCAGCATCGTCGGGCTTGACGGTGACATAATCCTGCCCGTCCGAGCCGCGGAACCGCACGCTCTCGCCGTCCAGTGTCACACTGGTGACCTCTTTATCCGTCACGGCCGTGACGAATTCGGAATAGCTGACCGGTTTGCTTTGCAATGTGCTGCCGGCGCCACTGAACAGGTTAAACAGCGCCAATATCAGCAGGAACAGGACCAACCAGAAGGCGATGTTGCGTGCGTTGCCCAAGAAAACTCTCCTAAAAACCGATCGGCCCCGCGTCTATCACAGGGTTCACTTGTCTTAAATAGAGATCATGTCCCTTACTTCAATGCGATAATAGGGAAGCAAAGAAATCATCTGGCGACCGGCCAAGGTCCGCTGACCAGCCGTTCGGCATTCCAGCAAGCGGTGCCGCGATCAGCATGCTGCCCTGCCAGACCGCCGGGCTGGCCTCGATCGAGGCCAGCGGCAGCCCTGTCGCGCGCCAGTCCGGACATGCTGCGCGTCCGTCAGGGCCGAGCGCGCGGATTTCAACGCCGGGTGTTTTCGGCCCGGTCAACTGCCATCGCCCGTCCCAGCGCGCACCCGGCGCGGCACGGCACGCCGTCACGGCGCCATATTCCCGCGTGATCCGCGTCTGGCTGTCCCCGGCCATGATCACGCAGCCGTAAAGCGTGGTCTGTCGCCCTGCGCGGACCGCATCCAGCGCCGTGTCCATTTCGCCACCGCGCGGGCCATAACCCGGTCCCGCAACCCAGCCCAGCACGGCCCCCAGGATACGGCGCGCGATATCGGTGCGCAGGCCGACCATCCTTGCGCGGTCCAGTATGATATCACCGCTCTGAAATCTCACTATTTTGCGGGCTTCAAGCGCCGCGTAATGCGCCAGCGTGGCGCGCGCCTCGGCCAGATGGTGCGCTGACTGGCTCAGGCCTTGGACCGTCAGGCCCAACGGCGCCAGCGCCACCAGTGCACGGCGTGCCTGCACCCGGCGATAGGTCCCGTCCGCGTTTGTCGGGTCGTCGATCCAGGCCACCCCGCGCCGCGTCAGGTCGGCCCGCAGTGCCGCGCGGGTCAGCCGCAGCATGGGCCGGTGAAACGTTACGCCACAGATCTCGCGGCGCGGCGCCATCGCGGCCAACCCATCCAGACCCGCGCGCCGCGCCAGCCGCATCAGCAATGTCTCGGCCTGATCGTCAGCAGTGTGGCCCAGTGCGATATCACCGATTCCCTGCGCTCGCGCCCAACCCGCCATCAGCCCATAGCGTGCCTGCCGCGCCCGGTCCGGCAGATTGCCCTGCCCGTCCCAACCTTCCCAGCGCAGGGTGTCATGGCGCAGCCCGAGCCCGGCGCAGAGCGCGGCCACTTGCCGCGCCTCCGCCGCTGCCTCGGCGCGCAATCCGTGATCCACGGTGACGACACGCAACCGCACCGCGCCCCACGCTGCCAACAGATGCAGCAATGCCAGCGAATCGCTGCCGCCCGAGACAGCAACGCCCAGCGTATCGGGAGGATCGGGATGGAAATGACCGGCAATTAAGTCCTGCAAACCCAGCGCGTCTTGCGTCACTGGCATCCCAGGTTCTGCATCGCCCCTTTTGCGTCCGCGACCGCAGGCGTGCCCGGAAAGCGCAACTCGACCTCCGCCAGAGTCAGACAGGCCTCTTCGGTCTGCCCCAGACGCCCCAGCGCGCGGCCCAGACGGAACAGGGCCTCGGGTGCCAGCGCTCCTTTTGGCGCGGCAGAAAACGTATCGAGGTAGACGCGCGCAGCACCAGACAGATCGCTCACGCCTTCCAGCGCCTCGCCGCGTTTCAGCCCTGCCTGATCCGACAGCGGCCCACCGGGGTAATTCTCTCGGAATGTGGCAAAGAGTGCTGCGGCCTCGGCATGCTCGCCCGCCTCCAGCGCGGCAACAGCAGCGTCAAAATCTGCCTTCTCGCCCACCGCCATTTCGGGGGCATCGCTCTGAACCGGGTCGCGAATCATGCCTGCGCCCGCCTGTGGCAGCGCACCACCACCCAGCGTGCTGGTCTCGCCCAGCGTGCTCACGTCGCCGCCTTCCAGTTCGACCAGGCGAAACTCCAGATCGCCAAGCCGGTTGGTTCCGTCCGCCACGATCCGGTCGATGCGCAGTTCCAGCCCTTCGGCCTTGGCCGTCAGGTGTTGCAGTGCGCTCTCGATTGACGCCACCCGGTCGAGCACCGAGCCGGAGGTTTGCAGCCCCCCGGCCCCGCCGGTCGTGCTCAGCTCGCGTTTCAGCTTTTGCACTTCGACATAGAGCACGGTCATCTCCTGCCGGATATCGGCGAGGGTCTCGGCACGGCTCTGTGCGCCCAACGGCGTGGCAAGCAGCAAAAACCCGGCGGCGGTCAAAGACAGGAAGTGGCGCATTCAGGGCTCCTTTGGGTGCGGTGCGTCAGCTGGTCGGTGCGATCGAGATAACCGTAACCGCGCGGCGGTTCTGGGCATAGCAGCTTTCTGCGCTGCAGATCTCGATGGGGCGTTCCTTGCCATAGCTTACGGTGCGCAGGCGCGCGGCCGGTACACCCCGGCTGAGAAGGTATTCCTGCACCGAATTGGCGCGGCGCGCGCCAAGCGCGAGGTTATATTCGCGCGTGCCCTGCTCGTCCGCGTGCCCCTCGATCACCGCCTTGTAGTCGCGGTTCGTCAACAGCCAGTCAGCCTGCCCGTCCAGCGTGCTGCGCGCCTCTGGCGTCAGCGTGTACTGGTCGATGATGAAAAGTACCCGGTCGCCCACGGCCTGCTGGAAATAGGCGGGCGAAGTCGGATCGCCGGCCGAACCGGCCATGCTACCGCCGTTCAGGTCAACGGTGTTGGTATCGTCGAATCGTGCCGGATTGGTACAAGCGGCAAGCGCGAGACCCGCGCACAGCATCAGAAGTCTGGTCAGATATGTCATTGGATTGCCCCGTTCGATTTGCTCAATATGTCGTATAGGCTGCTTTTAGGCTGCTTTGTGTACGCTGCTTTTTCATCACTTCTACCACAGGCGTCGCGTCAAGGGAAACGCCACATTACTGCAACGGCGACCAGGCCGGATCACTGGCCCCCGTGGCTGTCGATACCCGCCGCAGGTTGCGCCCGGTGATGTCCACCGAATAGAGGCTCGCCGCACCCTGCGCACCCTGGGTTTCGCGGGTGAACATGATCACCCGACCATTGGGCGACCAGGTCGGCCCTTCGTCCAGGAACGACGCCGTCAGCAGCCGCTCCTCAGAACCATCGGTACGCATGACGCCGATGTGAAACCGGCCCTTTGATTGCTTGGTGAACGCGATCAGGTCGCCGCGCGGCGACCAGACAGGTGTGCCATACTGGCCAGTGCCGCTGCTGATGCGGTGGGCCTCGCCTCCGCTGGCGCTCATGATATAGAGTTGGTTCGACCCACTGCGGTCACTCTCGAACACGATCTGCCGACCATCGGGGCTGAAACTTGGTGCGGTCTCGATCGACGGCGCGCTCGTCAATTGCGTGCTGCGCCCGGTGCCCACATCCATGGTGAATATATCGGTGTTGCCCCCCCGGCTGAGCGAATAGACGACCGTCGTGCCATCGGGGCCGAATCGTGGCGCAAAGCTCATCGTGCCATCCTGGCTCTCCAGTTCCCGGCGGCGGACGCTGGCCACGTCGAGCACGTAGATGCGCGGAAAGCCGGTCTCGTAGCTGGTATAGAGTATGCGGTCGCCGGTGGGCGAAAACCGTGGCGCCAGAACGATCGACGAACTGTCGGTGAGATAGGTCAGGTTCGCGCCGTCGTAATCCATGATCGCCAGCCGTTTGGCGCGCTTGTCCTTCGGCCCTGTCTCGGACACGAACACCACGCGGCTGTCAAAATAGCCGCCCTCACCGGTGATCCGGGCATAGACCTGATCCGCCACCTTGTGCGCGATGCGCCGCCAGCCATCCTGCGTACCCACCAGTTGCAGCCCGCTGCCCAGTTCCTGGCCTGCAAAGACGTCCCAGATGCGGAATCTGACCACCAGCTTGCCACCTGCATCGACGCTGACAGCCCCCGTCACCAGCGCCTGCGCATTGACCGCCTTCCAGTCGGCGAACTGCACCGGGCTGCTGAAACTGGTGATGCCGCTGATGAATGCCTTGGCCGGAATCTCGCGAAACAGGCCCGTGCCGGTCAGGTCCGCCGCGATCACGCCAGCGATGTTTCGCGCCGCCTCTTCGGCGGCGGCATTGTCGGCGACGAAGGCCGGCACGGCAAAGGGCAGCGGCTCGATCACGCCTTCGGTGATCTCGATCCGGAGCGGGCCGTCCTGCGCTGCGGCAGGCTGGATCAGCAGCGCCGTGAACAGAACGGTTAGTAGGGTCAGGAAACGATGCATCATTTGATCCTCATTTTCTCCGGATTGAATGTCATTTCAATATTACGCCACGCGCCATATTTTTCAGCCGGCAAGTTATATCCCCGCGCGCCACAGCGGATGATCGCCCGGCGTGCCGCCTCATAGGCCTGTTTGGTCGCACCAGACGATCCACCCGTCGCGCTGATCAACCGGATCGAGCTACTGACCGGTTTGGCATCTTCGGTCATCTGCATGCCGACGACAACCGTGGTGTTCAACGCCTCTGAACTGAGCGAGCCGACGTTCCAGCATTGCTGGACCGCGACGCGCAGTGCGTCGGTCTCGCCCGCGCTGAGGGGCGGACCGCTGGAAGTCGGCGCTGATGTTGGCTCTGATGTCTCGGCCGCAGCAGCCAGAGCGGCTTCTATGCCGCTGGGTTCGGGCGGCGTCTCGGCGGTCTGGGTCGGTTCCGGCTCTGGCGCGGGTTCGGGCGCTGGAGCGCGGGCCGGGCGCGCCTTTGGACGCACCGATTTCGACGGCGCGGCCTGTTCGGCTTCGGTCACGATCTCTGTCGCGGCTTCTTCGGGTGCGGTGGCCTCGCTCTCCTCGGCCTGCTCTTCGGCACTCTCGTCGGGGCGGACTTCTTCGCGCTGCACATCATCCACGGCTGTATCCGGCTCTGGCGGGGCGACCTGCTCGGGTGCCACACGCTCCACCGGGCGCGGCTTGGGGCGCAGCGTTGTTTCCGGCACCAGCGCGGCCATGTCCTCTTGCGGTGGCTCCAGCACCGGCGGTTCGTCACTGACTTCGGCCTCGACGGGCGGCGCGGTCTGGGTCAGTTCGGGCGCGGCGTCAGGGGTGGTCGATTGCGCGGCATCCGGCGCGGGCTGTTCAGGTGCCGTGTCCACCTGACTGCTGAGCGCGGGCGCCTCGCTTGGCATGTCGGGTGCCTGAGGCGCCGCGATCTCGGCGGCGGCGTCGGGCGTGCGTTGCGTTGCCATGACGGCGGCAAATTGTTCTTCCGATATGGCGGTCACTTCCATCACCTCGAACGGAATCGGCTCGGACGCCAGCAGGTTGCCAAAGAGCGCCCAGGCGATCAGACTTATATGGCCTGCCCCCGATATGATCTGTCCGGTGTTCACCTGCAGCGCCGTCAGCCGTCCGGCGCGTCCAGCGCCGGGCCGCCAGTGTCGGTTACAAGGCCGATATTGTCAAAACCACCACGATTCAGCGCCCCCATCACCTGCACCACATCCCCATAAGGGACCGCCCCGTCCGCCCGCAGATAGACACGGCGGCTCTGGCGTTCGGTCGCGATGGCGCGCAGCTTGTTCACCATCTCGGCGCGGGGCACTTCTGTGGTCTGGATCATCACCGTGCCATCGGCGGTGATAGTGATCGCCAGCGGTTCTTCCGGCTCGCCCGGCAGCGCGTTGGCCGCCGTTTTCGGCAGCTCGACCGGCACGCCCACCGTCATCAGGGGGGCTGCCACCATGAAGATGATCAACAGCACCAGCATCACGTCGACAAATGGCGTCACGTTAATCTCGGACATCGGGCGCGACCGCCCGCGTCCACGCCTGCGTCGCATGCCCTCACCCGATTTCTGAACGACACCCCCGCCCATGCCTAGCTATCCAACTGGCGGCTGAGGATGGTCGCGAACTCATCCGCGAACGCCTCGTAGCTGGCCACGATCCGATCCGCATCCGCGCTCAGCTTGTTGTAAAAGATCACCGCAGGGATCGCCGCCAGCAGGCCCAGACCGGTCGCCAGCAGCGCCTCGGCGATGCCGGGTGCGACAACGGCGAGGTTGGTGTTCTGCTCTTCCGCGATGCTGATAAAGGCATGCATGATGCCCCAGACCGTGCCGAAGAGTCCGACAAATGGTGCGGTAGAACCGACCGTCGCCAGCACGGGCAGGCCACGTTGCAGGGTTTCGGATTCCTTGGCGATTGCCACGTCCATGCTGCGGTCGATCCGCGCTGTGGCACCGGCAATCATGCCACCATCCCCCTTGTGGCTACGCCGCCACTCCATCATCCCGGACGCAAATATCCGCTGCGAATGGCCATCCGGCTCGGCTCCGATCTCTTCGAACAACTCATCAAGCGGCTCGCCCGACCAGAATTTCTGATCGAATTTTTCGCCCTCTCGCCGTGCTTTGCGATACATGATCATCTTCTGGATGATGATCGACCACGCCCAGAAGGACGCCACAATCAGCATCAGCATTACCAGCTTCACGACGATAGTGGCGCGTGCAAATAGCGCCCACATGGAGAAATCAATCTCCTGTGCCAATGCCAGGGTTTCTGCTTCCATTCTGCCTGCTCTTTTGCTCGGACGGCCTTTTTCGTGGCCTTGTTTCAGAGGAAACTACGCGAATTCGCAGGGGAAAGCCAATATCATCGCGTCATCGGCGGCAATTTTCGCAGTCTAGTGCAAAAGACGGCGGATATTCGCCGGAAGCCGTACAGGCTGCCCCGCCGCTCCGATGCATACGAGTGTGACCGTAGCCGAAAATACCAGTTCCTTGCCGCGCCAGATCTGCTGTTCCATCACCAGCCGCGCACCCGACACCGTTTGCACCGTACTGCGCACTTCCAGCCGGTCGTCGAACCGCGCCGCCGTGAAATAATCACACTCGACCCGCCGCACCGCAAATACCAGACCCTCGGCACGCATTGCGTTCTGGTCGATGCCCAACTCGCGCACCCAGTCGCTGCGGGCACGTTCGATGAATTTGAGAAAATTGGCGTGGTAGACGATCCCGCCCATGTCCGTGTCTTCGTAAAAGACACGGATCGAATAGGCATGTGGGCTGGAATTCAGCCTGTCATCAGCCAAGTTGCCCTTTTTTCCTTTATCATCAATCATCAAGAACAATCCCCTCCTGCGGCAGTCAGCTCTAAGGTCAAGGCATTATTGCGCCGCACACTGATGTGGCAGCCCCGTGGTCCACAGTTATAGCGCGTTGCGTCAAGGCTTGTGTAGCCCGCCCATAAGGAAGCTGCGACTCAAGTTGTCTCCGATCCTCCTTGTGCAATTTCACCCCGTCGGCATGCGCGCGGCCAACCGCAGGGCGTGCGAGGGGTCGAGAGCATGGACCGGCATCACCGGATCATAGGCCGCCGCGATCAACGCCGATATCTCGGGCCGCAGGATAACCGCCCCCTTGCCCGGCAATTGCGCCAGCGGTGCGCGGTCGCGAAACGCAGTGTCGGACCACAGCAACACGGCCTGCACCACCTGGCCCAACGCCAGCGTCTCGGCAGGAATTGCACTGAGTTGTTCGTCCATCCGCAGAAAGACAAAACTCGCCCGAATGGCGCCTGCGTCATCAAACCGGAAAATCCGGTACTGGTTCGCATCCGCCGCCGTCAGCCGGGCCACTAAGGGACCGAGGTCCGGCACCAGCCGATCCAGATCGGGCAGTTCCAGCAACTCGTTCCAGTCGCGGAAAAAGAAAATCATCAGGTTCGTGCCCAGTTCCGGGTCGACTTCGACGACCTGGTGCCCGGCCAACTGCGCCACCGCCTCGATTGCGCCCTTGATCACGCTCAGCGTCGCATCATCGACACCAAAGACGATGGGCGCGATCGGTCGCCCCCAGCGGGCAAAGACATAAGATCCGTCACTTCGCGTGAAATGTGTTTCAATCTCTTCAGGTGTCATGCTGGCGCTCCTTGGTCGGGCGCCCTCATAGCAAACCCCGCAGCCGGCTCCCAGCCCCCAAAAGCCCCTTCATTTTTCCACAAATACTCACCTGCACCGCCGCCCGCCCCGCGCGCTACTCTTCAAACAGGTCGTTCTGTCCCGCCGGGCGCGGCGCGGCCAGTCCCAGATGCGTCCAGGCCCGTTGCGCCAGCATGCGCCCGCGCGGCGTCCGCTGGATCAGCCCCTGCTGCAACAGATAGGGTTCGATCACCTCTTCCAGCGCGTCACGCGATTCGCTCAGCGCGGCACTCATCGTCTCGATCCCGACCGGCCCGCCCTGATAAGCTTCGGCAATCAGGCGCAGATATCGCCGGTCGGCCCCGTCAAGCCCCAGCTGATCCACGCCCAGCCGGGTCAGCGCCGCGTCAGCCAGCGCACGGCTGATCGTGCCGTCGCCGTCAACTAGCGCAAAATCCACAACCCGGCGCAACAGGCGTCCGGCGATGCGCGGGGTGCCGCGGGCGCGCCGCGCGATCTCCATCGCCCCGTCCGAGGCACAAGGCACCTCCAGCAGCGCGGCATTGCGCACCACGATCTCGTGCAATTCGTGGATCTCGTAGAACTGCAACCGCGTCGGGATGCCGAACCGGTCGCGCAGCGGCGTGGTCAGCAGACCCAGCCGTGTCGTCGCGCCCACCAGTGTAAAGGGTTGCAGCTCGATCCGAACGGTGCGCGCCGCAGGCCCCGAACCAATCACCAGATCCAGCTCGAAATCCTCCAGCGCCGGATAGAGCACCTCCTCGACCGCCGGATTCAGCCGGTGAATCTCGTCGATGAAGAGCACATCGCGCGGCTCCAGATTAGTCAGGATCGCGGCCAGATCGCCCGCCTTGGCCAGCACCGGCCCCGATGTCATGCGAAACCCGACGCCCAGTTCGCGCGCCATGATCTGCGCCAGCGTCGTCTTGCCCAGACCCGGAGGCCCGTGAAACAGTGTGTGGTCCATCGCCTCGCCACGTTGGCGGGCCGACTGGATAAAGACGCGCAGATTGGCGCGTGCCTCGGCCTGCCCGATGAACTCGCTCAGCTGCTGCGGGCGCAGGCTGCGGTCCCGGTCCTCAGGCAGCGGCTCGGGGCGCAGCGTCGGGTCAGGCTCGCTCATGATTTCGGCGCCAGCAGTTTCAGCGCAGCGCGGATTAGCGCGGGCGTTTCGGCCTCCGGCGCGTCGCCCGCGGCCTGTGCCACGGCGCCAGCCGCCTCACCCGGCGCATAGCCGAGGTTGGTCAACGCCGACAGCGCCTCGGCCTGCGCGCCGGGGCCGGCAGGTGGCGGCGCGGGCTGTGCGGGGGCGACCGCTTCGATCACGTCGTCATCGGCCGCCACGGCCACACCCACGCCCGGCACGGCTCCGGCGCCCATGGCCATCACCTCGGGCGCCTTATCTTTCAGTTCGTTCACCACGCGTTGCGCGGTCTTGGGGCCGATCCCCTTGGCCGCCTTGATACTGCTCCAGTCGCCCAGCGCAATCGCCCGACCCACACCCTCTGGCCCCAGCGTCCCCAGGATCGCCAGCGATGCCTTGGCGCCCACGCCCTGCACGCTCATCAGCAACCGGTGCCATTCCTTTTCGATCAGCGTGGTAAACCCAAAGAGCTGCAACAGGTCGTCGCGCACCAGCAACTCGGTATAAAGCGCCGCATGCTCGCCCACGCCGGGCAACGCCCGCAGCGTCCGGTCGGTACAGTAGACCAGATACCCTACCCCGCGCACATCCAGCAGCACATGGTCGGTGGCGCGATAGTCGATCCGGCCTGCCAGACGCCCGATCATACACCCACACCCAGCCGCGCAGCGCGGGTCGCGACGACCTGCGCCGAGGCCCAGTGATGCGCGTGACAGATTGCAATCGCCAATGCATCCGCCGCATCGGCACTGTCGAGCTGTGCACCCGGCAGCTGCATCTTTACCATATGCGCGATCTGTCCCTTGTCGGCATGGCCCACGCCAACGACGGTTTTCTTGACTGTGTTGGGCGCGTATTCACCGATGCTCAGCCCCGCCTGCGCGGGCACCAGCACAGCTATCCCGCGCGCCTGTCCCAGCTTGAGCGTGGCCGCGCCGTCCTTGTTCACGAATGTCTGTTCGACGGCGGCGGTGTCGGGTGCAAAGCGCGCCAATACGGCACTCAGCTGCTCATGCAGCGACAGCAGCCGCTCGGGCAACGTAATCCCAGTGGAGCGACAGGTGCCATTGGCCACGTGGCTCAGGCGGCTGCCCTCCACGTCGATCACACCCCATCCCAGATTCCGAAGACCCGGATCAATGCCCAAAACCCGCATGCTGGCTACCCTGCTCTTTGCTCTTTTTCCAAGGCGTAGCACGAAACAGGAACACGAGCCAAGGGGTTTACGCAAACGAGCCTGCGCAGCAGAGAATCCGGCGTAATTTTTCTGCAACGCAGCATCTCCCTTCATGACTTTGACCGCAAAAATGCTCTGGGAAATTATTCGTTTTAAAACGGTTACTTCCAAGATATCGCCACCTATGCGCCCAGCGCATAGTGACTATGCAGCCATCGCTATTGCCAGTGTGACGGCCGCCTCCTATCTGCACTGCAGCAACATCATGTACAGACTTATTCAAGTCAGACACCGCAAGAGAGAAGGAATACCCCCATGTCCGCGTTCACCAACACCCACTCCGCCCAAGCCGCAAACCCTTTTGCTCGCGCAATGACCCGCCTCATCGCCTCTTTCACCGCCTGGAATGACGCCCGCGTAACGCGCAAGGCCCTTTCGGCGCTGTCGGATCGCGCGCTTGAGGATATCGGCCTGTCGCGCGGTGACATCAACACGATCACCGCACGCGGTTGACGCGCTCTTTCGGGGGTGCCGCGCAGGATCACTGCGACGGCCTCCCGAAAGGACGCATAAATGACGCGAGCCGTTTCAGGATCGCAGTAAACGCAATCACCCCTGCACCAGACCCTGGTGCAGGGGTGATTTACATTTCAGGCCCTGTATCGGGCCGCTTACTCGTACTGTACAAAACCGAAAGAGATTTGGAGAGACCCTGAGAGGGGGCAGTAACATCCAGACACAGGGACCGCAGCGCAGTCGTTTACCAAAACAGCGGAGAGGTCTTCCTTGCGACCGCCTGAGTGACCGGATCGGCATACATCAGCACCGCACCGGCCTGCTCCAGCGCCGTGCCCTGCTTCAGCGCGTCGATCCGCGCGGCATAGACGTCAGCGCCGGACTGGGCCATGATCAGCCCCTTGAAGACCAGAACACCCATGATCAACAGCACAAAACCACGCAGCGGAAAGGACATCTTGCGCCGCTTTGGGCGGAACACGATCAGCCCGTCGGCACCGACCTTGCTATGGTACCCGCGCGCCATACGGGCATGGCTGCGCTGTACCTTTCTGAGGCGGGCAGAGAACCCATTTTGCGTGTAAGTCATAGCAGCTTCCAGTTTTCCGGCCCCCGCCAGATCACATGTTTAAACTACGTTTGAATTATGGCAAATTTCAGGCAGCTGCCTTTAAAAAGTGCTTTTTAAACAGATTTTCCACTTATTTTACAGAGCGTTGTCGTCGTCCACTCACCAATCTCTTCGCGGCGGACGACATTGTTTCCACAGCGTGCATAAACGTCGATCACCTCATCTGCCTGTTCGTTCAGGATGCCCGACAGAATCACAAATCCGCCATCATTGAGTTTCGCCGTCACCTCCGGGGCCAGAGCGATCAATGGTCCCATCAGGATGTTGGCGCAGATCAAATCATAAGGCGCGACTTCTGCCAGCACGGGATGATCAAAGCCGGTGGCCTCCAGACACTCCACGCGCCCCTCCAGCCCGTTGGCGCGCACATTGGCCAGTGCCACCTCGACCGCAACCTCGTCGATATCGCTGGCCAGAACGCGAGCGGGCCAGAGCCGCGCCGCCGCCATCGCCAGCACCGCCGTCCCGCAGCCGATATCGGCCACCGCGTCCGGGGCGAACCCGCCCACAGCCAGCGCATCGAGGGCGCGCAGACAGCCCAGCGTCGTGCCGTGATGTCCGGTGCCAAAGGCCATCGCCGCCTCGATCAACAGCGGCTCGCACCCCTCGGGCACCTTGTCCGCATCATGACTGCCATAAACAAAGAAGCGCCCGGCCTCTACCGGCGACAGCTCGCGGCGCACCTTGGCGACCCAATCCGTCTCGGGCAATTCCGACACGGCAAAAGGCCGCGTGCCATGCATCTTCGCCAAGAGCGCCAGCCCCGCCTGATCCGGCGCATCCTCGAAATAGCCGCCGACCTCCCATTTGCCGCTGCCATCCTCAACCTCGGTCGTCCCGACGCCGATCGGCTCTGGCGTCAGCCGTTCCATGTCATCGGCCAGCGCTTCGGCGGCGGCCTGACTGCTCAGTATGGTAAGGGCGGTGTAAGTTGACATGTGCGGAATCCTCTCGGGACGTTATTGTGCCGGGATGACGGCAAAGCGTGTCAGCGTGGTTTCGTTGCCCGGCAACAGATAGCACGGGATCAGCAGCGCCAATAGCGGTGACACGCCCGTCACGCCAGCTGCCATGTAACCGGAAATTTCGCGCATAATTTCGCGCATCGTGTGGAGCCAGCCAATGTCCGGGCCGTTGAACTGCGCCACCTCGATCACAAAGTTGTTCAGCAGTGCCGACCACGTGACAAAAGCAATGGGCAGCGCCCCCGCCACCAGAAAGAGCAGGGTGATGGGGCGCCGCCAGAAAGGCAGATGCCGGGCCTCGGCCAGAGGGACATACTGTGTCATGAATTTGCTTTACGCCCGAAACCCATCGTTGGAAAGATTGACAAACAGCGTGCCCGGATCGGTTTAACACAACACTTGCCAAACGGCTTCGTGATGTTGCTAGACTGTTGCCACACACCGCCGCGCAGAGGCAGAACCCCGATCCGCCAGCATTCGGTTTAGGGTGCGCCGACAGATAAGGGCTTTGACTGATGACAGATTTTTCCTTTTCCACCTCGATGTCGCTGATGCGCCGCACAGCGCCTTTCATCATCTTCCGCATGGCAGTCTATTTCGGCATCGCTGTCGCCTATGTGCTGGCCACCGGGACCGGGGCGGGCATCGGCTGGGGTGTCGGCGCGTTAGGCGACACGGACTTCCGCGCCTCCGCGACGCTCTGGGGCGGCGGCATCGGCTTTGCCACCGTGGCGGCCGTGCTCTATTTTCTGCGCGAATACATCCTTTACATCGTCAAGGCGGGCCATATCGCCGTGATGGTCGAACTGCTGGACAATCAGACCCTGCCCGAAGGACGCGGCCAGATTTCCCATGCGCAAGGCGTAGTCAGGGAGCGTTTCGCACAATCAAGCACGCTCTTTGCGCTCGACCAACTGATCAAGGGCGTGCTGCGCATGATCACCGGGCTCATTCAGGGGCTGGCCTCGATCCTGCCGATTCCCGGGACGGATGGGCTGATGCGGGTGGTGCGCGGCTATCTCAAGGTCGCGGTGGGGCTGATCGACGAGGTGATCCTCGCGCATCTCATCCGCACGAAATCCGAAAACCCGTGGAAGGATGCGCAATCGGCACTGGTCCTCTACGCGCAGAATGCCAAGCCGATGCTGATCAACGCCGCCGTGATCACGCTGGTCACATGGGCACTGGCCTTTGTCGTGTTCCTGATCATGCTCGCCCCCGCCGGGGCGGTTGTCTACATGATCCCCGGCGCGTGGTCGGCAGGCGGTTTCGTCTTTGCCATCCTCTTTGCCTGGGCGGTCAAGGTGGCGCTGATCGAACCCTTCGCCATCGCGTGCCTGTTGCAGGCGTTCTTTCGCGTGACCGAAGGCCAGGTGCCGAACCCCGAATGGGAGGCCAAGCTGGAGGGGGCCTCGACCAAGTTCCGCAAACTGGGCGAGCGGGCTGTAAACTGGGCGACCGGCGGGCGCGCGACGGCAGAGACCCCAGCGACGGAATGACAACATCAAAGGAATTCCCGCCCCGGACCTGATCCGGGGCCTCTGCCTTTCAGTAAAAACTCTGAGGGTCGATATCCACACTCAGCCGCAGCGTGTTGGGCGCGCGCACCCCCGCAATCCAGCGCGCCACCGCCGGTTGCAACGGCGCGCCCTTGGGGGCCTTGACCAGCAGCCGCACCCGGTGGCGCCCGCGGATACGTGCGATGGGTGCCGGCGCAGGGCCGTAAACCTCGGCCCCGATCTGGCGCAAGGGCCCGTCATTGCGCGCCAGCGCATTGCCCAGATCAAACGCGTCCTGCAACTCGGGCGAGGACAGGATGATCCCCGCCATCCGGCCAAAGGGCGGCACGCCTGCCGCCTCGCGCCCTGCCGCCTCGGCCCGCCAAAACCCCTCTTCATCCCCGCTCAGGATTGCGCGGATGACCGGATGTTCGGGCTGGAAGGTCTGCAAGAGTGCCGTGCCCGGCTTCTCGGCGCGCCCCGCACGGCCGGCCACCTGCCGCATCAGTTGAAACGTGCGCTCAGCCGCGCGCAGGTCGGACCCTTGCAGGCCCAGATCCGCATCAATCACCCCCACCAACGTCAGAAGTGGAAAGTTATGCCCCTTCGCCACCAGTTGCGTGCCGATGATGATATCCGCGCCGCCCTCTGCGATCTGGCCGATCTGCTCTTTCAGCGCGCGCGCGGTGCCGAACATGTCAGAGCTGAGCGTCGCGATGCGTGCTTCGGGAAATAGCGCCTCCGCCTCCTCGCCCATCCGTTCCACTCCCGGTCCGACGGGCGCCAGACGGTCCTCGGCCCCGCAGGACGGGCAGGCGGTCGGCATTGGCGTCGTCTCGCCGCATTGGTGGCACATCAGACGTTTCAGAAACCGGTGCTCGACCATGCGCGCGTCACACTGGGCGCAACCGATCTGATTGCCGCAGGCGCGACAGAGCGTGACCGGCGCATAGCCGCGCCGGTTCAGAAACAGCAACGTTTGTTCACCCTTGGGCAGCCGCGTGCGGATGGCCGCCTGCAAGGTGGGTGAAATCCACCGGTTCCCCGGCAGGGTCTCGGCCCGCATGTCGATGCAGCGGATCTCGGGCATCACCGCAGCACCGAACCGCGCCTCCAGATCCAGCCGCGCGTATTTTCCCGCCTCCGCGTTGCTCCAGCTCTCCAGCGACGGCGTGGCCGAGGCCAGCACCACCTGTGCCCCCACGATCGACGCCCGCAGCACGGCCATGTCGCGGGCGTTGTACATCACACCATCCTCCTGCTTGTAGGAGGTGTCGTGTTCTTCATCCACGACGATCAGGCCCAGATCACGGAACGGCAGGAACAGCGCCGAGCGCGCGCCCACCACCAGTTGCGCACCACCCTGCCCGATCATCTTCCATATTCGTCGCCGCTCGGTCATTGTCACGCCCGAGTGCCATTCCGCCGCCTTCGCGCCGAACCGCGCCTCGACCCGGGTGAGAAATTCGGCGCTGAGCGCAATCTCGGGCAACAGCACCAACGCCTGACGGCCCTGCCGCAAGGCCTCGGCCACCGCTTCCAGATAGACTTCTGTCTTGCCTGATCCGGTGACGCCCCGTAGCAATGTCGTGCCGTAATCCCCCGTGCGCACCGCTGCGCGCAGCGCCTCGGAACAGGCAGCCTGATCCTCGGTCAGTGCCTTGCTGGCGTGATCGGGATCGAGCCGCCGATATGGCAGATCGCGCGGTGTGTCTTCCTCGGCCACCACACCCTGCTTGACCAAGCCCTTGATGACAGAGCTGCTGGTGCCCGCCTCTTCGCTCAGTTCCTTGAGCGTGAAAACCGAGTCGCCGTAACTGTCCAGCACATCCATCACCCGCGCGCGGGCGTCGGTCATACGGTCTGGCGTGCCGTGGCCCAGCCGGTAGACCTTGCGCATTGACGGCGGATCGCCCAACCCCGGCGCGCGGGTGGCCAGACGCAGCATCGCCGTCATGGGCGTCAGCGTGTAGTCGGCGGCGCGGCGCAGGAATATCTGCATCTCCTCGCGCATCGGGGCCACATCCAGCACGCGGATCACGCTGCGCACTCTTGCGATGTCGAAATCCCCCTGCCCCGGCCCCCAGACGACACCCGGCACCTTGCGCGGTCCCAGCGGCACCTCGACAAACGCGCCGATCTGACAGCCGCCCTCGGGTGCCTTGTAATCCAGCAGCCGGTCCAGCGGCTGCGCCGTCAGCACACCCACCAGCGCGCCTTCGTCAAAGAAATCGGCGGCAGTCGGGGGCAATTGCACAGCTCCGGTGAAAGGGGTTTCGGCAGGTCAGTCTATGAGGTAATGGAAGGACCAACAAACTCCAATCCTGCCAGAGAGGGCAAGCCCATGAAATTTTTCGTCGATACTGCAGAAGTGGACCAGATTGCCGAACTGAATGACCTTGGCATGGTGGACGGGGTCACTACAAACCCGTCGCTGATCCTGAAATCGGGCCGCGATATTCTGGAAGTGACCAAGGAAATCGCCGAAATGGTCGATGGCCCCGTCAGCGCCGAAGTGGTTGCGCTGGAAGCGGACGCAATGATCGAAGAGGGGCGCAAGCTGGCCAAGATCGCCGACAATATCGCCGTGAAAGTGCCGCTGACCTGGGCCGGACTGAAGGCGTGCAATGTGCTGTCGGGCGAAGGCAACATGGTCAACGTCACGCTATGCTTCTCGGCCAATCAGGCGCTGTTGGCGGCCAAGGCAGGTGCCACCTTCATCAGCCCGTTCATCGGGCGGCTTGATGACATCAACCTCGACGGCATGGAGCTGATTTCGGATATCCGCCAGATCTATGACAATTACGGTTATGATACACAGATCCTGGCTGCCTCGATCCGCACGGTGAACCACGCCTATCAGGCGGCGATGATCGGCGCGGACGTGATGACCGCACCGCCGGGCGTGATCAAGAAGATGGCAGAGCATCCGCTAACCGATGCGGGGCTTGCTACGTTCATGAAAGATTGGGCGAAAACCGGTCAGAAGATCGTCTGATCACATCGTGTAAATGATGTTGATCCGCGCCCGGCAAGATACTCTGCCGGGCGTTTCGCCTTGTTGCCCGCCCCACCCACGCAAACGCAAAGCTCGGTTTTGGCATTGCATTGACCTTCGATTTCGGCAATTTCACTGGCACAGACAAGAATGAAAGACCTCACCTTGAAACCCATTCATGAAAAACTTCAGCCAATCCTGGATACGGTCCTGCACCGCAACGCGGGCGAACCGGAATTCCATCAGGCCGCGCGTGAAGTACTGGAAAGCCTGGGCCGGGTGATCAACAGGCATCCGGAATATTCCGAAGACGCCCTGATCCAGCGGATCTGCGAACCCGAGCGCCAGATCATCTTTCGCGTTCCGTGGATCGACGATAACGATCAGGTGCAGATCAATCGCGGCTTTCGGGTCCAGTTCAACTCGGCGCTTGGCCCATACAAGGGCGGCATCCGTTTTCACCCCTCGGTAAATGTCGGGA
Organism: uncultured Roseovarius sp.; assembly: GCA_947503145.1. Classification (GTDB taxonomy): domain Bacteria; phylum Pseudomonadota; class Alphaproteobacteria; order Rhodobacterales; family Rhodobacteraceae; genus Roseovarius. The sequence goes on from CANNCP010000005.1 coordinate 81,511, forward strand.
TCATCAAGTTCCTGGGATTTGAGCAGACCTTCAAGAATGCGCTGACCGGCATGCCGATCGGTGGCGGCAAGGGTGGGTCCGATTTCGACCCAAAGGGCCGCTCTGATCGTGAAATCATGCGTTTCTGCCAGTCCTTCATGATCGAACTGCATCGCCATATCGGAGAATATGTCGACGTGCCGGCCGGCGATGTCGGCGTCGGCGCGCGCGAGATCGGGTTTATGTTCGGCATGTACAAGCGTCTGAACAACCGTTTCGAGGCCGGCGTTCTGACCGGCAAGGGGCTGGTCTATGGCGGCTCGCGCGCCCGCAAAGAGGCCACCGGCTTTGGCACCGTGTACTTCGTGCGCTCGATGCTGAACCGCAAGGGCACCGATTTCGACGGCAAACGATGCGTTGTGTCGGGATCCGGAAATGTAGCCATCTACGCAATAGAGAAGGTCCTGGCGCTCGGCGGCAAGGTTGTCGCTTGTTCGGATTCGGGCGGCTATATCGTGGACGAAAACGGCATCGACCTTGAGCTGGTCAAGCAGATCAAGGAGGTCGAGCGGGGCCGCATTTCGCAATATGTCGAGCGCAGAGGCGACGGCTGTCACTACGTCAAGAGCGGCTCGGTCTGGGATGTCCCGTGCGAAATCGCCCTGCCCTGCGCTACTCAGAACGAACTGACCGCCGCAGATGCCAAAACGCTGATCGAAAACGGGGTGATCGTTGTGGCCGAGGGCGCAAACATGCCCTGCACTTCCGCTGCGGTACAGCAGTTCCGCAAGGCCGGAATCATGTTCGCACCGGGCAAGGCGGCCAATGCAGGCGGCGTTGCGACATCCGCGCTGGAGATGCAGCAGAACGCCAGCCGTGACAGCTGGAGCTTTGCCAAAACCGAAAGCCGACTGGAAGAGATCATGTCCAATATCCATGATTCCTGCCATGAGACGGCCGAAGAATACAGCGCGCCCGGCGATTATGTGCTGGGGGCGAATATCGCGGGCTTCGTGCGCGTCGCTGACGCCATGCGGGCTATGGGAGTCATCTGAAGCATTTCACCCTGTTTGCGAGATCAAAAGCAGGGCGAAGCGCTTTGGCCACTCCTTTCAGGACAGCTATTGATACGCTTGCGCGAACGGCAGAATTGCCCGGCATAACGAACATCAAGCACGAGATGCCGTCCTGTCAGCCGTCATCCGCCAATAAATTCGCCCTCCCCCCCGATTCAGATAAAGATTTTCGCGCATCCCCATGCTATACCACGGTAAAACCAAAATGAGACGAGCATGAGCAGCAACACCAAGATCGACGATACACTGCGCGAGCGGATTATCTCTCAGCCAGACGTTATTCTGGAAGACCAAGACCTTATGCGTGCCCTTATTGCTGCGAACGAACGCGCGATGGGGGGCAATATCGTCGATTTGCGCGGCATCGCGATGGACCGCCTGGAGGCGCGTCTGGACCGGTTGGAGGATACGCATCGCAGCGTTATCGCCGCTGCCTATGACAATCTGGCCGGCACCAATCAGGTGCATCGCGCCATTTTGCGCATGCTCGATCCGGCCGAGTTCGAATCGTTCCTGCGCGATCTGGGCGGCGAAGTGGCCCATATCCTGCGTGTCGATGCGATCCGGCTGGTGCTGGAATCGGTACAAAACGACGAAGATCCGGCGATCAAGCGGCTCGGCGACGTGCTTAGCGTGGCAGAACCGGGTTTTATCGAGCGCTACCTGACCGGCGGGCGCGGCGGGCCGCAGCGGCAGGTGACATTGCGCCAGGTCCACGGCAGCGACGACCGGCTTTACGGCGACGAGGCCGGGTATATCCGGTCAGAGGCCTGTCTGCGGCTCGATTTTGGCGAAGGGCGCCTGCCCGGCATGCTGGTGATGGGCGCCGAGGACCCGCACCAGTTCAGCCAACAGCAAGGCACCGATCTGCTGACCTTTTTTGCCGGCGTGTTTGAACGTAGCATGCGCCGCTGGCTGGCATGATCTCGCCCGCCGCCCGCGATGCATTGCAGGCCTGGCTGGCGGCAGAGCGCGCGCTCAAGGGGGCGGCAGAAAACACCATCACGGCCTATACGCGTGATGTCGCCGATTTCCTGACCTTCATGACCCTGCACAAGGGCGAAACCCAAGGCCTGCGCCCACTGGCGCAGATCGGCGTCAGCGACATGCGTGCATGGATGGCCCATACCCGCAGCGACGATGTCGGCCCGCGCAGCCTGGCGCGCAAACTGTCGGCGGTGAAATCCTTTTACCGCTGGCTGAGCGAGCGCGAAGGGTTCGAGCCGACTGCCGTTCTGGCCACCCGATCACCCCGGTTCCAACGCAAGCTGCCCCGCCCGCTGACCGAAGAGGCCGCCCGCGCAGTGATCGCCACCGTCGATCTGCAATCACAGTCCCCCTGGATCAGCGCCCGTGACCAGGCTGTGATCACCCTGCTCTACGGCTGCGGGCTGCGGATATCCGAGGCGCTGTCATTGACCGGTGCGGACGTGCCGCTGGGCGAGGCGCTGCGGATCACCGGCAAGGGCGGCAAGGAACGCATCGTGCCGGTTCTGCCCGCTGCACGCGCCGCCGTCACAGCCTACATCCGTCTTTGCCCCTACCCGCTGGAGCCGGAAACGCCGCTATTTCTGGGTGCACGGGGCGGCAAGCTGGCGCCGCGGATCGTGCAAAAGGTGATGGCACAGGTCCGCATGCAACTGGGCCTGCCCGCCACGGCGACACCGCACGCAATGCGGCACAGTTTCGCCACGCACCTGCTGAACGCGGGCGGCGATCTGCGCGCGATTCAGGAGTTGCTGGGCCACGCATCATTGTCGACGACCCAAGCCTACACAGGGGTAGACACCGCACGACTGATGGAAGTCTACCAACGCGCCCATCCCAAAGCGTGATCGGCTCCCGCTCAAAGCTGGATTGCACAGCCCCCATATTTACGCCATGAAGCCGCCATGACAAAAGAATTCAAAGCCCTATCCGTGCATCTTCTGACGGCGACCGGTGTCGTCTTTGCCGTGCTGGCCATGCTGGCCGCTGCTGACGGAGAGTGGAGCCTGATGTTCCTCTGGCTCGTCGTGGCATTCGCCGTCGACGGAATCGATGGCCCTCTGGCGCGCAAATACAAGGTCAACGAGAACGCCCCGCGGTTCGACGGGTATCTGCTCGATATGATCATCGACTATATCACCTATACGTTCATACCGGCATTCGCGTTGTTCAAATCCGGGTTGCTGCCGGGCTGGACGGGCTGGGTGGCAATCATCCTCATCACCTTTGCCAGTGCGATGTATTTCTGTGATCGTGGAATGAAGACCAAGGACAATTCGTTCTCCGGCTTTCCGGGTTGCTGGAACATGGTGGTGCTGGTCCTGTTCGCGACCGAGCCGAATTTCTGGTTCAGCCTGACGCTGGTGTCGGTTCTGGCGGTGGCGATGTTCCTGCCGCTGAAATTCGTGCATCCGGTACGGACCGAACGCTGGCGGACGGTATCACTGCCGATGTGTCTCGCCTGGACGTTCTTTGCAGGCTGGGCCGCCTGGGTGGATTTCCACCCCGAAAGCTGGGCGCATTGGGGGCTGGTCCTGACGTCGCTCTATCTGCTGGGTGCAGGGATTGCGCAACAGCTCATCCCGGCGCGGCAGGGGTAAGACCCACCCGGCACTTCCACGCGGCGCGCGTTGCGCCCATGCATCGTGCATCGTGCATCAAATCAGCAGCCCCGCCGCGCCTTCGTGCTTGAGCAACCACACCTTTGTCTCGACCCCGCCCCTGGCCGAAAACCCGCCAAGGCCCGTCGCCCCAAGGACGCGGTGGCACGGAATGATCACCGGGATCGGATTGCCGCCGCAACCGCCTCCAACAGCCTGCGCCGGTGCGCCCAAAGCCTTGGCGATCTCGCCATAGCTGCGCGTCTCGCCATAAGGAATGGCCGCGATCTGATCACAGACATCGCGCTGAAACGCAGAGCCCTCGACCCGCAAAGGCAGGTCGAATTCGGTCAGGGATCCATCAAAATACGCGGTCAGCTGACGGCGCGCCTCTTCCAGCTCTGGTGTGCTGTCATCGGCGTGGGGCCGGTGCCAGTCAATCGCGGTGATGAACCCGTCCGTACTGATGACGGTCATCTGGCCGATGGGCGTCGGAAACGTGATCGCTGGCATGCCGCTCAGGTCGAATGCGCGCCGTCCGCCAGCCCCTTGACGAAGCTCAGAACCTCGGCGGGGCTGTCCCCGGCAGCGATCCGGGACACAATTGCCGAACCGACCACAACACCATCCGCGACGCTGGCGATGGCCTGCGAGGTTTCGGGCGTGCGGACGCCAAAGCCGACGATGACCGGCAGATCGGTCTGTGATTTGATCCGCGCCACTTCAGGTCCCACATCGGTGGCCTCTGCCGCCGCCGCGCCGGTGATCCCGGTGATCGAAACGTAATAGACAAAGCCCGATGTGTTCTGAAGCACCTTGGGCAGGCGCGCGTCATCTGTCGTGGGCGTGGCAAGCCGGATAAAGTTCAACCCGGTTGCCTGCGCGGGAATGCACAGCTCCTCGTCTTCTTCGGGCGGCAGATCCACCACGATCAGCCCATCGATACCCGCCGCTTTGGCGTCGGTCAGGAACTTGTCCACACCGCGATTGTAGATCGGGTTGTAATATCCCATCAGCACGATGGGCGTGGTGTCATCGCCCTTGCGGAACTCGGTCGCCATGTCGAGCGTGCGTTGCAGCGTCATGCCCGCACCCAGTGACCGCTGACCGGCCAGCTGGATCGTCGGACCATCCGCCATCGGATCGGTAAAGGGCACACCCAGCTCGATGATGTCCACACCGGCGCCGGGCAGTCCCTTGACGATCTCCAGAGAGGTTTCGTAATCGGGGTCTCCCGCCATGATATACGACACGAAAGCCTTCTTTCCGGCGGCTTTCAACTCTGCGAATTTGGCGTCGATCCTGGACATGAGCATCCCCTCTTGCGTGCTGCCCTTCCTTTGCGGCTTTGCGACGCGAAAATCAATGGCCGCGCGCGTTTTTCCCGCACCATCCGTCGCGGGTGCTGATTGAGGACGATTACAATTGCACGTTTATGCCCTGCCTGCTGTGCTGTTCGTGCGGGCGCGCATAGCTTCAAGCCTTGCACCCGGCCCCGCCAGCCCATAGAAGCGGCGCTGCTGTCACAAGAGGTGCGTCATGGGCTTTAAAATGGGAATCGTGGGTCTGCCAAATGTCGGCAAATCGACGCTCTTCAACGCGCTGACGCGCACAGCCGCGGCGCAAGCGGCAAACTTTCCCTTCTGCACGATCGAACCGAACGTGGGCGATGTGGCCGTACCCGATGCACGGCTGGAAAAACTGGCCGAGGTCGCCAAGTCCAGGACGACCATTCCGACCCGCATGACCTTTGTGGACATTGCTGGCCTCGTGAAGGGCGCCAGCAAGGGCGAAGGCCTGGGCAATCAGTTCCTGGCCAATATCCGCGAGGTCGATGCCATCGCCCATGTGGTGCGCTGCTTCGAGGACGGTGACGTGACCCATGTGGAAGGACGCATTAACCCCGTGTCCGATGCCCAAACCATCGAGACCGAGTTGATGCTGGCCGATATCGAAAGCGTCGAGAGGCGCCTGCAGAACATCGTGCGCAAGGTGCGCGGTGGCGACAAGGAAGCGGTGCAGCAAGAACGGCTGTTGCGCGCGGCACTGGCGGCGCTGGAAGAAGGCAAACCTGCCCGTACGGTCGAAATCGACGCCGAAGACGCGCGTGCCTGGAAACTGCTGCAGTTGTTGACCTCAAAACCGGTACTCTATGTCTGCAACGTGGGCGAAGCCGATGCCGCAGAGGGCAATGAGCTATCGGCCAAAGTGGGTGAAATGGCCGCCGCCGAGGGCAACGCCCATGTGGTCATCAGCGCCCAGATCGAAGAAGAAATCAGCCAGCTAGACCCGGACGAGGCGCAGATGTTCCTCGAAGAGATGGGCCTCCACGAGGCCGGCCTCGACCGACTGATCCGCGCGGGCTATGAGCTGTTGCATCTTGAGACCTACTTTACCGTCGGCCCCAAGGAGGCGCGCGCCTGGACGATCAAAACCGGCACATCCGCGCCCAAGGCGGCAGGCGTGATCCACGGTGATTTCGAAAAAGGGTTCATCCGCGCCGAGACGATCGCCTATGACGATTTCATCAACCTGGGCGGCGAACAGGCAGCCAAGGAAGCGGGCAAGATGCGCGCGGAAGGCAAGGCGTATATCGTCAAGGACGGCGATGTGCTGCACTTCCTGTTCAACACCTGAACGGGGCTGACACGGCTTCAGGCCATGCCGGTCACGCCAACGCCTGATCACGGGGCCGTCTTGTTACCCGTCACGCTGCCCGGCCAGCGTCCGGGTCACCCGGTCCGCCATTCCCGCACAACGCGCGCCGTCGAATGGAAAGATAGCTGAAAATTCATCAGCAACACTCCTGCTCAGTTCCGTGCGCAACAGGCGACGGGCGCGGAACAGGCGAGTTTTGACTGTGACGATATTGATGCCCAAAAGGTGTGCCACCTCTCGCGTTGTCATCTCTTGTACATCGCGCATGATGTAGGTCAGCCGAAAGGGTTCAGGCAGCGCATCAATAGCCTTTTCAAGGAATTTTCGCACTTCGGCGCGCCCAAGCTCGGACTCGGGGTTTTGGGGATAATGTGCCATCGGGTCTGACAAGTCTCCATCAAGGGTGTTGCGCGTCCCTTCGCGGTATTCGGCCAGATCGACAACCGGTCCCTGTCGGCGCAACCGCCCGTAAGCCTCGTTCATGAGGATCCGGGTCAGCCAGGTTGAAAACGCCGCCTCGCCGCGAAATCCCGCCAGCTTGGTGAAGGCGGTCACATAGGCCGCCTGTACCGCATCCTCGGCTTCGGCATCGTTGTGCAGGATGCCGCGTGCGATCCGAAAGAGTTGCTGATTGTTGCGCCGCACCAGCGCGCGGACGGCGTCATTGTTGCCGCCGCGTGCCAGCGTGACCAGTTCGGCCTCGCTCAACGCCTCGTATGAGTTGCGGATTGGAACCGGTTCAGATCGCATTTCAGTCACCCATCCGAATGCTGCCGTGTTTCAGGATGTCCGCGATCTGCGGAAACCCGTCCAGAACCTCTTCTGGCAGATCGCCGCCGGGATAATCTTCAAACCCGGTCTGGCCCGGCTCTGCGACGATGATACGCCCGACCATGCCAGACAATTCATGCGGCACGCAGTAGTAATCATACACCCCGGGCACATCCAACGTCACCTCATAGCTCTCATCCGGCAGCAGATAGTCGCTGTCGAACGCCACTGCGCCATCAGGAATACGGCGCGGATGATCATAGTCGTCCATGACATAGGCCGTGGCCGTATGAGCATTGCCCTTGTCATGGTTGGTCCAGCGGATCGTCTGGCCGGGCCGGATCAGCACGCCCAAGGGATCAAACCACACTTTCGAGCCATCTTGCCGCCCGCTCATAGTGATTTCGACCACAGAGCCGCCCATCACAAGCCGGGGTGAAATCGAAGTGGCAGCCATCAGGCTGCCACCTCCCCAAAGAAAGGTCCTCCGTCGCATCTTATTCAGCCACGCTGGCTTCGTCTGCGACCGGCACATGCCAGAGGACGATGTGGATATGCGGCTCTGCAACCCCCGGATGGCCCGCGTTATAGTAGATATCCGTGTGATCGACCGCCCCGCCGGGCACGGCGAGATTGTCAAAATTCGTGTCCGGATTCATCTGTGAAAGCGGGATCATGTAGATCGTGCTGACAACCCGATCGTCATGATCGTAGGCGACAAACGGACCGGCAGGCAGTGTCGCCGGATCGACGAACAATTCCCCCATACCGGGCAGAAAATCCGGCAGCGGCACCAGATCACTGACCTTTTGATAGGGCGCATCGGGCGGATTGCTCGCAACTGCGTCAACCGGGCCATGTGCCAGAAGCGGCGTGGCAATCAAAGACATTGCCGCGAGGGTGGCGAAAAAACGGGTCATCTTGTGTTCCTTTCACAAATTCAGGGACAGGCCAGTTTTGGCGTGTCTGCAGGATTGGATGTGGCTGGAGCAGAAAGGTTCCCGGATATTCCAAAAAAGACGCCTACCTTCCCTTATTGCTCATGATTAGCCTGAAACCATTGCCCCCGAATGCTGGACCGTGAGGCCAAGCCCGATACCGGCCTGCACGACCTTTACGAGAAGCTGCGTCCGACCACATTCGTGCAGGCGTTCGGCGATCTGCGTTTTGGAATGTCGGTCGGGGCGTGGATCAATGGCTGTCTGGTGACGATCATTTCCCGATCGCCCAGATCGAGATCAAGCGCGAGATGGTATCGGGCGCGTTGTCCGACCTGTCCAGCGCGATGCTGCCGATCACCGGGACCATCGGCGGCATGGGGGTGCTACCCTGATGTATTTCGCCAACAACCTGACTCACAGACTTTGCGAAACGCGCGCGGCATTACGCTTTACTGATATCTCAGGTCAAAAGTGAAACGCTTTATTTCAACCCAGTGACGGCACGCCGGTTTCGGTCCTCTCGAACATCGCCATGCGCAGGCTTTGCGCGATCCGCTCGGCCCGGACCATCAGATATTGGACGGCTTCCGGTGTAGGGGCCGTATCCTCCAGCGTGGCGCGGAACAGGGCCAGCCATAGGCTAAAATCCTCTGGCACGACACCGCGAAGCCGCCGGTGAACCGCCACCGGCTTGCCTGCATAGCTGCCCGCATTCAGCGCGACGGAGGCCCAGAACCGTTTCATCCGGTCCAGATGCGGCCCCCAATCATCGCCAATCTCGGCCTCGAAGATCGGACCAAGATGCGCATCCGCGCGGATGCGGATATAAAACTCATCAACCATGAGCGACAGATAGGCCTCATCAATGCCCATGATGCTGGCCGCTTCCCTGATCTGCGCGCGCTTTCTTTCTGCAAAGGATGGCTCAAGAGCGAATTGGGCGGTCATTTACGACCCTCCATTGATAGTGTTTGAAACAATTGCCCTCGGCGACCGCCAGGACAATCGAAAGAGACGGGTGTTTCATTCCTTTGCGGCAGCTTTTTCCATCTCGTCGAGCGCCAGCACCGAATGCGCATATGCACCGCCCGCGCGCATTTCGGATGCGACCCATATCGCCTCCATGATCTCGGCCTCACTCGCTTTGTGTCGCAGCGCCGCCTTGGTGTGGCCCTTGATACAGTAGGGGCATTGGGTGACATGGGCGACCGCCACGGCGATCAGCTGCTTGGTCTTGCCATCCAGCGCACCATCGGCAAAGACGGCGCGGCTGAAGGCCTCAAACGCAGCCGTTGCATCCGGCGTCAATTCCTTGCGGCGCTTCGCGAGCGCGCCGGTATTGGTGGGAAAAAGCGGGTCTGGCATGGTTTTTCCTTTTCAATTGGCTCAGCGATACCCCATATTCATCACGTAATCGCACCTTGGAGAGCGTATGAAACGTCCGTTTCTGCATGACCCGGAACGAAGCTTTGCCACGCACCAGATCCCCGCCCCCTTTCAATCCGAAGGATCAAAACCGATAGCGATCGGATCACTGGCGGGAAAGGTGTCCTGCAACGCCGCATCGAGCAGCGCGTCAAGGCGGGCGCGTGTCGATGCCGCCTTTGCCGTGTCGGGCGCGATGTCAGTGTTTTCGGTGTGCTCGGGTGTCGGCAATTCAGCCTTTGCTGGTCGGCCATAATCGACCGCACTGCAGAACAGGATCGCGCCAGAGGTGTCGGCGGTGATCCGCGCGCGGCGGCTGTCAGAATAGAACGTCAGCCGCACGCGACCCGCGTCCGCCCCTTCGCCATGTTCGAACCGGCTGGTGACGGTGCCCTCGCGCATCCTTTGCTGTAGCTCACGCGGGGCGATTTTCAGGGCCTTCGCGACAACCTCTGCATCGACCTGGATCAGGTCGGAACCTATTTCTATTTCGGTCATGACAGTTTCCTTCTCATTAATGCCTTCCCGCGCGCTTCAGTGTTGCGGGCGTTTTGCATCAAATCTGTACCTCGGGATTAAATGCAGAACGCTTCAGGCGGCCACTGCGTCGTCGGGCCACGCGCAGTCAGCAATGGTTGATCGGTCCAGTTCATTCAGGAATGCGCTCTGTGCCGCCAGAAGCCGGGGCTTTAGACGGCAGGTCGGCTTCAGCACGCAATTTCCACCGTCCGCCTGGCAGCACTCGACAAGTGCAAAGCGCCGCTCCAGATGGCGCACGACGCTGCCCAGGCCGATGTCATCCGCAGGCCGCGCCAGGCACATGCCCCCACCGGTCCCGCGCCGTGTTCTGATAAAACCACCGCGCACCAAGTCCTGCACAACCTTGGTCAGGTGATGCCGGGATACCTCGAACTGCGCTGCCAGATCGGCCGTGCTGAACCGTTCTTGCGGAGCGCTGGCCAGCCGCATGAGGATCCGCAATCCGTAATCCGTAAATGTAGCAAGACGCATGGCCACCCTCTAATTGGCATTGACAATACTTATTGTAGCGCGCCATAACTGGTATTGCAAACTCCAATTAGACTCGATGCGGCGGCTCGGTGTGACTCGTTTCTGCCTCGCCCCACGCAATAATGGTGCGTTCCATGACCCATGTGACTGACCCGTTTCACACCCATTCCGTCGGCCATATCGCTGCCCAACTACCCGGTGCGACCAGGGTTTTTCGCCAGTTCGGCATTGATTTTTGCTGTCATGGCGAGGTGCTGCTGCAAGTGGCTGCGGATCAGCGCGGGCTGGATATGGCGCAGATCACCGATGCGCTGGACGCGCTGGACGCCAGCGCGCAACCGGAGGCACCGCAGGACACCGGCGCCCTGATCGACCACATCCAGACCCGCTATCACGAGACGCATCGACGGCAACTGCCCGAACTCGTGACCCTGTCACGCAAGGTCGAAGCGGCGCATGTCGACCATTCGGACGTTCCCGCCGGGCTGGCCGATATATTGCAGCGCACGATCGGCGAGATGGAAGTGCACATGAAGAAAGAGGAGCTGATCCTCTTTCCCGCGATGCGCCGACAGGCCGCTGGCGGTCTTGACGTCCCGATCAGCCAGATGCGCCACGACCATGACGATCACGGTGAGATCCTGCAACAGATCGACCGTCTGACCCATGACCAGACGCTGCCCGGCGGTGCCTGCCGGACCTGGCAGGCGCTCTATACCGGCATGTCCCAGTTCAAGTCCGATTTGATGGAGCACATCCATTTGGAAAACAACATTCTTTTCCCGCGATTCGAAGCCACGCCGCACGCCTGACTCCGATCGTCCACCACGCCAGGAGGACCCGATGAGCGAAGCAACGATAAACCGAAACGACGAAAAGCGTGGCTTTTTCACCCGTTGGTTCATGTCGACCAACCACAAGGACATCGGCATCCTCTATCTATTCACTGCCGCGGCGGTCGGGCTGATCGCGGCGCTGCTGTCGGTATTCATGCGGCTGGAGCTGATGCATCCGGGTGTGCAGTACATGTGCATGGAAGGCATGCGATTCTGGCCCTCGGCGGCGGACTGTACGCCGAACGGACATCTGTGGAACATTCTGGTCACCTATCACGGTATCCTGATGATGTTCTTCGTGGTGATCCCGGCCCTCTTCGGCGGGTTCGGCAACTACTTCATGCCGTTGATGATCGGCGCGCCCGACATGGCCTTTCCACGGCTCAACAATCTCAGCTACTGGCTGTTCGTTGCAGGCACTGGCCTTGCCGTCGCGTCGTTCTTTGCGCCCGGCGGGGACGGATCGCACGGGGCCGGGGTGGGCTGGACGCTATATGCACCGCTTTCGGTCCGGGATGGCGGCATCTCGATGGATCTGGCGATCTTTGCCGTTCATGTCTCGGGCGCCAGTTCAATCCTGGGCGCGATCAACATGATCACCACCTTTCTCAACATGCGCGCACCGAAGATGACGCTGTTCAAGGTGCCGCTCTTTGCCTGGTCGATCTTCGTCACGGCCTGGATGCTTTTGATGGCGGTGCCCGTGCTGGCGGGGGCCGTGACGATGCTGTTGGTCGACCGCAATTTTGCGACGACATTCTTTGATGCCTCGGGCGGGGGTGACCCGATGCTCTATCAGCATCTGTTCTGGTTCTTCGGCCACCCGGAGGTCTATATCGTCGTCCTCCCCGGCTTTGGCATCATCAGCCATGTCGTCGCGACGTTCTCGCGCAAGCCGATATTCGGCTACCTGCCGATGGTCTGGGCGCTGATCGCCATCGGCGGCATGGGGTTCCTGGTCTGGGCGCACCACATGTTCACCTCGGGCATGTCGCTCTCGCAGCAGGGTTTCTTCCAGATCGCTTCGGTGACGATCGCGGTGCCGACCGGCATCAAGATCTTTTCCTGGCTTGCGACGATGTGGGGCGGTTCGGTACAGTTCAAGACACCGATGCTGTTCGCGATGGGTTTCATCTTCCTGTTTACCGTCGGTGGCGTGACCGGCGTTGTCGTGGCGCAGGCCAGCCTGGACCGCGCCTATCATGATACCTATTATGTGGTGGCCCACTTCCACTACGTCATGAGCCTCGGGGCGATTTTCGCGCTGATTGCCGGGATTTATTACTGGCTCGCCAAGATGTCGGGGCGGCAATACCCGGAATGGGCGGGCAAACTGCATTTCTGGATGTTCTTCATCGGTGCGAACCTGACGTTCTTTCCTCAGCACTTCCTCGGACGTCAGGGGATGCCGCGCCGCTACATCGACTACCCCGAGGCGTTCGGCCTGTGGAACGCGGTATCGAGCTGGGGCGCGCTGCTCTCGTTCGCATCGCTTCTGCTGTTCATCGGGATCATCTTCTATACCCTTCTGGCCGGCAAGCGTGAGACGCGGGCGAGTTACTGGAACGACTATGCCGACACCCTGGAATGGACCCTGCCAACGCCGGTGCCGGAACATACGTTCAACCAACTGCCAAAACCCGAGGACTGGGACAGACATCCGGCCGAATGATCTCGTCGGCCTGCGCCGAAAGCCCCCTGATTGCAGTTGGGCGGCGTACCGGTGACGATCTCCGGCCTGTCTGCCACCCACAACGACGGCAAGATCGCAGGTGCCGACACAGCGGGATCGCTATGCGCCCTGGCCCTCACGCCAGACGAGGATCTCGGGTTGGGTATTGATAAGATCACCCCTATATAAGATGGTCCCGGTTTCACCTATAAGGGCAGGCGCAGGGACCTGACTACACTAGCGACATGAAAGAGGATTGACCATGACGAAGGATACCCGAAAACCCACCACGACCGATGCTGGTGCCCCGGTCGCCAGTGACGAACATTCGCTGACGGTTGGTGCAGACGGCCCCATTGTGCTGCACGATCACTATCTGATCGAACAAATGGCCGCTTTCAACCGCGAGCGCGTCCCCGAGCGTCAGCCCCATGCCAAGGGTGCCGGCGCATTTGGTCATTTCCAAGTGACGCAAGACGTCAGCAAATACACCAGCGCGGCATTGTTCCAGCCCGGCACCAAGACCGACACGTTGATCCGTTTCTCGACCGTGGCCGGCGAGAGCGGCAGCCCCGACACCTGGCGCGACCCGCGCGGCTTTTCGCTGAAGTTCTATACCAGCGAAGGCAATTACGACATGGTCGGGAACAACACGCCGGTCTTCTTCCTGCGCGACCCGCTGAAATTCCAGCACTTCATCCGTTCGCAGAAACGCCGCGCCGACAGCGGCCTGCGCGATCACGACATGCAGTGGGATTTCTGGTCCCTGTCACCGGAATCGGCGCATCAGGTCACATGGCTGATGGGCGATCGCGGCATCCCCAAGACATGGCGTCACATGGACGGATTTTCCAGCCACACCTATATGTGGGTGAACGCCGATGGCGAAAAATTCTGGGTCAAATACCACTTCAAGACGGATCAAGGCAACGAGTTCCTGACCCAAGCCGAGGCTGACCGTATCGCTGGCGTAGATGGCGACTATCACCGTCGCGACCTGTTCAATTCAATCAAAGAGGGCGACTTCCCCAGCTGGACCCTGCACATGCAGATCATGCCCTTTGAAGAGGCGAAAACTTATCGCTTCAACCCGTTTGATCTGACCAAAGTCTGGCCGCATGCGGATTATCCGCTGATCGAAGTCGGCAAACTGACGCTGGATCGTAATCCGACCGATTTCCACACCCAGATCGAGCAGGCCGCATTTGCACCAAGCAATCTGGTGCGCGGTATTGGTCTCAGCCCGGACAAGATGCTGCTGGGGCGCAGCTTTGCCTATGCTGATGCTCACCGCGCGCGTATCGGTGCGAACTTTAGCCAGATCCCGGTCAACCAGCCCAAATCGCCGGTCCACAGCTACAGCAAAGACGGCGCGATGCGGGTCGATAACGTGTCCGATCCGGTCTATGCGCCGAACTCCTACGGCGGACCGGCGGCCGATCCGTCCCGTACGGATGACGCCGGGAACTGGTACTCTGATGGCGACATGGTGCGCCAGGCCTATACCTTGCGCAAGGATGACGACGACTGGGGACAGGCGGGCACATTGGTGCGCGATGTGATGGACGACGGCGAGCGCGACCGACTGGTCGACAACATCGTCGGCCACCTCAAGGGCGGCGTGTCCGAGCCAATCCTGCAACGGGCGCTTCAATACTGGCACAACGTTGACAAGACACTCGGCGCGCGGGTGGAAAAAGGCGTAAAGGAAGGCTGATCCCCTTCCAGAGCGATCCGCCTTGATGGGATCAGCTGCTCCGCTCGCGTGTCTTTATGGCATGCTGCAGGTGGCTGGTCCCATTTTCGCTTATAGCGTGTTGCATTCAAGCTCCTGTTTTCGCCGTCACCGGATAGGTGCGCGTCGCTTTGCCCCCCACTCTCCCTTATACTCAGAAGGTTAAGATCATGACCCGCTCCCCCTGCCCGCCGATATCCGATGCTGACTGGCCCGAGCAGATTTCCGATTTACGCGACGGTTTTGCAGGCAACCTGAACGTCTACCGCACCATGGCGCACCACCCGGCGCTACTGCGGGCCTGGGCCCCGCTGCGCCAACATATCGTGAAAGACAACCGGCTCGGCCCCGTCTGGACGGAAGTGGTCATTCTACGCACTGCGGTTCGGTTCGGCTCAAACTACGAATGGGCCCATCACGTCAGCCGGTCTCGCGCGCTTGGAATGGACGATGCCCGGATCGCGGCAATCCGCGAAATGCCCGATGGTGAAGATGGCCTGATCGTCCGCGCAGTCGATGCGCTGATCGACAACAAGCGTTTGACGCTGGATCAAGAAGCGGAACTGGCAACCGTCATCGGCAGAGAGGCGGTAATGGACCTGATTGCCACTGTCGGATTTTACTCGGTCCTGGGCTATTTGCTTCAGACCTATCAGACACCGATCGACGCCCATATTGACGCCGAGATGGTGGCCAATCCCTTGCAAGAGGTTGCAGAAAATCCCGCGCGGGAGAAGTTGCCCCCAAACCAATCAAAACCCACCAAATAATATAGCGTATCGGCAAATTCCTGCGACAGGGATTCACCGAAACGCTTCGTTTCAATCGCTGCACTAAAGCGTTCCACCTTGACTGAGTGCCTCAGGTTTGAGGCGGAACGCTTTAGACCGCGCCAGTCCACACCTATCCATAGACGACGTTGGGCAACCAGGTGATGATCTCCGGGAAAAGCATGCAGAGCGCCAGGCCAATGATCTGAATCGCGAGGAATGGCAGGGCAGAGCGGAAGATGTCGCCCATCGGAATTGAAGCGGGCGCCACGCCGCGCAGGTAGAACAGCGCATAGCCGAACGGTGGCGACAGGAAGCTCATCTGCATGTTGATGAGATAGAGCACGCCGAACCAGAGCGCCAGGTCGCTGGGATCATCCAGGCCGAACGCCTGGGCACCCATCGCCTTGATGATTGGCACAAAGATCGGCACGCAGAGCAGCAAGATGCCAACCCAGTCGAGGAACATGCCGAGGATGATCAGCAGCAACTGCATCAGGATCAGGATACCCCACGGGCCCAGGCCGGTGGCGGCGAGGCTTTCCTGAACGAACTGCTGTCCACCTTCGAGCACGTAGAGACCGACAAAGATGGTCGCGCCGAACATGATCCAGATCACCATCGCGGTGGCCTTGAGGGTGGTGAGACAGGCCTCGCGGATGGTCTGCCAATCGAGTCTGCGGTGGATCGCAGCGACGATGAACGCCCCGAACGTGCCGATGCCAGCAGCCTCTACCGGGGTCGCGATGCCTGTAAAGATGACGCCAAGGACGACGATAATCAGGGCGATGGGCGCGGACATGCGACCGATGAGCAGGAATTTTTCGCGGGCGGTGACGCGTTCATCTATGGGGATCGGCGGGCCAAGATCCGGGTTGATGTACGATCGGACGGTGACATAGAGGATGTAGAGGCCTGAGAGCATCAGGCCTGGGATCACCGCGCCGATGAACAGCTCGCCTACGGATTGTTCCGCCACGACCGCATAAATGATGGCAAGGATGGAGGGCGGAATCAGAATGCCGAGCGTGCCACCGGCCATGATAGAGCCCATGGCGATCTTGGGGTCATAACTGCGCGCCAGCATCGCGGGCAACGCGATGATGCCCATAGTGACGACCGCGGCCCCAATCACCCCGACCATCGCCGCAAGGATGGTCGAGGCGATGATCGTAGCCGAAGCGAGGCCACCTTTAAGGCCGCCCAGCAGTTTGTAGATCACGTCGAACATCTCGTTGATCAGCCCCGCGCGCTCCAGCATCGAGGCCATGAAGATGAATAACGGGATCGCCGAGAGTTGGTAGTTCGTCATCATCGGGAAGATCCGCGAGGGGACGATGTTCAGCGTCTGTGCGTCGCCGAGGACGAACAGGAACACGCAGGCAAGCCCGCCGGTGACGAAGGCCAGCGGCAGCCCTGCCATCAGCAGCACCAGAAGCGAGCCGAACATCAGCAACGTGAGAAGGTCGATCGAGATATCAATGCCCATGATGTATTACCCTCTCGCAATCGCGCGAATATCTTTGCCGACCTTCGAGATCCCCTGAAGAATCAGCAGCAGGCCGCCGAGAACCATGACCCATTTCATCGGCCATAGCGGAACCTCCCATTCATTAAAGCTGATTTCACCCCAGCGGATGGCCGGATCGGTGAACTGCGACAGGTCGAAGCGAGACAGCATTTCAGCAGTGGGGATTTCACCACGTGCCCAGGCGGAAAGAATGCCGTTACCCGAAGGGACGGCAATCGCGTCCATGGCAAATATCCATGAGGTGGCCATCAGCGTGCCGGCAAAGATGAAGAAGAAAACCGACGTCAGAAGGTCGGTGATGGCTTTGCGGCGGGGAGAAAAGTTAGCGTAGAAAATATCGACGCGCACATGTGACTCGGTCAGCATCGCATAGGCTCCGGCGATCAGGTATTGCATACCGAACATCAGATACATGCTTTCGTGGGCCCAGTTGGTGGGGCTGTTGAACACGTAGCGGGCGATCACCTCGTAATAGTAGACGAACACGGCAATCACCGCCCAGTAGCTGACGAACTCACCACAGAAAAGCGAGATGCGGTCGATGAAGTTCGTGGCGTAGGCAGGATCGGGCTGGCGGCTGTCGGGGTCGATGACGATGGGGACCTCGGGTTCCATCTCGATGCTGCCATTGGCCTGGCGCACAAGGCCGGGAATGAGAATTGCGTCAATCGCAACCATAGCCAGCAGGACATAGAGCGCCCAGGCGGCAGCGCGAGACCAGAAGGCGCGCTTTTCCGATGATGCGGCCACCAGAGGGGCCGTTTCGGCGACGGTCGTCTCGGCTTCGTCCAGTTTCGCGCGCCCGGTCTCGATCGTGCGCGCGGCACGGTCGACCTTCTTTTCCGCGCTTCGGCGGGCAAAGGAG
The DNA here is from genome assembly GCA_947503145.1 of uncultured Roseovarius sp. GTDB lineage: Bacteria > Pseudomonadota > Alphaproteobacteria > Rhodobacterales > Rhodobacteraceae > Roseovarius. The sequence goes on from CANNCP010000005.1 coordinate 99,369, forward strand.
CCTTCTTCGGTGGCAGCAAGGTCGGCGCGTAGGCTGTCGATGGCGGCCACGGCCTCGGAAACACGGGGTTTCTCGCGGTCGACGATGCGTTCAGCCATGCGGAGCTGATTGATAATATTGGTTTGCTGGGTGCGGGCGTGTTGTTCCGAACTGTTGGAGTAGAGCACAAAAACAAAGATCGGGATAAAGATCAGCCCCAGAATGCTTTTGAGGTAGAACCGGTGGATCCCGATGATGCCGCCGGCGACAAGGATCATATAGGCTATGGTTTTGGTATAGAGACGCTCCGCAGGACGGGGGCGACGGGCGAGGATCATGGCGATGGCCGGGAAGGCGATGAGGCCAACCCAGTAAAGCCAATGCGGCAGCGTGAAGCTGAGACCAGGCATCTTGGGGTCCTGTGTGTTCGGATCATTGAGAAGGCCGCCCGGCGTAAGACCGGGCAGCCGGTGTTGGCTGAACGCGCAGACGGCGTCAGAGGTCGAGGGTCAGGCCTTCGACCTGTTCCGGTGTCACATAACCGAGCGAACCGGACATCATGTAATCGAGCTGGATCTTGAAGATCTTCGCCGCAATGGGATCTCGGTTGGCATATTTGAACCAGATCGGCACCGCGACCTCGGTCATCAGTTCCACGTCATCCTGGCTGAGGCGGTTGATTTCGGTGCCATCGGCCTCGAATTTTGCCCAGGCCTCTTTGTCGGCCTGCTGGATCATGGCGTGGTGATGGATCGAATAGGCCTTGGTTTCCAGTTCCACGAACTGCTTCATCGCCGGGCTGAGAGCGTCCCAGGAGGCCTGGCCGGCGGTGATATCCATCAGGTCGACCGGTTGATAGACCGACATGAAACCCGGAGGGCCCATGCTGATATACTTCGTCACCTGAGAGAACCCGAGAGCGTAGTTGACGGCAGGGCCGGTGTAGTCGGCCACGTCGATGGTGCCTTTTTCAAGCGCGGGGAAAATTTCCGAGCCGGGCAGAACGGTCGTTTCCGCGCCAATCTCCGAAAAGACATCCGAGACCATGCCGCCGGGCAGGCGCATCTTGCGGCCCGCGAAATCGTCGATAGAGCGGATCGGGACCTTGGAGTGGATGATATTGGCACCGTGATGCACCGGGCCGACATAGTACATGCCCTGCGCCGCATAGAGCTCGCGGGCGATTTCCAGGCCACCAAGGCCGTAGAAGAACACGTCCCATTCGCCGGGCTGGCGCAGCCCGAGTGGGTAGGAGGTCAGGAAGGTTGCAGCCGGAATGATGCCCTGAGCGTAGATCGTGAAGGGGTTAACCGCATCCAGAACGCCGTTTTTCACCGCATCAAAAAGCTGAAAGTCACCGACCACATCATTTGCGCCGAACGGCTGAAAGGCCAATTCGCCGTCGGTCTTTTCGGTAATGGTCGCGCACCAATCCTTGAATATCTGCAAGCCCGCGCCGCCGGGCCAGGACGTCTGGATCTTCCAGGTTGTGCCCTTGGCTTGTGCGCCCGCGACATGGGGGGCTGCGAGAGTGGCAGCGCCGGCGCCAGTAATCATGCGTAAGGCATTGCGACGGCTAGTCAAATTCTTAGTCATGGTATCCTCCCGTGGAAAAGCTCTGAGGTCCCATATGTTTTGTAGGTCAATGCAACCTCAAACGCATCTTAGGGGGATCGGTTGAAATTGCTATAATTTTTTTATCGGACCTCAAAGCGCAATAAAATAATCATATCCTCACAGAAACGACCGAAGATTCCACGCTTTGATATTTCATGACCAACCCCAAGAGCATTCGCTCGGGGCGGAATGCCGTATGTTGGCCTCTCGTTCTGGCTAAGAGCCATCGATGATCTGCCCACGAGTGCGGGATCGGTTTCGACCATGTCATCGTTTTCCATGGGCGGTATGCAGTGAATGACCGTTCGTTGCAGCACCCCTTGCAGCGACCAGCATGGTGTGACCAATTGGCCGTATTATCGCCTGTATCTCCGAAAGTGAAAGACGCCTGACATGACAACCACGACCCGTTCGGGAACTCATTTGGCCGTACTGTCAGTTCTGGGTTTGACCCATCTGCTGAACGACATGATGCAATCCCTTATTCCGGCGGCCTATCCGATCCTGAAGGCGGCTTATGAACTGGATTTCGTTCAGATCGGCATGATTACCCTGACATTCCAGATCGCCGGGGCCATGTTGCAACCCGTGATCGGCATGGTGACCGACCGGCGTCCTGCGCCCTATTCGCCGGTGGTGGGGATGATGTTCACTCTTTCCGGATTGGTCAGCCTCGCCTACGCCCCAAGCTATTCGATGATCCTGGTCTCGGTTGCGTTGATCGGTATCGGCTCGTCGATCTTTCATCCCGAGGCGACGCGGATGGCGCGCTATGCTTCCGGAGGTCGGCAGGGGCTGGCACAGGGTATCTTTCAGGTTGGCGGACAGGCAGGCGGGGCGCTCGGGCCGGTATTCGCAGCCCTTATCGTTGTGCCCTGGGGGCAACCAAGCCTTGCATGGTTCGCGGTCACAGCCCTTATGGCGATGATGCTTTTGACATGGATCGGCAGCAAGCAGCGTCAGTTATCCGTCGAATTCGCAGCATCGCGGGCACGCCGCAAGATGGGCGTTGAAACGATCCAGCACGCCCCGTTGACCATCGGCATCGGCCTTGTCGTCCTGACCTTTCTAATGTTCACCAAGAACACCTATGGCGAGAGCTTTCGCTCCTTCTACACCTTCTATCTGATCGAGCGGTTCGGCCTTTCCATCCCCGCGTCGCAGATGATGCTCTTTGTCTTCCTGCTGGCGGCGGCTGTGGGCGTGTTGATCGGCGGCATCGTGGGCGACCGGATCGGGCGGTATCGGATCATCTGGATCTCGGTGCTGGGCCCGCTGCCCCTGACGCTGATCCTGCCTTATGCAGATCTGTTCTGGACCGGCGTGCTGACGATCATGATCAACCTGATCATGGCGAGCGCCTTTGCCTCGATCCTGATCTATGCGATGGACCTGCTGCCCAATCGCATCGGGCTGATCGGCGGGCTGTTCTACGGACTGAACTTCGGGCTAGGTGGTATCGCGGCGGCGCTCCTTGGCGTGCTGGCTGACAGCTACAGCGTCGAGACGGTCTATCTGATATGCTCTTTCCTGCCGCTTGCGGGGTTGCTGACATGGTTCCTGCCCCGGATTGACGAGGGCGCGGGATAAAGCGTTTCGCGAAATTCTGTAGTGACCCTGAAAACTTCGGCCACAGCGGGCGCCCCGGAAATGGCACCGCTTGCGGGCTGACTGAAATTTGCCGGGCTCAGGCACGGCCCGCGTCAGCTTCCGGCGATGGCGGAGGCGGCCTGGCACGGGCGACAACCCGAGGAACGCTATGGGACCGGGGATGATCCCTTTACGGTACGAAACAGCGTAACAAGATAGGCACTGAAGGCCAGCGTCCACGCACCCAGCGCAATCCAGGCAAAGGTGACCGGCAGGGTTTCGAGAAAATCGAAACTCATCGCGTCGGCCATTTTTGCCGTGCTGACGGCATACATACCCAGCGGGAATACCGCCCCCCAATAGAGCGGATCATATTTCAGCGGAAACCGTTTGTAGATATGCCGCCAGATACCAAGAATGACCAACATCGGAATCCACCAGGTTCCCGTCGCCCAGTAAAAGACGGTGAATCCCTTCATGAACGGCACGATGGAATGCAGAAAGGGTGCATCTTCCGAGTTGATGATCAGCAATGCTCCCGCAAGCGTCGAGATCGCCATCGCCCCCATGTTGATCCAATAGGGCGGCGAGAGGTCGCCTGGCGAGAACCGGAAAAACGTATAGCGGTAAAAGATCAGCGACATCATCCAGATGTAAAGCATACCACCCCACAGCCACATCGACAGCGCCAGAAAGTTCAGATCAAGCCGGTAGGGCTGACCGACCCGGGCCGCCAGAAGCGATGAAAGCACGGCAATGGACTGGGTCGCCACAACCGCCAGCAGCCAGGCGCCACTTATGCCCTTGTCCAGGGGCGGCTTGTCCTCTTTGACGGTAAAGGCGGTGAATATCGTATATGTCAGGCCGAACCAGAGGACCACTGCGACAGCCCAAAGCACCGAGGCTGCAAAAAGGTTGTGGGCCAGGATCACGCATGCGCTGCCCAGAACGCCCGAGGCCGCAACCATGGTGAAAAATCCAGGCCCGCGGAGGTGGTCGATCATATCCGCGAAAACCCTGTCGCGATGGCGCAAAATGCGTAGAACTGTCATCGCCCACAGGACCAGATAGGCAATGATCGCAACCACAAACAGCCCCCAAGCCACCAGCGGATAGCCGATTTCGTTCGCGGCCAGGGAAACGATGCCAGTTGCCATGACCATGCCGAAATAGGCCGGTGACAGCCCCCTCAGAGCCGGATCCATCACATCGGCAAAGAAAGATCGCGAGTGCAGTTTGTCGGGAGCAGCGGGCACGGTTCATCTCCCGATTGGGTGATTTCCGACCATTTATGCCGATCTGGCGCAAGTGTCGCAAGGATATTGACAAAAGACGCCAAACGCCGGACCGGACGCATGCCTGGTATCTGCCTCATCCGCCAACCATAAGCCCCGGCTATGTCTGCGATTATGGTCGGTGATCTGCTATGCCGGACAGATACCTGTTATGGTCGGGCAAACAATGAATCGGAGCAGGCAATGATCGAACGGCACCAGGACATCCGCGACGCGGTCGCGAAACTATGCGAGGGTTTTCCCGGCGACTACTGGCGCAAGATCGACCGCGAGCGTGCCTATCCGGCCGAGTTCGTGAAGGCGCTGACCGAGCAGGGGTATCTCTCGGCGCTCATTCCCGAGGAATATGGCGGCATCGGGCTGACCCTGTCGGCGGGCTCCGCAATTCTGGAGGAAATCCACCGCGCAGGCTGCAATGCGGCGGCTTGTCATGCGCAGATGTATACCATGGGCACCCTGCTGCGGCATGGTAATGATGCGCAGAAACAGCAATACCTACCGGGAATTGCCGATGGATCACTGCGGCTGCAGGCCTTTGGCGTGACCGAACCGGGCAGCGGCACCAATACCCCGGCGATCAAGACGACGGCCCGCAAGGACGGCGACCGCTACATCATCAACGGCCAGAAAATCTGGACCAGCCGGGCTGAATATTCCGATCTGATGATCCTGCTGGCGCGCACGACGCCGGTAGAGCAGTGCAAGAAGAAGACAGACGGGCTGTCGGTCTTCATCCTCGACATGAATGAGGCGCAGAAAAGCGGTCTGCGCATCTCGCCCATCCGTACGATGATGAACCATGCAACATGCGAAGTGTTCTTTGACAACGTCGAAGTACCTGCCGGAAACCTGATCGGCGAAGAAGGCAAAGGCTTTCGCTATATCATGTCGGGCATGAACGCCGAGCGGATCCTGATCGCGTCGGAATGTATCGGCGATGCCAAATGGCTGATTGACAAGTCCGCCGCCTACGCATCCGAACGCGAGGTGTTCGGGCGACCCATCGGCCAGAATCAGGGCGTTTCCTTTCCCATCGCGCAGGCCTATGCGCGGATGCGCGGCGCCGAGTTGATGGTGCAGGACGCGGTGCGCCTCTATGAGGCGGGGCAGAACCCCGGTGCCGAAGCCAACATGGCCAAGATGCTGGCCGCCGAAGCCAGTTGGGAGGCGGCAGAGGCCGCAGTGCAGACCCATGGCGGCTTCGGCTTTGCCGAGGAGTACGACATCGAGCGCAAGTTCCGCGAAACCCGGCTTTATCAGGTGGCGCCGATCTCGACCAACCTGATCCTGTCGTATCTGGCCGAACATGTGCTGAAGATGCCGCGCAGTTACTGAGCTGGGCGTGACACCTGCATTCCCGAACAATCCGCGCGGAATAAAGGCCCCTTGGGGCCGCCGCGCGACCGTCAGACCACCCGCGTCGCACCCAAGCTGCGCCACTTCTGTCTGGCACGCCTTTGGCGTGACGGTCCGGCAATCGCGCCTCAGCTATTCCCCGCGCGGCGCAGCTGCACGACGCAGCCGGTCGTTGATCGCGCGGCCCAGCCCACGCTCGGGGATCGGCGCGACTGCAATGGTGCCAGCCGCCCCCGCGTCCAACTCGTGCAGCATGTCAAAGAGCCGCGCCGCAGCCGCCACCAGATCACCCGAGGCTGATAGCGTGTAATCACCCCGCACATCCGGCCCGAAGCCCAACAGCACCTCGTCCGCACGCGCCTCTTGGGCGTTCAGCCGCATTCTCGCACGCGGCGCATAATGCGAGGCGAGTTGCCCGGGCGACATCACCGCAGCGCCCGAGACCGGCGCGGCCAGCGGCATGCCCAGCGCCGCCTCAATCACCTCCGCAGGCAATCCACCGGGGCGCAGCAGCGTGGGCACGTCGCCCAGCCCGACAATCGTGGATTCCACCCCCACCGGGCAGGCCCCGCCGTCAATGATCGCCGCAATCCGCCCACCAAGGCCCGCCATCACATGCGCCGCCCGCGTCGGGCTGATCCGCCCCGACGGGTTGGCCGAAGGCGCCGCAACCGGGCCGCCGAACGCCGCCAGCAGCGCCGCCCCCACCGGATGATCGGGCGCGCGCAACGCCACGCTGGGCTGGCCCGCGCTGACCAGCGGGCTAAGCCCGCAGCCTGCGCGCAACGGCAGCACCAGCGTCAACGGGCCGGGCCAGAACGCCGCCGCGAGCCGGTCCGCCATATCGCTCCACTCTGCATAATGTTGCGCCGCCTCCGCGTCTGCCACATGCACGATCAGCGGATTGAACTGGGGCCGGTCCTTGGCCGCGAAAATCCGCGCCACCGCTTCGCCGTTGCGCGCATCCGCACCGAGGCCGTAGACGGTCTCGGTCGGGAAGGCGACGAGCGCGCCCTGCCCCAGCAACAGTGCCGCCTCCGCGATCCCGTCCGCATCCGCAGCCAGCATCCTTGTGTCGTGATGGATCTCGTCCAAGCCGATATGCCCCTTGTCCCTCGTAGCGCCGCGTCTTGCTTGATGGCGCATCCCGGCACAATACGCTAAATCGATTTGCAAACGTGATTATCGCGCGCCCGCATCATTGCCAAGCGATGCGCCGCGCGCAGGTGAGGAGATGCCAGATGCCCCATCGCGCGCCGGAGCGGCACACCCAGACACCCTGAGCCTTGAGGACCGTGACCAATGAAAGACGTCGAATCTGCAGCCCTACGCTATCCTTGGCCCGAACCGCCCGCCGAAGGCGACGCAGTGCAGGTGGCGCCCGGTATCTTGTGGATACGCCTGCCGCTGCCGATGGTGCTGGATCATGTCAACGTCTACGCGCTCGATGACGGTGAAAGCTGGAGCATCGTCGACACCGGCTTTCACTCGCGCCGCTCGGTCGCCCTGTGGGAGGCCCTGCTCGAAGGTCCGTTGCAGGGGCGACCTGTCGGGCGCGTGATTCTCACGCACCACCACCCCGACCATGTCGGCATGGCCGGTTGGCTGATGGAGCGCTTCGGCGCGCAACTGGTGACGACCCGCACCGCCTGGCTGATGGCCCGGATGCTGATCCTCGATGTCGAAGAGCGTCCTTCGCCTCAGGCGCTGGATTTCTGGCGCAGTGCCGGCATGGACCCCGAGATCCTTGCGGCGCGCAAGGACGTCCGCCCCTTCAACTTTGCCGATACCTGCGCGCCACTGCCGGTGGGCTACACGAGGCTCCGGCAGGGCGATATGCTGACCGCAGGCGGGCGCGATTGGGACGTTCATATCGGCAATGGCCACGCACCCGAACACCTGACGCTCTGGAGCCGCGAAGGCAATCTGGTGATCGCGGGCGATCAGATCATCTCGTCCATCAGCCCCAATCTGGGCGTCTACCCGACCGAGCCGGACGCCGATCCGGTGGCCGACTGGCTGGAAGCCTGCGGGCGGCTCTCGGCACTGGCAAACCCCGATCATCTGGTTCTGAGCGGGCACAAGCTGCCCTTTAGCGGACTGCCCACCCGGATGCGCCAGTTGATTGACAATCACCACGGCGCGCTGGCCCGGCTGGAGGATCATCTGCACACCCCACGCACCGCCGCAGAGTGCTTTGCCCCGCTCTTTAAACGAAAAATTGATCACGGCACCTACGGGTTGGCTCTTGTCGAAGCCGTTGCACATCTCAATCATCTGTATCAGGCTGGCCGCATCAGCCGCACGCGCCGCGCAGACGGTGCATGGCTCTGGCATAACGGGGGATGAGCAATGGATAATCTGATCATGACATCGGCAGAGGTTGCGGAGGGTGCCGCGCTGCCGCGTTGCCACGAGGTGCATACCAACCCCGACACCCCCAACGCCGCAATCAATGCGCCCGCCCTGCTGAGCCAGAAACCCGTCGAAGAGAAAAGCCCGGCACAATGGGCCTATGAGCGGCTGATTCTGTATATCCAGAACTTCGAAAAAAACCTCGATAGCGAACACGAGATCGCCATGGGCTTTACCGGCGGCGACGCTGGTGTCCTGCGGATCGAGGGGATGGGATATTTTGACCCTGATATCGTTACCTTCTACGGCAGCGACCCGGCGGGCGGCAAAACGCAGCTTGTGCAACATGTCAGCCAATTGAGTGTTCTCTTGCGCGCTGTGGCCAAGCCCGAACCCACGGTAGAGGCCACGCGAATCGGATTTCGCCTCGCCGCCGATCTGGACACCGCATGAGCGCCGCGCCCGGCCCCGGCTTTGGGCGTGACAGCCTCGGGCAAATCCGCTAAGCACCGACTGAATTCGAGACGAAAAGGACATGAAATCACATGGCAGAACACAAACACGGCGAAATGAACACCGCCGAACAGGAAAAGACCTTTAATGGTTTTCTCACCGCAGCGGCCCGCGTCGTCATGGTCACGATCGCCATCCTGATCTTCATGGCGCTCATCAACAGCTGATCCGGCATCACTGACGTCGCCAACCTGACAGGAGAGCCCCCATGCGTTTCTGGTTTATCGCGCTTTGTGCCATGTTCGCCCTCAGCGGCTGTGCCGCCGAGAACGTCTGGGCCACCGACGAAGAAGTATCCCGCGCAGCCTACAGCAACGACGGACCTGCGCGGCTGACCCTCTATACCATGATCAACAACCGCACCGGTAACGGCGCGCATACATCACTGATGATCAACGGCAACCAACGGGTGATCTTTGACCCGGCCGGATCATTTGGGCATGAGACGATTCCCGAGCGAAACGACGTGCTCTACGGTATCACGCCCCAGGTTGCAGATGTTTATACCCGCTACCATGCGCGCAAGACATATCATGTGAGAATCCAGACACTCGACGTCAGCCCCGAAATGGCACAGCGCGCGATGGTGCTTGTGCAAAATTATGGCGCGGTGCCTTCGGCCCAATGCGCCAAGAGCACGTCAGAGATCATGGCCCAGCTCTTTCCGGGCCAGATCACCAGCGGCTGGTATCCCAAGAAGCTGGCAGAGCAGTTCGCACGCATACCAAGCGTAAAGGAACAGATTCTGCACGAGTACGACGACGACGACAATTCCAAGGTCCTGGCCGAATGGGACCCCTCCAAGTGGGACAAAGAGACGCTGTGATCCCTCTCGCCGCGAGCGCTGGAATCGGATCAAAGCCCAGCACTAAAGTGTCCGTCTTTAGCCTGAGACATCGGTAGTCATCTTTGCCACCAATCGCCCGCCAAGACGATCTGAGCGTCCGTGCCGCCCGGCTTGCACTGATGTGCTCGGGGCAGGATAGTCGCTCGGTTTACGCGGTCCGCATCCGGGCTAAATGACAGGCGGGATGGATTATTGGTGAGAAAGCTGATTGGACAGGGTATTGGCCAAGGATATTTCATCTGCGACCACACGTGGCGGAGGTAAGCAGTGATGAATGATATTTCGCCGGTTGCAGCCTGGTCAGGCCTGTGGATCGCTGCGTTTCGGAAGGGTTGAGATGGGACGGTCGGATACGGCGATCAGACCTCTTGGAGGATTTGGGATTTGCACCGGTGATGCACCTGTGTGCCGGACGTTCGAGATTTTTGTGCATCGCGGGTTCGTCGAACTGGAGTTCGCTGCCGTAACCAACACGCTGGCCGTCGCCAATTCAATCCTGTCGCGCGAGGCGTTTTCCTGGCGCATCACCTCTGACACACCGGGGATCGTTCAGGGCAACACCGCCTTGCTGGTCCGGGCCGAACCGGCGGTACACAATCACGCATTTTCAGACATCATGGTGGTTCCGGGCGGACCGAGGGCCATGCATGCCGACTGGCCCCGCCGGGCGCGTGCGATGCAGCGACTCGCAAAGCCGGTCGTCCTGCTTTCTGACGCCGCGACGGCGTTCATCCGAATGACCAGATCGCCTGCGGGAAAGGTGACGACACATTGGCGCGATATCCCGGCGCTGCACGAAGAAGGCCATTATCCCGGCCTGACCGAGCGGCTCTGCGAGAACAGCAATGGCATACTGACAGCGGCAGGGGCGGGGGCCACCGCCGAACTGACCATTGGGCTGATCGCGCCCTTTCTGGAGGCAGCGCAACTGGCCGAGATCGGCAACCAGCTGCTGCTGCCCACCATCCGCAAGACAGACGCCGAACAGCCGCGGGGTGCCGCGGGCAGCGACGCACTGTTCGACGAGCGCGTATCGGACGCGATCAGCCTGATGGAGGCCAACCTGGCCGAGCCACTGTCAATGAGCGAAGTGACCGACATGGTCGGCATTTCGACACGCCATCTGGAGCGCGTCTTTCGCGAGGTGTTCAATGAGACACCGGCCCGTTTCTATAAACGCCTGCGCGTCAAGCAGGCCCGCGTGATGATCGAAACGACGTTGATGCCGCTGATGGATATAGCACTGGCCACCGGGTTCGGCTCGCGCAGCACGCTGGCCAAGGCGGTCGGGGATGAGTACGGTCAGACGCCGTCCCGAATGCGCGCACGCAAGAAGATCGATCTGCTCAAGTTCGATCCGAGCTAAAGCGTTGACAGGTCATGCCGCAATCCGTCTTGTTTGTGATTTCGCAAAAGGGGCGCAATGCCTTGGGCTCGCGCCGCCCTGCCCCCGCATCCTTCGGCGGCATTAATTCATCGTTAACCTCTTATTTACACATCATTAACCGTAATGAACCAAGCTCGGCGACATATTAAGAGCCGAGGGATAGTTCATGGGTATTTCAGAATTGCGGCAGATGGACGCGCAGTCTCTGGAAGCTGCCGGGGCGCTCAATGATCTGGGGCTTGATCTTGTGCGCGACGGCACGATCAGCTCCGCCGATGCGGCGCTGGCGCAACTGGTCCAGCATCATTGCGATGCCTCGTTGGAAAAGGTGCTGGAGGCCGAAGGGCTGGCAGATCCCGCCGATCTGCTGGCCGCGCAGGCCCGCCGGGCCAGGACCGATGTAATGGATCCCGCCGAACTGTCGGCCGGTGCCACTGTTCTGCCCGGAGTCGATCCGCGCCTATTGCTGAAACATGCGGCAGTGCCCGTGACGCGGGCGAACGGGGCATCGGCCCTGGCAGTGGCCACGTCGGATACGCTGCGCGCACTCAAGGGAATGCTGCCCGACAGCGTCACTCGCCTGCCTGTCGTCATCGCGCCACGACGCGATATTCAGGACCGGGTGGCGAACCTAAACCGCGCTGTGCTGAGACTGGCGGCGCAGGCCCGCGTGCCCGAGGCCGAGAGTTTTCGCACATGGCGCACCAGCCCGTACCGGCGCCTTGCCGTGACGCTGGGGGCGATGGCGCTCTGCCTCGTGCTGACTCTGCTCTTTCCAACTGTCGTCTTTGGGGTGTTCGCAGGGTGGGCAGCGCTGACGCTGGTGGTGTCCTTCGGGTTGCGCATGGCGGCCTTTATCGCGCGTATGACGCTCGGCCCGGTCGAGGGTGACGCACCGGCCGCGGCGCCCACCCAGAAACTGCCCAAAGTGTCGGTCCTGGTTCCGCTCTTTCGTGAGACCGAGATCGCGCATGCGCTGGTGACACGGCTGACACGGCTGACCTACCCCAAATGCCTGCTCGACGTCATTCTGGTGCTCGAAGAAAACGACACGATGACACAGAAGACCCTGGCCGAGATCGACCTGCCGCCGTGGATGCGCGCGGTGATCGTGCCGGATGGACAGCCACGCACCAAGCCGCGTGCGATGAACTATGCGCTGGATTTCTGCGAAGGTGACATCATCGGGATCTTTGATGCCGAGGATTCGCCCGATCCCGACCAGATCACGCAAGTAGCGCGCCGGTTCCAGGCCGCTCCGCCCGAAGTCGCGTGCCTGCAGGGCATCCTGGATTATTACAACCCGCGCCAGAACTGGCTCGCGCGGTGTTTCAGCATCGAATACGCCGCCTGGTTCCGGGTCATGCTGCCCGGGCTCGCACGGCTAGGCTTTGCCATTCCGCTGGGCGGCACCACGCTCTATTTTCGTCGCCCCGCGCTGGAGGCGCTGGGTGGGTGGGACGCGCATAACGTGACCGAAGATGCCGATCTGGGCTTTCGCCTGGCACGGCACGGCTACCGGACCGAAATCATCGGCACGGTCACCGGCGAAGAGGCGAATTGCCGCATCTGGCCCTGGGTCAAACAGCGCTCGCGCTGGCTCAAGGGATACATGACCACATATCTGGTACATATGCGCAGGCCCCGACAGCTATACTGGCAATTGGGCGCGCTCAGGTTCTGGGGCTTTCAGGCGCATTTTGTCTCTGCCCTGTCGCAGTTTTTTCTGGCGCCGTTCCTGTGGTCGTTCTGGTTGATCCTGCTGGGATTGCCGCATCCTCTGGACCCGCTGATTTCGCGCGATATGTTGATCATGCTTGGCCGACTCTTTCTCGCGGTTGAACTGCTGAACATCGCGATCTATGTCGTCGCGGTTTCAGGACGGTATCATCGCCACCTCATACCCTGGGTCCCGACCATGCATTTCTACACACCGCTCGGGACCGTCGCCGCCTACAAGGCGCTCTACGAGCTGATTTTTGCGCCGTTCTTCTGGGACAAGACGAGCCACGGCCATTCTCTGGCTAGTACCGGAGGCATCAAAGGCGCGCAGGTACCCGGCTCAGATCGTGGATTCGACCTCGCCGGAATCCAGCTTAAGACGCGTCACGAACGCTTTTGAGATATGTGCGCGCAGGGCGGCGCGCGCAGCGGCGCTATCGCGCGCCTCGATAGCGCGCACGATCGCGTCATGTTCGGCGATGGCCGCTGCGTCGCGCCCCACGGCAGCCAGCGACGTGGTAGCGATCAGGGCCATCGACCGGTGCACGAGGCCCAGTTGCTGCATCAGGAACCGGTTGTGCGAGGCCAGATGTATCTGCTTGTGAAACCGCCGGTTTGCGCGGGCCATCGCGCCGGGATTACCGACCAGCATGCGATCCTTTTCGACCATGTCGCGCAGTACGCGCATTTCCTCTTCGGTGGCGTGGTGCGCGGCCAGGCTGGCGGCCAGCCCTTCCAGTTCGGCACGCACGACGTAGAGTTCGGCCCGTTGATTGTGATCGAGCGACGACACGATCAGGCTGCGCCCGTCGCGCGTCAGCAGCGATTGTGTCTCGAGGCGCTGCAGCGCCTCGCGGATAGGGGTGCGCGACACGCCCAGCCGCTCTGCCAGATCGCTTTCGACAAGCCGATCGCCGGGTTTGTATACGCCCTCATCAATCGCCTCCAGGATCAGCGAATAGGCATCGGTTGAGGCAGGTTTCATAAGGGCTTGTCCGGTTGCGTGCTGCATATCCGAGACAGTACGCGCGTGCTGCCTGCGCAATCAACCCCGCTTGCATTGTCAGCGCCGTCAATACGCACTAAATCTGCCCCATGCCAAAGCTGTCCTTCTCTCACGTCAACTCTTGGGTCTTTGACCTCGACAACACGCTGTATCCGCCGCAGGTGCGCCTGTTCGATCAGATCGAGGTTAAAATGACCGCCTTTGTGATGACCGCGCTGGGCGTGACCCATGCCGAGGCGGACAGGTTGCGCCACCACTATTGGTTGACCCATGGTACCACGCTGGCGGGGCTGATGCGCGAGCACGGCGTCGATCCGGGACCCTATCTGACGGATGTGCACGACATATCGTTCGATCAGCTGGAACCGGACGCCCACCTTCGCGCGCAGATCGCCGCTCTGCCGGGACGCAAGATCGTCTATACCAATGGCTGCGCGCCCTATGCCGAGCGGGTGATCGCCGCGCGTGGTCTCGCGGGCAGTTTTGATGCGGTCTACGGCGTCGAGCATGCCGGGTTCCTGCCCAAGCCGGAGCGCGCAGCCTTTGATGCGGTCTTTGCCGCGGACGGGCTGGCACCCGAAAGCGCTGCGATGTTCGAGGATGACGCGCGCAATCTGGAGGCACCACACCAGATGGGTCTGCGCACCGTGCATGTGGCCCCCGCGCCACAGCCCGCCCCGCACATTCACCACCATACCGACGACCTTGGCGGATTTCTGGCCCGGCTGGTCTGATTAAAACGTTGCGCGCGTTTCGTCCTTGTTTAATGGCTCAGGTCAAAGGAGAAACACTTTGGTACTGCGGCAATTCGCGCGGGCTGCGAGCGCTATACTTTGGCGGCACACATCCTATCTCTAGCGTGTAGAACAACTGGCAGAAAGGACCCGACCCGACATGACTCCCGCAGATACCAGCACCGAGGCCGCCGAGCACGATCAGACGAAACCGACCGAGGCCAAGCAGACCAACGCGATCTTGATCGCGGTGCTTCTGGTGCTCATTGCCTGGGGTGTTGCCGTGGCCATCTGGGGCCTGCCCGGCCTCTATATTCCGGCGATCGGCCTGGTACCCGTGGTCTTTGGCGGTCTGCTCCTGCTGACCATGGGCAAATAGCGCGGGGGCTGGCGCCCATGCAATACGGCGGGTATTCTGACCACTCGGAGAGGACGACACATATGACAGACGTGGACATCGTGATATCGGGCGGCGGAGTCGCCGGTCTGACTGCTGCGGCGGTGTTCGGCAGCGCCGGGTTTTCGGTGCTCTGTGTCGATCCGGCCCCGCCGATCACGGCCCGCGATGCCGAAGGGGCGGATTTGCGCAGCACCGCCTTTCTGCAGCCGGCACGGACCCTGCTGGAAGAGGCCGGGCTCTGGGCGCGGCTGGCGGATCACGCGGCACCGCTTGAGATCATGCGAATCGTCGATGCGGGCGGCGATCTGGCAGCGCCGCGTTCGGTTCACGATTTCGAGGCGTCCGAGCTGTCAGACGCACCCTTTGGCTGGAACCTGCCCAACTGGCTGCTCAGGCGCGAGATGACCGCGCATCTGGACAGTCTGCCAGCGGTCGAATTCCGCCCCGGTACAGGCACGGCGGGTCTGCTGACACGTGAGGCCGAGGCGCGCGTGCGCCTCAGTGATGGCAGCGCCGTGCGCACCCGGCTGGTGATCGCGGCGGACGGGCGCGGCTCGCCCATACGCGAGGCTGCGGGGATCACGACCAGGGTGACGCGCTACGGGCAGAAGGCGCTGGCCTTTGCCGTGACCCACCCGATCCCGCATGGCAACATGTCCACCGAAATCCACCGCAGCGGTGGGCCGTTCACACTGGTGCCGCTACCCGATTACAAGGGCATGCCGTCCTCGGCCGTGATCTGGATGGAGCACGGCCCCGAGGCACTGCGCCTTGCCACGCTGGAGCAGGATGCGTTCGAGACCGAGATGAGCGAACGCAGCTGTCACCTCTTCGGCCCGCTGACGCTGACCTCGCGCCGGACGGTCTGGCCGATCATCAGTCAGGTTGCGGCGCGCATGTCCGGTGAACGCGTGGCACTGGTGGCGGAGGCGGCGCATGTGGTCCCGCCGATCGGCGCGCAGGGGCTGAACATGAGCCTGGGCGACATGCGCGTGTTGCGCGATCTGGCCGTTGCCGCGCCCGAGCGGTTGGGCGATGCGGCGATGCTGGATGCCTACCACCGCAAGCGGCACGGCGAAGTGCGCGCGCGGGTGGCGGGGATCGACCTGCTCAATCGTGTCTCGATGGCGGGTGCACAGCCGCTGCGCGATGCGCGGGCGATGGGGCTGAACGCGATCCACGCCATTGCGCCGGTGCGCAAGGCACTGATGCAACTGGGGCTCGGCATGCGCCCCTGATTGCTCTTCGCGCCCTTGCGGGCCTACTATGCGAAGGCGGCCCGCAAGAGACGAAAAAGCGGCGGATCAGAGCACCTTGTTCAGCACCGCCTCAAGCCGCGCCTGTGCAGCGGGCACGTCGTAGAGCTTGTCCAGACCGAACAGGCCCAGCCGGAAGGTGCGGAAGCCCTCGGGTTCATTGCATTGCAGCGGCACCCCCGCCGCGATCTGCATGCCCTGTGCTGCGAATTTGCTGCCGTTCTGGATGTCGGGATCATCGGTATAGGTGACGACGACGCCCGGCGCGCCAAAGCCGTCGGCGGCCACGGATGTGAGCCCCCTGTCGGCCAGCATGCTGCGCACGCCGTCGCCCAGCGCCCACTGCGCCTCGCGCAGCCGTTCGAACCCATATTGCTGCGTCTCCAGCATCGTGTCGCGAAAGGCCTGCAGCGCGTCAGTGGGCATCGTCGCGTGATAGGCATGCCCCCCGTTTTCATAGGCCATCATGATCTGGTGCCATTTCTTCAGATCGAGGGCAAAGCTGTTCGACGTGGTCGCCTGCAGCCTCTCGACCGCGCGGGCCGACATCATCACCAGGCCCGCCGAAGGCGAGGCCGACCAGCCTTTTTGCGGGGCCGAGATCAGGACATCGACACCCGTCGCCTGCATGTCAATCCAGGCACAGCCGGACGCGATGCAATCTAGCACCATCAGCGCACCGACCTCATGCGCGGCGTCGGCCAGCGCGGTGATGTAGTCGTCGGGCAGGATCAGCCCGGCGGATGTCTCTACATGCGGGGCAAAGACCACATCGGGCCGCGCCTCGCGGATTTTGGCGGTCACTTCGTCGATCGGTGCGGGGGCAAAGGGTGCGGTGGCACCATTGCCGGTCTGGCGGGCCATGCACACGGTCTGGTCGGCGGTAAATTTGCCCGCATCGAAAATCTGCGTCCAACGGTAGGAGAACCAGCCATTGCGCACGATCAGCGCATGGGCATCCGCGCCGAACTGTCGCGCGACCGCCTCCATCGCATAGCTGCCGCCACCGGGGACCAGCGCCACCGCATCGGCCTTGTAGACCTCTTTCAGCATGCCCGATATGTCACGCATGACCTGTTGAAAGCTGGCCGACATATGGTTCAACGAACGGTCGGTGAAAACCACCGAATATTCCAGCAGGCCATCGGGATCGACAGTATCAAGAAGGGCAGTCATGGGATGTATCTCCGTTATCTGAGCTATCTTTCGTGCTAGCGCGACACGCGCCGAAAGGCAAAGCATAGATTGTCACGGCCCATCCCACGCCCTGCCCCGGATCGTCCGCACAAGGCCGCCGACACGTGCGGAATCTACGCTCTCGCTCAGCCGATCGGGCCGGGGCGCCGCTCTTCGCTGAGCAGCACATTGGCCTCGACGTCGCCGACACCGGGCAGGGCCATGATCCGCCGCCGCAGTACCCGCTCGAAATCGGCGATGTCGCGCGCCACGATCCGCAGGCGGTAATCATAGACACCCAGGATGTGCTCGACTGTCTGCACCTCGGGGATAGCGCTCACCGCACGCTCGAAATCCTCCAGGCTGACGCGGCCCTTGGTCGCCAGCTTCACCCCCAGAAATACCGATACGCCAAAGCCCAATCGCTCGCGGTCCAGATCCAGCCGCTGGCCAGCGATCACACCGGTTTCGCGCAGCCGTTTTATCCGCCGCCAGGTGGCGGGTTGTGACAGGCCCAGCTTTCGACCCAATGCGCTGGCGCTCTGCGTGGCATCCTGTACCAGCGCGCGCAAAATGCGCCGATCCACCGTGTCCAGTTCGATCATAGCGGCAACACCTCGTCCGATTTGATCCGCGACAGGTGCATCAGTGCCTCAATTTCGTTGATATGCGGCAAGGTCAGGATAGCCGTGCGATAAATCTGCCGATAATGCGTCATGTCGCTCGCGATCACCGCCAGACGGTAATCCACCCGCCCCAAAAAGGTCTGCACTTCGACAACTTCGGGCACAGCACGAGCGGCTTCGCCAAATTCGTCAAAAGCGCGAGGCTGCGACTTGTCCAGTGTCACCCGCACCGAAACTTCGATCTCATATCCCAGCGCGCGCCAATCAATCACCGCACGGTTGGCGCGAATGACCCCGGTGGTTTGCATCCGGCTGAGTCGCCGTGCGCAGGTGGCCGGCGTGACCCCCGCAAGATCGGCAAGCTCGGACGGGCTGACGCCCGGATCGCGCTGATAATGACGTAAAAGACGGCGGTCCAGATCATCGAGCATTGGAATGGTCCCCTTTGCGGAAGTGCTCAACATTCTATTCGCAAGTAGCGCCGGATAGGTCAAATTCATTCCCCCACCCAATCGCGCACAACCCAAGCAAAGCGCCGCCAATAATCGTCACTGACATGAGCGATCTAATTGCCCCTCGACATCCAACGCACTATAGTTGTTAGGAAATGTTCCGGTCGATGGCATCAGACCGTCGCCGAGCATCGAGCAGGACACGACTCGTGCCGCGAAAGCCGCAGCACCGAGCAGACAACAGGCTGACGACATGGTCGAACGGACTATTCACATACTCGCCAAGAGCGACATTTCGGTGGTGCGCGATCTCAATGGTAAGTCTGCGGATAATACCATTGGTGATGCGCTGAACGGCGATGCGTTTGCTTGGGAAAACCCCAGCGACCTCAGCCTGACGTTCTCGGGAGCCACCACTGCCATTTCGTTTGATGATGCCGATGGGCTGTTAAAGGACGACCCGTTTTCAGGCAATAGGGTCATTGATCAGCAATTGACGGAACCCGTCACGATCAACGGCACCACCTACACGCCCAGCACTGAAACCATCCGCTGGAAGGACGACCCTCCCCCGGTCAACGTCGAAGCCGAGTACAAAGTCACGCTGTATGACGACAGCGGGACCGCCTATCAGATGGTCGGCGTCTCTATTACCGAAGGATATTCCACCTCTGTCGTGGGCGTCATGTTCGACGGGCCCGCGCCGCCTGCGGGTACGACGCTGCATTACATTCAAGGGGTTTCCAGCTATACCGGCACCGGGCAAAGTATCGTTATACCCGATGACGTGCCCTGCTTTCTTGCCGGAACGCTGATTGAGACGCCGAGCGGGCCGCGCCCGATCGAGACGTTGCATGTTGGCGCGCAGGTTCTGACCCTGGATCGGGGCGTGCAGACCATTCGGTGGATCGGGTGCAGCAGCGTTTGCGGGCTGGGGGAACTGGCCCCGGTGCGCATCAAGGCCGGGGCGCTGGGTAACCATCGTGACCTCTACCTGTCCCCTCAGCACCGGGTTCTGCTGCGCTCTACCTTGGCCGAGCTGTATTTTGGACAGTGTGATGTCTTGGTTCCGGCCATATCGCTGGTGGATGGCGATCGCGTTCGCCAAAGCCCGATGCGTCGTGCGACCTATGTACATCTGGCGCTCGACACTCACAGCATGATCTATTCCGAAGGCATCGCCACCGAGACACTGTTTCCCGGCGCGATGGCGCTAAATGCGCTAAGCCCTGCCGCACGCCGCGAACTATGCGCGGTATTTCCCGACTTCGAGGCATCGTCCCACCAGCTCTGTCGCCTTGGCCTGTCGATGAAAGAGGCCCGGTATCTGACCCGCCGCAGTGCACATGAACGGGGCAAACAGTCCGTTTGCCTTGCATAGTGGCGAAGCATGATATTTTCATGACTATAGATCTGCGGGCATGAAAATAGATTAACTAGCGCAGTTGATCGAAATATTGCACGCAATATTGCCCGTCCGTCGCTAATATAACACTTGGATATCTGCATAAGGAAAAAACCATGCGCGTTTATTATGATCGTGATTGCGACATCAACCTGATCAAGGACAAGAAAGTAGCCATCCTCGGCTACGGCAGCCAGGGCCACGCCCATGCGCTGAACCTGCGCGACAGCGGGGCGAAGAACCTCGTCGTGGCCCTGCGCCCCGGCTCGGCTTCGACCGCAAAGGCCGAAAGCGAAGGCCTGAAAGTCATGGAAATCGCCGAGGCTGCGGCCTGGGCCGATCTGATCATGTTCACCATGCCCGACGAATTGCAGGCCGAGACCTACAAGAAATACGTGCATGACAACATCCGCGAAGGCGCCGCCATCGCATTCGCCCACGGGCTGAACGTACATTTCGGCCTGATCGAACCCAAGGCAGGCATCGACGTGATCATGATGGCACCCAAGGGCCCCGGCCACACGGTGCGCGGCGAATACCAGAAGGGCGGCGGCGTGCCCTGCCTCGTCGCAGTGGACAAGGATGCATCCGGCAAGGCGCTGGAAATCGGCCTCAGCTATTGCTCGGCTATTGGTGGCGGTCGCTCTGGCATCATCGAGACGAATTTCCGCGAGGAATGCGAGACCGACCTCTTTGGTGAGCAGGCCGTGCTCTGTGGCGGTGTCGTCGAATTGATTCGCATGGGGTTCGAGACGCTGGTCGAGGCCGGGTATGCGCCTGAAATGGCCTATTTCGAGTGCCTGCACGAGGTCAAGCTGATCGTCGACCTGATCTATGAGGGCGGCATCGCCAACATGAACTACTCGATCTCGAACACTGCCGAATATGGCGAATATGTCAGTGGTCCGCGCGTCCTGCCCTATGAGCAGACCAAGAAGGAAATGAAAGCGATCCTGCGCGACATCCAGTCGGGTAAATTCGTGCGTGACTTCATGATGGAAAACTCCGTCGGCCAGCCGTTCTTCAAAGGCACCCGCCGGATGAACGACGAGCATCAGATCGAGGAAGTCGGGAAAAAGCTGCGCGGCATGATGCCGTGGATTTCCGCCGGCAAGTTGGTCGATCAGGACAAGAACTGATCACTGCGACATAGCTTTCCATGGGGGCATCCGGTTTCGGGTGCCCCTTTTGACTTTCACCCGCCGGAGCGTCCCGATGACAGATATCTCGCCGATAAACTGGCTGCGCCTTCTGGCTCTGGGTACCATTTTCGGCGCGGCCTTCATGTCTACAGCCGTCGCCCTCGAAGGAGTCGGGCCGCTTACAGTTGTCGCCTTCCGGCTCGGGGTTGGTGCGGGCTTGCTGTTGACCATCGCGCATTTTCGCGGGGTTGGCCTGCCATCTTTGCACGGACCGAAGGCGGGCAGGATCTGGGCCTCTGCCACCGGTATCGGCGTCTTTTCCAACGCATTGCCGTTCTTCATGCTCAGCTGGAGCCAGCAATTCGTAGCGTCCGGCTTTGCGGGGGTCTGCATGGCGGTCGTGCCGCTGCTGATCCTGCCGCTGGCGCATCTGCTGGTGCCGGGTGAGCAGATGAACCTGCGCCGGTTCATCGGCTTTGTGATCGGCACCTGCGGGGTATTCGTGCTGATCGGCCCAGCAGCCTTTACCGTGACGGGTGCAGAATTCGAGAGCATTGCGCGCATCGGCTGCGTGGCGGCGGCGCTTTGTTATGCTATCGGCGCAATCATCATACGGCTGTGCCCGGACGTCGACATGATCTCGCTCTCGGCGGCGGGGCTGACCATCGCGGCGGTACTGTTCGTCCCCTGTGCCCTGGCAGTCGAAGGAATCCCGACGGACGTGCCGATGAGAAGCCTGCTGGCGCTTGTGTATCTCGGGGCATTGCCCACTGGGGCGGCGCAGATCCTGATGGTGCTGATCATCCGCAGCGCCGGGCCGGTCTTTATAAGTCTGGTCAATTATCAGGTGCCGATCTGGTCGGTGGTGCTGGGGATCGCCTTTCTGGGCGAAGAGCTGCCGTCGGGCATGCTCTGGGCGATGGTTCTGATCCTGTCGGGTGTCGCCCTTAGCCAGGCGGGTGCGCTGCAACGGCTCTTTGCCAGACGCGCCAACCGCGGCTGAAGATAAAAGCGTTTCGCAAGAATCCTGCGTCACGGCTTTTGCGAAACGCCTTAGCCCGTGACCGCACGCCAGAGGGCAAGTGCGGCGCGAGTGGCATCGACATCATGCACGCGCAAGACCTGAGCGCCCTGCGCAACCCCGGCCAGCGCCACGGCCACTGATCCGGGCATGCGAGCGCCTGCATCTGGCGTGCCGCCGATATCCCCGATGAACCGTTTGCGTGAAGCCCCCAGAAGGACCGGACAGCCAAGCCCGTGAAACAGGCTGAGATTATGCATCAGCGTCAGGTTGTGGGCCTGTGTCTTGCCGAACCCGATGCCGGGGTCGACGATGATCCGTTCGCGCGGGATACCCAACGCCACCAGCGCCGCGACACGCGCCGCCAGGAAGTCATAGATATCAAGCGCCACATGATCATAGCGCGGATATTTCTGCATCGTTTCAGGATCGCCCTGCGCATGCATCACGCAGACCGGCAGCCCGGCCTCGGCGCAGAACGGCGCGAGTGCAGCATCAAAGGTGAAGCCCGCCACGTCATTGACGACATTTGCCCCGGCGGCATGCGCCGCGCGAGCCACTGCCGCCTTGCGCGTATCAATCGAGATCGGCAGATCGAGCACGGCGCGGACTGCCGTGATCACCGGCGCGGTACGACGGATTTCTTCGTCCACGTCCACTTTGGCGGCGCCGGGGCGGGTGGATTCACCGCCCACGTCGATCATATGCGCCCCCTCTGCCATCATCGCCTGTGCCCGCGCCACCGCGTCGGCAAAGACGTGATGTTCTCCGCCATCTGAAAAGCTGTCGGGCGTCACGTTGAGGATCCCCATCAGCCGGGGCCCGGCAAAGTCGAGCGTTGCGATCGGCGCGCGGGGGGCGGTCAAACGCTGGTGCATATCGGCGGGCAAGTCTGTTGCCGGGATCAGCCGCGATGTGCCGCCGCGCTGCATTTCCTCGACAGTGTCGAACCAGGTCCAGCCACCAGCCAGCGGCAGCGCACCTACGGGGCGCAGGTGATCGGTACGGGGGATCGGCCGGTAATAGAGCTGGTTCATGGGCATACCGTGTCCGGCGACTGGAGAAAGATACCCCGGATCAGGTCCGGGGCGGGCAATGCATGCAGGGCGGTCACAGGCCTGACTGCGCGATGTCCTGCATCAGCAAGGGCACAGAAACCGGGCCGGCAGGTGGTGCCTCGCCGATCAGCAGCAGGTCCGAGGCGTCGATATGCTCGGCGAACCAGGCGGCCAGCGTAACCGGATCGCCAACATCGGCGCCGGGTCCGTCCACCGCATCAAGCACGATCTTGGACGGAGCCCAGACGATGATCTGGCCATTTTTCATCGCCCAGTCCAGCTCGGTTCTTGTGTCCACCACCACGCAGCGTTCGTCACAGCTTGCCAGTACCCAGGCATTCTGTTCGATGGCCAGCAGATCGACCCGGCGCTGTGTCATGCGGTGCCCGGTTTGCGGTGCGGGCAGGTCGGCAGGCCCGACACAGAGAACGACTGGCTCGGCCCGCTGTTCAAGCTGATCAAGCCAGCGCTGCAGATGCGGCGAAGTGACAGCGGCGTTAGTCAGATACACCACATGCGGATGCGGCCCGGTGTCGGCATGGAGCGAAACCGGCTTGGTCTTGAGATCGTCGACAGAGCGGACAATCTCGACCCCCAGCGCGCCCGGACCACGATCCAGTTTTTCGATCCGCACGAAGGTGCGCACCGCCTGCGGCTCTTGCAGGATGCGTTCGGCGATACGTTCGGCGAGGGTTTCGAGCAGGTTCAGCCGCTCTTCTGCCAGTTCTGCGGCGATGGCTTCGGTCACGCGGTCGTAGCTGAGGATGCGGTCCACATCATCGTCTACCGGATCCGCGATGGGCCGAACCTCGACCACTACGTTAAAGCAGATGCGCTGCGTCTTGCCGCGCTCGGCCTGAAACGCACCTATCTCGACCGTGACGATATGATCGCGCAGTGAAATCCGGTCGAGCGGGCCGTCGGGGGCCGTGGCGTCGGCCCGCGCATCGGGGTGCTCGAATGCCAGTCGGGTTTCGGTGGTCATTGCAGCGCTCCGCTATTCAAGTCGGGACGCAATGGAACGCCCGGTGCGCGCCTAACATGCCCCAAGGCGTAGCACAAACAGGATGCAGGACCGACTCCGGAGCCTCAGTTTTGCGACACGCGCTGCGGCTGGCGGTAGAAATGATGCACGCCGATGGTGGCCGTACGCGCAAAGACGCGCGACCAGCGCGGGCTGACGGCGCGGGTGTGGTAATGCGTGGCACCCTTGGTCAGCGGGCGCGTGGCGCCCTTGACCATGACCTTGGCGATCTTGCCGACGCGCTCGAACGCATGCGGCTCTGCGATCACCTCTTTGTGGCCGTCGCATGTATAGGTAAACTGGCACTGGTATTTGCGGCCAGTGCCCTGCCGGATCACACCGCAGATCGTGTTCGGAAAACCCGAGCTGTCGACGCGGTTCATGATGACCTCGGCCACGGCGAACTGGCCCTTGATGCTCTCGCCGCGCGCTTCGAAGTAGAGCGCCTCGGAGAGGCATTGCCATTCGGCATTGCCTTTGGCCGGTTTTTGCGCATCGAGCCAGTTGCGGGAATAGGCGAATTCTCCGTCGGAGGATTTCAGGTAGCTGGCCAGAGTGGCCTCCGGCATGGCGCTGAGCGCGCGGCGCTCCTGGCCCAGCAGCTTCTCGACCGGCGTGTCTGCCGCAGCCATGCCAACCCCGGCCACAAGGGCCATCAATACGATCCGAAACATCTTTTTTCCTTGTCAGCGACGAGGGAGCAGACCCCCAGCTTTCGGGCGATGTAGCCAATTTGGCTCAAATCGTCCAGCCTTGCGCCGGTTTAGCGGTTTCAGGCGCGATTTCCTGCCGTTGGCGCGGGCTTAGAAAAAGGCCTGAACCACCTCATCTGGTGGGGCATTCCGCGCAACCTACCCGATCTTGTCACGTACAGCCAGCTGTGCGGCAGCCAGTCGCGCCACCGGAACCCGGAAGGGAGAACAGGACACATAGTCGAATCCGGCGGCCCGGCAGAAGGCAATCGATTCGGGGTTACCACCATGCTCGCCGCAGATCGACAACACCAGATCGGGCCGCGCGGCGCGCCCGCGCTCGGCCGCGATTTGCAGCAACTCGCCCACACCGTCGGTATCGAGCGTATGGAACGGATCCTCGGGGTAGACCCCCAGCCGGACATATTCGGACATGAACCGGCCCGCGTCATCGCGGCTGAGCCCATAGGTCATCTGCGTCAGATCATTGGTACCAAAGCTGAGAAACGACACTTGCGGCGCAATCTCGGCGGCGCGCAACGCGGCGCGCGGGGTCTCGACCATGACGCCGAGGCGGTAGGTAAAGTCCTGCCCGGTCTCGGTCCGGACCGCCGCTGCTACCGCATCGACCCGCGCCTTGACCAATTCGACCTCGCGGCTGGCCGAGACCAGCGGAATCATGATCTCGGGTACGATGGGGTCGCCCTCGCAGCTGACCTCCAGCATCGCCTCAAAGATGGCGCGCGACTGCATCTCGTAGATCTCGGGCACGGTAATCCCGAGGCGTACACCGCGCATGCCCAGCATCGGGTTGTATTCGCTCAGCGCGTCAACCCGGCGTGTCACGACCGACAGCGGCAGGTCCAGCGCCTCGGCCAGTTCGCGCAGACCGGGCCGGTCGGACGGCAAGAATTCATGCAGGGGCGGATCAAAGAGCCGAATGCAGACCGGCTGGCCGTGCATGATGCGAAAAAGATCGGCAAAGTCGGCGCGCTGCATCGGCAACAGCAGCTCCAGCGCGGACGCCCGGTCGGCGCTGGTATTGGCAAAGATCATCTCGCGCATGACGGTCATGCGGGTTTCGTCAAAGAACATGTGCTCGGTCCGGCACAGACCGATTCCCTGCGCCTTGAAATTGCGCGCAACCAGTGCATCCGCGGGCGTGTCGGCGTTGGCGCGCACCGCCAGATCACGCACATCATCGGCCCACCCCATGAGCACACGAAAACTGTCGTCATGGCCCGCGTCCAGCAACGGTGCCTTGCCAAACAGAACCTGCCCGTTGGTCCCGTCGACGGTGATCACGTCACCCTCGTACAGCACCCGGCCATCAGGTGCGGTCAGCCGGTTCTTGCCCGTCTGGAATCGCAGGTCCGACGCCCCCACGACGCAGGGCAGGCCGATACCGCGCCCGATCACGGCGGCGTGGCTGGTCATGCCGCCGCGTTCGGTCAGGACGGCAACCGAGGCATGCATGCCGCGGATATCCTCGCTGCTGGTCTCGCGCCGCACCAGCACGCAGGCCTCGCCACGCGCGGCGGCGGCCTGCGCAGCTGTGGCGGTAAAGACGATCTGTCCGGTGGCCGCACCCGGACTGGCGGCGATGCCGGTGCCGATCACGTCGCGTGGCGCCTCCGGGTCCACCTGTCGGTGCAACAGCTCGTTCAGTGCGCGCGGCTCAATGCGCATCAGCGCCTCTTCGCGAGAGATGATCCCATCTTCGGCCAGGGCCACGGCGATGCTGACGGCGGCCCGGGCATTGCGCGCCACGCGCACCCCGTCGAGCACGAAGAGCTTGCCATTGTTGATGGTGAATTCGCACTGCATCTCTTCGCGCAGCCGGGTCCGCATCAGCGCGGTGTGATCCTTGAGCTGGGCAAAGGCCTCTGGTGCCAGCTCTTCCAGCGACGGGCCGCGCGGGTCGCGCCCCAGATAAAGCGCATTGACACCCGAGCTGAGGGCGTCGCGGCCCTGGCTCTGGCTGAGGTAGCGCCCGGTCATCTGGCGTTCCCCGGTCAGGCTGTTCACCAGTTGCAGCACGCCAGAGCCGCACTCGCCGCGCCCCAGCCCCATGACCATTTCCTGTACCACCAGACCCAGCCCTGCATCGCTTGGTGCGCCCTTGGCCTGACGCAGCAGGCGCGCGGTCGTGCCGCTCCATGCGCGCGCCATCGAGCGCAGGACCTCGGCCAGTTGCACGGCCGGGTCCTGGGGAAATGGCTCTTCGGTCTCGTCCTCATAGGCGGCGAGCGCCTCGGCCAGCCCCGCCTCGGGGTCGTCGGACACATCGTCGAGCGTATCGGCATCCAGCCGGGCCACGTGGATCGCATAGGATTGCACAAAGCGCAGATAGAGCTTTGCCGCCGCCTCGGCCCCGATCCGGGGGGCGAGTGCCGCGCGCGCGGCGTCGGTCATGCCAATGTTGAGGATCGCCCGCGGCCCGCCCCAGTCCGGGTCCTCGGAGGACGGGCGCACGCAGAGCAGGGCGCTGTCCCCCAACAGGCCGATCAGCGCATTCATGTCCGGCAAGTCGCCTGCCGCGATCCGCTTTACCGCATCAAACGACAGCGCGACCGTCCGCGGCACCGGCAGATCGAGCCGCACGAGCCGCTGCAGGCATTTCGCCCGGCCGCCGTGGGTCCGGTCCGCGATCGGGGCGTCGGGCGTGATCAGCGTGATATGTGGGTCGGGTTGCTGCACTGCGGCACCTTTCTTCTTCGGCGCAGCATACGCCTGACGCGGGCCATGGCAAGGGTTTGATCGCGCAATGGATCATGGATGATCGCCTGTGGTGTCGCACGAACCCGCCCCGGACCTGATCAGGCCCGGGGCGCGCGGGGTGTTACCCCTCCACCCGCGTGAGGTCGGCGACCTCCAGACAGATCCGGCGGATGCGGCTGAGCAGGTTCAGCCGGTTGCGCCGCACGATACTGCTGTCGGTGTTGACCTGCACGGCCTCAAAGAACGCATCAATGGGTGCGCGCAGCGTAGCCATGGCGGACATGGCGCTGGCGAAATCCTCGGACGTCAGCGCGGCGGTGATGATCGGCGTCTGGGCATCCAGCGCGGCAAAGAGCGCGCGTTCCTCGTCCGTCTCGGCGAATTTGATATCTGCGCCGTAGGAATATTCGACGCCATCCTTTTCCTCGGCCTGGGTCAGGATGTTGTTGGCGCGTTTGAACCCTTGCAGCAGGTTCTCGCCATCGTCGGTTTTCAGGAAATCGCTGAGGGCTGTGGCGCGTTTGACCAGCAGGGCGAGGTCGTCATTGCCGGGCATGGCGATGCAGGCGTCGATGACGTCATGGCGGATGCCTTGGTCGCGCAGATAGACTTTCAGGCGGTCGTGGAAGAAGGAGAGGAGGTCATCGTTTCGAGCTTTAACGATTTCGGCACCTCGGTTGGCAGTGGGCATGATTGCCACGAAATCAGCTTCTGTCCTCAAAGGAACATCGCCTAACTTAGCAGATTTTAAAATATTGAGTGCACTCAGAAGACCATCATTGCTCAATGCCGCTGAACCTGCCTCTTGGAAGGTGTCTTCGATCTTCTTTTTTTCGAGCAAGTCAACGCATGCCTTCATTGAAAGCAGCATTGAGATCGTGATTGGCGTAGAAATCGGTAACGTTACCCCATTCTCCACCACCAGCCGAATAATCCCCAGAGCCGCGCGGCGCAGCGCAAACGGGTCTTTGCTGCCGGTCGGTTTCTCGTCAATCACCCAGAAGCCGGTCAAGATATCCAGCTTGTCCGCCAGCGCCACGGCGACGGACACGGGTGCGGCGGGCACGTCGTCCGATGGCCCCAGTGGCGAGTAATGCCCTTGCGCGGCGGCGGCGACTTCGGCGGGCATTCCGGCCGCCTCGGCATAGTAGCGCCCCATCAAGCCCTGCAATTCGGGGAATTCATTGACCATCTCGGAGGACAGATCAGCCTTGGCCCAGCGGGCGGCCTGTTCGGCCAGATCGGGGTCGGCACCCACGGCGGGGGCGACTTCGCGCGCCAATGCCGCGATACGGTCGATGCGTTCGGCCTGGCTGCCTAGTTTATTGTGGAACGTGACGTTATCCAGCGCATCCAGCCACGGCTGACCGCCGGTCTCGGCCACGCGTAAATCGTTCTGCCAGAAGAACTTGGCATCCGCCAACCGGGCCGACAGCACCTTTTGATTGCCGCCCAGAATGGTCGCGCCGTTATCCGCCGTCTCGCGGTTGGCGACGGTGATGAACCGCTCGATGCGCCCAGTCTTTGGGTTCTTTACGGAAAAGAACTTTTGGTGCTCCTTCATCGAGGTTTGCAGCACTTCGGGCGGCAGATCGAGGAACTCTGCGCCGATCTCGCCCATCAGGGCGACCGGCCATTCCACCAGCCCCGCAACCTCGGCCAGCAGGCCGCGATCCTCGACTACTTCCAGCCCGGCGGCGAACGCCTGATTGGTGGCGTCCTGCCAGATCGCCTCGGCGCGCTCGTCTGCGTCAAGGATGACGTGATGCGCCCGCAGCGCGCTCTGGTACTGATCAAAGGACGTCACCTTGAACGCACCGGGCGCCATGAAACGGTGCCCTTCGGTGCTGTTGTCCGCCTTGATCCCGTCCACCTCCATCGCCACGACACTGGCCTCGCCCGCGTCGTCGGTCAGGACGCACAGAATCGAATGCAACGGGCGCACCCAGCGCAGGCTGCCACTGCCCCAGCGCATGGATTTGGGCCAGGGGAAATTGCGGATGACGCTTTCCAGCACTTCGGCCACGATCACATCCGCCGGGCGGCCCGGTTTGGTGATACGGGCAAAGTAGACTTGGCCCTTTTTCTCGTCGCGGACCTCCAGCGCGTCGCGGCTGACACCGGCGCCGCGCAGAAAACCCTCGATGGCCTTTTCGGGCGCGTCGGTGTGCGGGCCCTTGCGTTCTTCGTGGGTGGTGGGCGATGCCGCCAGCAGCCCCTGCACCGTCAGCGTCAGGCGGCGGGGCGTCGAAAATGCGGCGGCACCCGCATAGGTCAGACCGGCCTCCACCAGCCCGTCCGTCATCCGTGTGCGCAGGTCGCCTGCCGCGCGAGATTGCATCCGTGCGGGGATTTCTTCGGAGAAAAGTTCGATCAGCAGATCAGGCATGGCGCGTCAGGTCCGATTGGCTAGGGGTATGAGCGGTGGATAACGGCAAGGCGTGGCAGGGTCCAGAGCCGGTCAGTAGACCGAGGCAGGCGGAGTGGGGCAATCATCCGGCGCGTGGCGGCCATCAAAGACAATCGCGCCACAGCGGTTGATCTGGTGCCAGACCCAGCCGCGCCCATCCTCGTGGATAGCCACGATCCTGTCGATTCCGTACTCGATGTTCTCGGTGCCCAGAAAGGCCAATGCGCGGCCTTCTTCCAGCGCCGCCCCCACCGCCTTGGCGTCAAAGCAATCAAACCAGCCGGGGGCGACCAGAGGCTCGGCCTTGTCATAGGAGACATAGGTTTCGGTCAGCATCGCGTGGTTCATCGACGTGGTGAAACACGCGCGATACCGGATCGGAGAGCTGGTGGCGTCGATGGCACGGAAATCGTCATAGAGCACCGGCTCGGGCATGCCGGTGATCAGCGAGGTGATCTGCACGTCTGTGTGTCCGTCGGCCGCAACCTCGTCGTAGAAGGCATAGACCTGCAGGTAATACATCCCGCCCCCCGCGACGAGCGCGCAGACAACGATGGCGATGGTGAGGATCTTACCCATCAGATACCACCGCCGGTCTTGGCGTGACGGCGGACAGCGCCGGATGCAGGCAGGCTCATGCCGCCCACCCGCCGGCCAGGGTCATCACAAAGGCATCGGCGCATTTCTTGGCCAGTGCGCGCACGCGGCCGATATAGGCCTGCCGCTCAGTCACGGAAATCACGCCGCGCGCATCCAACAGGTTGAAGACATGGCTGGCCTTGATGCACTGGTCATAAGCGGGCAGCGCCATGACGATGCGGCGGCCGGTCTTGGGGTCGATGTCGGGGACCTCCAGAATGCGGGCACATTCGGCCTCGGCGTCGATGAAATGCTGCAGCAGCATGTCGGTATCGGCCACGTCGAAATTCCACCGCGCATATTGCGCCTCGGCCTCGCGGAACACATCGCCGTAAGTCAGCGGGATCGGTGCGTCGGGGTCGTTGAACGGCAATTCATTGCCATCGTCGTACCCCAGCACATACATCGCCAGCCGCTCCAGTCCGTAGGTCAGCTCGCCCGACACGGGGGCGCAGTCATGCCCGCCGACCTGCTGGAAATAGGTGAACTGGCTGACCTCCATCCCGTCGCACCAGACCTCCCAGCCGAGCCCCCAGGCACCCAGTGTCGGGCTTTCCCAGTCATCCTCGACAAAGCGGATATCGTGCAGGTCCATGTCGATGCCGATTGCGCTGAGCGATCCCAGATAGAGCGCCTGAAGGTCCGGCGGACTGGGTTTGATGATCACCTGGTACTGGTAATAGTGCTGCCAGCGGTTGGGGCTGTCGCCATAGCGCCCGTCTGTCGGGCGGCGTGACGGCTGGACATAAGCCGCAGCCCAGGGGCGCGACCCAAGCGAGCGCAGCGTCGTGGCCGGGTGGAACGTGCCGGCCCCCACCTCCATATCGTAGGGTTGCAACATCGCGCAGCCCTGCTCGGCCCAATAAGCTTGCAGCCGCAGGATGATCTCCTGAAAGCTGCGAGGATTGTTTCCGTTTTCCGCC
The DNA here is from genome assembly GCA_947503145.1 of uncultured Roseovarius sp. GTDB lineage: Bacteria > Pseudomonadota > Alphaproteobacteria > Rhodobacterales > Rhodobacteraceae > Roseovarius. The sequence continues at coordinate 130,715 of CANNCP010000005.1, forward strand.
ATGATCGCCCCTCGGGATGTGTCCCTGAAATCGCCCGTACTACCTACGGGGCGGATCATTTGGGGTCAATCGGCCCCAATCACCTAAATGAGGCATATATTTTAGATGCATTGCACCGCAGATTTGTTAAAACTCTCTGAAATTAAACGAAATGCGACAGGCAAGGGTTATTTCATCTATGGTACGGACATTTTTGGCGGCAGTTTGTGTGCTTTTTCTGGCGGCTCAAACGATGGAGGCCCAACAATCACCCTCTGATCAGGCGAATGTCTGGGTCCAGATCGAGGCGCAATCCAGTCTCAATGCCATCAACGAGGCACTTCAGCGCCGCGCCGGCCAGTTACAGGACGTGAACGGCTTCTACCTAGGCTCCGGCTGGTACGGTGTCGCGCTGGGTCCGTATACTCCGGACGATGCGCAGCGCATCCTGACTGCGCTGCGCGCAGAGCGGCGCATCCCGCGCGACAGCTACATTGCCGAAGCGGGTGATTTCGAACGTCAGATATGGCCCATCGGCGAGGACCAGCTGGCGACAGCCCAAGCCGCTGTGCCGACCGTCATCGAAGAGACCGAACTGCAGGTCACCCAAACAGAGCCGCAGATCACGACCGAAAGCACCGAGGACACCGCGGCATTGGTCCAGCCCGAACCCGAAGTCGTGGAAGAAACCCCGCGTGAGGCGCGCGCGAGCGAAAGCCGTCTCAGCCGAGACGAGCGTGCGGCCCTTCAGATCGCGCTGCAGTGGAGTGGTCATTACGCCGGGCGGATCGACGCCGCTTTCGGCGCCGGTACGCGCCGGTCAATGGCAGCGTGGCAGGCCGAGAACGGTTACGATCAGACCGGCATTCTGACCACCAGGCAGCGCGCACAGCTGCTGGGCCAGTACAATGCGGTGTTGGACGGCATGGATTTGGCGATGGTCAGCGATCCACAAATGGGGATCGAGATGATCCTGCCCACCGGCATCGTGGAATTCACCCGATACGAACCGCCCTTTGCCCATTTCGATGCCACCGGCGATATTCCCGCCCGCGTGTTGATGATCAGTCAGGAGGGCAATCAGGACACGCTCTTTGGCCTCTATGACATCATGCAGACGCTGCGCATCGTGCCGCAGGATGGCCCACGCGAGCGCGGCAGCAACAGCTTCACCCTCATCGGCGAGAGCGCCACGATGATCTCGCAAACCGAAGCGACGCTGAAGAACGGCCAGATCAAGGGCTTTACCCTCGTCTGGCCAGCGGGCGACGAAGAGCGCCGCACCCGCATCCTGTCGGAAATGCAAAAGAGTTTTACCGCGACCAGCGGTGTGCTTGACCCTGCGGTGGGGTATAATGACGAGCAGAGCATCGACCTGATTTCCGGCCTTGAAATCCGCAAACCGATCCTGTCGCGTTCCGGGTTTTACGTGGATGCGGTCGGCACTGTCATCACCACAACCGAAGTTCTAGAAAATTGCGGGCATATCACCATTGACGACGAATACGACGCCGAGATCGTGGCGCAGAACGATGCACTGGGCATCGTCGTGCTGCGGCCCAAAGCGGCGTTAACGCCGATGAATGTCGCCGCCTTCCGGCAAGGCGCGCCGCGCCTGAAATCGGACGTGGCGGTGGCCGGGTATTCCTATGGCGGCGTGCTGGGCGCGCCATCGCTGACCTATGGCGAAGTGGCGGAGCTGCGCGGCCTGAACGGCGAATCAGAGCTGAACCGGCTGGAACTTGCCGCGCTTGATGGCGATGCGGGCGGGCCGGTCTTCGACATTGGTGGCGGGGTGCTGGGCATGTTGCTGCCACGGATGAGCGGCGAACGGCAACTGCCCGATGGCGTCAGCTTTTCTGCGGATGCCGAGGCGCTGCAACAGGTACTCATGGACGCGGGCGTGCAGGTATTGGTCGCGGGCGATGCGGGTCAGATCCCGCCTGCCGAACTGACCGACCGCGCCAACGGCATGACGGTGCTGGTCAGTTGCTGGGAATAACGTATTCTGCAATGCGCCCGACCTGTGGGCCCATTGCAGGATGACCCCGCCGCCGGAACGCGCTAAAGCGGGCAGGACGCGCCCGCAACGCACGGAAATCTGCATATGACCAAATCCCGACAGCCCAAACGTGCACCGCTCTATACCGAGCGGGACCGCATCAACCTGCGCTGGCTATGGTCGTGCTACCTGCGCCAGAAACTGCCGTGGCTGATTCTGGTGCTGCTGATGATCCTTGCCCAGGGTGTGGTCTATCAGCAATTCCTGGCGATGACCGAAAATGGTCTGCGAGTGATCTTTGACAGCGGCACGTTGGCGGATCTGGTGCAGGTCTGCGTCGTGGTCTTCTTTCTCTTCGCGGTGCGGGGGTTGATGTCCTATCTGGTGCCGCGAATCACGATCTGGGTCAGCAATGATGCGATCTTTCAGATGCGGCGCGACCTGATCGACCACATGATGTCTCTCGATCTGGCCTATTTCGAGCGCACCAAATCGGGTGAGATCATCCAGCGGCTGGTACAGCAGACGCAGTCTCTGGGCGTGTTCATCGGTCAGTCTGTGGCCAATGCGCTGCGCGATGCGATCACGGTAATCATCGTCTCGGGCTACCTGATCTACAAGAACCCGCTCCTGTTCACCACCGCCGTCGTCGTATTGCCGTTCATCATCTGGGTGATGAATTTCGTCTCGGACCGGGTCAAGATCACCCAGGGCGAGGCCGAAACCGAACTGGCCGAGTACATAAATGGCATCGAGGAGACGGTGAACGGGATGCGCACCGTCAAGATCGCCAGCCAGGAAAGGGTTGAGGCCGCACGTCTGCTGAAAGGCACCGGCCATATCCGCGACCTGATGAACCGGGTGCAGACTACCCAGGCGCTGGTCATGCCGTCGATCGACCTCAGCTCGGCCTTTGTCTATGTGTTGGTCATTGGCGGCGGCGGGTACATGGTACTCAGTCCTGATTTCGACGTGGACGGTGCGGGCATCATCATGTTCCTGCTGGGCATGGTCATGGTGTTCGACCCCGCCCGCCTGCTGGCGCTGTTTCTGGCCGGATTACAGTCGAACATGGTGGTGCTCGACCGGATTCGCAGGCTTTACGACGAGGTGCCGACCATCATCGATGCGCCCGGCGCGGTCGAGGACTTCGACACCGGCAGCGATATCGTATTTGACGACGTGGTGTTTTCCTACAGTGCCGACCAGCCGCTTTTTGACGGGCTGAGCCTCAATTTCAAAGGCGGGGAAGTATCGGCCATCGTCGGCTCCACCGGCTCGGGCAAGACCACGATCCTGTCGCTGCTGTCACGGCTTTACAACGTGCAGGGCGGGCAGGTCACCATCGGCGGGATGCCCATTGACCAGCTGCACCTGCGCAGCCTGCGCGAGGCCTATTCGGTGGTGGCGCAGGATATCGTGATCTTCAACAACTCGATCTGGGAGAATATCCGCTACGTAAAACCCGAAGCCAGCGAAGCCGAGATCTGGGCCGCCGCAAAAAATGCCGAGATCGCCGAACTGATCCGCCAGCGCGGCAATGCCACTGTCGGGCCAAAAGGCGCACAGCTGTCTGGCGGGCAGAAACAGCGCATCGCCATAGCGCGGGCGTTCCTGCGCGATGCACCGATCCTGCTGCTGGACGAGGCCACATCGGCACTGGATCAGGCGACCGAGGCGCGGATCAAATCCGCGCTGGACCGCCTGACACGCGGCAAGACCACCATCGTCGTGGCACACCGTCTGTCGTCTATCGCGGACGCGGACCGCATCTTTATGCTGGAATCGGGCACGCTGGTGGAGAGCGGAAAACACGCCGAACTGCTGGAGCAAAACGGCCTTTATGCGCAGATCTACAAGGCGCAGAAGCAGGGGTATGACGCGCGGTAGCGGCAGTCTGGTCGGATCCCGCGTGAACAGCCCCAAAGGCGCCGCGCAATCGTCAGTGTATTCCCCCGTCGGATAGCCCTCTGGATAAGCCCGGAGGATCCGTCCGGGGCGATGATTCTCCACAGGCAACTGCCAAAGATCGCGCGCCAGTGACAGCCTGGGGTTCTGTCGGCCCGGAAAACGCGATTCCGTTCAATTTTCTGAATGCGGTTTGAAGCGAGTCCTTTCCACTTTCTGCAAATGGGCTCCAGTTAATCAACGATAAATCAGTGAGATAGCGTAGATTCCGCTCAATATCCCAGCTGTACAGAGGGAAATACTGGACTTACCCTTGCTTTCATCTGGCCCTATCGCTCAATGCAGGTCAAAGGTGGTATAGGTCTATTGTAATGACACTGACCCTCCGCATGCACGCCGCTTCGGCGCAGCGGAGCTGAACCTGATGGAGGAAAGACATGGACGGCAAGTTTCTGGACAATGACATCGAAAAGGTCGTCGACGCTGACCGCGCGCATGTCTGGCATCACCTGATACAGCACGCGCCCTGGACCGGCGACAACCCCACGGCCGACCCGCGCATCATCGTCGAGGGCAAGGGCATGCGGGTCTGGGATCAGGCGGGCAAGGAACTGCTTGATGCTGTCTCGGGCGGGGTGTGGACCGTCAATGTGGGCTACGGCCGCGAACGGATCGCCAACGCGGTGCGCGACCAGCTGATCAAGCTGCCCTATTTCGCGGGTTCCGCCGGCTCGATCCCGGGCGCGCTGTTCTCGGAAAAGCTGATCTCGAAAATGCCGGGGATGAGCCGGGTCTACTTTACCAACTCCGGCTCGGAAGCGAACGAGAAGGCATTCAAGATGGTCCGGCAGATCGCGCACAAGCGGTTTGGCGGCAAGAAGTATAAAATACTCTACCGTGAGCGCGATTATCACGGCACCACCATCGGCTGTCTGTCAGCGGGCGGGCAGGATGAACGCAACGCGCAGTATGGCCCCTTTGCACCCGGCTTCGTGCGAGTGCCGCATTGCCTGGAATACCGGGCCCAGTGGGATCTGAGCGGTGAGGAATACGGCGTGGCCGCGGCCAACGCGATCGAGCAGGTCATTCTGGCCGAGGGCCCCGAAACTGTCGGCGCGCTCTGCCTGGAGCCGGTAACGGCAGGCGGCGGCGTGATCACCCCACCCGAAGGTTACTGGCCCCGCGTTCAGGAAATTTGCCGCAAATACGATATCCTGCTGCATATCGACGAGGTCGTCTGCGGTGTCGGGCGCACCGGCACCGAATGGTTCGGCTATCAGCATTACGGCGTCGAGCCGGATTTCGTGACCATGGCCAAGGGCGTCGCATCAGGTTACGCTGCGATTGCCTGCTGCGTGACCAACGAACGCGTCTTTGACATGTTCCGTGACGACGGCGCCGACCCGATGGGCTATTTCCGCGACATCTCGACCTTCGGCGGCTGCACGGCCGGGCCGGCGGCGGCGCTGGAGAACATCGCGATCATCGAAGAGGAAGGCCTGCTGGAAAACACCACCAGGATGGGTGACTACATGCTCGATCAGTTGCGTGCACTGGCCGACAGGCATGAGGCCATCGGCGATGTCCGCGGCAAGGGTCTGTTCCTCGGGGTCGAACTGGTGGCGGATCGCGCCAGCAAGGAGCCGGCGTCAGAGAAAATGGTCGCCGCCGTCGTTGGCGACTGCATGGCGCAAGGCGTGGTGATCGGCATGACGAACCGTTCAATCCCCGGCCTGAACAACACGCTGTGCTATTCGCCCGCGCTGATCGCGACCAAGGACGATATCGACCAGATCGTGCAGGCGACCGACAAGGCGCTGACCAAGGTCTTTGGCTAAACTTGGGTTCTGGCCCCCATCCTGTGCCAGAATGGCGCGGGATGGGGGCCGCCCACCGCAGGTTTCTGGCCCACAAAAGCGAGCCGGATGTATTCCGCCACGATCACACTGATGCCCCCTAGCACTGGGCAAAGCGGCGCGGCCTGCCCGGCCATTGTCCGGAAATATGCAGAGGTCAATTGCGCGCGGCCCCGATTCTCTGCGACCTAAAAAGCGTTCCGCGAAAACCTGAAACACAGCCTTTTGCAAAATGCGCACGCCGTACAAGCGTTGCGTAGCTTTGTTGATGGCGTGGAGTCGGATTTTGCACGAATCGATGCATTAACCCGGGCGCGGCCTGTATCAAGAACAGCGTAAAACCGCACAAAAGCCATGCCAGAGCCATACAGGAAATTCCCCAAGGCGCTTTGCGTTAACAGGGCAATTCAACAGGTTACAGGAAGGTCCGGGGAAGAGGTGCGAAAGCCCAACTTTGGTTTACCCGCCATTAACCGTGCGGTGCCTAATGTCTTCTTGCAACCAGGCGGAGCCACAATGTCCGAGGATACACATCCTTCCACTCACCCCCCACTCCCACCCACCACGGAAGATGATCGGGTGTCGTGGCTTCGTCTGTTGCGTTCCCGCCGTGTCGGCATCGCGACCTTTTACCGGCTGCTTGCCGAACATGGCACCGCACAGGCGGCCCTGAACGCGCTGCCCGAAGTCGCCCGTGCCGCCGGCGTAGAGGATTACAACATCTGCCCTCTGGGTGTGGTGCGGGCCGAACTGGCGGCCGGACGCACCGCCGGTGCGCGGCAGATATTCATCACCGATCCCGATTATCCCGACATGCTGCGCGACATCGCCGATGCGCCGCCGATGCTCTGGGCCGTTGGGGATACATCCATTCTGGCGCGCCCCATGGTCGCACTGGTCGGGGCGCGCAACGCTTCCTCGCTCGGCACGCGTATGGCACGTGCCCTGGCCAGCGAACTGGCGCAGCGCGGCTATGTCGTGGTGTCGGGACTCGCGCGCGGGATCGATGCCGCCGCACATACCGCCTGCGTGGAAACCGGCACGCTCGCGGTGCTCGCGGGCGGGGTCGATGTGCTCTACCCGGCGGAAAATGCGCGTCTGGCCGACGATATCGTCCGAACCGGGCTGCGCCTGTCCGAACAGCCGATGGGCACGGTCCCGCAGGCCCGCCACTTCCCGACCCGCAACCGGATCATCAGCGGCATCGCCCAGGCGGTGGTGATCGTCGAGGCGGCGGCAAAATCCGGCTCGCTCATCACCGCCCGCAATGCGCTCGACCAAGGCCGCGATGTGCTGGCGGTCCCGGGGCATCCCTTTGACGCGCGCGCTGCTGGCTGCAACATGCTGATCCGTGACGGTGCCCGCCTGGTGCGCAATGCCCTCGATGTGATCGAAGCACTGCCCGACCTGTCTGCCGCTACACAGGCTCAGCCCGGTTTGCCGCTTGTCGCGGCCACCACCGTACAGGCCGCAACACCCCCGGAGAATGCGCATCAGGCGGATCAGATGGGGCAGGCCACCCCGCCCGACCGGCGCAGCCTGCGCGAGACCGCCGATCTGCACAGCGTGATCCTGAATCGCCTCGGCCCGTCGCCACTGGCAGAGGATCAGCTGATCCGCGATGTCGGCGCACCGGCCAAAAGCGTTGCGCCCGTGCTGGTCGATCTGGAAATCGAAGGGCGGATTCGCCGCCAGCCCGGCGGGCTGCTGTCGCGCGTCAGCTGAACGCCACAAATCTTTGATTGGATTGGCACGCAGTGGCTGCGCGGCAGCCGATCCTGCCAGTTGTGCCTGGCGCATGCCCATCGTTTTGGAGCGTCCGGCAAGCTGCGGCCATCGCAGTGGGTCACGTGTGGACGCGCCGCATTGCATCAGCGGCAGATCAGATCAGCGCCGCAAACACCCGACGCCCGCATTCCGGACACGCAGCACAGATTGCGCGCCTTTTGAATTGCGCGGCTCCGATTCCCCCCCCGGCCCCGCCTCCCGAAAGCCCGGCCAGATACCTTCGATCACGGCACTGACGACGGACGCCGCGCGCACTCTGCGGCGCGCCACGACAAATCGGCTGCATTGACAAATCTCTCCGACACCCCACATGGTCCGCCGCCATGAGGTAGCAATCCCCGAGTCGAAAGGAAGTCCATGCCCGTTGTCGTCGTCGAATCTCCGGCCAAGGCCAAGACAATCAACAAATATCTGGGCAAGGATTACACGGTTCTCGCGTCCTACGGGCACGTCCGGGACCTGCCGCCCAAGGATGGATCGGTCGATCCCGACAACGCGTTCGACATGAAATGGGAGATCGGGGCCGACAGTCGCAAGCACGTCAAGGCGATCGCCGACGCGCTGAAAGATGACAATGCACTGATCCTCGCGACTGACCCGGATCGCGAAGGCGAGGCGATCAGCTGGCACCTCGAAGAGGCGCTGCGCAAACGCAAGGCAATCAACAAGGACACACCGGTAAGCCGCGTCGTGTTCAACGCAATCACCAAATCCGCCGTCACTCAGGCAATGGAAAACCCCCGTCAGGTCGATGCCCCGCTGGTCGAGGCCTATCTGGCGCGCCGCGCGCTGGATTATCTCGTCGGCTTTAACCTCAGCCCGGTCCTCTGGCGCAAGCTGCCCGGCGCCAAATCGGCCGGCCGGGTACAATCGGTCTGCCTGCGCGTGATCGTCGAGCGCGAAATGGAGATCGAGGCGTTCGATGCACGCGAATACTGGTCCGTCAAGGCACTGCTGAGCACCCCGCGCGGCCAGGAATACGAGGCAAGGCTGACCACGCTTGCGGGCAAGAAGCTGGAGAAGTTCGACCTGGCGAACGCGACGCAGGCCGAACTGGCCGTGCAGGCCGTCAGCAGCCGCGCCCTCATGGTCACGTCGGTGGAGGCCAAACCGGGCAGCCGCAACCCCGCTGCCCCGTTCATGACCTCGACCCTGCAACAAGAGGCAAGCCGCAAGTTCGGCATGGGCGCGCGCCAGACGATGAGCGCGGCACAGCGGCTCTATGAGGCGGGACACATCACTTATATGCGGACCGACGGGATCGACATGGCCCCCGAGGCGGTCCATGCCGTGCGCGATGCCATCGCAGAACGATACGGCAAGGAATACGTGCCGGGCAGCCCGCGCATGTACAAGAACAAGGCCAAGAACGCGCAGGAAGCGCATGAATGTATCCGCCCGACCGAGATGACCCAGGACGCAGCGGCACTGAAGATCACCGACAAGGATCAGGCCCGGCTCTACGATCTGATCTGGAAACGCACGCTGGCCTGCCAGATGGAAGCGGCCCGGCTGGAGCGGACCACGGTCGAGATCGGCAGCGACGATGGCCAGGTCGGGCTGCGCGCCACCGGTCAGGTCGTGCTCTTTGACGGGTTCCTGCGGGTCTATGAAGAGGGTCGCGACGAACCGGCCGAGGACGATGACGGCCGCCTGCCCCAGATCACCCAGGGCGAGCCTGCCCCCTTTGCCAAGGGATCGTTGCGCGCGCAATTCGCCAAGGCCGACAAGTCCGACAGCGTGATCGAGGATACAGTACAGGGCGGCAGCTCTGTCCACGGCACCGCGGTTCTGGCCGATAACGAGGCCGTTCTGGCGCTGCAATCCTTTACCCAGCCGCCGCCGCGCTACACCGAAGCGACACTAGTGAAACGGATGGAAGAGCTGGGCATTGGCCGCCCCTCGACCTATGCCAGCATCGTGACCACGATTCAGGACCGCGAATATGTCCGCAAGGACGGCAACCGCCTGATCCCCGAGGACAAGGGGCGGATTGTCACGATTTTCCTGCTCAATTTCTTTCGCAAATATGTGGGCTACGAATTTACCGCGAACCTGGAGGAAGAGCTCGACCATGTCAGCGCGGGCGAAGCCGATTACAAGGAACTGCTCGGTCGCTTCTGGCGCGATTTCTCTGCCGCCATCGGCGAGGCGTCCGATCTGCGCATTGCCGAAGTGCTTGATGTGCTGGACGCGGCGCTTGCTCCTACACTCTATCCGCCGCACGAGGACGGGACCGATCCGCGGCTCTGCCCGCTCTGCGGTCAGGGGCAGCTGCACCTCAAGACGTCGAAGTCCGGCGGTTTTGTTGGCTGCGGCAACTATCCTGAATGCCGCTACACCCGCCCCATCGGCGGTAATTCGGCAGAAGGCGGCGACCGTGTGCTGGGCGAGGATGCGGGCGACGAAATCAGCCTGCGCACTGGCCGCTTCGGCCCCTATGTCCAGCGCGGCCAAGTCACCGAGGAAGTGAAGAAACCGCCGCGTGCATCGCTGCCCAAAGGCTGGGCCGTCGACGGTATGGATCTGGAAAAGGCGCTGACGCTGCTCAGCCTGCCCCGCGAGGTCGGCGCGCACCCCGACGACGGTGAGATGATCGAGGCCGGTATCGGGCGTTACGGGCCGTTCGTGAAACACGGGCGGCTTTATGCGAACCTCAAGGAGGTCGATGAGGTCTTTACCATCGGGATGAATCGCGCGGTCGAGGTTCTGGCGCAAAAGCTGGCAAGCCGGGGCGCCGGGCGCACGACGGCCAAACCGCTCAAGGAGTTGGGCGAACACCCGGAGAGTGGCGGGCCGGTCAATGTCATGGAGGGGCGGTACGGCCCTTATGTGAAATGGGAAAAGATCAACGCAACCCTGCCCAAGGGGACCGAACCGGATGATGTCACCATCGGCATAGCCGTGGAGCTGATCGCCGAAAAGGCCGCGAAATCCGGCAAGGGCCGCAAGACGGCAGCCAAGAAGGCTCCGGCGAAGAAGCCTGCAAAAAAGAAAGCCGCGCCAAAGAAGAAGCCCGCAGCCAAGGATTGATCCGCCTCGCACCGGGGCGTTGTCATGCCCCCCGCATAACCGTATTGCGCGCGGGCCGCTGACGCGAATGTGAGCGCCCCGCGCCTTCCCTATTGGGCGCGGGCAAGGCATGGTGCGGAAAAACCTTCTCAGACGAAAGAGGCAGTCATGGCACGTTCATTTCTTTCACGCCGCACCCTGATCCTGGGCGCAGCGGCATCCGGCCTCGCCGCCCCGGCGCTGGCCACCACTGCACTGGCTCCGGTGCGGCGCAACACGTCCAGCTTTGTCACCCAGGAGTGGCAAGACCATTTCGATACGTTGGGCAAGGGCGCAATCATTGCCGACACGACCTCGCGGGCGCTGCATTACTGGAATGCGGATGGCACGGATTACCGCGTCTTCCCCACATCCGTACCGTTGTCGGACGAACTGACGAAACGCGGCTACACCTCGATCGTGCGCAAGAAGGTCGGTCCGACCTGGACGCCGACCGCAAACATGCGCAAGCGCGATCCGGATCTACCGACCTTCATGCCCGCAGGCCCGGACAACCCGCTGGGCACCCATGCGATGTATCTGACATGGCCCGCCTACCTGATCCACGGCACGCACGACACGCGCAAGATCGGGCGGAAGTCGTCGGCGGGCTGCATCGGCCTCTTTAACCCGATGATCAAAGAGCTGTTCGAGATCACACCGATCGGCACGCAGGTTCTGGTTCTCTGATCACGCAGCCTGCGCAACCGTCCGCCTTTATAGGTACTAACCCATATCTGCCCGGCCCGTGCGCCGGGCAGCGTTGACTCTACCGCCCTGCACACCGCATATCGGAGCCAACCGATATCAACGAGGAGGTCTTTGATGAAAAAGGTCTATGGATCTGCCAAAGAGGCGCTGGATGACGTACTCTTTGACGGAATGTTCATCGCGGCAGGGGGTTTTGGCCTCTGCGGTATTCCGGAACTGCTGTTGCAGGCGATCAAGAAGGCCGGCACCAAGGACCTGACATTCGCCTCCAATAACGCGGGCGTTGACGATTTCGGCATCGGCATTCTGCTACAGTCCCGGCAGGTGAAAAAGATGCTGTCCTCTTATGTGGGCGAAAACGCCGAATTCATGCGCCAGTATCTGAGCGGCGAGCTGGAGCTGGAATTCAACCCGCAGGGCACGCTGGCCGAACGAATGCGGGCGGGCGGCTGCGGCATTCCCGGCTTTTACACCAAGACCGGCGTGGGCACAGTCATCGCCGAAGGCAAGGAAGTGAAGGAGTTCGACGGGCAGGAATACATCCTGGAACGCGGCATCTTTGCCGATCTTTCCATCGTCAAAGCGTGGAAGGCCGACGACACCGGCAATCTGGTGTTCCGCAAGACCGCGCGCAACTTCAACCCGCCCGCCGCGATGTGCGGCAAGATCTGCGTCGCCGAGGTCGAAGAGATCGTGCCGCGCGGAGAGCTGGACCCCGACAGCATCCACCTGCCCGGCATCTATGTGCACCGGATCGTGCAAGGTACGCACGAAAAGCGGATCGAGCAACGCACGACACGTAAAAGGGAGGACGTATAATGGCCGGTGAAGTCAAAGGCTGGGACCGCAATCAGATGGCCGCACGCGCAGCAGAAGAACTAAAAGACGGCATGTATGTGAACCTCGGTATCGGCATCCCGACGCTGGTGGCCAACTATGTGGGCGACAAGGACATCACCCTGCAATCCGAGAACGGCATGCTGGGCATGGGCCCCTTCCCCTATGAGGGCGACGAGGACCCCGACCTGATCAATGCCGGCAAGCAGACCATTACCGAACTGGCGCGCACCAGCTATTTCGACAGCGCCACCAGCTTTGGCATGATCCGCGGCGGCAAGATCGCGGCGGCCATCCTCGGCGCGATGGAAGTGGCCGAGAATGGCGATCTGGCGAACTGGATGATTCCCGGCAAGCTGGTCAAGGGCATGGGCGGCGCGATGGATCTGGTCGCAGGTGTGGGCAAGGTGATTGTGGTGATGGACCACACCAACAAGCACGGCGACAGCAAGGTGCTGAAGGCCTGTACCCTGCCGCTGACCGGCAAGGGCGTGGTGGACCGGATCATCACCAATCTGGGTGTGCTCGATGTCGCCCCGGGTGGTCTGCGGATCGTCGAGACCGCAGAGGGCGTGACCGAGGAAAAACTGCGCGCAGCCACCGAGGCCACCATTGTGTGACCCCCGTCCCGGGCGTGCCTCGGGACCTCTCGCATTTGCCTGACCACGAGGCCCCGGATCAGCTCCGGGGCGCGTGGGTATATTATTTCAGCGCCAAATTCAGCGCGCAACCATCAGACAGGAACGTCGGCCGGGTCTTGCACAGGCCGCGCGCGACATCATAGGCGGCCAGCACCTTTGGCACATAGTCACGGGTCTCGGCGAAGGGTGGGACGCCTTCGTTTTCCTTTACCGCGTTTTCACCGGCATTGTAGGCGGCAACCGCAAGGATCGGGTCGCCCTTGAACTCCTTGAGCAACCAGTCGAGATAGGCCACCCCGCCCTTGATGTTCTGTTCAGCCGACAGGCTGTCGGTGACACCGAACCGTTCGGCCGTGGCCGGGATCAGCTGCATCAACCCCTGCGCGCCTTTTTCGCTGAGTGCATCCTCGCGCCCGCCGGATTCCACCGCAATCATTGCCAGCACCAGCGCGGGCGAGACATCGGTGCCGATCGTCGCGACCAGGATATTCTGCCCCTGACTCAGTGCGATCTGTTGCAGATGTTGCAGGCGCGGACCCGGCACCACGACGCCGGCCGGCGGTTGGGCCAACTTCAGAAGTGCCGTTTCAAAGCGCAGCGCACCCGTATCCGAATAGCCCGGAGGGATGGCATCCCAGAACCAGTCATACTGTGTCACGCGTGCCGGAACGTCCGGGGCATCATCCGGTCTGGCGGTGGCGGGCGGCGCGATCTGATCCCCCGGTTCGATCTGGACAGTGATCCGCTTGGCCGCTCCGGCCTTGGGCGGTTTGCCCATCTTGAAGGTGAATTCAGGGAACGGCGGCGGATCATCCGCATGCGCGCCCGCATGAGGAACCGTCAGCATTGCAGCCAGCAGGCATATTTTGATATTTTTTCTCACGGCGGACTGCTCTGCCTTTGATTAAAGCGTTCCGCCTTGAACCTGAGGCACTCGGTCAAGGCGGAATGCGTGCAACGCTCATTTATATCGCTGCGTTTCGCGAAAAGCTGTGAGTCAGGTTTTTCGCGGAACGCTTTAATTGTTCACAGCATCGCAAAAATATTCAAATTTTACCAGCTTTGGGTACAGAATTCGGGCCAATCTCGTCCGGTCTGGCATCCTCTTTTTACGGATTTAGTGGAAGTTCGGCTTTTTAACTACCTTTAAATCACTTATAATCAATACCTTAGCATGGTTCCTTGCAAAAGATTTAATGTGCTCCAGAAACGTACGAATCGTGCCCAATTGCTGCCTGATTTGACTGGCTATATCTCCCCATACCGCAGAGCAGACGGCCAACACAGAGAGGCGGCCAGACAGCAAACCGGTTGAGAACCTGAGTAACCTTATGATCCTTTGGAGGGACGAAACCATGATCAAATTCTTCAAGAACTTCAGCAAAGACGAAGACGGTGCCGTGACTGTTGACTGGGTCGTTCTGACCGCAGCAGTGGTTGGCCTGGGCGTTGCCGCTGTGGCAACGGTAGGTGGCAGTATCGATACCCTGGCCACAGACATCGGCTCCGCTGTAGACGCGGTCGACACTGTGGATCGCAGCGGAGAATAACTTGATCGACCATAGCTTCGACACTTCGTCGATCCAAGAATACGGAGAGCCGCAAGTCATAGATTTGCGGCTCTCTTGTGTGAATATGCAAAAGTCTACCTCATGCAGCACCGTATTGTCGGCATTGGAAACGCGCGGCTTTGCGTTCACCCCACTTACCGTTGCATTCACGGGTTTTTCTGTTTCAATGCGGGAGTATCACAATGAGCGTATTTAAAATTCTCAGAAGATTCAGCCGCGACGAAGATGGTGCCGTCACGGTTGATTGGGTCGTGCTGACCGCGGCGGTCATTGGATTGGCGCTCGGTGCCATGGCGGCGATGACGGATGTAACCACCACCTTGACCGACATGATCGATGCCGACGTTTCTGGTATCCTCGGTGCCGACGACTGAACACCGTCAGGCTGCGCGGTACTTCCGCGGTGGGCCACAAAACCATCACTGGCTGAACCCGTTTTCGCCACATTCAACTATTATACACAGGGCTGGGTATATCCGTTCCGCGCCCTGTGCGCTGACATCGGTGATATAATGACGAAAGGATAGGGCATGCGCGTCGTTTTCGGACTGGTACTTATTGTGGGCGTCGGCCTTGCAGGCTTTGCCGTATACATGGCCAAGACTTACATTCAGGGTTATCAGGCGCAGCTCGCTGAGGAACGCAAGGCACGCGCGCCTGCCATCGAAACAGTCGAGGTCTATGTTGCCAAGACGCCGCTGAAATACGGCCAGCGCCTGCTGAAAAAGGACGTTCAGCTGGTCAAGTTCCCCAAGAAATCGCTGCCTGAAGGTGTTTACAGCACCGAAGAGGCGCTGTTTCCCCAGGGCGACAGCAAGCCGCGCACCATGCTGCGCGCGATAGAAAAATTCGAGGCGATCCTGGAGGTCAAGGTGACCGGCCCCGGCGAGGATGCCGGTATCACGAACGCGCTGGAACGCGGCATGCGCGCCTTTGCCATCAAGGTCGACGGCACCTCGGGCGTATCCGGCTTCCTGCGGCCCGGCGACCGGGTCGACGTCTATTGGACCGGCAGCATCGGTCGTGGCAATTTACGCACCGAAGGCGATTCCAAGGGCAACGTGACCATGCTGATCGAGGCGGGGGTCAAGCTGATCGCCGTTGACCAATCGACCAACGGCGACGACATCAAGGCGCAGGTCGCACGCACCGTGACAGTGTCGGCACGGCCCGAACAGGTCGCCGCCCTGCAGCAGGCGCAATCGACCGGCCGACTAAGCCTGTCGCTGGTCGGGGCCCAGGATGACACCATCACTTCGGCAATCGAGATTGATCAGCGCGAATTGCTCGGCCTCGCCTCAGCGCCCGTTGCGGTTGAGCGCCCGCAAGAGCAGGTCTGCTCGATCCGGACACGACGTGGGGCCGAGGTGATTGTCACCCCGATCCCCTGCACCAACTAGGAGTTTGCATTTCATCCGTGTTGCGGAATTGATGCAAAAGACACACGATACTGATGCGGTGCGCGCCTTTTCCGCCCTTCCCAATTCAGGAAAAATGCAACCGCATCCATATTGTGCATCACTGAAAAGACACGAAAAAACGGGGCGACGCATCTGCGGCGCCCCGTTTCATTCGTGCAACTATTTTTCGCGCAAAGTCAGAAAAGACGGCTAAGTGGCATTGATTCTTGATAAAATGTAAAAAATAGCCCACAGTGAGCAATAATACGGGCAAAAAGACCCGAAATCAGAGGCGTGATCGGAAAAGGCAGGTCACATGAAATACAGAGATATCCTTACGGCGGCCCTGCTGGGTTTCGCCATTTGCGCGGGTGCAGGCCCTGCGCCGGTTCAGGCAGAGAATCTGCACATCGTGCGCAAAGGCACGGGCCGTGATCTGAACGTCGCGATGAACCGTGCCGTTGTGGTCGAGAGCGACGTGCCCTTTGCAGAACTGAGTATTGCAAACCCGTCCATCGCCGATTTTTCGACCCTGTCGGATCGGACCATTTATGTGCTGGGCAAATCACCCGGACGCACGACGCTGACCCTGCTCGATGAAAACGGCAGGTTGATCACCAACGTCGAAGTGCGCGTCAACGCCGATGTTTCGGAATTCAAGGAACGCCTGCGCCAGATCCTGCCCAGCGAGCAGATCGAGGTACGCACCGCCAATGATGGCATCGTACTGTCGGGCACCGTATCCAGCACGCCGCGCATGCAGCGCGCGCTAGACTTGGCGGAACGCTACGCCCCCGAACGCGTGTCGAACCTGATGTCGGTGTCGGGCAATCAGCAGGTGATGCTGAAAGTCCGCTTTGCCGAGATGCAGCGCACGGTGGCCAAGAGCCTTTCGACCTCGCTATCGGTGGACGGTATTTCGGCCGGGGGCCTGGGGGCCGGCATCGCCACCAACGGACAAAGCTCGAAAGGCGTGACCACAGGCGCGATCACACCCGGCTCCAGCGCGTCAGGAGCGGCCAATAACGGCGCGGTATTCTTTGGCTTCAATGCCGGGTCCGCCCAGATCGGCATGCTCCTGCAAGCACTTGAAACAAAAGGCGTTGTTCGCACTCTGGCAGAGCCGAACCTGACCGCTCTTTCGGGGCAGGAGGCCAAGTTCCTGGCGGGTGGCGAATATCCGATCCCGATTGCGCAGGACAACAACAACATCACGGTGGAATACAAGCCTTTCGGCGTTGAGCTGAATTTTGTGCCGCGCGTGCTGGATGACAATGTGATCAATCTGGAAATAGCGGCATCCGTTTCGTCGCTCGATCTGTCAAACGGACTGAACACCGGCGCCTTTACCATCGCGGCGTTCAAGCGGCGGGATGCGTCTACCACCATCGCCATGCGCGACGGCGAGAGCTTTGCCATCGCGGGCCTGTTGCAGGACGACTTTCAGGACAGCAACGGCCAGGTGCCGTGGATCGGCGACATCCCGGTACTCGGGGCATTGTTCCGTAGCGCCGATTATCAACGGTCGCAGACCGAACTGGTGATCATCGTAACGGCGCATCTTGTGACGCCCACAAAGGGCGAGGCGCTGGCACTGCCCACCGACCGTGTGCGGCTGCCTTCCGAGGCGGATCTGTTCCTTAACGGGCGCGTCGCGCGCAACGTGGGGCCCAAAACCGGTGCCGCCGGAGAAGTTGCAAAACAGGACTTCAGCGGCTCTTATGGCTATGTGATGGATTGATGCAGGGGCGCGGATGATGAAAAAAACGCTTACATTCCTGTCAGTCATGGCTCTTGGGGCGTGTGCCACCAATACCGGGCCGGTGTATCGCTCTTACTTTGACCAGGCTGGATCGCTGGTTGATGGTGGCAGTTTCGGCAACGCCAACATGAACAACATGCAGATCATGAACGGCGAGAAAAGCTATACCCATGACCTGTCGAACCGCTTTGCGACCGAGGTTCTGAGCACTGTCAACTTTGCCTTCAACTCTGCTCAGCTGGATGCAGGCGCGCGCGACACATTGCGCGAACAGGCGACATGGATCAAACAGTTTCCCGAGGTGCGCTTTCGCGTCTACGGGCATACCGACGCCGTCGGATCAAGCGCGTTCAACAAACGGCTGGGCCTCGCCCGCGCCAATGCGGTGGTCGGCTACCTGTCCTCGCAGGGTATCAGCCGGCCCCGGCTCGAAGCGGTGGTCTCCTTTGGCGAGACGCAGCCGCTGATCGTGACCCAGGGCCGCGAACGCCGCAATCGCCGGACCGTGACCGAGGTTTCGGGTTTTGTTAAGTCGCACCCGATCATCATGGACGGGAAATATGCCCAAGTCATCCATCGCGAATACATCACCAGCGCCAAACCGGCCTCTGACCTGACCCTTGTCAAAGCAGGTGGGTCAACCACCGCCGCGCAATAGGGCCAGGCAACGTTATCTCCCTGCCCGGCTTGCCGGGACACCTCAAAACCCGCCGCATTGTCGGCGGGTTCTTCTTGTTTGGGGCAGGCGTGTTCGCGCGGAACGCTTTGGCCTGACTTGAGCATATTGCATTCAATTTGAGTTCAAAACGCGCGCGACATCCATTCATCGCAGGCGTTCCGGCATATGTCGTGATCCGGCACTATGCCCAGACGCTTTTGGCTGATTTGCGCTGATCCGCCCTTGCGCATCGACGCGCAACGCCGCCTTTCGCACAAAAACGGCTTTTTGGTCGTATTGTTGCCCAGATTTTAGGCCACGTTCCAGTCAGGGTGAAATCTGCCATGCACAATCCGTGTGGCGCCGCGCAGTAGGGACGCGCCGGATGTTTCGCAAAAAGACCAGCGTAGAGGCACCGATACAGGTGACACGTAAAAATAGGACCGAGACGCAATGAGCAGTGCGATGCAACAACCAGATGCCAGTCCGATCGTCGCCTGTACGATCAGCAGGGACGTGCGCAACTTCGATTTGCTGATCGAGGACATGGAAACCGCCCTTGGCGAAGCCTGGGGCGATCTCGGCTTTCCCGAGGCCCTGTCGTATCTCAAACAGACCGAGGCCGAGGCGCTCGAATTCGTCGCGATCGCGATTGACCAGACGGACGAAGCGCGCCTGTCGATGGTCAGCGAAATTACGACCCTGGCTCGGATGCGCGGAATCAAGGTGATCTTGATTGCCGATGACGTCAGCCCCGCGGCATTGCACCAGTTGCTGCGTGAAGGCGCGGACGAATTCGTGCCCTATCCGCTGCCCGAAAACGAGCTTCAGGTCGCCATCGACCGGTTGCGCACGCCCACCCCGGAACCCACCGCCACGACCGCCCTCACTGCCACCGCCGAAGACGGCGTTCTGCTGGGTGTGCACGGGCTTGCCGGGGGCACCGGCGCGACGACGCTGGCCGTTAATCTCGCGTGGGAGCTGGCAACCGTGGCCAAGGAAAACGCACCGCGCGTCTGCATTCTCGACTTCAGCCTGCAATTCGGATCGGTTTCGACCTTTCTCGATCTGCCTCGCCGCGAGGCGGTCTATGAAATGTGGTCCGACACCGAGGCAATGGACGAAGATATCTTCAAGCAGGCGCTGCTCACTTACGAAGACCGGCTATGGGTACTGACGGCACCGCCCGAAATGCTGCCACTTGATCTGATCTCGCCCGAGGATGTGATCCGGGTGCTGGAACAAGCACGCAAGCATTTCGATTACGTGATCGTGGACATGCCCATGACGCTGGTGACGTGGACCGAAACCGTGCTCACGACAGCACAGATTTACTTTGTCACGCTTGAGATGGACATGCGTTCGGCCCAGAATACGCTGCGCCTGAAACGCGCGCTCAAGGCCGAGGACCTGCCACTGGAACGGCTGCGCTTCTGCGTCAACCGCGCGCCGAAATTCACCGACCTGAATGGCAAGTCTCGCATCAAGCGCCTGGCGGAAAGCCTGGAGATCGGAATCGAACTGCAACTGCCGGATGGTGGCAAAGCCGTCAGCCAAGGGGCCGATCATGGCCTGCCGCTGGCCAAGTCCGCGCCCAAGAATCCGCTGCGCAAGGAAATCGCCAAGCTGGCAGCCTCGTTGCACGAATTGGGCAAAAGCGACGCCGAAGCGGCACGATGATGAAAAGGGACGAGTAAATGTTTTCGCGTTACAAAAAGCCATCGGGTGCCACCCCGGCCAAAAAGGCAGCACCGACCAAGGACGCGTCCGCGGCCAATACCGCGGCGCCTATCGGTCGTGTTGAAGCGGCTGCCGCACCGATCACGTCTTTGCGCCGCCCCCTACCCGTCACCGACGCCAGGGCCGCTCCACAGGACAAAGAGCGCAAGCGCAAGGAACGGTTGGGCGAAATCAAGCTCGACCTGCACCGTTCACTGCTGGACAACCTGAATCTCAGCGCGCTCGACACCGCCACTGAAGCTGACCTGCGGGCCGAAATCAGCGCGATCACCGCCGAGGTGCTGGAAGAGCGCAGCATCGTACTGAACCGTGAAGAGCGCAGCACGCTCACCCAGGAGCTTTACGACGAAGTGCGGGGCCTTGGGCCTCTTGAGACGCTTCTGAAGGACGACACCGTGAACGATATCCTCGTGAACGGTCCGCACCAGATATTCATCGAACGCGACGGCAAGCTGGAAATGAGCGATGTCACGTTCAAGGATGAAAAGCACCTCCTGCGCATCATCGACAAGATCGTGAGCGCGGTGGGACGGCGTGTGGACGAATCCAACCCCTATGTTGACGCCCGCCTGCTGGACGGTTCGCGTTTCAACGCGATGGTGCCGCCGGTTGCCGTGGATGGCAGCCTAGTATCTATCCGCAAGTTCAAGAAGGACAAGCTGGGGATTGATGATCTGGTCCGTTTTGGCGCATTTTCCGAAGAAATGGCCGCCTATCTGCAAGCCGCCGTTGCCTGCCGGCTGAACATCATCGTGTCGGGCGGGACCGGTTCGGGCAAGACAACGACGCTGAATGCGCTCAGTTCCTTTATCGACAATGCCGAACGTATCCTGACGATCGAGGACACGGCCGAACTTCAGCTGCAACAGGTCCATGTCGGCCGGATGGAAAGCCGCCCGCCCAACGTGGAAGGCAAAGGCGAGGTCAGCCCGCGCGACTGTCTGAAAAACGCGCTGCGGATGCGCCCAGACCGCATCATCGTCGGCGAGACCCGTGGCGAGGAAGTCATCGACATGCTGCAGGCGATGAACACCGGCCATGACGGGTCGATGACCACGATCCACGCCAACAACCCGCGCGACGGCATCAGCCGCCTGGAAAACATGGTGGCGATGGCGGGGATCGAAATGCCGCTCAAGGCCGTGCGCTCTCAGATCGCGTCCGCTGTGAACCTGATCGTGCAGGCCAGCCGCCTGCAGGACGGTTCCCGCCGCATGACCTCGATCACCGAAATCACGGGGATGGAGGGCGAAGTGATTTCAATGCAGGAAATCTTTCGTTTCCAAAGGGTTGGACTGACACCCGAGAACAAGATCATCGGACATTTCACCGCCACCGGCGTGCGCTCCAACTATTCCGAGCGGTTCCGCCTGTGGGGCTATGACTTGCCCGCCACGCTATATGAACCCACGAGGCCGGAGTGATCCAATGAGCGTCAATGCGGAACTGATCATTTATGTGCTCATCTTTGTGGGCGTTCTGGTGCTTGTCGAAGGCGTCTACCTGACCGTCTTCGGCAAATCCATCAGCCTCAACAACCGGGTCAACCGTCGGCTGGAGATGCTCGAAAAGGGCGGCAACCGCGAAGAGGTGATGGAAAAGCTGCGCAAGGAGATGCGGCAGCATCTGCGCGCCCGGCGCATCCCGCTCTACTCGATCCTCGCGACCAAGGCGCAAAAGGCCGCCATTGCGTTCACCCCCAAACAGCTGATCACGCTGATGGGCGGCCTGGCTGTCCTTGCGTTCATCGGGCTGTCGGTGGGCACCGCGACCTCCTTTCCTGTGCGTGCCGTTGTCGCGATCGCCATGGGCATCGGCAGTGTCTTTATCTGGATTTCGATGAAAGCGGGCAAACGCACCGCGATGCTGGAAGAGCAATTGCCTGACGCGATCGAGCTGATGGTACGCTCGTTACGTGTGGGGCATCCGTTCTCTTCCGCGATCTCCATCGCCGCAAGCGAGGTTGGCGATCCCTTGGCGACGGAATTCGGCATCATCGCAGATGAGGCTGCATATGGTCGTGACATGGGTGAGGCACTCAAAGAAATGGCCGAGCGTCTGGACATGCAGGATTTGCGTTTCCTCGCCGTAGCCGTGACCATCCAGCAGCAATCGGGCGGCAATCTGGCCGAGATCCTCGACGGGCTGGCCAAGGTGATCCGCGCGCGATTCCGCCTGTTCCGCCGCGTGAAGGCAATCACCGCCGAGGCCAAGTGGTCGGGCAAGTTCCTGTCAGGCTTCCCCCTGTTGGCACTGGTCGGCATTCAGCTGCTCGATCCACATTATTATGACAAGGTGATGGATCACCCCTTCTTCATCCCGGCCTGTCTGGTCGTCGGTGTGTTTCTGGTGGTGAATCTGATTGTCATGCGCGCCCTTGTGAATATCAAAGTCTGAGAGGCCCGTAATGTCATTCCTCACTGAAATCCTGACCGGTACACTAGGCCCCTTCGGCCCGGTGATCGCCGTTGGCATGCTGGGCGTGTTTCTGATCCTGATCACGATCGCGATCCTGCTGAACCAGCGCGAAGACCCGCTGACAAAGCTGAAGAAATCACAACTCGCGCCCAGCACCAGCAAGGTCAGTGCGCAAAAGCTGCGCTCGGGCGGGCGCAACGAGAAGCTGGACAAATACGCCACCTTTCTCGAACCACAGGACGAGAAAAGCTATTCGGAAATGCGGCTGACGCTGCTTCAGGCCGGGTATCGCCACCGCGATGCGGTGCGTTATTTCCACTTTGCGCAATTCTCTCTCGGGATCGGGCTTCTGGTGCTCGGTGTTCTCTACTACATCACGTTCAAATCCGGTGGCGAGACCGACACCAAGCAAATGCTGATGTATATCCTCGGTCCGGGCGGCGCCGGCTACATGATGCCGAAATACTGGGTCACAAAGCGCAAGCAAACGCGCCAGGACGAGATCACCGACGGGTTCCCCGATAGTCTGGACATGATGCTTGTCTGTATCGAGGCGGGCCAGTCGCTGGATCAATCGATCATCCGGGTCAGCCAGGAAATGCGCGCCTCCTATCCCGCGCTCGCGGACGAATTCGAAATCGTCAGCCAACAGATCAAGGCCGGGCGCGACAAGGCGTCGGTCCTCAATGAAATGGCCGAGCGTTGCGGCGTTCAGGATATCTCCAGCTTCGTGACCGTTCTTGTGCAATCGCAAACCTTCGGCACGTCCATCGCCGACGCGCTGCGCGTCTACGCCGGCGAAATGCGCGACAAGCGCGTGATGCGCGCCGAGGAAAAGGCCAACAAACTGCCAACAAAGATGACATTGGCGACGATGATGCTTACAGTTCCGCCACTGTTGATCATTCTTGTCGGACCGTCGGTTCTGGGTATCATGGAATTGACCGCGATGAGTGCGAACTGACTCAACGATAAAAAAGAGGCCTGATGAAACGAGCGGGCGCAGTGATTTTGGGAATTATGATGCTGGCAGGCTGCGCAGAGCGCGACCTGCCGGACAACCCCTATGCGCCCGGCGTGTCCAGTTCCGGCACGGCCGTGGATGGCGCTATCGTCGGTCACCGCCTGATCCGCGCCGGCGAGCACGAAATGGCCATCAAGGCATTTTCGCGCGCCGCCCTCGACGAGGGCATGACCTCGGAGGTCCTCATCGGTCTCGGCAGCGCAAACCTCGGGCTGGGCCGTCTGGGCCAGGCCGAAGACCTGCTGCGCCAGGCAGTCGAGGTAGATGGATCATCACCCGAAGCATGGAATAATCTGGGCGTCGTACTGATGGAAAAGGGCGAGCTGGCCGAAGCCAGTCAGCTTTTTCGCCGTGCCTACGCGCTTGACAATGGCCAAAGTGACTCAATTCGCGATAATTTGCGGTTGGCACTCGCAAAACTCGAAGATTCCTACTATGATGAGGAAGAGGAACAAAATTATAAATTGATACGGCGCGGTAACAGCGACTACCTGATCCGCACGATATCATAACGAGGCCAAGGCAGTATAAGGACGCAAAAATGCGCCACTCCCTCCTTCTTACGCTCTGCGCGATGGGCAGTTTGACGCTGTCGGCATGCGAGAAATCGGACAACGCCACTGTTGAACGCTCCTTTCAAGGAGTGAATGTCGTCGACGAAAGCAACCTGAATGACGTGATGCTGACCGTGGCCGACCCCAACGAGGCGGTCACCTATTTCCAACGTACCGCAGGCGAGCAACCCGACAGGATCGATCTGCAACGCAACCTTGCCAAATCCCTAGTGCGCGCCAAGCGCAATACCGAAGCCGTCGCGGCCTGGGTTCGGGTGACCGATCACAAGGATGCGGTCGATGAGGACAAGGTGGATCTGGCCGATGCGCTGATCCGCAACAATGAATGGGACCGGGCCGAGGCCATGCTCGATACGGTGCCACCCACCTTCGAGACATTCAAGCGCTACCGGCTGGAGGCAATGATCGCCGACAGCAACAAGGAATGGAAAAACGCCGACAGTTTCTATGAAACCGCCGTAGGCCTGACCACCCGGCCCGCCAGCGTAATGAACAACTGGGGCTATTCCAAGCTGTCGCGCGGCGATTTCCCCGATGCAGAACGGCTGTTTACAGATGCGATCCGCCTAGACCAATCGCTGTTCACTGCCAAGAACAACCTCGTGCTGGCGCGCGGCGCACAGCGCAACTATACACTGCCGGTGATGCCTATCACCCAGACAGAGCGCGCACAGCTGCTTTATACGCTGGGCCTATCGGCGATCAAGCAGGGCGATCTGGTCACCGGCAAGGGTCTCTTGCGCGATGCAATCGATACCCACCCGCAGCATTTCGAAGCCGCCGTGCGCTCCTTGCGCGCCCTGGACAACAGTGTGGTCAACTGAACCGAACCACAAGGAGGCCCGGCCCATGATGCAAATCACCGCAAGCTCGGCCATGTGGTTCCTGCCCTTCGTACTGCCCCTCTGCCTATGGGTGGCGTGGAGCGACCTGCGGGTGATGAAAATTCCCAACCTCGCGGTGTTGGCACTGGCCGCAGTCTTTGTGGTCGTCGGACTGATCGCGCTGCCGCTGGAGCAATACCCGTGGCGCCTGGCACAGCTTGGGATTATCCTGCTTATCGGGATCGTGATGAACGCAGCCGGATTGATTGGCGCGGGCGATGCAAAATTCGCCGCAGCCGCCGCGCCCTACATAGCGCTTGGCGATTTACGCCTGCTCTGCGTCATACTGGCGGCGAACCTGCTGGCCGGCTTCACGGTGCATCGGATCGCAAAGTATACTGCTTTGCGCCAGTTGGCCCCACATTGGGAGAGCTGGTCACGCGGCAAGAAGTTCCCCATGGGTCTGTGCCTGGGTGGCACGCTGGGGATTTATCTGGTACTCGGCGCGCTTTACGGCGCGTGACAGCACCCGTTCAGCGCCTTAATTTGTCCACCTTTATCTGGCAGCCTCGGGACAATTCGACCTGAAACGAGGCCAGCCCCGATGAACATGCAAGTCACCGCAGGTGTGAAACCGCCCCCCCCGCCCAGCCGGATCGAGGATATGAATCTGCCCATCGTGATGATGCGCGACATCCTGATCAAGACGATGTTCCGCAAATCGCTCGATTTGGTCAGCGAACTGGCAACGGCACTCTGCCTGCCCCGGACCGTTACACAGGAACTGGTGGACACAGCCCGCGAACAGCGCTTGGTCGAGGCCACCGGCACAGTAAGCGCCACGTCAGGCAGCGAGATGGGTTATCAGCTGACCGATATGGGCAAGGCCCGCGCGCTTGATGCGCTGCAGCAGTCGGAATATTACGGCGC
Organism: uncultured Roseovarius sp.; assembly: GCA_947503145.1. Lineage (GTDB taxonomy): Bacteria > Pseudomonadota > Alphaproteobacteria > Rhodobacterales > Rhodobacteraceae > Roseovarius. The sequence continues at coordinate 156,390 of CANNCP010000005.1, forward strand.
GATGCCCGTGCCGCTCAGCACCTATGCCGAACAGGTGCAACGCCAGTCGATCCGAAACATTCAGATCACCCGCAGCGAGCTGACCGGTGCGATGGGCCATCTGGTTCTGCCCGACAGCCTGCTCGACCATCTGGGCCCGGCGGTCAGCGCTGGCCGCTCGATCCTGATGTACGGCCCCCCCGGCAACGGTAAATCCAGTATTTCGAACGGTATCCGCGATGCGATGGGGGACAGGATCTATGTCCCGATGGCGCTCGAATATGCCGGCCAGGTAATCACTGTCTACGACCCCATCGTGCATTCCAAGGCCGAAGCCGAGGTCGACGACCCGAACAGCCTGCGCCGCCACCGCACATTCGATGCGCGCTATGTGCGCTGTGAACGCCCCACCGTGATCACCGGCGGCGAACTGACACTCGACATGCTCGATCTGGTCTACAACCCGACCGCGCGCACCTATCAGGCATCCTTGCAGCTAAAGGCCACAGGTGGGATATTCATCGTCGATGACCTCGGTCGTCAGGTCGAGCCCCCGCAAAACCTGGTAAACCGCTGGATCGTGCCGCTGGAGGAATCCAAGGATATCCTGGCCCTGCAATCGGGCGAGAAATTCGAGGTGCCCTTTGACACCCTGGCAATCTTCTCGACCAACTTTCATCCCAACAAGATCTTCGATCAGGCCGCGCTGCGCCGGATCTTCTACAAGATCAAGATCGACGGGCCGTCGCAGAAAGATTACCTGAAGATCTTTGCCATGGTCGCGCGCAAGAAGCAGCTGCCGCTCAACGAGGCATCGCTGGTGCATCTGATCAAGAACAAATATCCGACGATCAACAATACCTACGCCAACTACCAGCCGGTTTTTCTGATCGACCAGATGATTTCGATCTGCCGTTTCGAGGGCATACCCTACCAGATGACGCCCGAACTGATCGACCGCGCCTGGGCCAACATGTTCGTCAAGGATGAAGAAATCGTGAACTAGAGCGTTTCGACATATGCCGGGCACCAGCAATATGCTGAAATGTGACCGCACTGCGTCTCGTACCAGCGGGCGGCTGACTGTGACAACCGGCCTCGGCGCGCTGCCCCCCCCGGGGATCAATCTGCCTGAATGCTCTCCAGATAGGCCATCAGCGCCGCCAGCGGACGCGGTGTCGGTGTCATGACGCCGTCACCCGTATCTACAGGTACGGTCGGACCGGTCAGAAGCGCACCGAATTCCGGCATCTGCTGTCCGGGCAGCGCGGCGCGGTGATAGCCGTCGATAGTCGATAGAACCGGCGTCCGCGGGAAGCTGCCATTGCGAGACAACTGCGTCAGATCCGTCGGGCGCGGCGACATGCCCTGCGCCAATGGCCCGTCACCCTGCCCGGACGCACCATGGCATTGCGCACAGTTCTGCACATAAAGCGCGTGGCCCTCGTCGGGTTCTGGCATGGATACCGTTGTGCATGCGACCAGAAAGCCGAGGATTGCAAGGGATATCATATACTTCATAGAGGGCCTCCTACCCGCAGATAGCGCGTTTCACATGTCGCGCGCCTTGATCTGGCGCAATAAAATCAGGCGCGTGCCGCTCTTCCGTCTCTTGCGGGTCGTCCTCGTACTGGCGAGGCGGGCCCGCAAGAGACCAGGGAGCCGACGGTCAGACCAGTTCACCCGCCAACGCCTGATCAATCAGCGCGATCGTCTCATCCACACCATAAAGCGCGATGAATCCGCCAAAGCGTGGTCCCTGGCTCGCCCCCAGCAACACTTCATAGAGCGCCTTGAACCAGTCGCGCAACGGCTCGAACCGGTCGCGCCCCACCGTGTAGACCACTGATTGCAGCGCCTCATCCTCCACCGGACCGTCATACTCCGCCAGCGCGATGCGCAGCGCCTGCAACGCCTCGCGCTCGGGTTCGGACGGCGCACGGTAGACCTTCTGCGGCTTCACAAAGTCGTTGTAATAACGCAGCGCAAACCCCACGGCTTGATCCATGTCGGGATGGGTCTCGGCGCTGGTATCAGGCGCATAGCGCTGGATAAATCCCCAGAGCTGCCCTTTTTCCTCGGCCCCGGCGACAGAGGCGAGGTTCAGCAACATCGAGAACGGCACCACCATGTTGCTGGTGGGCACGTTGTCTCCGTGGATGTGGAACACCGGATTGTTCACCCGCCCAGCAACATCCTGCCCGGCATAGGCGCGCAACTGCTGATGGTATTCATCCACCGCCCTGGGAATCACATCGAAATACATCCGCTTGGCGGTCTTGGGCTTCTGGTACATGAAGTACGAAAGGCTCTCGGTCGCGGCATAGCTGAGCCATTCGTCGATCGAGATGCCATTGCCCGAGGATTTGCTGATCTTCTGGCCTTTTTCGTCGAGAAACAGCTCATAGGTGAAATGTTCGGGCTTCTTGCCGCCAAGGATCTCGCAAATCCGGTCATAGATCGGCGTGTTGGTGCTGTGATCCTTGCCGTACATTTCAAAATCGACACCAAGGGCCGCCCAGCGCGCGCCAAAATCCGGCTTCCACTGCAGTTTCACATTACCGCCGGTGACGGGCAGCGTCATCTCGGTGCCGTCCTCGTCGTCAAAGGTAATGATGCCTTCCTTGGCGTCCACGTGCTTGATCGGGACATACATCACGCGACCCGTTTCGGGGTGGATCGGAAGGAATATCGAATAGGTCTGCCGGCGCTCTTCCCGCAGGCTTTTCAGCATTACCTTCATCACGTCGTCATAGCGTTCAGCGGCCCGCAGCAGAACCTCGTCGAACTGGCCCGACTGGTAGAATTCGGTGGCCGAAATGAATTCGTACTCGAACCCGAACGTATCGAGGAACCGCCGCAACATGGCGTTGTTATGGTCGCCAAAGCTCTGGAATTTCTCGAACGGATCGGGCACCGAGGTGAGCGGCCTTTGCAGATGCGTCTGCAACGCCTCGGGATTGGGCACGTTGCCCGGCACCTTGCGCATGCCGTCCAGATCATCGGAAAAGCAGATCAGCTTGGTCGGGATATCACTGATCAACTCGAACGCGCGGCGGATCATCGTGGTGCGCGCGACCTCGGCGAACGTGCCGATATGCGGCAGCCCGCTCGGTCCGTACCCGGTCTCGAACAGGACATAGCCCTTCGCGGGTGGTGTCTTTTCATACCGTTTGAGCACGCGGCGCGCTTCTTCAAAAGGCCAGGCTTTCGATTGCATCGCGGCGTCGCGCAGATCAGACATTGGGAACACTCCTGATTTCCCGCAGCACTTGAGCGCACCACAGGTCCGCTGCTACCTATTGCCGAGGCAGGCCACAGTCAATAATCTCTACCCCAACGCCCCGCGCAAAGGACCCCCCATGACCAAACAGATTCAGCATCCGCTCAGCCCGCAGGATTGCCTTGTGGCCGTAATGATCGCGGTCTCGGCCTCGGACGAGAACATCCGTACCGTTGAGCTGGTCGAGATCCAGACGGCGGTGAACAACCTGCCGGTATTCGCGGACTATGATCTGGACCGGATGAACAGTGCCGCGCAAACGGTCTTTGACCTCTTGACGGTCGAGGACGGGCTGGATGCGCTCTTTGGGCTGGTGCGCGATAATCTGCCCGAACGGCTCTTTGAGACGGCGTATGCGCTAGCCTGTGACGTGGCCGCCGCCGATGGCAAGCTTGAGCATTCCGAACTGCGGCTGCTGGAGGAAATCCGCTATGAGCTGAATATCGACCGTCTGCACGCCGCCGCGATCGAACGCGGATCGCGGGCGCGGCACATTACGCTCTGAGGGCAGCCCAAGAACGGCATTTCCATTTGCCGGAATTCCCGGCTTAATGAGCACGATCAGATCAGGAGACTTCAATGCGCTGCGTTTTCGTGAACATCCGCTGCCGACCCGGCACCACCTACACCGTCGCAGAGGAAATCGCCCTGCGCGAGTTGCATTCAGAGCTTTACTCGACCTCCGGGCCGTTCGATCTGCTGCTCAAGCTCTACATCCCCGAAGAGGTGGACGTGGGCAAATTCATCAATGATGGCCTGCTCGGTATCGACGGGATCGAGCGCACCCAGACGACCCTGACATTTAAGGCATTCTGACCGATGCACGGGATGATAGAGTCGCTCGCGGCCATCACCGGCTCCGCTCATATCCTGACTGGCGCGGACGCTGCCCCTTATTCTGTCGACTGGGAAGGCACGCCCCAAGGCGATCCGATCGCGGTCGTCCGGCCCGCCAATACCGCCGAAGTAGCCGAGATTCTGCGTCTGGCGAACGATACGCGCACACCTGTCGTGCCAATTTCGGGCAATACCGGCCTCGCCGGGGGGACTGCGGCAGAGGGGTCGATCCTGCTGTCGATGGCACGGATGAATGCCATTCGCACCATTCGCCCGGCGGCACGCACAGTGGTGGTCGAGGCCGGCGCGATCCTGAGCAAAATCCACGACGCCGTGGCCGAACATGGCCTGATCTTTCCGCTGCTCTTCGGGGCACGCGGCACGGCAATGATCGGCGGTGCCCTGTCGACCAATGCCGGCGGCTCGAACGTGCTTCGCTATGGCAATACGCGCGATCTGTGCCTCGGCATCGAGGCAGTGCTGCCCACCGGCGAAGTGGTCGATCTGATGCATCAATTGCACAAGGACAACTCCGGCTATGACCTGCGCCATCTTCTGATCGGCGCTGAAGGTACGCTGGGCGTTATCACCGCCGCCGTGCTCAAGCTGCACCCCGCCCCGCTGGCCACTACGACCGCGATGCTAGCGGTCAAGAGCGTGGATGACGCGTTGGGTATGCTTAACCGGCTGCAACGCGAAACAGGCGGTGCGGTGCAGGCGTTCGAATACATGCCACAAGCCTTTATCGAGGCACATATGGAACGCTTTCCCGATGCGCGCGCACCGTTTGACGAAAACCATGCAATCAACATCCTGCTGGAGATCGCCACTACCCGCCCGGACGAGGCTACCCCCGGCGACGACGGCCAGCCCCCTGTCGCCGCGCGCCTGGAGGCGGCGTTGGGCGCGTTCCTTGAGGACGGCAAGCTGATCGATGCGGTGGTCGCCCAGAACGAGGCTCAGCGTACTGAGATGTGGGCTCGGCGCGAGGCCTCCGCCGAGGTCTGCCGCCAGCATGATCCGATCATCGTCAACGATATCGCCGTACCGCTCGACCGGATTCAGACGCTGCTGGACCGGATCGCCGCAATCATCGCGGCGCATGATCCAGGCGCTCAGAATATCACGGTGGGGCATCTGGGCGATGGCAATCTGCATTTCTCCTGCTGGCCCACCACCCATAACGCCGCATTGCACGAGATGATTCACAGCGAAGTCGAACAGGCGACAATTGATCTGGGCGGCAGCTTTTCGGCAGAGCACGGCATCGGCACGCATAAACGCGACAGCATGGCAAAGCACAAGAACCCCGGCGCGCTGGCTGCCATGCACATGATCAAGGCCGCACTCGATCCCAACGGTATCCTCAATCCCGGCAAGTTGCTGCCCGACGCATGATCGGACGCGGCCCCGCAAAAGGGGGCCGCGCTTATGTGGATCAGGCCTTGGCGCGCGCGCCCTTGGGGTCATACATCGGACGCAGGCTGACTTCTGCCGCGACACGCGTACCGGCAACATCTATCTCGTAGGACGAGGATAGCAGTTCTTCGGTGGTCTGACCTTCGCAGGGCACGTAGCCCAGGCCGATGGCGCCGCCCAGCGTATGCCCGTAGTTGCCGGAACTGAGATAGCTCACGATCTGACCGTCACGCACCACCGGTTCGTTGTGATAGAGCAGCGGCTCGGGGTCGGTCAGGCGGAACTGGACCATTCGCGTCGTCAGCCCTGTCTCCTTCTTGCGCAGCACCGCGTCACGACCGATGAAATCAGGTTTGGCGGTCTTGACGGCAAAGCCCAGCCCCGCCTCCAGTACGTGATCCTCGCAAGTGATGTCATGACCAAAGTGGCGAAACCCCTTTTCGATCCGGCAACTGTCCATCATGTGCATGCCGCACAGCTTCAGCCCCATGTCCTGTCCGGCCTCCCAGAGGGTTTCAAAAGCATGGCCCGCCATGTCGGCACTGACGTAGATTTCCCAGCCCAGCTCGCCCACATAGGTGACGCGATGCACACGTGCGAGGCCCAGCCCCAGCTCGATCTCCTGAGCGGTGCCGAACGGGTTTACCTCGTTGCTGAAATCATTCGGTGAGACCTTTTGCAACAATGCCCGCGCGTTCGGCCCCATCACCGCCAGCACGCCTTCGCCTGCCGTTACATCGGTGATTACCACGTTGAAATCGCCCTTGTGGCGTATCATCCAGGTCTGGTCGGCCAGCCGCGTCGCGGCGGGGGTCACGACCAGATACACCGTCTCGCTCAGGCGTGTGACGGTCACGTCCGCCTCGATCCCACCGCTATTGTTCAGAAATTGGGTATAGACGATCTTGCCCACGGGGGTCGAATAATCGCCGCCGCCGACATGGTTCAGAAATGCCTCGGCGTCCGGGCCTTCTACGCGCAGCTTGCCGAAGGACGACATGTCGTACATGCCCACGTTCTCGCGCACGGCCTTGTGTTCGGCGGCGGCGTTGTCGAACCAGTTCTGCCGCTTCCAGCTATATTTATATTCACGTTCCTGGCCTTCGTTCGCGAACCAGTTGGCGCGCTCCCAACCGGCGGTTTCGCCCATCACGGCGCCTTGCTCCAGCAAGTGCTGGTGGAACGGCGTCCGACGGACTCCGCGCGCGGTACGTTTTTGCAGGTAGGGAAAGTGATCGGCATAGAGCAGGCCCAGCGTTTCCTTGGAGCGCTCGAAAAGGTAGTGTTTGTTGCCTTGGAACGGTTGCATGCGGCTGATGTCCACATCGCCCAGATCAAACGGCTTTTCGCCGCTGTCCATCCATTGGCTGAGCGCATGGCCCGCGCCCCCCGCCGACTGGATCCCGATGGAGTTGAAGCCGCAGGCGACCCACACATTGTCCATCTCGGGCGCCAGCCCAAGGTGGTAGGCGTCATCGGGCGTAAAGCTCTCGGGGCCGTTGAAGAAGGTGTGAATGCCCGCCTCTGCCAGCATCGGCAGCCGGTTGCAGGCCGCCTCCAGAATGGGCTCGAAATGATCGAAATCCTCGGGCAGCTGGTCGAACTCGAAACTGTCGGGAATACCCTCCATGCCCCAGGGCTTCGAGTGCGGCTCGAACGCGCCAAGCAGCATTTTGCCCGCGTCCTCCTTGTAATAGGCGCATTCATCGGGCACCCGCAGGACGGGCATCTGCTTGAGACCCGCAATCGCTTCGGTCACGATGTAGAAATGCTCGCAGGCATGCAGCGGCACGTTTACGCCCGCCATGCGACCGACCTCGTGGCCCCACATGCCGGCACAGTTCACGATCATCTCGCACGCAATATGGCCCCGGTCGCTGCCATCGTCGGCGGCCCAGTCAACACCGGTGACGCGGCGACCATCGCGTTTCAGTCCCGTGACCTTGACCCGTTCGCGGATCAACGCACCGTTCTGACGCGCGCCCTTGGCCAGCGCCAGCGCGATATTGGCCGGGTCCGCTTGCCCGTCGGTGGGCAGCCAGACGCCCCCCGTCACGCCATCAAGGTTGATATGCTCATACTTTTCCTTGACCTCAGCGGGGGACAACTCCTCGACCGGCACACCGAATGCGCGGGCCATGGCCGCCTGACGAAACAGTTCTTCGCGCCGCTCTTCGGTCAGTGCGGCGGAAACCGATCCGCCCTGACGCAGGCCCGTCGCAACGCCGGTTTCGGCCTCCAGCCCCTTGTAAAGCTCGGCAGAGTATTTCGCGAGTTTGGTCATGTTCTGACCCGCGCGCAATTGGCCGATCAGGCCCGCGGCATGCCATGTCGTGCCCGATGTCAGTTGCTTGCGCTCCAGCAGGACCACGTCCTGCCAGCCCATCTTGGCCAGGTGATAGGCCACCGAGCATCCGACGACGCCGCCGCCGATGATCACCACGCGCGCATTTTCAGGAATATCTGCCATGTCGTTGTCGTCCTTTGTGTCTCTGAATTTTGGGCTTGAGGTATTTGTTCCGGTGATCGCGGATCAGACGATGTCATGACCGGCGGCGTGCAACCGTGCCGTCAGTTCGGCGATGTGATCGGGGCCTACCTCGCAACAGCCGCCGATAATGGTGGCGCCCTGCCCGACCCAACCCATCGCGAATTCAGCGTAGGCGACCGGCCCCAGATCGGTGCGCTGTTTCAGCGCATCGACGGTGGGGTTGTCCTGCTTGAAGCCTTCGCTGATCCGGGTAAAGCCATTGGCGTAGGCACCAAAGGGACGCCCGAACCCCCTGATGATCTCCAGCGCGGCCTCTACCGCCTCGGGGCGCGAGCAGTTGACCAGGACCGCCTCTGGCGCGTGGTGTGCGACGATCTCTGCCAGGTTCTCCACCAACTCGCCAGACCGCAGCATGGTGCCGTCATCGTCGTCCACCGTCACGGCCAGCCAGACCGGCCTGGTGCTGTCCGCGCATCCGGTCAGGGCACCGTCCGCATGGGCGAGCGACGCTACGGTTTCGACGATAAAGAGATCGACACGGTCCTGCATTATTTTGACAAGCTCGGCGTAGAGCGGTGCGGCGACTGCGACCGGTGGACAGATATCGGGCCGGTACGATGCCCCGAGCGGACCGAGAGAGCCCGCGATACAGCCCGTCCCGGCCGCATCCCGCGCGGCTTCGGCCGCTGACAGCGCGCAATCGATGAGCTCTTCAAACTGATCTTCCAGACCCACCTTGACCAGCCGGTCGCGATGCACCGCATAGGTATTGGCCGTGGCCACCGTTGCCCCGACGCCAAAGTAATCGGCGTGTACCTGTCGCACGATGCCCGGTTTTTCCATCATCACGCTGGTAGACCACAGAGGCGTAGCCCGCTCGTCAGAGCGTTTGACGACTTCCTGTCCGACGGAGCCGTCAAGAAGGGTTATCTGTACCATGGGTGGATCTCCGCGAATGTGATTTTGTTGAGTGCGATCATCTCTTTCATGATCGTACCGGCGTCATGGGGCGGCAGGCCGGGCTGAACGCCCGGCCTGTGGATCAGCTCATGCGCGCAGACGCTCGTTCTGCGGATCCCAGAGCGGTTGATCAGGCTGCACCACGGCGCGGCAGCGCTTGCCGTAGATATCGACCTCCAGTTCGGTGCCCGGCGTCGCCAGATCGGCACGCACCACGCCCAGCGCGATGCTGGCATCCACACGGTAGCCGTAGGCACCGCTCGTGGTCTCTCCCACCACCTCGTCGCCATGCAGGAGCGTCGACATGTAAGGTGCGTCCGCCTCATCCGCGTCCACCACCAGCGTGACAAACCGCTTCTTCGAGCCTTGCTGCTTTTCTGCCAACAGCGCCGCCTTGCCGACGTAATCCTGCGGCTTGTCGAACTTGATGAACCGCTCCAGCCCGCCTTCAAGCAGGCTGTAATCGGTCGACAGATCGCCCTTCCACGTGCGGTATCCCTTTTCTATCCGCAGCGCATTAAGCGCGTACATGCCAAAGGGCCTGGCCCCGGCATCGAGGATCGCATCATAGATGGCGGGCATGTCGGCATTGGCGGCATGCACCTCCCAGCCCAGTTCCCCCGCAAAGCTGACCCGCGCGAGGAAGGCAGGCTTGCCCGCCACGGTGCAATGCTGATGGCTGAGCCAGCCCAGCGTGAGGTCCGCATCGGACAACGGTGCCAGAAGGTCGCGCGTTTTCGGGCCGGTGACGATCAGCGCACTGCGCTCGGTCGTGGTCTCGGTCACGGTCACGCCCTCGGGCACCGATTGGCGGATCAGATCGCCGTCATGCCATTGCGCCGTGGCGGCGGTGATCAGCACAAAACTGTCTTCGCCGAGGCGAATACAGGACATCTCGGTCTTGATCCGGCCCCGGCTGTCGGAAACATAGACAAGGTTCATGCGCCCGATCTTGGGCAATGCGCCGGTCACAAAGCCGCGCAGCCACTCATCCGCGCCCGCCCCCTGCAACCAGAACCGCGAAAAGCCCGGCAGGTCCAGAACGCCGCAACCGTCGCGCACGGCCTCGCATTCCTCGCGGATGCGGGCCTCCCACGGGCCGGAACGACCCCAGGTCTGCGTTGCCTCCTCAGAGGTGTCATCACCGGGTTTGGCGAACCAATTGGCCCGTTCCCAGCCGTTATAGGCGCCCATCACACCGCCCAACGCGCGGATCCGGGTATCATTCGGCCCGCGTTTCTTGTCGCGCCCTGCGGGCCATTCATGATGCGGGAAATGCATCGCGTATTCATGGCCGTAGGTCTCCTTGGCCTTGGCAAGGCAATGATCGGCATCGGTGTAATCGGTGTAGCGCCGCGGATCGACGGCCCACATGTCATGCTCGGTCTCACCGTGCATGATCCATTCCGCTGCCACCTTGCCCGCGCCGCCGCCCTGGGTGATCCCGAAGGTAAAGACGCAAGCCTCATAGGCGTTCGCCACGCCGGGCATCGGCCCGACCAGCGGCAAACCGTCAGGGGCGTAGGGAATGGGGCCATTGATCACCCGTCCTACCCCGGCGCTGCCCAACATCGGCACCCGCGCCATCGCGTCCTCAATGTACCATTCCAGCCGCTCCAGATCGTCGGGATAGAGCTGAAAGCTGAAATCTTCGGGCATCGGATCATCTGGTGTCACCCAATGGGCGCGGCAGTTACGCTCGTAAGGGCCGAGGTTCAGGCCGTTCTTGTCCTGGCGCAGGTAGTAGGAGCTGTCGACATCGCGCAGAAGCGGCACCTTGTGGCCTTGCGCTTCGGTCCACTCCTTCAGTTCGCCGATCTCTTCGGTCAGAAAGTACTGATGGCTCATCGTGACCATCGGCACGGTGCGCCCGCCAAACGGCTTGAACCACTCGCCCACCCGCTGTGCATAGTAACCCGCAGCATTCACCACCTTTTCACAGCGGATATCGCCCTTGTCAGTGTGCACGATCCATTCGTCGCCATCGCGGCTGATGCCGGTGGCGGGGCAGAACCGTTCGATCCGCGCCCCCATCTGACGCGCGCCCTTGGCCAGCGCCTGTGTCAACTGTGCCGGGTCGATATCGCCATCCGCCGGATCCCAGAGGCCGCCCGCCAGATCGTGGGTCTCGATGAACGGATAGCGGGCCTTGATGTCGTCAAGGCTCATCATGTCCAGCGCAATACCTTGATGTCGCCCCATCGAACAGGCGCGCTCAAATTCCTGCATGCGTTCCTTGCTGTGACCCAGCCGGACCGAGCCGGTCACATGGTAGTTCATCGGGTAATCCACTTCGGCTTCAAGCCGCGCGTAGAGGTCCAGCGAATAGCGCTGCATGTTCATGACCGCCCAAGAGGTCGAGAAGTTCGGACAATTGCCCGCCGCATGCCATGTGGAGCCTGCGGTCAGTTCGTTTTTCTCCAGCAGCACGCAATCGCTCCAGCCGCCCTTGGCCAGATGGTAAAGCGTCGAGGTTCCCACTACTCCGCCGCCGATGATGACCACGCGGGCCGTGTTTGGAAAATCAGTCATGTATCCGTCTCCGTATTCGTCGTTGGTTATTTTGCCCGTCCGTCAGCTGTGCGCAACCTGCGGCAGCCCGTCGGAAATGTCGTAGTAATCGCCCTTGTCCGCGACAGGGTATGTTTCTCGGCCCGTAATCCGGTCGGAGTATGAAGCGTCCCCACGCCGCATTCGCATGATCCGCTGGTCATGGTTCAGACCCTCCCCACAGGGGCAGCCATGCTGCCCAGCAGCACGCCGTAGATGATGAAACAACTGGCCAGCGCGCGGCGCAGCCAGACGTTGAAAACAGCCCCCAGAGCCGCCCGGCCCAACCCGGCGCCGAGCCCTGTGTAACCCAGATAGCTGAGCGTGGTCAGGCTGAGGGCTGTGGGGAATATGACCCACATCTGGTCCCAGATCGGCACGTCCGGTTGCACGAACTGGCTGAACGCCGCGAGATAGCCCGCGACACTCTTGGGGTTGATGGTAGCGATGGCGAAGGCGCGCCAGTAAACCGAACCGGCGGGGCGCTCTTCCGCCCTGATGGGCGTCCTCGCCATGATCCAGCCGCGGATGCCCAGATAGACCAGAAACGCCGCGCCGATCAGCTTGGCCACCTGAAAACCTGCGGGCGATGCAGTGAGCAGCGCGGTCACGCCCAACGCCGAGAGCGTGAGAAAGAGCGCCGCCTGTGTCAGGATCGCAGCAACCCCCGGCAAGGCGCGGCGAAACCCGATCGTCATGCCATTGGTGATGCAATTGACCGCATTCGGCCCGGGCGTTGTTACGAATACCGCCCAGAACACCGCAAACATGATCCATGCCTCCCAGTTCATACTACCCCCTCAGTACACCGGCGGGGCGATCACCCAGATCACCACGGCGGGAACGTCATAGGGGTTGATCCATTCGAACGGCTCGTTCTTGATGCGAAAGCTGTCACCCTGGCCGACGGTAAAGAGCCGCCCGGCGATCACCAGATCGAGCTGCCCGGAGACAACATAGCCGACCTCCTGCGTCGGCCTTTCGATGATCTCGCCGCGGCGGCTATGCGCGGCGAATGTGGAATGCACCACTTCGAAATCATCCGTGAGATCGGGCGAGAGCAATTCCTCGACCAGACCGGCCGCGTCCGATCCGATCTGGCGGCGGGCATCCCGGCGCACCACATGCCCGGCCTCTGCGGCGGGGGCGGCAGAGTGGCCGAAAAGCAGCGACAATGACACATCGAGCGCCGCCGCGATGTGGCGCAGATCCGTGACCGACGCTTCGGACAGGTCCCGCTCGACCTGGCTGAGCCAGCCGACCGAGCGGCCCAGCCGCTCTGCCAGATCGCTGAGCGTGACGCCGCGCGCCTTGCGCAACGCCCGCAGGTCAGCGCCGAGGGTGCGCGGTTTGGAAGGATCGCTTTGATGCAAGGGGCGCTCTTTCGTGAAATTTACACCTCGGATTTCACGGTGCCCCGATTCCATGAAAAAATCAACGAGTTTTTCATCACACTTCAGAAACCTTCATGTCTGAAGACCTGAGCAAGGAGCCTTGTCAGCCCGGCGGCGTCTACCTGTGTAAAGGCATCGGGCTGATTGCTGTCGATATCGAGCACACCAATCAACTGGCCCGCTTCATCGTGAACCGGCAGCACGATTTCGGACAAGGTGCTGCTGGCGCAGGCGATATGCCCGTCGAAAGCATTCACGTCACCAACCAACTGCACCCGTCCGGTGCGCGCCGCAGCGCCGCAAACCCCGCGCGAAAATGGAATTTTCAGACAGCCATGCCCGCCCTGATAGGGACCGATCCTGAGCATCTCGGGGGCCGTGACGCGGTAGAACCCGGTCCAGTCGAACCGGTCATCGGCATGATGCAATTCACAAACCATCGTGGCCATCAGGGCGACCTGATCCGTCTCGCCCTCGGTCAAGGCAGCGAGGGTTCTGGAGACTTGGGCGTAATCGATGCGCATCGCGGGTTTCCTCGGTTGTGGTCTGGGCCGGGGGCTTTGCCCCCAACGTTGAAAGTTCAGAGAACTTTCAACGTATCCCCCAGGATATTTCTGGCAAGAAGAAGGGGCTGAAAGACATCGCGTCAATCAGCCATTATCTGGATTGACGCAGCCTGCCCCAGATGCGCTCGATCGCGATGGCAGTGCCTTCGCCGCCGCCGATGCAGATGGCGGCGATGCCGCGCTTGAGGTCGCGTTTTTCCAGCGCGTTCAACAGCGTGACCATGATGCGCGCGCCACTGGCCCCGATCGGATGGCCAAGGGCGCAGGCGCCGCCATTCACGTTTATCTGGTCGCGTGCGATACCCATCTCGTGCATGAAGGCCATCGGCACCACGGCAAACGCCTCGTTCACTTCCCAAAGGTCGACATCGCCCACGCTCCAGCCCAGACGCGTCAGCAGCTTTTGCGCGGCGGGCACCGGCGCGGTGGTGAACCAGCCGGGCGCCTGGGCGTGGCTGGCATGGCCGAGGATGCGGGCGCGGATATTCAGGCCCTGCGCCTGTGCTGCCGTCTCGGAGGCAACGACAAGCGCCGCCGCCCCGTCGGAGATGGACGAGGCGTTGGCTGCCGTCACTGTGCCATCTTTACGAAAGGCGGGCTTCAACCGGGGGATTTTCTCGGGGCGTGCCTTGGCGGGTTGTTCATCCGTGGCCACTGTCACCTCACCCTTACGGGTTTGCAGTGTGACCGGTGCGATCTCATCCGCAAAGGCCCCGCCGGATTGTGCAGCGAGCGCATTTTCAAGGCTGCGAATGGCGTATTCATCCTGCGCCTCGCGGGTGAACTGGTATTTTTCCGCACAATCCTCGGCGAAGGTTCCCATCAGGCGGCCCTTGTCGTAAGCGTCCTCCAACCCGTCGAGGAACATGTGATCCAGCACCTGGCTGTGGCCGATCCGCGCGCCGCCCCGCATCTTGGGCAGCAGGTAGGGCGCGTTCGACATGCTCTCCATCCCGCCCGCGATCATCGTATCGGCGTGGCCAAGGGCAATCTGGTCACAGGCGATCATCGCCGCTTTCATGCCCGAGCCGCACATCTTGTTCAGCGTTGTGGCGGGCACCTGCTCTTTAAGGCCCGCAGCAAACGCTGCCTGGCGCGCAGGGGCCTGGCCCTGTCCGGCCGGCAGAACACACCCCATCAGCACCTCGTCCACCGACACCGCCTGTGCATCATCAAGCGCCGCGCGAATCGCCGCCCCACCCAGCTGGCTGGCCGGGACGCCGTCAAAATCCCCCTGAAATCCACCCATCGGTGTGCGGGCGGCGCCTGCGATTACCACGTTCTTCATGTCAAGGCTCCTCGTGCGTGCTGTTTCCTGCATACGGGATGGTAAGAATTACAGTCTAGCCTGCCGCGTAGTCATGCGTATGTCGGAGAGTTCCATGGACCTGTCTACTGCCCGAGAGGGCAACCTTGCCATCATCACCGTCAATGCCACGCGCATTGATGCATCAACGGCCATTCAATTCAAGGACGCAATGCGCAACGCCACAGCCGAGGCGGGCGATCATGTCATCCTCGACCTGGGGCAGGTTGCGTTCATCGATTCAAGTGGGCTGGGCGCCATCGTCGCGGCGATGAAACAGTTCGGGCCGGGGCGAAAGCTCGATCTGGCGGCTCTGACGACGAATGTGGACAAGGTATTTCGCCTGACCCGGATGGATACGGTTTTCGACATCCACGGCAGCCTCGAAACGGCCCGAAAACGCGCCGCCGGGTGAGTTGCGTCATTTGCCCACAAAGCGGACATGTCGGAGGACCGACCGTGGCCCAAGATAACGACAACGCACCATTTATACTGGCGCTGGACAACACGGATACTGCCATTCGGCATGGGCTGAGCCAGGTACGCTGCCACCTGATGGGCTGCGGTGTCGCCGGTGATCTGTGTGGCACGGTCGAAATCGTGCTGGCAGAAGCGCTGAACAACGTGGTGGAACACGCCTATGCGCCCGGGGTACATGACACGATCATGCTGAAGATCGTCCAGAACGGTGCGGGCATCCACTGCGAGATACAGGATTGCGGATCGCCTCTGCCCGGCCTCGCGTTGCCACAAGGCACCGCGCCGCCCCTGAGTGGACCGCATGTCGGCCTGCCCGAAAGCGGGTTCGGCTGGTACATGATCCGCTCACTGACGGATGATCTGCACTATCGGCGCATTCGTGGCGTGAACTGTCTTGGGTTTACGGTGCACCCTACCGGGGCGTGACGGTATCGGCCAACCGAACCGATTTGCCAGACATATGGTCGAAGCCACGTGGCGCACGGCAAGCAGACACAGCCTTGGTTCCCCCGCCGATGACCAACAAAAGTGCGATTGCCCCAAATTCGCCCTGATCTGATCGCATTGCGGACAGAGTGCGAAGCCATACCTGTCCTTGTAGCTGCATATAGCTTCCCTCGGCGCCGCGTTTAACAGCCCCCACCCAGTGCGCGGCGTCGAGGTCTACCCCCCCCAAAAAAATCGCCGCAGTTTCCCCGTACTTGCCACCAACGGCATCTGCGCCACCTCCCTTCCGCTGGCCACAAGGATGGCTGCGACCTGAGGTATTGATCGGGGGTATTGATCGGGACATCCGACAGCGCGCCGGGCGTCTGCGACACGCCGGATTGCATGGGATTGGATGCGGGGGACGACCCCTGCCGCTGCCTCAGTTCAGCTGGAAATGCAGCGGATACAGGCCGTCCTCGAACGGACCAAAGAGATCGGGGATATCAGGATGCTCCACCGGCTGTCCGGAGTAATCCGCCACCAGGTTCTGCTCGCTCACATAGGCGACATAGTAGCTCTGATCGTTCTCGGCCAGCAGATGGTAAAACGGCTGTTCCTTGACTGGGCGGCTTTCCTCGGGGATCGACGAGTACCATTCATCGGTATTGGCAAACTCCGGGTCCACGTCAAAGACAACACCACGAAATGGATGCTTCTTGTGTCGGACAACCTGGCCGAGATGATATTTTGCGCGTGTTTTCAGCATAACGTTGCAGCCCCTACTCCGTAATCTTAGCTGTTTCAAGAAGAGTTTGTCCAACCTAGATGCGCGATACGGCAGGAAACAGTCTGTGAACCTCATCTTGACAGCGTGGCAGGTCACCGCGCCGGTATTCATGATCGCAGGCGCGGTATATTTGCGGGCCCGGCCATACGAAGGGCGTGTTTTGCGTTACAGGCCAGGCAATACTGATGGCCTGCCACTAAAGCGTTCCGCCTTAAACCTGAGGCACTCAGTTAAGGTGGAATGCGTGCAACGATCATATGTATCGCTGCGTTCCGCGAAAAGCTGTGAGTCAGGTTTTTCGCGGAACGCTTTAGCGCAATTGGGGAGACCAGCAGCGATGGCCGGGCCTGCTGCGCCCCATGTTGAAAAATCATGATTTCCCATTCCGCCCGGTTCCGCTACAATGAAGAAAAAAGAAGAGCGAGAGGCAAATGAGCAGACAGCTTCGCGCAGCGCTATTGATACTCCTCGTCGCGGCCTGTGGTCGTGGCGGCGGCTACGGGTCGTCCCCGAACACGTTGGACGACGCCTGCGAGATCTTGCGCGAGCGCCCGAACTATACCCGCGCATTCCGCGCAACCGAACGCCGCTGGGGCGTGCCAATGCACGTTCAGATGGCAACGATCTATCAAGAGAGCAAGTTCGTCAGCGACGCGCGCACGCCCTTCCGCTATACGCTGGGCGTCATTCCGATGGGACGGCAAAGCTCGGCCTTTGGCTACAGTCAGGCGCTGGATGGGACCTGGGACGAATACGTGCAGGCCAATCGCAAACATTCGGCGCGACGGGACAATATCAACGACGCCACCGATTTCATGGGCTGGTACATGGCCGAGAGCCGCGACCGGCTGGGCATTCCGCTACACGATGCGCGGCGTCAGTATCTGGCCTATCATGAGGGCCGCACAGGCTATGCCCGCGGCAGTTACAACAACAAGGCCTGGCTGGTGCGTGTCGCACAAACGGTCGAGAGTCGCGCAGCGAACTATCAGCAACAGCTGCGCCGCTGCGGCAGCGGGCGGCGTGGCCTGTTCTGAGGCAAGAGTTTCGAGATAAGGCTTGGACCACGAGTCTGTCTCGAAACGCCCGCAATCAAAATGTATGCCGAGTATTTCGGATTCAAGTAATGTCTCAACTTGAACCCGAAACGCTTCAACCCCGCAAAGGTGATCGCGGCGGCCTACCGATCGTTCGGCTTCACCGTGTTCAGCCCGGGGATGACAAAGCTTTCGTTCTTGAGGCGCATGCCTTGCGTCAGATCGCCCAGAACCACCGTCGTCCGGCTGCCGGCGTTGTCGTTGATCACCCATTGGCGCAACTCGACCGGGCTGCCGGTAAACACCAGCTCGATATTACCATATTCGGGGTGTGCGGGGTCTTGTGCGCGCACAGTCGTCGTGGTGCCGTCGCTGGTATGTCCTGTCACCATGCGGGCGCGGGTCAGATCAACATTGCGCGCCAGGATGATCGACAGGGGTGTGCGGTGCAGCGGATAGGCCTGCGTCCTCTGGTTCGATTTCGGATCGACAATCCCCACTGTATCGCCATTCGCCACCACCAGCGTCTGGTCGGGCGGATCGTATTCGAACCGGACGCGGCCGGGACGCTTGATCAAGATGCGCCCGGTGCTGATCGTTCCGTCATCGTTGATCTGGGTAAACGCGCCGGTCGCGGTCTTGAGCGCGTTGAGATAGGACGACAGTTCACCCAGTGACAGCCTTTCCGCCGCAGCGGGCAATGCCATAGCCACGGTAAACGCGCCAACGAGAAGCGATTGAGCCAGTTTCATAGTGTAACCTGTCCTTACGTGCCTGTTGCCCCCAACAAATAGGGTCGAGGCACGTGTTATGCGATATCAAAGCGTGTTTTTCGCAAAACCACCGCAATAAAGGCTGAGGTCCGCCAATACATCAGGGCAGGCCGCAAGGCGCCTGCGGCCCGATTAAATAGAGGCTGACAGCACGCTGCCAGCCCCCATCCTGCTTATTGCTCCGGCACCAGAATCTCACGCTTGCCGACATGGTTGGCAGCCCCCACGAGGCCCTCGTCCTCCATCTGTTCGACCAGGCGCGCGGCCTTGTTATACCCGATGGCCAGCTTGCGCTGGATGTAAGAGGTACTGACCTTGCGGTCGGTGAGCACGACCTGCACCGCCTGATCATAGAGCGCATCCTCGCCGTCGGTGTTTCCGCCGAGGCCCAGAACCGCGTCGATATTGCTGGCCTTGTCGTCGTCCGGCCCTTCGACCACGCCACTCAGGTATGAGGGCGGACCGTATGCCTTGAGATTGTTGACGACTTCCTCGACCTCTTCGTCGCTCACGAACGGCCCGTGGCAGCGGGTGATCTTGGCCCCGCCCGCCATGTACAACATGTCGCCCATGCCCAAGAGCTGCTCGGCTCCCATTTCGCCCAGGATGGTGCGGCTGTCGATCTTGGACGTGACCTGAAAGCTGATACGCGTGGGAAAGTTGGCCTTGATCGTGCCAGTGATCACATCGACCGACGGGCGCTGCGTCGCCATGATGATGTGAATGCCGCTGGCCCGCGCCATCTGTGCCAGACGCTGAATGCAGGCCTCGATCTCTTTGCCCGCGACCATCATCAGATCGGCCATCTCATCGACGATCACGACGATATAGGGCATCTTTTCGGGCGCGAATTCCTCGGTCTCGAACACCGGTTCGCCGGTATCATCGTCAAAGCCGGTCTGCACCGTACGGCTGAACATCTCGCCCTTGCCCAAAGCATCCGCCACGCGACCGTTATAGCCATCGATGTTGCGCACACCCATCTTGGACATCTTGCGATAGCGCTCTTCCATCTCGGCAACGGTCCACTTGAGCGCCACCACGGCCTTCTTGGGGTCAGTCACCACCGGAGACAGAAGATGCGGAATCCCGTCATAGACGCTGAGTTCCAGCATCTTGGGGTCAATCATGATCATCCGGCAGTCGTCCGGTGTCAGTTTATAAAGAAGCGACAGGATCATCGTATTGATCGCCACGGATTTACCCGACCCGGTCGTGCCCGCAATCAGAAGGTGGGGCATCTTGGCAAGGTTCGCGACCATCGGATCGCCGCCGATGTCCTTGCCCAGCGCCAGGGGCAGCCTCTGATTGCCGTCACCGAATTCACGGGTTGACAGGATTTCGCGCAGCGACACCATCTCGCGGTTGTCGTTGGGCAGTTCGATCCCGATCACAGTACGGCCCGGCACGGTGCTGACACGCGCGCTGAGCGCCGACATGGACCGTGCGATATCGTCCGACAGACCGATCACGCGGGATGCCTTGAGGCCGGGCGCCGGCTCCAGTTCGTACATGGTGACCACGGGACCGGGACGGACACTGACAATGTCACCCTTGACGCCGTAGTCATCCAGCACGTTTTCCAGCATGCGCGCATTTTCTTCGAGCGCCTCGTCACTGAGGTGATAACGCTGAATATTTTCAGCGCTCGACAGCAGACTGAGAGGCGGCAATTCAAATTTGATGTGCGCGCTCTCCTCGAATTGCAGTTTGGGCTGCTCCTCGGCCTTGGCGCGAATCGACGGTGCGGGTGCCTTGCGCACCGTATGTTGCACCACCTTGCGCGGCTCCGGCACCGGGATTCGTATGGCAGGCTCGGTCTGATAGGGTCCGTATCCTTCATCCTCGTCAACAACATCGGCTTGCGGTTCGGCGTGATAGGTATCGACCTGCGGAGTTCCCTGCGGTGCGGCAACGCGCGGGGCGGTCAGCGGCGGCTCGGGCGGCAGGCCCGCGTCCCAGCGCGTCGTATCCAACACCAGAGGGTCAGGCCCGCGCCCGCGCCCCTTGGTCAAAGGAGCCACGGATTCTACCTGGATGGCCGAGCTCTTGCGCACCCGGCTCTTGATCACGTCGGCGATCTTTTCCTTGATCCGGTCCGCTCCGGGCATGTCCTGCTCGCCTGCATGCGCCGTAGGCTCGACCAGTTCCGGCTCGGGCATCGGTTCGGGCTTGCGGATCAGCGACGGCATACGCGACAATAATCCGCCGGGCTTTTCCGCCGACTTGTGCAGCGGCGGCTCGTCCCGCACGTGAGGCTCGTCGATCACGGCGCCGGTGCTGCGGCGCATGCGCGGGGCAACGATGCTGACCTCGCGTTCGCGTGTCGTCTCATGCGCCGCGGCACGACCGGCCCGGCGCTCCTGCCGCGCTTGGGCAGCATTGCGCGCGCTTTCCGCACCCCGACCCAAGGCACCCAGTAGCATAGAATAGCTCATGATCAGACCCACCGCCAGGAAGCGCAAAATGCGCACCAGTTCGGCCCGGTCAAAGCCCAGCACGAACGCCCCCAGCACCAACAACACCGCCCCCAATACCAGCGCCAGCAGCTTCAGCCCCGCCGCCGGGCCCACGGGCAGCACCCCCAGGACCGCGCCCAGGATGGTGTCGCCGAAAATGCCGCCCAGCCCAAAGCTGTGCGTCGCATACCATTCCGCCCCCGGGGTCAGCGAGGCCGCATAGAGCGATAGCACCGCAATCCAGATCGGCGCAAAGATCAGCCGTCCTATCACCCGCTCCTGCCCCCGGTGCAGCACAAAGCGCACACCCCAGACCACCAGCACGATGACGGCACCCCACGCACCCCAGCCGACAACCATAAAAAGCGTCGCAGCGATGGTCGCCCCGCTCTGGCCCAGCCAGTTCTGCACCGGCGTGTCAACCGCCGACAGCCACGATGGGTCGTCGGCGCTGTAGGTGGAGAACATCATCGCAACAAGGGCGGCCAGCGCCAGAAGCCCGAGGCCCAGCAACTCCTTGCCGCGTTTCTCGATCGCCTGCGCCATGTTGCTGTCCAGCAGCGGGTCGCGTCCTCGTGCCTGATATGCCATCTTTTGCCTCGTACCTTATATGTAAAGACAATCACGCAGGCGGGTCAGCCCGCGCGTCATCTCGTCTATTGGGGCCACCATCGCGACCCGGATGTATCTCTGGCCCGGGTTACCCCCGGGGGTTTCGCGGCTCAGATAGGCGCCGGGCAGAACCCGCACACCGGTCTCTCGCCACAGATGCAGCGCCGCCGCCTCGCCGTCCTCGACCGGTAGCCACAGGAAAAACCCGGCCTCCGGCCCGCGGTAGCCCGGCACGCCCTGCATGATCGCATCGGCGCGCGCGTATTTTTCGCGGTAAAGGCCGCGATTCTCTTCCACGTGCGTATCGTCGGCCCAAACCGCCTCGGCCACCCGTTGCAGCGGCATGGGCAGCGGCGCGCCCGCATAGGCGCGCAACTGCTTGATGCGTCTAAGGCTCTCTGGTCCACCCGCAACAAAGCCGCTGCGCAGCCCCGGCAGGTTCGACCTCTTGGACAGGCTGTGAAACGCCACCACGCGCTCGGCATCGACCTGCATCCGCGCGGCCACCGCCAGCACGCCTTCGGGCGGCGCATCGCGGTAGATCTCGCTATAGCATTCGTCGGCAAACACCTTGAAGTCGTATTTCTCCGCCAATGCCAACAGGTCCTGCCAATATTCTGCCGTGGCCACCGCACCCTGCGGATTGCTTGGCGAACACAGATAGGCCACCGCCACGCGGTTCAGCACATCTGCGGGCAGGGCGCTGAAATCCGGCAGATATCCCGTCTCTCGCGTGGCCGGCACAAAGACCGGCTCGGCCCCGACCGAAAGCGCCGCCACCATGTAGACCTGATAGAACGGGTTCGGCACCAGAACCACGGGGGTCGCGCCCGCCTTGGTCTCGGGGCACAGCGCCATCATCGCATTGTAGAGCCCCTCGCGCGTGCCGTTGAGCGCCACCACCTGACTGCCGGGATCAAGCGTCACGCCGTAACGCCGCGCGATCCAGCCGCAGATTGCGGCCTGCAATTCGGGCGTGCCGTCATTGGCCGGGTAGAGGCCGAATTCTGCCGCGTTGCGAGTGATGATCTCGGTGATCCACGGCGGAAATGCGTGTTTCGGCTCGCCGATCGTCATGTGCAGCACTTCGCCGCCCGGTTCTGCCACGTCCAACAGGGCGCGCAAACGCGGGAATGCATAGGCCGGAAGGTTCGAAAACCGCTCGGGAAACATCTGAAACTGCCTCAAGGTTCGGGATCATTCACGCCCCGCTTATGGCAAAACTACTCCAAAGCCGGCCCTCAGGTCCAGCGAAACCACCTCTGGACACGGGATTTGTGGCATTTTGGCAAATCCGGCTTATTCTTTGTAAAATAACTCGAATCCAACGGGTTATCCCAGCGCTGTCTCCGCCGCCTGGGCGATGCGCAGCAGCCGTTCCTCGGCAAACGGCGCACCACAGAACATGATGCCGCAACTCGGTACACCGGTCGGCAGCGTGACCGAACTCAGATCCATCAGGTTGCCCACGCGGGTATTGCGCAGTGTCAGCAGGTTCTCGGTCAGATAATAGGCGTCATCCTCCATCAGCCGCTTTGCGTCGGGCGGCAAATTCGGTGCGGTCGGCATGATCACCGCGTCATAGCCCGCCACGCGGGTGGCCCAATCCGCGCGAAACCGGTCCAGACGCCGACAGGCGGCGACGTAATCGGCGGCACGGAACTCGGCACCGCTGCGGAACCGATCGCGGATCGCGCCGAACATCTTGTCCGGTGCGGCCTCAATTGCATCTCCCCAGATCCCGTAGGCTTCGGCGGTATACAGGATGCCGCTAAGCGGCATGACCTCGGCGATCTCGGGTGCCTCCAGTGGCGTGATCTGCGCGCCTGCATCGCGCAGCCGTTGCACTGCATCCTGATAGGCGGCCAGTGGGGTTTCGCGCATGTCGTCCATCACCACGGTCTGCAGTGCAGCAAAGCGCATGCCCCGCAGCGACGCACCGCGCAGATCTGGCGCACGCCCGCCTTCAAGCGCGGCCAGCATCAATGCTGCATCCTCCACCGTGCGGCAAAGCGGGCCGATGGTGTCGAATTTCGCGGCCAGCGGCACGACACCCTCCAGCGACAGCCGCCCGCTCGTGGTCTTGAGCCCCACCAGATCGTTCCACGCCGACGGGATGCGCACCGAGCCGCCGGTATCACTACCGACACCGCACGCCGCAAGGTCAAAGGCGACGCTCGCCGCCGCTCCGCTGGACGACCCTCCCGGCACGGCGGTCGCATCGTTGATACAGGGCGGTGTCGCGGTCATCGGGTTGAGGCCGAGGCCAGAAAAGGCCAACTCGCTCATATGCGTCTTGCCCAGACAGACAAGGCCCGCCGCCGTGGCATTGCGCAGGACCTCGCCATCGCGCGCGGGCACTCGCCCCTCCAGCAGTTTCGACCCCGCTTCTGTCGCCACTCCGGCGCTGTCCACCATATCCTTCCAGCTGATCGGCACACCATCAAGTGGCCCGCAGCGTTGCCCCGCCTGTGCCCGCCCTGCGGCGGCACGCGCCTCGGCACGGGCGCGGTCATGGGTCACGACCGTATAAATGCGCGCACTGTCCGCGTGTCTGTCGATTGCCTTCAGATAGGTTTCTGTCAGCGCCACTGCATCGATCTCGCCTGTGCCGATCCCCCGGCCCAGATCTGCCGCACTCATCCTGAGCCAGTCCTGCATTCCCGCCCCCTGCAAATGTCGATTTGCGCAGAAGGTAGCGACAGTCACGCGCATGGACAATCCCGCAACGTCCACCATATTGAGGGGCATGACACATGACAGCGATATCCTGATTGTTGGTGGCGGGCTGAATGGCCCTGCCCTCGCCCTTGCGCTGGCACAGGCGGGCCAGCGCGTGACAGTGATCGACGCCCTGCCCCATCCGGTGCGCAAGAACGCCGCCTTTGACGGGCGCGCCTATGCGCTGGCTCTCGCCTCGGTCCGGCTGCTGCGGGCCATCGGCATCTGGGACCGGATCGCCGCCAAGGCGCAGCCGATGCTGGAAATCAAGGTCAGCGACGGACGCGCAGGCACCGGGCCGCTATCACCGTTTTTCCTGCACTTCGATCACGGCGAAATCGAGGAAGGCCCGATGGGTCATATGTGCGAGGACCGCTTCTTGCGCCGCGCGTTTCTGGATGCAATGAGCCAAGAGGCGAACATCCGCCAGATTTCCGGCGATGCGGTCACGGCACAAACGATGGTGCCCGGCGGTGTGGAAGTTACGCTGAGTTCGGGCAAGGTGCTGCGCAGCGGACTGCTGATCGGCTCTGACGGGCGCCGTTCAGGCACGGCAGAGCGCGCCGGCATCCGCCGCACCGGATGGGACTATGGCCAGACGGCACTGGTCTGTTCCATCGCACATGAAAAACCGCATCACGGCATCGCCCATCAGTTCTTCATGCCGTCCGGCCCGTTGGCCATCCTGCCGCTGCCCGGCAACGTGTCCTCCATTGTATGGAGCGAAACCACCGCCACTGCCGCAAGTTTTGCCGCATTGGACGACGCCGATTTCCTTCATGTTCTGCGCCCGCGTTTCGGCGACTTTCTGGGAGAGATCGCCATAAAAGGGCCGCGCTACAGCTATCCGCTGGGCCTGAGCCTGGCCAACCACCTGGTTGCCGAGCGCGTGGCGCTGGTCGGCGATGCGGCGCACGGACTGCATCCGGTCGCCGGTCAGGGGCTCAATGCTGGGCTGCGCGATGTGGCGGCGCTGGCGCATGTGCTGGACGAGGCGCGCCGACGCGGCGAGGATTTCGCCGCACAGGACGTTCTGGAGCGATATCAGCGCTGGCGGAGGTTCGATATCCAGACGCTGGCGCTGGCCACCGATTTCAGTACCCGCCTGTTTTCCAGCGACAATCCGCTCTTGCGGCTGGGCCGCGATCTGGGAATGGGCGCAATCAATGCGCTGCCCGGTCTGCGGCGTGGGATGATCCGCGAGGCCGCCGGGCTGACCGGCGACCTGCCCGCGCTGATGCGCAGATAGCGCGGCGGCGCAACACCGCCGCGCCGCATATCACTGAACGGACTTGTTGCGCACCCTGATGCGGTGGAAAGTCATCATCGTGTCCAGCATCGCCTTTTGCTGTTCCAGATGCCCGTGCTCTGCCTCGATGTTGAAATACTCACCCAGATCGTTGAGCACGACATAGTTCGAGAACGAGCAATCGTTGCGGTCGGGGCGCACATGTTCGTAGATCACGTTTACCCCGCGTTCGAGAAAGAATTCGGCCGCCTTCTTGGCACGGCGCTCCTCCTCGAACGGCTTGCTGCCTGCCAACAGGATCGCATCATCCTCGTCAGCCTCGGCCACCTCCGTCATCAGGCCTTTCATCACTGCGCTTTCCCGCCCGGCGCTGATCCCGCCGCTGCCGCCATTCCCGGCATGTCCATCCGCATTGTTGTGCAGTGTCAGGAAAAAATTGATGCGCGGATTGCGCAGATCCAGCAGGAACTGGGTGAAAATCGGAGCGGGGCGTTTGCGCATGTCGTTGCAGCTGGCCGTTGCTTTCTTGGTCATCCCGAAATTGCGGTTCGGATCCTGACCCTGATGGGTGCGGCTGTCGCCCGCTTCCACCGCGATCACCTTGCCGCCGTACCGCAGCACCGAATAGATTGCGGTGTCGAACGCGGTGTTTTCGTTGTCATGCAGCAGGTAAATGGTCGGGCCGTTGGGCTGTTTGGTGTTGTCGATCACCGTAATCTGCCATTTCAGGCCGTTTTCCTCGAAATCAAGAGATGACAGGCATAGCCCGCTTTTAGGCCCGAGAACCGCAGCGTGACGCTTCACGTCCTTGTCGCGCATCTCGTCTGGCTTCAGGCAGCCATCTTCGGTGTCCTGCGCGGCTGCACCGCCCGCCAGCAACGCCAGCAGGGCCGCGCCGCCAAGAGTCTTCTTAACTAATTTTATCATGGGAACCTATTGTGCTGAGAGGCGGAAAAAGCCCTTGCCGCAGTAGCCGTTATACAGTTCGGCATTGAACATCGGGCCAGAGATTACGGTATGGTTCTTGGGCCGCGGCGTCACACCATCGCGGGTGACAGAGATATAGGAGTTCTGGCTGATCGTGCCCCGCCAGGTGTGGCCGCCAGAGGTGAACTCTACCCGGCCATTATCGAGATAGGCATCGCCGGCATAGTAGCTCTTGCAGATGCGGGCTTTGGCACCGGTATAGGAATTATGGTAGCCGCGCTCAAACCGGAAAATCCCGGTTGCCAAGTCCCCTCCTGCGTAGCTTTCATCCGGCAATGCGTCGTCCGGTTTGCCCTGACAGTATTTGTCGACCACCATTTGCGAGGTTTCTCCCTCGACAAATCCGGGGTTCAAACGTGCCTTGAAGGCCAGCGCCTTGTGCTGCCCGCAGCTGAGTGCGGCGCCGCCCTCGGCAGAGGCCACTTCCGAAGTCTGCGCCGACCCGCCGCTGGAACTGGTCGTGGTACTGCCGCTATTGTTGTGGCAAAGCTTGTTCAGCTCGTCGATCGTGTATTTGCCGATATCGGCGCTGCCCAGCGTCGGACAGCCAATATTCATTCTCAGTTGCTGCGCCTCTGCAGTCCCTGCGCCAAAGAACACCCCTAATGTCATTGCCAGAACCGCAACGGCCCTCGACCTAAAGCGTTCCGCCTTAAACCTGAGGCACTCAGTTAAGGTGGAATGCGTGCAACGATCATATGTATCGCTGCGTTCCGCGAAAAGCTGTGATTCAGGTTTTTCGCGGAACGCTTTAATCGCATTTTGCTTGAGAAACATAAGCAACCCCCATGCTTGATAATGTAATTTCATCGTCTGTTACCGTCTGAAACCCCTGCCGAAAGGCTAGGAATCGCTCGGCCCCCAATCCATGATGACCGTTATTGTCGGTCTGACCGTCGCCCAAAGTGTAAAACATCTCGGTTATATTCGACAGTTTGATGTCATAGAGCCGCCCGCGCCAACCCATGTACCCGCCCGCCAGATAATCGGCGTGAAGCTCAATGCACTTGACCCGATGTGGATTGGTCTCGACCAGCATGTTCAAAAGGCCATGCTTGGTCTGAAAGGCATGCGCGGCCTCATGTGCGATGACCGCGATCGCCCGGTTGATGTTGCCCGGCGGGTTGGCAACGTCGAGGAAGAACTCGATACCGACAACCAGGGTGTTTTTCCTGATGTCATAATAGGCACCGTATTCCTCTTCATCCATGCAGAACGCGTCGAACCGAAAATCGAAGAACCGCTCGATTTCGTCCTGCGTGGTGATCAGCACCTGCTTGAAGACGCTCTCTTCCATCTCGTTCACGTCGAACTGATAGACACCAGCGCATTGCGCTGTCGCGCCGGTTGCTGCACTCAGGCCGAGGCCCAATACGCATGCCGCGAGATATGTCCTCATCCCAGCCACCGCTTTGCTCAGTTTGCTTCGATTGTCTGAAAAATCCAGTCGCGGTGGTCAGACACCCGGGCATAGACCCCCGGAAAACCCTCCCAAGCGCAACCGCGGCCAAAGCTGACTACACCGACCTGCAAAAAACCCGTCGGCCCGTCGCGGACGATCAACGGCCCACCGCTGTCGCCCTGGCAGCTATCCTTGCCGCCTTCCTCAAAACCTGCACAGAGATGCGGACCGGCGCCGGGGCGTATCTGCCCGCCATAGCTCTGGCGGCAGACATCGGTGGCCAACTGCCGGACATCGACCGACATCAAGTATTTCGAGCCGCCATCAGCACCAAACTCCAGCGCGCCCCAGCCGGCGACTTCGCTGCATGTCCTGGTCGGTGCCAGCTTGGCCTCGACCTTTTTCGATGGCAGAATGGCCAACTGGCTGTTGGATATGTCAAATGGGCTGCTGAGCTTCAGCAACGCAATGTCATGCACGTTGGCGTCGTTCGGATCGTATCCCGGATGCAAGATCAGCTTCGAGCCGCTGCGCCCGTTCGAGTCGAGCTTGCCATCGCTGGCCGCGCGAAGTGCCATCGTCACGGATGGATCATCGTTGCCCTGGCCCCAGCAATGCGCGGCGGTTAGAACCCATTGCTGATTGATCAACGAGCCGCCGCAATACTGAACTTTTGCGCCGGTGTGATACAGCCCGACGATAAACGGCCAGTCGCTCGCCTTGGCGCGGTCGCCGTTCACGATCCGCAAGGTCGGCTGATCGGATTTGGGATCGACACATTCCATCTGCGTCTGCGCGATCACCGCACTGGCCATCCCCAGGGTAAGCGTCGCCGAGACGGCAATTTTCTTGAACAACTTTTTCATAAATCTCTCCGATCAATTCGTGATGCGGTAATCAAGGTAAGTCACGTCGCGGGCCGAACATTCTGCCTGCGACCTCTGGTGATTGCTCAGGTGCAGGTTCATCGTCGATCTGGTGACCTTCTGCCCCGGAATCGCGTAGTCGTCTCCGTCAAGCTGGTAATCCTCGCGGCTGGTCAGGGTGATCGAGATCTTGCCAACCCCGACACCTTCCTCGGGCGGGTGATAAAGCGGAAATGTGTCGCGCCCGCCAAAGCAATACTGCGTGCCTGCTTCCACCTCGACATAGGTTTCGCCACCCGGATGGGTCAGCACATTGGGGTAGAGTTGCTGGAAATCCCCCTTGATCGGCGCGTCATAGACCGAAACGAACCCCGACTGGTTAGGCATAAAGCACAGCACCAGAAGTTCGTTCACCTGAAAGCTGGGCTTGGACACGGTCTGACCCTGTTCGAACTCTTCCAGCCCGGTCATGTAGGCGTCGATGCAGGCGGCGGAGCCTGCCACCGGGGCGACAGCAAGCGCGCCTGCGCAAACGGTTCTGAGGAATAAGTATTTCATGATAATCGCTTTCTTACTCGGATGTGGGGACCAGAACGATCTCGACAGGCTTGCTGGGCTTTTCCGCCAGCGTGACGGTTCCGGTCAGCACGTGCCCGATGGATGAATTCAGCGTGGCGTCGATGGTCATCGGATAGGCGTCCGCAGCCGCGCTGACTGGGATTTTCATTTCGTAGGGCGGCCCGCCCGTCGTCTTGATCGACTTGCTCGAAGGCGCGCCCCCCGCCGCGCTGCCAGCACGCACGGTCAGTTCGCTGCCCACGGGCACCAGAAGGCGGACGTAATAGACAACGTTCAGCGCCAGATCATGATGCGCGGGGATGACAGAGGCATTTCTGTTCACTTTCGGGGGCGCCTTTCTGGTTGGGGTGGCAGCCGTCTTCTTCGTCGGGCCGGGCGCCGGTTCCGGGATGATCACTTGCTCGACCGGCTGCGGTTTAGGCCCGCCGAAATACGGCGTGACGTTTGTGCAGCCCTGCACCAGCAATGCCGCCCCCAGCATCAGGGCCAGCCTGCCATCGCGCCACATGATCCGTTGATTTCCACAAACCTCAGACATGTCGGTTACTCCACTGCTACAGGGGTGATTTCGACCCTCCGGTTAAGAGCCGAGTTGGGGTCATCCGAGTTCAGTAGCTGGGCCTCGCCAAAACTGCGAACCCGGAGCGAAAGCGCAAAATCCACATCGGCCAGCAGATGACTCGCCGTCGCCGCTGCCCGCGCCTGGCCCAGTACCTGATTGTCCTGTGCAGCGCCCACCGCATCCGTGTGCCCGTCGATGAAAAACGCAGCTTTGCGCAGCGCCTCATCCTCGGCGATCACTTCGGCCACCTTGGACAGCAACGCCTGCGATGCGGGCGTCAGAGCGGCGCTGCCAAACTCGAAGTTGATCGCAAAGCTGACTGCCTCCAGCTCCGGCTCGGTCTCGACGATCGAGATGGCCCGCGCCGTCGAACTGGCCTGCGAGCGGCTGAGCGCGCAATGTATTTGCGCCTTGTCCGCAGCTTCGGTCAGCAGGGTCGGCACATCGCCGCAGCCTTCGTCGGCAATGGCCGCATGACCTGTTGCCATCAACACCGTCAAGGCTACCGTCTGAACCATGCGACCGACGTGGCCGTTTGGAAGAATGCAACGCATCTCGATACCTCCTCTTGCCTCGGACCTGGCTTACTTGGCGATTACATATTCCAGCGTCGCGTTACGGATTTTCGTGTCGCCGGCGGACTCAAAAAATGTGCTCAGGGCATCGGTCGTCGCCTCGGCAGGTTGAATCGCGCGCGGAAAGGTCTTTTCGGTGTCAAAGAGCGACGCAATAAGCGCATCGAACGTGTTGCTATCACCGTCAATCGCGATCAACTTGACCACTTCCGACCCGCCTTCGCCACTGACTTTGAATTCATAATTGGCGCCCTGTGCGGGCACCAGCATCGTATCTTGGGCCTGCACCTCGCCGCCTTCGACGAACTTGTTGGGATAAATCATCTGGATCGTCCCGGCGCTGTCCATGTTCAGGATGTAGACCTTGGCCCCTTCCACCCCGCTCAGTTCGAACGCGATCCGGTCGCCGGCGGTCAGTACGCCCTTGGCGGCGCTCGCCTCATCGGCCACGGTGATCGGCTTCAGCGTCGCGACCATCTCGGTTTCGGCCACTTCAACCGCACTCAGCGCGCGAAAGCTGTCAAGGTTGTCCATATCGGCGAATGCCATGCTTGCGGCCCCCATCAGGGCGGCGGTGGCAGTGATTCTAAATGCTTTGAACATGATCTTGGTCCCTTTGTTGGTTTGGGTCAGCTTCTGTGTTGTCTGATCCCAAGATAGGCGATACCGGTTTGCAACTCAATGTGAGTGGACTACACTGATTTTTAGTATGCCGACTAATTTCTAGTATGGATTTTCAATCCGTGGCTTCCCTCCTTATCTGAGTAGCATGATGATCGATCACACTGATATCCGCACGCTTGAGAGTTTGCGCCGGGCAAAAACAGAATTCCACAATAAACTTTGCCGCGCCTCTGCCGACAGCGCCCCCCTACTGCTGCAAAAGCTGCGCAGCGAGAATGTATTTGTGCTCAGCGAATTCTTCTTTTTGCTCAGCGCGTTCGGCCTGATCGCCCACCCCAACAAGCTGGAATCCTATATTCTGAACCACAACACCCAACTGGCCGACCTGATCGCAAGCGACGAACGGCGCAAGCTGATGGGGCTGGAAGTGCCACGGCTCAGACGGGGCGTCTTCAGCATGATCCAGATACATAAAGCCAAGGCAAACCTGCTATCGGCCACGCCCGGCCTCGACCAGGCCGACATCCAGCGGCTTACGATCATGTTATTTTCGCCCGAAACCGGCCGCCGCGTGATCGAATACCTGGAAGCCGCCGGTTTCCTCACCCGTGTGGCGACCCCATATTATTCCAAGATCGTGCAATCGCATGGCATGATCGAAGAATACTTTGCCGAATATCTGGCGCAGGTTCGCACCGACGTGGCGCAAAGCGCTGCCCCCCAACAGGAGGTTCAGACATGAAACATGCATTCAAGGCCCTCATCGCCGCCCCGTTCCTGCTGGCTGGTGCCGCTCAGGCGATGCCCTGTGACGGGAGCGACCTCAGATTGCGTGAAGCTGTGCAGGAGGTGCTGGTCAACGCCGAAAATCCGCGCATCTCGGGCTGGGCCAAATACCTCAACGAGAGTTTTTATACGGACGTCAGCTGCAGGCTGTCCCACGGCATGAACGCCGAAGACGTGCTGCGTCTGCGCGAGGAACCCGAGGTTCTGATCGATCTGGTGATAGGCACCCACATGGACCGCAACCAGTCCGACGCGCTGATGTTGATGCTGTCGGCAATGAAGGGCGGCTCTGACGAAAAGATCTGAGGCCCCAGGGGCTTTGCTGGCTCGGTGAGAATGGAAACGCTTCAGGAGGTCAGCAGCCCGCCGACCTTGAGCGCGCGCTGCGTGTTGTCATCATCCCCGGCGCGCGCCCCGAATAGCCCCTACTCCCAATCCTTCAGCGCCGCCTCGTCATCTGCCTTGGCCGCCACCCAATCGGCACTTTCCGCCGTCTCTTCCTTCTTCCAGAAGGGGGCGCGGGATTTGAGGAAATCCATCAAAAACGTTGCCGCCTCGAATGCATCGCGACGGTGGCGCGACGCGGTTGCGACCATCATGATCGCATCCTCCGGCGCCAGCCTGCCATGGCGGTGCAGGATCAGGATATCTCCCAGCGCCCAACGTCCTGCAGCGTCCTCGGCGATCTTGGCCAGCGCCTTTTCCGTCATGCCCGGATAATGCTCGATCTGCATATGGCGCAACGCGGTATCGTCCAGATCGCGCACGATCCCGGTAAAGGTGACGATCGCACCCATGCCACGCTGCCGCGCGGCAAAGGCGTTGGCCTCGGCCCCGAGATCAAAGGCGGCTTCCTGTACGCGGATATCCAACGCTCAGCCCCCAGTCATCGGCGGAAAGAAAGCCACCTCGCGCACGCCCTTGAGCGGCGTGTCGAAATCGCAGAGCTCCTGATCGACCGCCACGCGCAGCGCGCTGATATCGGAAAACGCCACATCATAGCGCTCTTCACGGCGGCGCAATTCGTCCACGAGGTCCTGTACGGTCTCGGCGTCGGTTTGAACCGTCTCGCGCGGCAGACCGATCCGCTCTCGGACCCATGCAAAATAGAGAACATCAATCATCATCGTTGGTCCTTCAGATGCGGCACCGCCTTGATCAGGTAATCGGCGCCGGTGATCAGCGTCAGCGCAGCCGCCACCCAGAGCAGGCCAAGCCCGGCATACCAAGTCCAGATCATGCCATTCAGCTTCCAGCCCAGTCCCTGCAAATCCTCCTCGTGCCCCGCAAGGATATCGGCGATCATTGCATGATCCATGCCAAAGCTCGACATGCCGAGATAATGCTCGAACACGCCCTGCGAAAACAATGTCGCGATGGCGACCATCTGCGCGGTCGTCTTCCACTTGGCCAGTTTGGTAACCTTCAGTGTGCCCGCCGTGTCGCCCAGAAACTCGCGCAGGCCGGACACGAACACTTCGCGGAAGAGGATCACGGTCGAGGGCAGGACCAGCCAGGGCGTCATGCTCGAATAACCGACAATCACCATCAGCGCGATCACCACCATCGCCTTGTCCGCGATCGGATCAAGCATCGCGCCCAGCTTTGTCTCCTGCCGCCAGGCGCGCGCCAGATAGCCGTCAAACCAGTCGGTGATCGCCGCGCTGACAAACAGCAGCAGCGCGAACCAGTCGGCATAGGGACGGTGGAAGTAGAGGAACATGACCGCAAGGCCCGGTGCCGCCAAAAGGCGGAGCACGGTGAGTATATTGGGAACGGTCCACGTCATGACATTATCTCTACCCTTGAAGCTGCGACGTTTAAAGCCCGGAACGCTGCGACCGGGTACTTGTTCTGATACTTAAAGCGTTCCGCGAAAAACCTGAATCACAGCTTTTCGCGGAACGCAGCGATACATGTGATCGTTGCACGCATTCCGCCTTAACTGAGTGCCTCAAGTTTAAGGCGGTACACTTAAAATAGCTGTGTGAACGCGTATTGTGCGTCGTTCAGCTCTTGTCGTGGAAGAAATCATAAACCCGTTGTGCCAGCGCCTCTGACACGCCTTCGACCACCTTGAGATCGGCCAGGTTCGCGCGGCTCACGGCCTTGGCGGATCCAAAATGCGCCAGCAGCGCGCGCTTGCGGGCGGCCCCAACGCCAGGCACATCGTCCAGCGGGGTCGCGCCCACGGCCTTGGACCGTTTCGCGCGGTGTGTGCCGATAGCAAAACGGTGCGCCTCGTCGCGCAGACGCTGGATGAAATAAAGCACCGGATCGTTGCGCCGCAGCGCGGTCGGGCGCTGGCCGGTGCGGTGGAATTCCTCCTTGCCCTGATCGCGGTCGACACCCTTGGCCACGCCCACCATCGGTACATCCACGACCCCCATCTCGTCCATGATCTGCTGCACCGCGCTGACCTGCCCCGCGCCGCCATCAATCAGCAGCAAGTCGGGCCATAGCCCCTTGTCACGCTCTGGATCATCCTTCAGCAGACGCTTGAACCGGCGTGTCAGCACCTCTTTCATCATGCCAAAATCGTCGCCGGGGGTCAGGTCGTCGCCACGAATGTTGAACTTGCGATACTGGTTCTTCATCAGCCCCTCGGGGCCTGCGACGATCATCGCACCGACGGCATGCGCACCCTGTATGTGACTGTTGTCATAGACCTCGATCCGCTGTGGCGGGCCGTCCAGCCCAAAGGCTTCGGCGACACCCTGCAGCAGCCTGGCCTGCGTTGCGCTCTCGGCCATCTTGCGCGCCAGGCTCTCGCGGGCGTTGCGCATCGCGCCCTCCACCAACTCGGCCTTTTCGCCGCGTTTGGGCACCAGCAATTCGACCTTGCGACCTAGCTTGCCGGTCAGCGCCTCGGCCATCAGATCGGAGTTTTCGATCGGATGCGACAGGATCAATTGCCGGGGCGGCTCCTTGGTGTCGTAGAACTGCCCGATAAAAGCTTCCAGCGCCTCGGCCACTTCGACATCCACGCCCACGCGGGGATAGAAGTCGCGGTTGCCCCAGTTTTGCCCCCCGCGGATGAAAAATACCTGCACGCAGGCTTGGCCATTTTCCAGATGCAGCGCGATCACGTCCGCGTCATGCACCGTGCGCGGGTTGATCCCTTGCGCCGTCTGCACCTGGGTCAACGCCTTGATCCGGTCGCGCAGGGCGGCGGCGCGCTCGAACTCCATTGCGGCCGAGGCTTGCTGCATCTGTGCTGCCAGCTTTTCTTGTATCTCGGTCGAGCGCCCCGACAGGTAGCGTTCCGCATCCGCGACTTGAACCGCATATTCAGCCTTGGAGATATACCCGACACAGGGCGCGGTGCAGCGTTTGATCTGGTATTGCAGACAAGGGCGCGTACGGCTGGCGAACACCGCATCGGTACAGTTGCGCAACTGGAACACCCGCAGCAACTGCGCCAGCGTACGGTTGACCGCACCCGCGCTGGCGAAGGGGCCGTAATAGGAACCCTTTTCGCGCTTGGCGCCGCGATGTTTCTTGATCATCGGGAAATCGTGATTCCGGGTCACAAGGATGTTGGGAAAGCTTTTGTCGTCGCGCAACAGCACATTGTATTTCGGTTTAAGCTGCTTGATCAGGTTCTGCTCCAGCAGCAGCGCCTCGGTCTCGGTCGCTGTCGTGAGGAACATCATCGCGGCGGTCGCGTCGATCATCCGCGAAATCCGGCCAGTGTGCCCGGTGGGCCGCGCATAGCTGCTGACCCGCGCCCTGAGATTGCGCGCCTTGCCGACATAGAGCACCCGCGCCTGGCTATCGAGCATACGGTAGACACCCGGACCCGTGCCCAACGTGCGCAGGTAGGAATGGATCAGCGCGTGACCGGTGAGGGGGGGCTTGGCGGGGATATCTTCGGTCATGGACACAATACTAAAGCGTTTCGGGATGAACTTGAATCACGAGTTTGCCTCGAAACGCCCACAACCTGACTGTATATTGAGTGCTTCGGGTCCAAGTCGCGTCTCAACCAGAACCCGAAACGCATCATGATTCTCGCTGGACGCTGCAATCTTCCTGAGGCTGACACAAGGGTAATCCTGTCCACGGTTTCTGTGGATAACTCGGCGGATAAGTTTGGGCCAGGCCGGAAATCTCGTTGTATTCGGCTGGCTTCGTTACTTTGCCTAATTTTTAGGCAGGGCCGCAAGGCATTGATTTAACCGTACATTATTTACGACATAGTGCAAATTGTTGAAAACATTACAGATTATTCACGCTTTCTTGAGCAACTCCCTGATCGGTGCAAAACTTCTGTCGATTGACCCCGGTTTATCCGCCAGCCATCACGTCAGGTGTCTGCCAGGCTAGGTGCTGGCCGCCGTCAATCATCAGCATCTGCCCCGTAAAGGCCGGTGCCTCCAGCAGATAACGCAGGGCCGCTGTGATATCCTGGGGGTCAGCGCCGCGCCGCAGCAATGTGGCCGAGCGCTGCGCCGAAAAATCGGCCTCGGTCTGTCCCCTGGCCTGCAATGTCGGGCCCGGGCCGATGCCGTTGACCCGCACCCGGGGGGCCAGTGCCTGCGCCGCGGTTCTGGTAAAGGCCCAAAGGCCCATCTTGGCGATCGTGTAACTCATGAATTGCGGCGTCAGCTTGTGCACGCGCTGGTCGATCATGTTGACAACCAGACCCTGCGCCACCGGCTCGCCGCGCGCGTCCCTGCCCGGATCAGGCACTTGCGCCGCGAACATCTGGGTCAGTACGAAAGGCGCGCGCAGGTTGCTTTCCATATGCCGGTCCCAGCCGACGCGCGTTGCGTCCGCCAGCGTGTCATTCTCGAATATCGAGGCATTGTTGACCAGCACCGTCAGCGGCCCACCCAGCGCGGCGGCGGCCTGCCCGATCAGCGGCGTGACCTGCGTCTCGTCCAGAAGATCGGCCTGCAATGTGGTGGCCTGGCGCCCTAGCGCGCGGATCTCTTCCGCCACCGTTTCGGCATCTGCGCGGGACGTGGCGTAGTGCACGGCGACGTCATGACCCGCCACCGCCAGTTCCAGCGCCATGGCGCGACCCAGCCGCCTGCCCGCTCCCGTGACGAGCGCCCGTTTCATGTGACCTCCCGTGCCGCGGTGCAGCCTCAGACCAATATGGTGATGATGTAGCCCAGATATGCCACCGTCAAGCCGACGCCCCAGGGCCAGGTGATATCGCGCCCCCAGAAGACAAACGGCGTCAGCAGCAGCGATGCCCCCAGCATCACCCAGAGATCGAAGTACAGGAATTCCGGATCAACCGGGATCGGGCCGACGAACGATGCAATGCCGATGATCGCCAACAGATTGAAAATATTCGAGCCGAGCACATTGCCCAGCGCCACATCTGCCTGTTTGCGCAGCGCCGCCATCACCGTCGTCGCCAGTTCCGGTAGCGATGTACCCAGCGCCACCAGTGTCAGGCCGATCACGCCATCGCTGACGCCGTAGTTGGAAGCGATGATTGATGCATTATCCACCAACAGATCCGCACCCAGCGGCAGCCCGACCAGCCCAAGGGCCAGAAACACGATAATCTGCCACCAGGGCATGTCGGGGTCTGCGCCTTCGATATCATCCAGATCCACGGCGCAGGCAGCACGGCGATGGTTGCGCGCATCACGAAACGCGTCGCCCAGCATATAGACAAGCCCCGCCAGCAACACCGCGCCCGAGATCGCTGTGAATGTCCCGAAAAAGGCCAGCCCTATGAAAAGCACGCTGGAGCCCAGCATGAATACAAATGTTTTGCGCGTGTCGCATCCGCTGGTGTGCAGCCCTGCGAGGATCGCCGGCAGGCCCAGAACCAGCAGGATATTGGCGGTATTCGATCCCACGACATTTCCCAGCGCCAGGCCCGGCTTGTTCATGATCACCGCATTTATCGAGACCAGCAATTCGGGCGCGGAGGTGCCGAACGCCACGATGGTCAGGCTGACGATCAGGGCGGGAATACCCACGCGCAGGCTGAGGTTTACCGCGCCTTTGACCAGCGCATCGCCTGCCAGCAGCAGGATCACCAGCCCCAACCCGACAAAGAGCCAGACCGAAAGTGTCGATGCGCCAATCTCCGTCATTTCACTTCAGATCCTTGCGGCAACTGCACGGACCTTTGCCGATGCGGAACTTGCCGCAGTGGGGGCACTTGGCCGCCGCCAGCCGTTTCTGGCCTGGAAACCGCAGCCGCCCGAACATGGCGAGGACGCCCATGGCAATCAGAAAGAGTGTGACGATCTTGATGATCATATGACCTCAGAGTCCATATCGCGCAAAACCGACGCGATTTTCAATGGCACCGATGGCATCCTCGGCAAAATTGACGCCGAAGCGCGAAAAGAGGCCCCTCTTGGGGCCATGGCGGATGATGCGGACATCCTTGCCGTAAAGCTCGCGCAGCTTGGTCACGACATGGGCCTGCCCGTCAATGAGGCCCAGTTCGATCGCCCGCGCGCCCAGCCAGAACTCGCCGGAGTAAAGCCCGTCATCATTGCTCAGCCTGTCGCCGCGGCGCGCCTTTACATAATCGACAAAGACCGTGTGCATGTCCTCCAGCAGAACCTTGAGCCGCTCCACGTCCTCTTTCTTTTCGGGCTGGAACGGGTCGAGCTGCGACTTGGACTTGCCCGAGGTATAGACACGCCGCTCAACCCCTTGCCGCGCAAGGAAGACCGGCAAGCCAAAGCCCGCCGAAATGACACCGATAGAGCCGACGATGGAGGCAGGATCGGCCCAGATATCATCGGCCGCGCAAGCCAGCCAATAACCGCCCGAGGCTGCGACATCCTCGACAAAGGCATGTACGGGAATTTCCTTTTCCTCAGCCAGCCGACGGATTTGCCCGGCAATGAGCGAGGATTGCACCGGCGAGCCGCCGGGCGAGTTGATCAGCAGAGCGACTGCCGCGGGCTTGCCCTTGCGGAATGCCTTTTCGATCACCGGCCCGATGACTTCTGCGCTCAGCGCGGATCGCGGGCCGGATCCGATGGATCCTGACAGGCGCAACAACGCCACGCGCCGCGGAGATTTGGAGAATGGTGATATGCGTTTGAGTAGTGGCCAGTCGGTCATGGTTTCCGATGTAGAATGCCCGCCCCCCACAAACAAGGCGATGGGCACGGCAATCCCTCTCTTAGCGGAAAAAAAAGTGACTGGCGTGGGTGCGCTCCCGCGTCGGATCAGGGCTTGATCCGGTAGCCGGTTTTGAAAATCCACCAGATGACGCCAAGACAGATCGCGGTAAAGAACGCGATTGCCATCAGGCTGAATCCCACAGAAACGTCGGCCTGGCCGAAGAAGGACCAGCGAAAGCCCGACATCAGATAGACGATGGGATTGAACAGCGAAATCGTCTGCCAGGCAGGCGGCAGCATCGAGATCGAGTAGAACGAGCCCCCCAGAAATACCAGCGGCGTGATCACCAGAAGCGGGATCAGCTGGAGCTGCTGAAAATTCTCCGCCCAGATGCCGATGATAAAGCCAAAGAGGCTGAACGAGAGGCAGGTCAGAACGAGAAAGGTCAGCATCGCGACAGGGTGCTGTATCTCGATATCCACGAAAAACTGCGCGGTTGCCAGAATCACGATGCCGATCAGCAGCGCCTTGGTCGCTGCCGCGCCGACATAGCCGATCACGATCTCGAAAAAATTGATCGGAGCCGACATGATTTCGAAAATCGTGTCGATGAATTTCGGAAAATAAATACCGAAGGACGCGTTGCTGATCGCCTGGGTCATCACGCTGAGCATGATCAGCCCCGGCACGATGAAGGCACCATAAGACACGCCGTCAACCTCGCTGATACGGCTGCCGATGGCCGCGCCGAACACCACGAAATAAAGTGACGTGGAAATCACCGGCGACAGAAGGCTTTCCATCAGTGTGCGGAAAAATCGTGCCATTTCATATTTATAGATGGCCCTTATCGCCGGGAAGTTCATGCCGCGCCCTCCTGGATCATGCCCACGAAAATCTCTTCCAGACTGCTCTGCGTGGTCTGGATGTCGCGCAGGCCCAGCCCCTCGGCCGCGAGCGCCTGCAAGAGCCGGGTGATGCCTGTGCCCTCGCCGCGGGTGTCATAGTGATAGGTCAGGCTGTGCCTGTCCTCGCTGAGTTCTAGATCATAATCCGCCAGCGCATCCGGCACCGCATCCACCGGGTCGCGCAAATCGATGCGCAGCGTCTTGTGGCCCATCCGCGCCATTAGCGCTGCCTTGTCCTCGACCAGCAGGATCTCGCCC
Organism: uncultured Roseovarius sp.; assembly: GCA_947503145.1. Classification (GTDB taxonomy): domain Bacteria; phylum Pseudomonadota; class Alphaproteobacteria; order Rhodobacterales; family Rhodobacteraceae; genus Roseovarius. The sequence continues at coordinate 196,331 of CANNCP010000005.1, forward strand.
TTGCTGATCACCGCGATTCGGTCGGCGATGGCTTCGGCCTCTTCGATATAATGCGTGGTCAGGATGATCGTCACGCCGCTCTTGCGCAGCCCGTCGACGATCTGCCACATGTCGCGGCGCAGTTCCACATCGACCCCGGCTGTCGGCTCGTCCAGGAACAGCACGCGCGGCTCGTGGCAGAGCGCCTTGGCAATCAGCACCCGGCGCTTCATCCCGCCGGACAGTTCGCGAATACGCGCATTGCGTTTGTCCCAGAGGCTGAACTGTCGCAGAACCCGCTCGATCAGCGCATCGTCGCGTTCCTTGCCAAACAGACCACGCGAGAATTTGACCGTATTGATCACCTTCTCGAACGGCTCCAGCGCGATCTCCTGCGGCACGAGGCCGATCATCGCGCGCGCCTTGCGGTAGCCGGTGATGATGTCATGCCCGCCCACCTCGGCACGGCCACCGGTCGGCGCTGTGATACCGCAGAGCGTGGAAATCAGCGTCGTCTTGCCCGCACCATTCGGCCCCAGAAGCGCGATGATCTCGCCTTCTTCAATCTCAAGCGAGACGCCCTTGAGTGCTGCAAAACCGCCAGCGTAGGTTTTTTGCAGGTTTTCGACTTTGACGATCGGGGGCATGCACCGGGCCTTTCAGAATACTGGCGGACCCTAGACCATCCATCGCCCTGCGCAAGTGCGGGCCACACCTGCGAATTTGCACAGCGGCAATTGGCTTGTGGCGCGGCCCGCACTGGAAATCACCTGCGGATCGCGCAGCACCTTCGGCTTGTTTCCACGCGTGACCCCCGCAACTATCCTCAGAACAGAACGCCCGGCAGCCAAGTCGCAATCTGGGGCACCACGTAGATCAGTGCGACCGCGAGGAACTGCAACCCGATGAAGGGCACGACCCCGCGATATATCTGCCCGGTGGTGATCTCCTTGGGGGCCGCCCCGCGCAGATAAAAGAGCGAGAAACCGAATGGCGGGGTCAGGAATGATGTCTGAAGATTGATCGCGATCAGCACCCCCAGCCAGATAGGATCATGTCCCATGATAATCAGGATCGGCAGTAGAAGCGGCAGCACGATCACCGTGATCTCGACGAAATCCATGAAAAATCCGAGCACGAAGATCAATAGCATCGAGAAGATCAGTGCCCCGACCGCGCCGCCGGGCATGGCCATGATGATCGCCTCGATCCGCTCGTCCCCGCCCAGGCCGACAAAGACCAGCGAGAATATGCTCGCGGTCAGGATCGTGGCAAAGATCATCGCCGTCACGGTCATCGTCGACGTCACCGTGGGGCGCAGCGCGCCCGCGCGCAGGCTGCGGCGCAGTGCTGCGGCGATGGCCACAAACCCGATCAGTACCGCCAGCGCATAGGCCCCGCCAAGACTGTAGTCCAACATCGAGGTGTCGGACCTTTGCAGGCGTACCGGCGCCAGCCCCGCCGCGACCCCGAGGATCAGCAGCGCCGCCGTACCCGAAATGATCAACCACCGCGATACGCCCAGCCGCGCGCCCGCCATCAGCAGGGCGCCGACCGCTCCCACCGAGGCTGCCTCGCTTGGGGCCGCGACACCGCCGAGGATCGAGCCCAGAACAGCGAGGATCAGCAGGACTGGCGGCAGGATCGCGCGCAGGATCGTCCCCAGCGAGGGCGGCTCGTCCAGTTGCGTCATTGCGGGTGCGTCTTCGGGCTTCAGCCACGCGCGGGTCAGGATGTAAATGCAGTAGATCGCCACCAGCAGCAGGCCGGGAAAGAGGGCTGCGGCGAATATCTGCCCGACCGATATCGTATCAACCGTGAATTTCCCCTGCTCGAACTGTGCCTGCTGGTAGGCATTCGAGATGACATCCGACAGGATGATCAGCAGCGTCGAAGGCGGAATGATCTGCCCCAGTGTGCCCGCAGTACACACCAGGCCCGAAGCGAGGCGCGGATCATAGCGGCTGGCCAGCATCGTGGGCAGCGCAATCATGCCCATCGCGATCACCGTCGCACCGACGATCCCCGTCGAGGCCGCCAGCAGCGCCCCCACCAGAACGACCGAGATGCCAAGCCCGCCGCGCACCCGGCCAAAGAGACGGCCCATGGTCTTGAGCAGGTCTTCGGCAATCTGGCTCTTTTCCAGGATGACACCCATGAAGACAAAGAGCGGGATGGCGATCAGCACCTGGTTTGTCAGCAAGCCAAAGACCCGCTGCCCCAGCGCGCCCATCAGCGAGAAATCGAAACTGCCCGTCGCCCAGCCCAGCCCGGCAAACAGCGTGGCCACCCCCGCGATCGTGAACGAGACCGGATAGCCGATCAGAATGCCCGCAATCAGCGCGGCGATCATCAATAAGTCCAGAGGCATCAGCGTGTCCTGTCAGCAAGGCGCACGAGATCGCGCAGCATGTTGGCGAGCGCCTGAATGATCAGCAGGACGCAGAATACGGGAATAAGTGTCTTCAGCAGGAACGACGCCGGAATGCCCCCCACCGAAATCGGCCCTTCCAGGATATTCCAGGAGTTGCGCACCGTCGGCCAGGAATAGAGCAGCAGCACCGTCATCGACGGAATCAGCAAAAACAGATGCCCCAGGAAATTGGTCAGCGCCTGCCCGCGCGGGCCTTCCTTGGCATACCAGATATCGACGCGCACATGCTCATCCACCAGCAATGTGTAACCTGCTGCAATCATGAAGAGCGCCGCATGCATGTAGAGAATCGTTTCGTTGGCCCAGATCCAGCTGACCCCAAAGACATAGCGCAACAGAACGACCCCGAATTGCGCCAGCACCATCAGCAGCGTCAGCCAACGCACCGCAAAGCCGACTCGGACGTTGATCGTATCGAGCGCGTCGGCAAGTCGAATCATTCAGGGGGCTCCCGGCCATGGGACGGCGCCGGTCGCGACCGGCGCCGTCATAATTATCAGTATTTATAGTCCAGCGCACGGGCGTTCATCTGCCCGTTATCCGCATAAACCATATAGTCTGAAATCGAAGCGCGATAGGTCATGAAGCTCTCGGTGATACGGCGCACCAATTCGTCATTGTCCTCGCGCATTTCGGCCATCACCTCACCTGCGGCGTTGCCCATCGCCACAATCACATCTTCAGGCAGTTTTCGAACCTGCACGCCGTGCTCCTCGACCATCTTGGGCAGGGCGCGGGCGTGGTTGGTGTTATATTCGGTCAACACATCATTATAGAGCGACGAACAGGCGACACGCACGGCCATTTGCAGGTCTTCGGGCAATTCTGCATAAACGTCCGCGTTAATCGCGCATTCCTCGGCCGAGGACGGCTCGTTCACGCCGGGCCAATAGTAATACTTGCACACCTGGTAGAACCCCAGCGCGCTGTCGGACCACGGCCCGATGAACTCGCCCGCATCAAGCGTACCCGATTGCAACGCCTGGAACATGTCGCGCCCGCCCATCGCTTGCACGGCCATCCCCAGCTTGCTCGACATTTCGGACGCGAGGCCCGTCGTGCGAAACCGCATGCCCTTGAGATCTTCGGCCGACTTGATCTCTTCGCGGAACCAGCCGGCCCATTGCGGCCCGGAATTGCCGCACAAGAACGGCTTGAGGTTGAACCGGCCATACATCTCATCATAGAGGTCCTGGCCGCCGCCATGCACCATCCAGCCATATTGCTCGTCGGCGCGCAGGCCGAAGGGCTGCGAACCAAAGAGCAGGATACCCTTGGATTTCGAGCCCCAATAGGAAGGAACCGCGTGATAGATTTCCGCCGTCCCTTCCGAGACCGCATCGAACACACCCGGCCCCGGGACCAACTCGCCCGCGGCGTAAAGCTTGACCTCGATCCGCCCGCCCGACAGCGCGGTGATCCGGTCGGCCAGCATCTGTGCGGCGACACCCGGTCCGGGCAGATTCTTGGGCCAGGATGTGACCATCTTCCATTGGCGCGTGCCCTGTGCCAGTGCAGGTGTAGCCAACGGCGCCGCAACGGCTGCCCCTGCCGAAGCCTTCAGAAAATGTCTTCTCTTCATGATACGTTCTCCTCTTTTATGGTTTGATTATCTTGGGTTCTGCAGCAGTTGTTAAGCCCTACTGTGCATCTGCGCGCAATTTTCATGCAATATCACGCCTCACTGCAGCGTCTGCGCATAATTTGTCATCATCCCCCGGACCGCGGCCAGATCGCCGCACGCCCCGACCGAGCCTTGCAGCGGCACCTTGCGCCCGTCACGCGCGCCAAATCCGGTGGTCACGCCCTAGACCGGGCGCCCCTCGTCAATGACGGATTTCCTGGAACGCCTCGCATTCCGTCGCCCGCCGAATCGCATCCGCGGTCAGCGCGATCTGCGCATCGTCGCGCGTCACACGCGCAACGTCTGCGACCGTCAGTGTTCTGCCATCTATCCTGATCATCAAAATGCCCCTGAACGTTTTCCTGCGTATCCGTGACATCACGCCACTCAGCCGATCGTCCGCGATATAGCTCAATCAAAGTGATCTTGCGTGGGTTTTCTTGTCGCGAAAGCATTTCGGACCGGATCACTGCACAGGCCAGTTCCAGGGGGCCGGGATGAACCAACATGGGCCGCAACTTCGGAAGGGTCTTTTCTTTTTGATGCGCGCTGCTTAGGCTCCGGCCCGAACTATGTTCAATTTATAGGGAGACAACCATGAAAAAAATAATGATGGCCACTGCTGCTGCCGCCCTGATGGCGGGGACAGCTCATGCCGAAGACGTGAAATTAGGGATTCTGATCGGATTCACCGGCCCGTTGGAATCACTCTCGCCGGACATGGCCGCCGGAGCAAACCTTGCGATCACTCAGATTAACGAGTCGGGTAATTTCTTGGATGGGCAGACCGTAAGCTCGGTACAGGGCGACACCGGCTGCATCGACGCGAGCCTCGCCGTGTCCTCTGCAGAGCGGCTGATCACCTCGGACGGAGTGAAAGGCATCATCGGCGGCATGTGCTCGGGCGAGACCGGGGCCGTGTTGCAAAACGCAGCCATTCCGAACGGCGTCGTGATGGTATCACCTTCGGCCACGTCGCCGGCCCTCAGCACTGTCGAGGATAACGGGCTGTTCTTCCGCACGTCACCCTCGGACGCACGGCAGGGTCAGGTGATGGCCGACATCCTGAACGATCGCGGCATCAAGGAAGTCGCGGTAAGCTATACCAACAACGACTACGGCAAGGGGCTTGCCGACAGCTTTGAGGCGGCCTTCACCGACTCGGGCGGAACCGTGACGATGAACGCTTCGCATGAGGACGGCAAGGCTGACTATTCTGCTGAAGTCGGCGCATTGGCATCCGCCGGTGGCGAGGTTCTGGTGGTCGCGGGCTACATCGATCAAGGTGGTGCCGGGATCATCAACGGCGCGCTGGATTCGGGCGCCTTTGACACGTTCATGTTCCCCGATGGGATGGTGTCCGAAACGTTGGAGTCGAACTTTGCGACCCTGACCGAAGGCTCCTTTGGCCAGCACCCGAGCGCGTCAGGCGACGGTCCGGTCAAGTTCCAAGAGATGGGCAAGGCTGCGGGATTCGATGCGACAGGGGCCTTTTCCCCGGAAAGCTACGACGCCGCCGCGCTGATCCTCTTGGCGATGCAGGCATCCGGGTCCACCGATCCGGCGGTCTACAAAGACAAGATCATGGATGTGGCGAACGCACCGGGTGAAGAGATCATGCCGGGCGATCTGGGCCGCGCACTGCAAATCCTCAAGGATGGCGGCGAGGTTGACTATGTTGGCGCTTCGGCGGTCGAATTCGTCGGTGGCGGCGAAAGCGCAGGCAACTATCGCGAGATCGAGATGAAGGACGGCAAGATGGTGACGGTCGGCTACCGCTGATCGCCTGACCTGCGCCAAAGCAGTCGGCCCGGGGCTATACCCGGGCCGGTTTCGACAAACCTGACGACGATCAGGTCGTGACTGGGTTCACTGATGCGTCGCCGGTATCGGTAGGGCACAGGACCAAAACAAAAAACTGCCCGCGATGCATCGCACGGACTGGGCAGAATGACAGGGAGAAGATGGATGATCGTTGTCGAGGATCTCCACAAGCATTTTGGGGGATTTCACGCCGTCGATGGCGCGAGCCTTTCTTTTGCGAAAGAGGCAATTACCGGGCTGATCGGGCCGAATGGCGCGGGCAAGACGACGCTGTTCAACGTGATCGCGGGCGTTCACAAGCCGACATCGGGTCGCGTGACCATGGGCGGCGAGGACATCACCGGCCTGCCGCCGCATGATCTGTTTCACAAAGGCGTTCTGCGCACATTTCAAATTGCCCACGAATTCCATTCGATGACCTGCCGCGAGAACCTGATGATGGTGCCGGGCGGACAATCCGGCGAACAGTTGTGGAACACATGGTTTGGCCGCAAGCGCATCGCCGACGAGGAGCGCGCGCTGAGGGCCAAAGCGGATGAAGTGCTGGAATTCCTGACCATCGAGCATCTCGCCGAGCAGAAGGCAGGACAGATTTCGGGCGGGCAGAAGAAGCTGCTTGAACTGGGCCGGACGATGATGGTCGATGCGCGGATCGTGTTCCTGGATGAAGTGGGGGCGGGCGTGAATCGCACACTTCTGAACGTGATCGGTGACGCCATCCTGCGCCTGAACCAGGAGCGCGGCTATACTTTCGTGGTCATCGAACATGACATGGATTTCATTGCCCGTCTTTGTGATCCGGTGATCTGCATGGCCGAGGGCCGTGTTCTGGCCACCGGCACACTGGACGAGATCAAGGCCAACGAGCAGGTCATCGAAGCCTATCTCGGCACCGGGCTCAAACATCGCGACAAGGTGAGCGCATGAGCCGCCGCAGCGGCTGTGCCGTCTGCTGTCGTCGCCTTGGGGGCGCGGCCCCCAGCGTTGAATTTTCAAGAAAATTCAACGCTCCCCCGGGATATTTGGAGCAAGAAGAAACATGAGTAGCGATCCCTATGGCGACCGGGGCAACAAGGACGCATCCATCGCCAATCCGCGCGGCACCGGCAGCGCGCACCCCGTCAAACGTGGTGGCAGTGCGCATCCCGCACCCGGCGGCCCCTTTTTGATCGGTGAAGGCATGTCCGGCGGTTATGGCAACGGGCCGGACATCCTGCACGATTGCACCATCGCCGTGGAGAAGGGCGAAATCGCGGTGATTGTCGGGCCGAACGGCGCGGGCAAGTCAACGGCAATGAAGGCCGTGTTCGGTATGCTCGATCTGCGTGAGGGGCATGTACGCCTGGACGGCGAAGACATCACCGCGCTGTCGCCGCAGGACCGTGTGGGCAAGGGCATGGGATTCGTGCCGCAAACAGCCAACATCTTTACCTCCATGACGGTGGAGGAGAACCTGGAAATGGGCGCATTCATCCGCAAGGATGATTTTTCCGACACGATGGAGCAGATCTTCGACCTGTTCCCGATCCTGCGAGACAAGCGACGCCAGCCGGCGGGCGAGCTTTCGGGCGGGCAGCGCCAGCAGGTGGCAGTGGGGCGCGCATTGATGACGCAACCCAAGCTGCTGATGCTGGACGAACCGACTGCCGGCGTCAGCCCGATCGTCATGGACGAGCTTTTCGACCGTATCATCGAGGTGGCACGCACCGGTATCCCGATCCTGATGGTCGAGCAGAACGCGCGGCAAGCGCTGGAGATCGCGGACAAGGGTTATGTTCTGGTGCAGGGGGCCAACGCCTTTTCCGGCACCGGCAAAGAGCTTTTGGCCGACGAAGAAGTGCGCAAGAGTTTCCTTGGGGGATGATGATGCGAAACGGTTTTCAATTCACCTGTCACGATAGTGGGGCAACGGACTGATGGATTTTCTCAACGCGTTTGTCGCGCTATCCAACTACGTGCTGATCCCGGGCATCGCCTATGGCAGCCAACTCGCACTTGGGGCGCTGGGGGTGACGCTGGTTTACGGCATCCTGCGGTTTTCCAATTTTGCCCACGGCGACACGATGGCCTTCGGCGCGATGGTAACCGTCCTTGTAACATGGTGGTTGCAATCATTGGGCGTCAGCCTCGGGCCGCTGCCAACCGCACTGCTGGCGCTGCCAATCGGGATCATCGGCTGTATCCTGATGCTGCTGGCAACCGACCGCGCCGTTTATCATTTCTACCGCGAGAAGAAGGCCAAGCCGGTCATTCTGGTGATCGTGTCCATGGGCGTGATGTTCATCATGAACGGGATCGTCCGGTTAATCATCGGGCCCGACGACCAGCGATTTCTAGATGGTGAGAGATTCCTGATTTCCGCACGCGATTTCAAGGAGATGACCGGACTGGCCGAAGGGCTGGCGATCAAGTCCACGCAGGTCATCACCCTGATCACGGCGATCATCGTGGTGGCGCTGCTGTTCTGGTTCCTGAACCGAACCCGCGCCGGGAAATCCATGCGAGCCTATTCCGATAACGAGGATCTGGCGCTGCTGTCAGGCGTCAATCCCGAACGTGTGGTGATGCTGACCTGGGTTATCGTCGCGACCTTGGCGACTGTTGCCGGAGTGCTCTACGGGCTGGACAAGTCATTCAAGCCCTTCACCTATTTCCAGTTGCTCCTGCCGATCTTTGCCGCCGCAATCGTCGGCGGGCTAGGCAGCCCCCTTGGTGCCATCACCGGGGGATTCGTGATCGCCTTTTCCGAAGTGACGATCACCTACGCATGGAAAAAGGTGCTGGGCTACATGATGCCCGACAGCCTCGCGCCGGACGGGTTGGTTCAACTTCTCAGTACCGATTACAAGTTTGCAGTCAGTTTCGCGATCCTGCTGATCGTGCTGCTGTTCAAGCCAACGGGATTGTTCAAGGGGCAGTCAGTATGAATGATACGCTGAAAAACGTCGGCCTGTTCACCCTCGTCGGGGTGCTGATCCTGCTGACCGGTTTCCTGCAAAGCTGGAACTCGGCAATGCTGATCCTCAACATGGGGCTGATTTCGGCCATCATGGCGCTGGGGGTAAACCTGCAATGGGGATTTGCCGGGCTGTTCAACATCGGGGTGATGGGGTTTGTCGCGCTCGGCGGCCTTGCGGCCGTGCTGATCGGCATGCCGGTGACGCCTGGCGCATGGTCGGCGGGGGGCTTTGGCGTCATGGGTGCGCTACTGCTGGGAGCGACAACCATTACCGCCGCTGTCGTGGTCATGAAGCGGATGCAGAAGGGGCACCTGCGCACCCTCGTCGTAATCGTGGTGCTGGTCGGGGGCTTTTTCGTTTTCCGCGCGCTGCTTGACCCGAACGTGGCAGCGATCGAGGCGATCAATCCGGCAGGGACCGGGTATCTTGGCGGCCTCAACCCCGGCAGCGAGGACACCTACAAGGATTACGGGATCATCGTGTTGCTCGCCTGGCCGCTGGGCGGCGCGCTGGCCGCCGGGGCCGCCTGGCTGATTGGCAAGACGGCGTTGGGATTGCGTTCGGACTACCTCGCTATTGCGACGCTGGGGATCGCCGAGATCATCATCGCGGTGCTCAAGAACGAGGACTGGCTGTCGCGCGGCGTGAAGAACGTGATCGGCATCCCCCGCCCGGTGCCGTTCGAAATCGACCTCCAGAACGATCCGGGGTTCGTCGAGACGGCCTCGGGACTCGGGATCGACCCGATGATGGCCTCGACGCTTTATGTCAAGCTGCTCTATGCCGGGCTGTTTTTGGTCGTGTTGGTGGTTCTTTTGTGGATGGCGCAAAAGGCGCTGGCAAGCCCCTGGGGGCGGATGCTGCGGGCGATCCGCGACAATGAGGTCGCCGCCGAAGCCATGGGCAAGGATGTCAAGAAACGACACTTGCAGGTGTTCATCCTTGGCAGCGCGATCTGCGGTATCGCGGGCGCGATGATGACCACGCTCGACGGTCAGCTGGTGCCGAGCGCCTACCAGCCGCTGCGTTTCACCTTTCTGGTCTGGGTCATGGTGATCGTCGGCGGATCGGGCAACAACTTTGGCGCGGTTCTGGGCGGCTTTCTGATCTGGCTCCTCTGGGTGCAGGTGGAACCGATGGGGCGGCTCTTTATGGATCTGATCACCTCGGGCATGTCGGATGGTTATTGGCTAAAGACACATCTTCTGGAATCGGCGGCGCATATGCGGCTGCTGACGATGGGGCTCGTCCTGCTATTGGTGCTGCGGTTCAGCCCCAGAGGGCTGATCCCCGAGAAGTAGAAGGCGGCCACATCTTGCGCCGGCGGGCCGTCCTGTGTGAATGATCGGTCTTGCCCGATGCTTGCGGCCGTGATCCGCAAAGGCAGAGCCAGCCGGGTTTGCACGTGGGCGAACCGGCAGAGGCATCCGGGCGACGCCTCGTTGGGAAACCGGACCTGTCACGTTTCAGGTCCGGCACCCCATTGACCTGCCACGGGCGCCGATATTGCCAGAAGATCAATCGCGCGGGCCGCAATCTGATCCACAATATCCGTGACACTACGAGGCTTGAGGTAGAACGCAGGCACCGGCGGAGCAATAACTGCGCCCATTTCGGTGGCGGAAATCATGTTGCGCAGATGTGCAAGTGTCAGTGGTGCTTCGCGGGTCAAGAGGACCAGACGCCTGCGCTCCTTGAGTTGAACACCGGCGGCCCGGATCAGCAGATTGTCATCCAGACTGTTGGCAATCGCTGCCAGCGAGCGCATGGAACAGGGGGCTACGATCATGCCGGAAACCGGCACAGAGCCCGAGGCGATGCTGGCCCCGATATCGTCAATGGCATGGCTTCGAGAAACCATTGCCTGAAGGGTGTCCCAGGCATCACCGCCGCACTCTTCGGCAAGTGTACGCGCGGCAGCGGCGCTGGTGACCAGGTCGATCTCGGCGCCCAACTCAGCCAGTTGGCGTGCAACCGACAAGCCCAATGCAGCCCCGGACGCCCCCGCCACCCCCAAAATGACGCGCAACCCCGTCATGTGTTCAGCCCCGGCATCAGCCGCGAAACCAGATCGGCGGCAAAGGCAGCATCCTGGGCGGTGGTTGTCATGACCTTTCCCCATTCCCGTGTGGTTTCACTGTCTATTTTTGTCGTCGCGTCGATCCCCATCTTGCCGGCCAGTCCGGGCTGTGGAGACGCAAAATCAAGATAATCCATTGGCGTATGCTCCAGCAGCATCACGTCCCGGACAGGGTCCATCCGGGTGGCCAGTGCCCAGGCAATGTCATCCCAGTTTGCGGGATCTATATCGGAATCCACGATCACAATCATCTTGGTATAGCTGAACTGCGGCAGCATCCCCCAGAGTGCCATCATTACCCGGCGTGCCTGACCGGGATAGCGTTTGTTGATACTGACAACGGCCATGCGGTAGGAACAGGCGGCAGGCGGCAGCCAGAGATCACGGATTTCGGGGATCTGGGACCGGATTGTAGGCAGCGCGAGCCGGTTGAAAACCTCACCGATGATCGCGGGCTCATCGGGAGGGCGCCCGGTATAGGTGGACAGATAGATGGGATCGCTCCGATGGGTCACGGCCGTCAATTGCATCACCGGAAATGGCTCTGCCGGGTTGTAATAGCCGGTGTGATCGCCGAACGGCCCTTCGGGGGCCAACTCGGCAGGTGACACCCAACCCTCCAGAACGATCTCCGCATCGGCGGGAACCATCAACGGCACCGATCTTGCCGCAATCAGCCGTGGACGTGCGCCATTCAACGCCCCGGCAAAGCTCAGTTCTGACACGGTTTCGGGCAGCGGCAGCGCGGCAGAAAGCAATGTGGCCGGATTGGCCCCGAGAACGATGGCAACCGGCATCTTCTCGCCCTGGCGCGCCCAGCTCTGGTGATGAGCGGCACCGCCACGATGTGGCAACCAGCGCATGATCAGCCTGTCGCGTGCCAGGACCTGCGCCCGGTATACACCGGCGTTATAGGTGCCGATATCACCAATGTCGGATCCATATGGCCGGGTCACAACCACCGGCCATGTGATCAGCGGCCCCGCATCTCCGGGCCAGTGTGTCTGAATGGGAAGGGTCGTCAAATCCACATCCGGCCCTTCCAGAACGACCTGTTGGACCGGGGCGGATTTGGTAATCTTTGGGCGCGTTGCCAATGCTGCCCTGAGCATCGGCCAGCGAGACAGGGCATCGCGCAACCCGTCCGGTGGCGTGGGGGTTCTGAGAGCGGCAAGAAATGCCCCGAGATCATCGAGCCTGTCCAGCGTGATCCCGAGCCCGGCGGCGACGCGCTCGGGCGTGCCGAACAGGTTGACCACGACGGGTATGCCCGAGTCGGTTCCTGCACCCAGCACAGGCCGGTCAAAGCGCAGGGCCGGTCCCTTTGACTCCAGAACATTCCGGTGAACGGCTGTCATCTGGTGGCGAACCGATACCGGCTCTGGAATGCGTTGAAGCTGATCGGTTTGTGCGCACCAATCAAGAAAGCTGCGCAAGCTGGGATAGGGTGGCAGGACTCGCACGGGATTTCCCTGATCGTTGAGTTTCAAACCGCCTATCAGTAAAAAAGCACGCCTGACTTGATATAAGTCAATACACTGAGCCACTCTAGCGCCTACCAAGACCTGACAAGAGGCGTTTCGAGACCGAAAAGGGTGCCCTGATTGACCCAGTCCCCGCTACAGATCCCTCGTTTTCCCGCAGTGTTGGCGTATCCGCTGCGCGCAATGCCGCTCGTTCCGTTGTCCTTATCCCTGACGGCCTATTCGCGAAAGATCGCCAAGAGCCATCCCGGCCTCTTCCGCCGGCTTGGCGAATACGGCCACACGAAATTTGTGCTTGATCCGACCGATCTGCCGTTTGTCATTTGCCTGCACCCCAATGGCGGTGTCCCGCGTGTCATCGTGACCCGCGGACCCGGCGAAGGGACCGCGCGAATTGCCGGACCACTCGCGGCACTTCTGGGGCTGGTGCATGGGGCCTTTGATGGCGACGCCTTGTTCTTCTCTCGCGATCTGGTGGTTGAGGGTGACACGGCCGCGGCGCTGGCTTTGCGCAATGCCGTGGATGATGCGGAGCTGGATCTTTCGCGGGAAGTCTCTGATCTGACCGGGCCAATGGCGCCCCCCGTTCAGCGGATGTTCGTATTTCTGGAGCGCCATACCGGAGTCAGCCTGACCCGACCCGAGGAGGCAGGAGCATGGTGATGGAAATCGTTTGCCCGGCAGGAACACCGGCGGCTCTGCGCGCCGCGGTCAAGGCCGGGGCTCATACCATTTATTGCGGCTTTGCCGACGAGACCAATGCGCGCAACTTTCCCGGTCTGAATTTTGACCGGGCCGAAATGCGCGAAGGCGTGGCTTTTGCCCATTCACATGGCACCAAGGTTCTGATTGCGATCAACACCTTTCCGCGTGCCGGGGACGAGGCAATCTGGCACCGCGCCGTGTCCGACGCAGAAAGCTGTGGCGCGGATGCCGTCATTCTGGCCGATATCGGGTTGCTGGATTACGCGGCGCGCAACCATCCCGGTTTGCGCCGTCACCTCTCGGTTCAGGCGGCGGCGGCCAATGCCGACGTGATAAATTTCTACGCCGACGCCTTTGGCGTCAAACGTGTGGTGCTGCCGCGCGTCCTTTCGGTGCCCGAGATCGCCGCGATCAACGCCGAAACCGAGGTCGAGACCGAAGTTTTTGTATTTGGCGGGCTTTGCGTCATGGCAGAGGGCCGTTGTTCGCTGTCGTCGTATGCAACCGGGCTGTCGCCCAACATGAACGGGGTGTGTTCACCCGCCAGCCATGTGGAATATCACGACGATGACGGCGTGCTGGATGCGCGCCTAGGTGGTTACACTATCCACCGTGTCGAAGCGAAAGACTCAGCCCCCTACCCGACCCTGTGCAAAGGCTGCTTCAGCACCGGCGACAAGACCGGGCACCTGTTCGAAGATGCCGTCAGCCTCAATGCTGAACAGCTGATCCCGCAGTTGCAAAAGGCCGGGGTGATCGCGCTCAAGATCGAGGGGCGGCAGCGGTCGCGCTCTTATGTCGCTCAGGTCGTGCGCAATTTCCGCGCGGCAGTGGATGCTCTGGAGGCGGGCAAGCCCATGCCTGAAGGCATGTTGGCGCGTCTGTCGGAAGGCCAGGCCATGACAACCGGCGCTTACAAGAAGACATGGAGATAAAACGATGGAACTGACCGTCGGACCCAATCAGTTTTTCTGGTCGGCAGATCGCTGGACTTCGTTCCATGACGATCTGGCCAGTGCCCCGGTTGACCGTGTTGTTCTGGGCGAACTGGTATGTTCAAAGCGCCTGCCCTTCTATCAGGACCGCATTCCCGATGCGATTGGGACACTGATCGAGGCGGGCAAGGAGGTTGCCCTGACCAGTCTTGCTCTGGTTACGCTCAAACGCGAACGCAAGCTGACATCCGAACTGGCCGAGATGGGGGTCGAGGTCGAAATCAATGACCTGACGGCCTTGGCGCATCTGCCCGAAGGGATACGGTTTTCGGTTGGCCCGCTGGTCAATGTCTATAACGAGGGTACGATTGCGTGGCTTGCCTCGCGCGGGGCGGCCCGCATTTGTCTGCCACCCGAATTGCCGCTTGCGTCGGTCGAGACTCTCACCGCAGCGGCCACAAACCTGGGTGTGGCCATCGAGGTTTGGGGGCATGGACGCCTGCCGCTGGCCATTTCGGGGCGGTGCTATCACGCGCGGCTGCATGGACGCACCAAGGACAATTGCCAGTTCGCCTGCGAGGATGACCCCGATGGTCTGGATATCCAGACGCTTGATGGGCAGCCGTTTCTGGCGATGAACGGGGTGCAGACATTATCGGACACCTATGCCTGTGCGGCCTATCAGATCGGGGCGCTTGAAAAATCCGGGGTTGCGGCCCTGCGTCTATCGCCCCAATCCAACGGTTTTGGTGAACTGTCCCGCCTGTACCGGCAGTTGCTGGATGGAGAATGCGATGCGGACCACGTCGCAGATGCGATTGGTCGCATTGACGGCAACATCCGCTTGTCCGATGGTTTCCTGACCGGTGCACGGGGTGTCGATTGGTCCGGCAAGCCTGCGCAACCTTGAACCAGAACAGGAGCGGCAATGAAAATAGCATGTGTCACATCGCCGGAGCGCGGCGGAACCGATCGGTTATTGTCCGATATTGCCACCCGATTGCAAGCAAGCGGTATGCATCTCGCCGGGATCGTCAAGGATGTGGGCTATGCCAGCGGGTTTGACAACGGCTGCGACATGAAGGTGCGCGTCCTGCCTGATGGGCCGGTGATCAAGATTACCCAGGAATTGGGCAAAGGCTCGGATGCCTGTCGGCTTGATCCCGGTGCAATCGCCAATGCGGTTGCCAGCGTCGAAAACGGCTCTTTGGACAATGCCGACCTGTTCATTCTCAACAAGTTCGGCCCCGAAGAAGCCGCTGGCCGGGGATTTTGCAGTGTGATCGGCGCCGCAATTGACCGCGATATCCCGGTGCTTGTTGGTGTGAGCGGGGCAAGCAAGGCTGCGTTCGATACCTTCACCGGCGGGCTGGCCCCTGCGCTTACTCCGCAGGTGCAGGCGATCCTTGAGTGGTGCCAGAACGAGACACAATAGAAACGCCCGAAACGCCGCATGGGAGTGCGTATTGGCATTCTCCCAGATGTTTGCGGGTCAGACGGTAATACGCCGCAGTCGACCAAAAACCACCGCAGACTGTAGTTTGCCCATGTGCTTTCCCGCACATCGCTTGAATGACAGCCGAGGTCTTGATGCCCCGAACCCGTGATTTGCAACATCCCTGTGGGGAATGCGCGTTCTACGACAAGAGTGTGTGGCAACCGGTGCAATCTGGCTCGATTTCTGTTCTTGCGCGTCGGTTTACGCGCAATGACCTCGCAGAGGGGCAGGCCTTGTACGATCAAGGCACTGAAAGCATGGGGGTATTCTGTGTCTCCAAAGGGTTGATAGCGCTGCGGACGCTCCATGCCGATGGAAAGTCGACCTTACTCAAGCTGGCCTATCCCGGCGATGTCATCGGCATACGGTCATTCCTGACGAACAGTCTCCACAAGACCGAAGCCCGCGCTTTGCTGCCGTCACGGGTTTGCACTGTCGCGCATCGCGACGCAAACCGGGTTATTCATGGCAATCCTTCTGTTCTGACAAGATTGGCCACCCGTTGCATTTCCGAAATCGATAGCTGCCATGAACGGATCATTGCCACGGCGACAACTTCGAACAAGCAAAGGCTTTCTGATCTGTTACATGGTTTGATGGCAGCCCACGGCACGCGGGCAGGCAATCATATGTGCATGCACTTACCGCTTTCACGGTCTGATCTGGCGGACCTGATCGGCGTTCAAGCTGAAACAATGTCGCGCCTGCTCAAACGGCTGCAAGATGACGGCACGTTTCTTGTTTCCGGGCGTCATGTCCAGGCACCCGTTGCGTCCCTGACGCAGGATATGACGGGGCATCGTCAGAGCGGCAATGCCTGAAGCAGGCAGGGTGATCACATTGCCTGCGGGTCACACATCTACGCCGCTGCCCCGATCGGACCCAGCGTCTGAACCAAGGCGCAGTTACACCGAGGTGTCAGACACTCTCTGAGTTGGGGTCAAAGCGATAACTACCTTGCAAACTTCTTGTGCTTCAGCCGCGTCGGCTCCAATGCATCGGCACCCAAACGCCGTTTCTTGTCCTCTTCGTAATCCTCGAAATTCCCCTCGAACCACTCCACATGTGCGTCACCCTCGAACGCCAGCATATGTGTGCAGATGCGGTCCAGGAAGAACCGGTCGTGGGAAATGACGACGGCGCAGCCGGCAAAGTCCACCAGTGCGTCCTCCAGGGCGCGCAGGGTTTCAACGTCGAGATCATTGGTCGGTTCGTCGAGCAGCAGCACATTGCCCCCCGAACGCAACAGGCGGGCCATGTGCACGCGGTTGCGTTCGCCGCCCGAGAGCAAAGAGACCTTTTTCTGCTGGTCGCCACCCTTGAAGTTGAACGCCGAGCAGTAAGCGCGGGCGTTCACTTCGGCGTCGCCGAGCTTGATGATGTCCTGGCCATCGGCAATGGCCTCCCACACGTTTTCGTCAGGCTTCAGGTCATCGCGTGACTGGTCCACATAGGAAAGATCGACGGTATCGCCATATTCGATCGTGCCCGCGTCGGGCTTTTCCTGGCCGGTCAGCATCTTGAAGAGCGTGGATTTGCCAGCGCCATTGGGCCCGATCACGCCGACGATGCCGCCGGGCGGCAACGAGAAGCTGAGGTCTTCGATCAGCAGCTTCTCGCCCATCGCCTTTTTCAGCCCGTGCACCTCGATCACCTTGTCGCCAAGGCGCGGGCCGTTGGGGATGACGATCTGGGCGCGGCTCAGTTTTTCGCGCTCTGACTGGCCGGCCATCTCGTTATAAGCATTGATTCGCGCCTTGGATTTGGCCTGCCGGGCCTTCTGGCCCTGGCGCATCCACTCAAGCTCCCGCTCCAGCGTCTTCTGCTTGGATTTGTCTTCGCGCGCTTCCTGGCTCAGGCGTTTGGCTTTCTGTTCCAGCCAGGCGGAATAGTTCCCCTCGTAGGGAATCCCGCGACCACGGTCGAGTTCAAGGATCCAACTGGTGATGTCATCAAGGAAATAACGGTCGTGGGTGACGATCAGGATCGTGCCCTTGTAGTCCATCAGGTGCTGTTGCAGCCATGCGATGGTTTCAGCATCTAGGTGGTTAGTCGGCTCGTCCAGCAGCAGCATGTCGGGCGCTTCGAGCAGCAATTTGCACAGCGCCACGCGGCGGCGTTCACCGCCTGACAGGCTGGCAACCTCGGCGTCGTCCGGAGGACAGCGCAACGCCTCCATGCTGACGTCGATCTGTGCGTCGAGATCCCACAGGTTCTCGGCATCGATCTGATCCTGCAGCGCGGCCATCTCATCGGCGGTCTCGTCGGAATAGTTCATCGCCAGCTCGTTAAAGCGATCCAGCTTGGCCTTCTTTGCGGCGACGCCCAGCATCACGTTCTCGCGGACATTGAGCGTCTCATCGAGATGCGGCTCCTGCGGCAGGTAGCCCACGGTCGCGCCTTCGGCCGCCCAGGCCTCGCCGGTGAAATCGGTATCGAGACCGGCCATGATTTTCATCAGGGTCGATTTACCCGAGCCGTTCACGCCGACGACGCCGATCTTCACCCCGGGCAGGAATGACAGATGAATGTTCTCAAAGCATTTCTTGCCGCCGGGATAGGCCTTGGAGACGCCCTGCATGTGATAGACATATTGGTTGGCTGCCATGGATGGTGCTTTCTGAATGAGACCGGGTGTTGGCCTGCATGTAACCTCCAGACGCGGCGAATTCAAATGGGGAGTTCGCCGCGCATGATGTCTCGTTAGCGTTTCGCCTTGCGCAGTGCGGCGCAGGCCGGGGCAGCCGCATCCAGAGTGAGTGGCTCAGGCAGAGGCGTGTTGGCGCGTAGCCAGTCGATCATATCAATCACCGGCATGGGGCGGGCCAGGCCGTAGCCCTGGATGAACGGGCATTTGGCGCGGCGCAAGATATCGAGCTGACCCTGGGTTTCTACCCCTTCGGCCACCACATCCATACCCAGGAGCGCGCAGAGCCGAATGATCGAACGCGCCACGACGCGGTTGCGCGGCGCAGATTCCAGCCGCCGGATCATCGAGTGGTCCAGCTTGATCGCGTCGATCTCGATTGCCGATATATGCGACAACCCCGCATAGCCGGTGCCGAAATCATCGAGCGCCACACGCACGCCGATCCGCCGCAACCGTTCAACCGCGGTCGTCACCTCGATGTTGCCGCTACCCAGCAGGCTGGTTTCAAGGATCTCGACACAGATGCTGGAATGCGGCAGCCCGCGCGATTGCAGCGCCCAGTCCAGAAGGCCGGGATAGTTGACATCCGACAGGATCGTGCAGGAGACGTTGATCGACAGCGTCAGGTCAGAGTAGCCTGCCTCATGCATCTGCGCCAGCGCGTCGAGCGAGCGGTTCATCGACAGGTAATCGATGTCGGGCAGCATCTGGTTGGCCTTGGCCGCAGCGAGAAACTTGGCCGGGGTCAACAGACCGCGGCGTGGATGTTCCCAGCGCAGCAGCGCCTCGCATCCGGTGATCCGGTTCCCGGCCAGCTCCAGCATCGGTTGCAGGAAAATGGTGAACTGGTCGCGCTCCACCGCTTCCTTCAGGTCCCGGCTCAGTTGTTGGCGCGCACGGTAGCGTTGTCCCAGTTGCTCGGTATAGAAGACGACCTGCCCGCGCCCCGCCTCCTTGGCGCTATAGAGTGCCTGATCGGCCCGCTGAATCAGCGCCTCGCCGGATGCGGTGTCGGCAGCGGGCATGCTGGCCCCGATCGAGATGCCGACCTGTACTGTCTGGTCCTTCCAGATCAGGGGGCGGCCCACGGCGCGCATGACCTGCTCGGCCCGCGTCATCAACGCGTCCCGGGTGCCAATGTCGATGCAGATCAACAGGAACTCATCCCCGCCGGTGCGACAGATCAGGTCACCCGCACCGACCTGTTGATGCAGCCCGTCTGCCACGTGGCACAGCACCGCGTCGCCTGCGCCATGCCCAAGCGTGTCGTTGATCTCCTTGAACTTGTCGAGATCGAGTTGCAGCACGCCGATCTGCCCTGCCGTGATCTGGGCCATCACCTTGCGGCTGCGCATGTATTGGGACAGTTTCTTGCGGTTGCCAAGGCCGGTCAGATCGTCGTGATAGGCGGCATGTTCCAGATCGTCCTTGACGCGTTGCAATGCGGCCTGGGTCGTGACCTGATCCGAGACATCGCGGCATGTTACCACGACCATCTTTTGCGAATCGTCCGGTCCGAGATTGATCAGTGAATGGCTTTGCTGGTTCCAGAACCGGCTGCCGTCGCGGCGCACATGCTGCGTGATGCGGTACTGATCAAAGAGTGATGACGATAAATCGTAGCGGAAACTGTCGATCATTTCGCGCGACGCGCGGTTTTCAAGAGGTAATATCATGTCCTGCGGATTGCATCCCTTGATCTCTGCAAGGGACCAGCCGAGCATGCGTTCGCAGGCAGGGTTCATCCACTTTACCCGGCCGTTGATATCAAGCAGAACGATACCGTCGCGCACATGATTCAGGATCAGCCCCGGCAGTGTCGCCTCGGTTCTGGTTGCCGCGTCCGCGCGCGGCGGTTTCCCGTCAGATCGCGTTTGCTTGTCCACTACTCTATCCAGGTTGCGCCAAATTTTCAGGTCCGACATTGGCAAACGGTGCTTAATATCGGGTGGCCATCGCCCATTGATCCGGGTAAAAATCGCTAAAATTTAAGGAGCTTGCGGTGTAATGCCTGCCCTGACCCTGCCACCGGTGCGGCCCGGCCAGACCATCGGATTGCTCGGTGGATCGTTTGATCCGCCACATGCGGGCCACGCCCATATCACTCGCGAGGCGTTGAAGCGGTTCGGCCTGGGGACAGTGTGGTGGCTGGTCAGTCCCGGAAACCCACTAAAGGCGCACGGCCCCGCGCCGATGGCGCGGCGGCTGGAGGCGGCGGCACAAGTCATGCAGCATCCGCGCGTATTCATCACCGATGTCGAGTCGCAGATCGGATCACGCTACACTGCCCAGACGCTGCGGGCGCTGCGCGCGGCCCGGCCCGGTGCGCGGTTCGTCTGGCTGATGGGGGCCGATAACCTGGCGCAATTCGATGAATGGCAGGACTGGCAGGAGATCATGCAGAGTGTGCCCGTCGGCGTGCTGGCCCGTCCCGGCATGCGTACCGCCGCACGCAATTCCAAGGCGGCGCGGATTTATGCCGCGCACCGCTTGCCGAGCCGCCAGAGCCAGCGTCTGGCGATGATGCAGGCCCCCGCCTGGTGTTTCATCAATGTACCGATGCAGGCGATCTCTTCGACGCAGTTGCGCGCCTCGGGGGCGTGGTAGCGGAGCGAGAGTGGCGTGAACCCTGCCCAGGGCAGAGACCGGACCGTGCAGGAGAGGGAGGCATGGGGCGCGAGTCGCATGGGATGCTCCGGGCTGGATTTGCACAGGCGCGGACGGCTCCACCCGCCTGACCATGCGAGAACGTAACCCGGAAAGGTTAATTCGGCGTTGTCTGCCGTGCGTGACTGGGCTTTACTCCGGGTCATGACATTGCCTTTTTCACGACGTACCTTGCTGGGCACTGCATTGGCCGGGCTGGCCACTGCCGCAGGCGCCGGGGCACCTGCCATTTCGCTGCGCCCGCAACTGCGCCCGGCGGATCTGGAGAAGGCAGCCGCGCGGTCGCGGCCCAAGGCGCCGGATGCACAGGCGCTGATCGATCAGGCGAAACTGGGCGGCGACGTCGGCTATGCGGTGATCGATGTCAAAACCGGCGCGCTGCTGGAGACCCACAACGCAGATACCGGCTTTCCGCCCGCCAGCGTGGCCAAGGCCGTGACCGCGCTCTATGCCCTGAGCACGCTCGGGGCGGGCTACCGGTTCCGCACCCGGTTGATCGCGACCGGACCGATTGAGAACGGGGTGATCAATGGGGATCTGGTCCTGGCCGGCGGCGGCGATCCGATGCTAGACACTGATGCGCTGGCAGACATGGCGGCCAACCTCAAGGCGGCGGGCATCCGGGCTGTCACCGGCGAATTCCGCGTCTTTGACGGTGCGCTGCCCTTTGTCCGGGTGATCGACGAGAGCCAGCCCGATCACGTCGGCTACAACCCGTCGCTGTCGGGGCTGAATCTGAATTTCAACCGGGTGCATTTCCAGTGGGCGCGCGGTGCAAACGGCTATACCGTCACGATGGACGCGCGGTCAGCTAAATACCGGCCCGAGGTACATGTGGCCCGCATGCGCATCGCGAACCGCGCGGCACCGGTCTATACCTACAAGGACGCGGGCGATCACGACGAATGGACCGTGGCGGCCCAGGCGCTGGGCAAGGGGGGCGCCCGCTGGCTTCCGGTGCGCTATCCGGCAAACTATGCAGGCGAGGTTTTTGCCACTTTCGCACGATCGCACGGGATCAAGCTGGAAAGAGTCCGGCCGCAGCGCGGCACTCCGCACGGTACGGCGCTGGTGACCCATAACAGCGTCACGCTGAACAAGATCCTGCGCGGGATGCTGAAATATTCCAACAACCTGACCGCCGAACTGGTCGGCATGACCGCCACCGCGGCGCGGCGCGGCAAGGTCACATCGCTGGCCACCTCGGGCCACGAGATGTCGGCCTGGGCCCGATCCGAACTGGGCATGACGAACGCCGCTCTGGTAGATCATTCGGGCCTCGGCGACACCTCGCGGCTGACCGCCAAAGCCCTGGCGCGGGCAATGGCAAAGGTGTCACCCGAAGGCGCATTGGCACCACTGCTGAAGCCTTTTATGATGCGCGGTGCAGATGGCCAGATCAACAAGAGCCACCCGATCGAGGTGCTGGCCAAGACCGGCACGCTTTATTTTGTCAGCTCGCTGTCGGGCTATTCCACCGACCCGGACAACCGGCAGCTGGCCTTTGCGATCTTTACCGGTAATGAGGCAAAGCGCCGCGCGCTGGGAGATTCCGCGCAGGAGCGTCCGCCCGGGACGGCTGCCTGGAACAAGCGGTCGAAACGCTTGCAGCAGCAACTGATCGAACGCTGGCATGCAGTCTACGGCAGTTAACGAATCCCCGCCCGTATCCGCAGAGCGCCGCGCAATGGCGCTTGCACCGGACCGGGCGATCCGCTAATCCAGCGCCACCACAACCAGCGGCGAGTTGGCGGAGTGGTTACGCAGCGGATTGCAAATCCGTGTACAGGAGTTCGATTCTCCTACTCGCCTCCAAAGCTTCCTATTGTATTTTTTCCCAATAACTTAGTAAGTTAGACCGTATCTTGGAACATACGGTGGAACGTACGCATGACCGATTACCCCCCTTCCAGCTTGGTGAAGACCAAAGGCAAATGGTATGTGAATCTGACAATCCCTGTTGAGTTGCGAGAGCATTTCAGGGGGCAGAAGCAACTCAGGGCCAGTACTGGGACCAGTGACAAGGTGGAAGCCAAGCGTAAGCAGCACGGTATCACCACTGGCCTCTATGCCCGTCTTGATGGTGCCAGACCTGATCCACTCCAAGGGGTAGCTGATGCGCTGGGATTCCCTGTTGAGGAAGTACATGACCTGATTGATGATGGATCGTTAGGCGACCTGATTGCAGGCCGGATGCACATGGCCCTTCCGGGGCAAGACCTTGAAGACGATCTAGCAATTCAGAAAATCAAAGACGATGGCGCTAGGGCCAAGCGGGAATGGGAATCCTTGAAGGCTAGGCGCAAGGTGCTGGTGTCCGGTGATGGCATAACGCTGTCCGGTGCAGCTAGCGCCTATTTGGAGTCCAAGCCGTACCCAAAACACAAGACCGCGAAAGAGGCTGCGACCGCGTTGGAAGAGTTCCAAGCCTTTGCAGGTGATGTGACGCTGGATTCTATCACCACCACGCAGGGCTACGCCTACGCAGACCATGTAGGACAGACCAAGAGCAGCAAAACCGTATCGAAGAAGCTGGGCTATGTTCGCAGGCTGTTTGAGTTCTATGTCAGGAATGGGACTGTGGCTGCAAACCCGTTGGCCGGAATGAGCATTCCAAAGAATATCGGAACCACCAAGACCAGCTATAGGCCCTTTACTCTGGCAGAACTTGAAGCCTTGTTTGGGTTGGAAATGAAACCTCATATCAAGTTGCTTCTGTCTATCCTGATCGCCAGCGGAATGAGGCTGGATGAAGCTGCATTGCTGGATTGGGAAGACGTGAAAAAGGAGGGTGGGATCGTTTATTTCGATCTGACCCACCGGGCCGATACCGTGAAGAACATTGGGTCAGCTAGAAAGGTGCCTGTCCACTCTGCCTTGTCTGACAAGATTGCTGTGGGCATGGGGGAAGGCCAGATGTTTCCTCAGTTCAAACGGAACGCAGATGGTAAGGCGCAAGGGCCAGCATCCAAAGCTTGCATGGCCCAAATAAGAAAGATCACAGACGACAAGAGCAAGGTGGTTCACTCATTGCGCGGCAACTTCAAGGATATGCTACGCGATGTAGATGCCTCAAAGGAAGTGAATGACTTCATCACAGGGCACGGCTCAGGCGATGTGGCTGGTAGCTACGGCTCAGGTCCATCGCTTGCCAAGAGGCAGGAGGCAATTGAGCGGATAAGTCTGGTATTCCTCAGTTGATGGGCTTCACACTGGTCAATATATAATATTGTTTAATATCAATATGTTGTGTGATTCATGGGTGGTCGGGGTGTGTCAGGGCAAAAGAGAAACCATTTATTTACAATGAGTTACCCCTCCATCCGCTTGATTATGTTCTTCACTGTTGATGGATACCACGTCCCGCCCCTCGCTGTTTTGATTGTCAGGCGGTTTAGTTCATCAGCGATGGCTTGAAGCGTTGAGCCATTGTCGCGTCTGTCTTTGATCGTGGGCCAGATGTGTTCTGCCCTGCTGTCAGCCTGCACTTTCATGGCTGCATTGCGTTCTTCTGTTCCTGGCCTCAGCCCACCAAGCTTGACGCCTCTGGCCTTGGCTTCCTGTAGTGCTGCCTTGGTGCGCTTGGATATGAAGTCCCGCTCCTGTTCAGCTAATGCCGCATAGATATGAAGCTGGAACTTGTCGGCATTGGGCATCTGGGCAACCCTCAGGTTAAGCCCGGTATCCTCCATCAGAGTGGCAATGTAAGACACCTTGCGGGACAGGCGATCAAGCTTTGCCACCAAGAGCGTTGCACTGTCGTCCTTCGCCTGCCTGATAGCCTTGGCAAGCTCTGGGCGATCATCACAGTTGCCAGACTGAATATCTGTGTACTCGCCAATCACCTCAGGCTCTGTGGCGTAGTTGGTGAGAAACAGTCCTATGTCCCGCTCTTGGGCATCCAGTCCTAACCCACTGCTACCCTGCTGCTTCGTACTCACTCGTTTGTATGTCACGAACTTCATTTCATCCTCCATCTGAACGGTCTGAACAGAGGATAACACCGATTTACAAAAGTTCAACGTTCGTTGTGGCTAATAAATGGATGATGGAGGGCTATGCACGCTGCAATTCTGGTGGGTGGACAGAAAAATTTAGGCATTGTTGTGAGGGGGCCAAGGGGGGCAGGGGGGTGGCCTGTCTTCTAAAGAAACACACCTCAAGATTTTCTCACCAATTTTCACAGATGTAGATACCTCAATATTGAATCTGAAAGAAATAACTTTGTAGCACCTTCCAAAATATACTATAGCAAAAATAATAGATCAACGATGCAGGGCCTAATGAGATGTGTCGAAACCCAGACAGCAAGATAATAGACTCGGGCTTAATAAGGAAATTAGCTATCATTTTTATTGTATTTGCCCTCATCATAATTGGTTACTACATCATGTCGCCATACCAAAAATGCATTAAAAATTATATGGACGGCTCTACATTATCTCGCCCCGTCGCAGAAATTAGACAGGAAGCCGAGTATTACTGCATACGTCAAACAGGCTGGTAATATAACTCAACCCATCCTATAAGGTCGTTAGGCTTTAACCCATAAAAGGTGAGTAACAACGTGAAGAAATTAACTCTACTTTCGATAATACTAACAGCCGCCTGCACTGGCCCAATGAACAGTGAGACAGTCAAAGATAAGCCTACGGGATACCTGTGTCGCATACTTGGTCCGGACTACATAACAATGCCCAGTGAGCAAGAGGCAATCTATGGTGAACTAGAACGCAGAGGAAAGCAATGTTTACCTACTCAGCGTATCGTGGTTAAGCAGGGCTAACAATCATAAGATATTGAGGAAAGAATATGACAGCGAAGACGCCAAAAGAGTTGATGAAGCAACGTGAAGACCTTGATAGAGAGATTGAGAAGGCATTAGAAAGAGAAAGAACTGGGAAAAGGAAGACATATGACGATGAACTCAGAGGCCTTGGATTCTCCAATGGTATTCTAGACCTCTTGACTGATAGAGAACGCGCCACCATCGGAGATGAGACAAAAGATGAAAAGTCTTCTACCGAACGTAAGGCCAGAAGGAAAATCGAAGAGAAGACCAAGAAAGAGATTGCCAAGAAATCCCATGATGGGGCCAAGGCGAAAGAGCTGGCTGAAGAGTATGAAATGGACGTATCGCAGATTTACCAGTTTAAGAAAAAATATCCTAAGGATGAAACCTAAAATAGGCAAGCACCCTAAGCCTAAGGGTCATGGCGGAACCTGATGGTTCTTTAGGGTAGCGTGACTAATAAGAATATACTAGACACACGACCCTAAGATACCCTAATTTATATACTCCTAACAAAATACCATAAAGGGACACAAGGCCCCCTCAGGTATATATATCCTTTCCTTGTCTCAACTCCTATCTAGAAAACTACCTTACCAGTTGGTGCCGCCACTACCCTTAGAGACGAAAGAATCCGGAGGGGTTACCTCTCCCTTTCCCACTACCCTTCCGAAAGGCCCACCCTATCGACAGGAACTGTGTTTCACCTATGGCAATTTGTTTTGTCTTAGCCGACCCCTTGGTCCAAATACCATTCTCTTTCAACTCAGGACTACCAACAAACTCCTGATCTTCTGGAACTGTATTGAGGTAGCGAATAGCCTTGGTAACAATCATGGTCTTGTCTCTGCTACCGGAATACTTGGGCTTAGATGTTCCCTCGGGATAGGTCAGGACAGATTTAGGAAAGAGCATAGGTAGCAACCTAGTGAACCTATCTTCGTCTATCATGCAATGTACTGTAGCCTTTCCTGCTTTTCCATCTTCACTAATGTTTCTTAGGTTGCACCGGGCAATCATCTGCTTGAGGTGGACACAGTGGTTAGCATCCTTCAACTTCCTCATTAACGATCCCTGACTATTCTGGATGGGGTCTAAGGCTTGCTCTGTAACTACCTCAACCCCACTATGCCCAAGGTAATCGGCCCTCAGTGCATCAACGGGTTTGTGAAACTCCGAGACGATATAAACCTCATCACAATCCCTGAACTCATTAGAGCCTACGTCTCTGCCATAGTTAGTTACTTTGGCAGAAGGGAACATTGCCTGAATATCTGAAACAAAATCTTTAGGGCAGACCACTAAAGTCTTGTCACTGGCAAAACATATCCAGTCTCTAATCTCTTCAAAGAACCTCTCTCGATTGGTTTTATTATTCATAATAGCCTTATGGCTTTTGGTGAGCCCTTCTGACCAAGGCTTGAACTTGAAGGTGACATTTGAGTAATCCACCTTAGGTAATAGATCGTAGATAAATTCATTATCACTTCCGAACTGCCAGCCTTCATATTGAGCGGTAGCACTAAAGATGATTGTTCTATCCTGAAATGGTAGATCGTATTTGAAAGCGTTCCAAGAGGTGGCGCTAGTCCTACTTTGAAAGGCCCTACCGTCAACGATAGCCTGAGCAAGTTTCTGGATACTCTGTCCCTCAGGTGTCAATGGTGAGATAGACAAGACCTCATAAACCCAATCTGGAACAGTGACAGGACTTAGCCCCTTATCATCTTGCACCTGCGCCCAGTTAGCAGCCTTGGCGAACACCTCGCCATATGGCCCCTGTTTGCTTTCGTCGTCTCTCGCCTTAACGAATTGATAAACCTCATATGTGTCCTGATAGACAGGTTGCGGATATTCATCGACCAGCACCATATCCCTTCGGCCTACCCAAGATTCACAAGCCTTGCCAGCGTTATGAGTCACAATAAGGCATTTCTTTTCAGCAGCCTCAGATTTAGTAAAGTGCCTAGTGGGTTGAAAGTGTTCATCATTCACCTTCGATTCAGGATCATGTGCCTCGGTCCAGACCCCTGCACAACCTTCCTCGATTGTCTCCATCTCAAGATAGAACCTCTCAGCGTCAGCCCTCGTAGGGACCATCACCAAGACAGGCGTATCAGACCAGAACTGTTCCCATACTTTCTTGATCGCTAATCTTGCACCAGTGGTCTTGCCTGTCCCAACCTCTGCATCAAAGAAATGTAGTCTCCCTTTGTTGAAGGTTAAGTATTGAACCAATCCCCATACAGCAACTTGAGTCCTGATAATGGGATCGTTACT
The DNA here is from genome assembly GCA_947503145.1 of uncultured Roseovarius sp. Lineage (GTDB taxonomy): Bacteria > Pseudomonadota > Alphaproteobacteria > Rhodobacterales > Rhodobacteraceae > Roseovarius. Next base: position 224,243 of record CANNCP010000005.1, read on the forward strand.
ATCACAACCCTCTAGTGCCTTCTCGATATACTTCTCTTTAGTCATATTGAATGGTGATGTAGTATCGTCTAGCGGCATAGTATTTGTCCTCTCTAAGCAACTTTTCATACAGCAATATAAATGTCTCCAAGGTAGGGTAGCTTACCAATGAACCCTTCCGGCCCTGTAGCACCCCCTCACACACACTCTACGAGCCTCTCAGTTGCCTTTCCTCGGTAGGCTACAAACCTAATGGACCGATTATCTTCCTCTACCACCTCCTGACCTGCCCATTTCGACAGGGATTGAGGGACGAAACACAGGGTTTCATTTCGATAAATGTAGACAGGAGAATCAGGGTTAGCGCCTGTCGCTAGAATCTCTCGACACAGTGGGCAAATGACTGAACCTCGTTTCTTTGTGACTGTGAGATTAAGGGCTGGGCAAGTAGCAGTGTAAGAGCCAGTTAGTTGGATAGTGATATTCATTATTACTCCTTTGGCATAGATAAAGCATCCTCAGGGGTTCGCCAGAACCCCCAAGGTTAGTAGTGTTCAAATGTGATTATGGTTTAGTTAGCTAAAGTCGTCGTCTTCATCAGACTCTTGTAGCCTCGGGCGATACGGTCCTACCTTAGCCTTACGAAGGCACGAACGACAAAAGGTAAAATGGAATCCTCTATCGTTAGTGAAGGCCTTATTGACTCTACAGGCTACACACTGGGTTGGCCTAGAGATTGGTCCTTTGATCCTGCTCACGCCATCGCCTCAATAGACACATGAGCATGTATTGCCTGCGCCATATTGCGAACCGTAGTGAACTGTTGGCCGCGTAGGTTGAACGGAATATCCTCACTTTGAAATATATAATGCTGAGTGGTTCGTGGTTTGATTGATTTGAGAGATAAGCTGACTGGTTCGTGGACCTCAAAAATCGCCATTGTCGAACCGTCCTTGAGCCTGCTTTCGTGGACATGAACGTATCCGACTCGATAGGATTCGCTCCAAGTTGCCACTGGTGCCTGAGCCTTCTCTCTTTCCTCAATCTCATCCAGCAAAGTCTTTTGAACCTCAGGAACCGTTTCAAATTTCATGCTTTTACAGGCATCGAGGCCAAGGCGATCAGCTAATGCTTCATATGCAATGGTGACGTTTTGAAAGTAGCCGCTAATGTCTTTTGGCAAAGCGAAGTTCGAGGAGTACCGATAGAGCACGCTCCCCATCTCTATTCTTGAAAGAACGATTTCCGAGGGCCACGCCTTGCAAGTCAGGGTGGCTTTCACCAGAATGGGATTGGTGCCTTTTCTATACTCTGTTCCTGTAATGCCATTGTTTAGTTCAATCTTTTTCGTGACAATCTTTTTATCAAACATCATTCGCCACCTCTAGAAGCTTTTCTTCGACTGGCATTTCTAACTTCAAGTAAGCCAAGCGAACCTCTGCCTTGTGAAATTGCTCATCAAAGTTCTTTTGATACATTTCTAGTTTTGAATCCGCTTTAGCTTTATCTTTGGTTCTGAGAGTGCATTGGTATGAGGATCGCCCAATGAGGGGTCTAAGCTTGTATGGAACCGATTGGTGAATCCACATCCACCCCTTCCGCTCATAGACGTAAGCCCTAGGCCAGCTAATATTTTTGCTCATTATATATTTTCCTTGTTGTTGAGGTATCTGATGATTGTCTCGGTAATCTCTTCGCTCAATCCCTGCTTTGTGCTGTCTCCCTTAGTCGAATAAAAGTCGTCTCCGAGGGCCTTGCGATCCTCCATAATTTGCTTCTGTGTTGTAGGTGAGTGGTAAAGGCGTTTGCTTTTCCTGCGGAGGGCTTGATAGGCATTGAAATTCTTTGGTTTACGATCAGTCAATGGTTCGATCCTTTCTGGAATCGGTGAAGAACCCGGATGCAAAAGCATCGGGCTAAAGTTTGGAATGTGATTTGATGAAGTTTGGGGCCTAGAGAACCTTGGGATTCTCATCTTCGGGAGTTCGCCTGAGTTGGCCTCAAGTCACATTGTCGTAAGACGTTTTTTACGCCCTATACATCCATTATAGCATGGCACATAAGGGATGTCAAGAAAAAACGTTAAAAAACGTTTGACAATCGGCCGAAAGTGTGATCGCGGTACGTTAATGGACCATACGAATGGCGCTACTGTGGACCATACGAGAATTAAAAAGCAAACAAAACCAATGAGGTAGAGGTAGATGGTCGATTCTCCTACTCGCCTCCACCATATTTTCTTGGGAATTTTGACATTTCCTGACCTCCTTAGAGAGGGTTAAAATTGCCCGGTTTACAACACTCCCTGGATTTCCGACCTGATCCCGTCCTATAGAGGCACGAAAAAGCCGCCAGGATTTCTCCTCGCGGCGCCTGTTTTTGGGACTGGAAGCTGCTCTCCAAGGGGCCATACCAAAGGCGCTGAAGAAGCGCAGTGCACTGGCATGAGCATGGTGCGACCGAGGGCCGATCTTGACCAGCGTTGGACCTGTCCCGTTTTTGTGCCGCCCCAAGTGCTCGTTTAAGCCACTTTCCGTTCGAAACCGACCCGGCTTTTCCAACCCTGTGCTGAGTGCCTTCGACGCGGATTGTAGAAGCCGTTGATGTATTCCGTCGACCGGCAGTCGTTTGCTCGCAAACGATGAGAGGGGGCCCAGCCGATGACACACCGGGAATGCAAGTCCAGGTTCACAGCGAGATACAACCAGCCTTCACGAGTCCAAACGTAACTGATGTCACCAGCCCATTTCTGGCTTGGCATGCGGAAAGCCCGCAAGCCACGTGAATTAACCCTAACAACGTCGCACAGTCGGTTGGCTGGAAAGTGGGCCTGTGTTCTTCGACAAACCTAAATCTCATTGCTTTAGGCCCGCAAAGAACTGGGTGGCCTTTCTTAGGATATCCCTCTCCTCCTTGAGAAGCAGGATCTCACGCCAAAGCCGCTCATCTCTTTGGCAATGTCCAAATCCTCTTTCAAAACCACGTCCCTGTCTCCCCTCTCATGCATGTAAACATGCATTGCCGGGCAGTGGCTGTGCTGTGATCCATTTGTTCAGCGTCGACATGCCAACGCCCAGATCATCAGCCACCTGCTTACGCGTCAGCCCACTGGTCAGTGCGATCCGCACTGCATCTTGTCGTAATTCGTCCTTTCGTTTCAGTCCCATAGTCCGTCTCCTTTGCTGCAATAAATGCTGTCAAAGGAGCGGCATAAAAACGCGGCAGGTCCAAAACACCTAATCCCGGTATGGCAGATACTGCACCATCCGGAATGCTTTGCGGCGCGCCCAAGATCCTCGGTGGCGCGGGTCAGCCGCTTGAGTGGCAACATCAGGCGAAATGAGTCGACGACCTATTCGGGTGGATGTATTTGCACCAAATTGATCGCCAAGCATAACGACGCGGTGGTCCGCGAACAGACTGCCTGCAAGCGAAAGACTAACTGAGGCTTCCAGTCCGAAACCCAGCTTTTCTGCTGTGCGGACAAATCCGGTGATCTTCTCGTCGGGAAGTCGGCGTGCGGCCTGCAGGATATCAACAACCATCTGCAAACGGTGAAATTTGTGGCCGCAGGAAGCATGAATTATGGCCACGCTGAGCAGGGCTTCTGGCGCCGCCGTATCGCCTTGTCCGACGGCGACAATTTCCTTGTATCCAAAGCTGACCCGACGACGCAGCAGGGGGTAATGGACAAGATTGCCGTGAAGCTCGAATAAAACTGACGGATTGTCGGTCAGCGTCCATTTGAACTCCATGTCACGATGCGAATTGCCCCAGATTGCCTTCTGCTCAGCCTGAAAACCCTCGCGCATCAGGACATCGCTCGCTTTGTTAAGGTGGGCAGGGTGAAGAAGAAAATCAATGTCGGTGAAAGGGCGGTCCGCACGGTGGTCATAAAGCAGGTGTGAGAATACCGGGCCCTTGACGGTCGCACAGTCGACGCCCGCTTTGGTCATCTTCGCTGCGACGGTTTTTGACAGGCTTTCCAGAAGCATAGACTGGCCCATCCGGAGCCTCATGCCCGCCACGGCAGAGACCGGCACACGACCGGCGAGTTTGCGCCAAACGATAGAAAGCACCCCGTGCCGTTCAGCCAGCTTGGTCAGCCTTTCAATCGCCTGATCGTCAACACCGCCAAGGTCGATTGGGGGTGCATCAGGGTCAGCAAGCCGGAGCAGGAGCGACGCTGTCTCTTTGGAAACCGTCACGTTGGTATTCCTTCCTGCTCATCCCGAAAAAGCACAGTAAGGCTGCCGACGGTTTCAAAGGATACGATTTCCTCCGCTGTCATTCTCCGTTCCAGTTTCTCTTCTGCTGACATGATGATGGAAATATGGGCAAGACTGTCCCAGTCGGGTAGTGACCCGATCGCAGCATCGGACGGAATATCATCCGGACGGCAGCCCAGCACACCCGCGATGATCGCTTTGGCAGTCTGGAGTGCGACGTCATTCATGGTCTGCTGCCTCGCGCGCTTCCCATTCTTTGCGAAACATTTCAAAGATCAGCGTATCATGCACATCACCGCTTACCGGGTCCGACGTGACGCGGTGCAGCGTACCGACATGGGTGAAACCGAGCTTGCGGTAGTTGAAAATCGACGCGAAATTGCGCGCGTTTACATAGCCACAAAAACGGTCAACAGGCGCGTACATCAAAAAGTGGTTGATCATGCATTTACGGACCTCAAGTGCCGCATCTTTACCCCACCAGTCACGATCATGGATGCCGATGCCCAGATAGGCACTTCGGTGGGGCTTTATATGAACAAAATGCAGACCGATCGGGTCTTTCTGGCCGTGGGGTATTATTGCATGTGCGAATTTGGTGCGTTTGTTAGGGCGCACCATTTGCCGATACCATTTCCATCGTGACCTGGGCGCGGCAGAGCCTGAATAGTTCCGGATAATCTCAGCGTCATTTGTCCAATGATAGCTTGCCTGAAGTGCGCGCCACCGGCCCAGTGGTTCCAGTGTAAAACGCTCGGTCAGAACCGTTGCGTTCAGATCGCTCGCTGTCACGGTCCGGCCCCCGCACCGGATGCAAGTGCGGCGGCACGCACCGTACTGCGCACGATCTTGCCGCGATCATTGCGCGGGATGGCATCAAGCACGAACAACTTTGTCGGAACAGCTTCGGCCCGGCAACGCTCTCGGCACCAGGCCTTGATTGCCTCTGTATCGCCGCCTTGGCGCAGGACAAGGGCAGCGGCCACGCATTCACCCGCCACCGGGTCAGGCAGCGCAAAGGTGCAGGCTTCGATGACATCCGCGTGGCGTTCCAGCAGCATGTCGATCTCTTCTGCTGGAATCTTGACACCTCCGCGGTTGATTTCGTTTTTGATACGTCCGGTGAGCGCAAGCACGCCATCAGCGTCGATGGTTCCTGTGTCACCCGTCCTGAACCAGGAGCCGTGAAAGGTTGCTGCGGTTTCCTGTTCCATACCCAGATAACGGCTCATGATTGAAGGTGACGCAATCAGCACTTCGCCTGATCCTATATCGCTAACGACACCGTCATCGATCAACAAGGCCAGTGCGCCGCCCCAGGGTTTGCCAACCAGCCCGTCGCGCGCCTCATACGTCTCCAGACTGGCGCCGCCGATCCAGTTCGCGGTTTCGGTCATACCGTACATATTCAGCACCCGCCGGGTTCCCGTCCAATCTGCAATGGCAGTCCAGGCCGCAGCCGAGAGCGGTGCGGAGCCAACATGAACGCGCTGCAACACATGGTCCGGCCGCGACGAAAGCCGCATGGCAACCGACCAGAATGAGGGGGTCGAGCTCATGAATGTGATACGTTCACGCGCAATGATTGCGCCAAAACTGCGCATTTCATCAATACTGGGCTGGGGCCACAGGCAAAGCGAGCCACCAGCCGCCAGCACGGTCAGAACATTCCCAATCAGTCCATGCCCAAAATGGAGTGGCAGCACGCATAGTGATTGCTCAAGATCAGCCGTGCCGATTTCCGCCACATTAAGCGCGATGCGTGCGCAAAGGCTGCGCTGGCTGTGGACGATCCCCTTGGGCCGCCCGGTAGTACCTGACGACATCAACGTGAGCGCCGGCATATCAAAACCGAGTGGGTCCGGCGAACTTTGCGCGGCGCTTGTCGCTGGCAATGGATCCTGCCCATCCAGTATTACGTTCGCGCCTGTGGCGGTGCGCACGTTGCTGCGTTCCTCTTGTGTTATCAATGGATTGACCGCGACAGCCATGGCTCCTACGGTCCACAAGGCGAAAATGTCGCGCAGATAGTCCAGCGGTTCGGCCTGTGCGACGATGGCACAGCGGTCGGGGCCAATGCCTGCGGCAGCGAGTTCACTGGCCCTTGCTTCCACCCGATCCCAAAGCTCACCTGTGCTCAGCGAAACACCATTGCGCAGATCTTTCAGACGTCCCCCAAGTGGGAAAATTGTAAAGAGGGGCGGTTGTACCATTGCTATTCTCCTGCCCAGCCAGTGTGGTTTTAGGCGTAATATGTTTGTTTATAATGAGTTGTAGCAGCTTTGAGGACAATCATGAAAAGGATTGACGATATGGCTATGGGTCGGGCATGATTTCGTAAGATCCTATCCTTGGATAAGTCAGACGGAGTGGAAGTAATGAAGAGAGAATATCAAAAACCGACGCTAATCAAGCGTGAGAAGCTGTCAGCAGTAACGGCAGCATCTGCGGTTTCAGCGGGTGGTGGCAAGCCAGCAAACTAGAGAACTGACACTTGGGCCAGACTGCCATTTGGCATGTGTGGCCCAAGTACCGGGTTGGTTCGAACTGAAAAGTTTGAGCCAACTCATTCAAGTAAGGTTCGGGAAACCTTAGCAACTGAGGACAGTTCGGTCGAGGTAATCAACACTTGTGTCGACCCGCAATTGACCACATCCGCGAGCATTGCATAACGGCGCAACTGCAACGCTGTTGGCCCCGTAGCGGAATTGCGTAGATTATCGGCCGCCAGGGCCGCAAGCATATTGGTCTTATCGATTGGCTGGATCATTGCGTCCTGGCCGCTGCCGCGCTTCAATAACAATATATCTGTGACAGGCAGGGTGCGGTCTTCAGTCTGAAGCAGACCTTTCAACGCCATTCGCGCCACTGCCTGTTCACCGGCAGCATCCCAGTTCGGGCCGATCACGGGGGTGAGCCAAGGCAACATGGCGACCGTATCCCGGTGGATTTTTACCGCCCGCGGTAACCCCCATGCACGAACCACATCCCCCTCTTTGCGCAATACCATCGCATCGTCAGCAGCGAGTTTGAAACCGGCACGTGCGAAGGCCAGCGCAGTGGTGGTCTTGCCCGTTCCGCTCGGTGCGCAGAGCAGGAGCATCCTGTCACTATCGGGAAAGGACAAGCCGGCACAGTGGACCACCTGCTGCCCATCTGCGTCGAGCGCGTATTCCAGCGCCAGCGCGATCATGCTGCCATGCGTGTGGCCCAAGGCACTGTCGGTAACCACGATTTCGGCGGTCCTTGTCTCTGGCCGGATGGTCAGCGAGGCGGCACCGGGAAAGACCAGCCAATAGGCGTCATTCGTGCGCGCAAACACGCACACTCCTTCATCATAAAGTGGTCCCTGGTAAAGCACCTCGGCTTCGTCCGGCAAGTCGGCGGGCGGGCCGCAGGCGATGCAGAGCAGGAAAGTCGGCGTTTTTGGCATCGCCATACGCCGCTCGCCTATGAAATAATCAAGTCCTTCCAGCAGATCAGCGCGATCTGCACAGACGCCAAGCACGGTCGCTTCGAGGTCATAGCAGGCATCCAGCCCCTGAAGGTGGGCGGGGCCTAATGGCATGAATTCGGCTGTTCGGGATAAGTGTAAACGGTCACAAGTGGCGTCTCTGGCATGCCGAGAACGGTCTTGCCATTGATATCAATCCAGCAATGGGCAGCAAGCTTTGTATCGGTAATGGAGCCAGGATTGACCCCGAAACAAAGGCGCGGGTCATGTCCCGCTTCGCGCAGGAAGCGAAAGCCAAGCAACCCCAGACGCAGGCAGCGCCGGTCGCGCATCAACCACGGGCGCCGCGCAGTCTGCACCACCCTGTCGGTAATATATGAAACGGGAAGGCCGGAGTAGAAGGCGCGGCGGTTAGACGTCGCCAGTTTCAGAGCTTTTTCGAAAGAGTCTCGCGATACCTGAAAGGGCATCAAGCGCGCACGCACCCATAGCTCCAGATTGAAAAGCAGCCTTGCGCCGAGTGGAATCACCATCGTTGATGCCGAGCGGCTCATTCGACGCGCCGAAGTATACCTTCGTCGATGAATTCGCGTGCGAGGTCGACCAGATCATCTGTCATAGTCTTGATGTCGATGTCGAACTCCTCGCAGAGGTCAGCGGCAATCGCACCCAGCGTTCGGGTTCCGTCGACATGGCTCAGAAATGTCTCCGATGTTGCATTGCATGTGTAAAGCTGGCCATCGCTAACGCGCAAGATCACCGCGCCGTCACCGGCTGGCTGATAGCTGACCGATGGGTGCATTGCAAAAACCGATTGTGGCTGGATAGATGACATATCGCAGGAATTACCTGATTTTATTCCAAAAACCAAGATATATCCTTTGACGCAATCAAGTTTCATCCTCAAGCTTGTTTTTGAAAATTCCTCAAGGGTTGATCGCATGGCTTCAGTTTTGAATAAGCCAGCCGAGATACGATGGAAAAGGAACATAAATGAGGAGGCTGGGGCAATTGGGGGCGGCAGTCAGTCGCAAAATGCGTGACGCGCGGCGCCGCGTCCGTATCGGCGCCGCGCATATGGTCCGCCCGTTCATGCGACGCTGGACCTTCGTTGCGATCACCGGCAGCTGCGGCAAGACGACATCGACGGCGCTACTTGCGCATATCGTGGATGCGCCATCTCCGCTGATCCTGGCGAGAGGCTTGAACAATGCTTATGGCGCAGCGCGCGCCATTCTGAATCTTGCATTCCGCAAACCCGCCATCGCGATATTCGAAATAACGGGCCACGCACCCGGTGCTGTCCGAGCGACGTCTCGCCTTATAAAACCGTCTGTCGGGATCGTTACCGTGGTTGGGCTGGACCATACCAGCGCCTTTGGCAAAATTGACGCCACCGCCGACGAAAAAATGACCCTTGTCGCCGACCTGCCAGCAGATGGTCTTGCCGTTCTTAATGCCGACGATGAACGCATTATGGCACGCACGGATATGACCGTTGCGCCGGTTGTTACTTTTGGGCGCGCTGAGAGTGCAACCTTGCAACTCCATTCGGTCCGTGATGCCTGGCCGCTTCCGCTGGAGTTGGACGTATCATGGCATGGTGAACGTTTTTGCATCGAAAGCCCACTGATCGGAAAGCAGTCTGTGGGGGTCATCCTCGCCAGCTTGTTGACTGCGCTTGAGCTGGGCATCGACCGCCAGCAGTGCTTGGACCGCCTGAAACAATTTTCCCCGCTTATGAACCGCATGTCTGTCCATGAGGTTCCCGATGGGCGACAGTTCATTCTGGATGCCTGGAAGGCGCCGCATTGGGCGCTGGACGCCTGCCTGTCTTTTCTGGGAACAGCGACTGCGCCGCGCAAGACCGTGGTTTTCGGCACACTCTCGGATGTGCGGGGTAATACGCGCAAACGATACGAGCATACGGCGCACAGCGCCTTGGAAGTTGCTGACCGCGTTTTGTTTGTCGGAGCCGAATCTGCAAGGGTGCGACGCATGAAAGAAGAGGATATTGAAGGGCGGCTGTTCCGCTTTGACGATGCAAAGGCTGCGCATGAGTTCCTGTCTGCCGATCGGGTCCCGGGCGAGCTGATCTATGTCAAAGCCAGTCGTGCGGATCATTTGGAGCGTTTAGTGCATGCAAATTTCACGGATATCGCCTGCTGGCGATATCGCTGCGGCAAACGTTTTCAGGGCTGTTCATTCTGCACGCATTTGCTTGAACGGCCGATCCGCGATGCCAAACGGGCCAGCACCCTCCCGTGGCTGACGCCACAGCAGAAAAATCCGGTGTAGATCTATGGCGCTATTCACTGTGAACCTCCCCGCCTGGCGGCCCGAATGAGCGGCCTGGCCGGTGTGTTTGCAAACAACGAAACCTCTGTTGATACAACCGAGGTCGATGCCATGCTTGACCTGCTCAAACACCGAGGTCCCGACAGCCTTGCAGTTTGGCAGGACGACAATATTGTGCTGGGGCATCGGCTTTTGGCCAACCTCGATACGGCTGATCTGGGTGCGCAGCCGATAGTCAGTCCTGATGGTGTGGGCGTTCTAGTTTATGATGGAAAGGTTTATAATTTCGATCAGTTGCGATGCGAACTGAAGGCAGAAGGCATTACATTTCGTAGCTACGGTGATGCCGAGGTCGTGCTCCACGCGCTTCATCACTGGGGAGCTGAGCGCGCCATCCCTCGCTTCAATGGCATGTTTTCGATTGCATATGTAGATTTACGCTGTCGCACCCTATGGCTCGCGCGAGATCGACTTGGCATTAAGCCGCTGGTGACGATGTATCTCAACAATAGGTTGCTTTTCGCGTCAGAGGTGAAGGCGCTGCGCGCCCATCCGCAATGCGCAGTCCACCTGCGCGCAGAGAAACTCTTGCAATGGCTGGCTGAGCCCCGTCAGCAATCTCACTGTTTGCTCTTTGACCGGCTTGAGGATGTTGCGCCCGGATCATGGTGGCGGGTGGATGAAAGTAGCGTAAGCCGTCATGCGTATTTCACACTACCCGAAGCGGTCGATTCGCGTCGGATTGTTGGCGCCGCAGGTGCTGGAACCGCTGGCCTTGTTGACAGGTTCGAGACGTTGCTTGATGCAAGCGTGCGCACGCATCTGGTCAGCGACACACCTGTCGCAGCCATGTGCAGCGGCGGCGTAGACTCCAGCCTCATCGCGGCCCTAGCTTCCAAACATGATCCGGGCATTGTCGGTTATGTGGCGGACATCCCTGCAACCGGCGAAGCAGAAACGGCCGAGCGGGTGGGCAACCACCTGGGGGTGAAAATCAAACGCGTACCGCTGGATCGCGCACTCTTTCTCAGGCTGTGGCCACTAGCGGTGCAGCATTCAGACGGCCCCCTGTTTCACGCCAGCGACGTCGCCCTTTTAGCAGTCGCGCAGAAGTGTCATCAGGACGGAAACAAAGTATTGCTGACGGGCGAAGGCTCTGACGAGTTCTTTGGCGGATATGATTGGCATAGGGCGACTTTACGACAATGGCGCAAGATTGAAGGCCTGCGCGGCTTGCTGACGCGCCCTGCGCGGCGCTGTATGAAGCAAGCGGCCCTGGACAGCATGCCATTCCGGCCTTCTTGGGGCTGGACCGCAGACAGCAGGGTTTTGTTGTCCATGGGCGTTGAAACCAGCCTGTCACCGCCCGACCTGCTCTCTTATCTCTCCTCTGTCCAACCCGCTTCTGAACGGGCTCTGATCGGCCACTGCATTCATGAGACGCGTATGCATCTGCCGTGGCTCCTGCACCGGCATGACCGCATGGGAATGGCGGCGTCAATCGAAATGCGGGTCCCTTTCATCGAGAACAATCTTATCGACTTTGCGCTGCACCTGCCGCCCGGCGCCCGGATCAAGGGCAGGCATGGCAAGTGGGTCGTGAAAGAAGCCGCGGCACGGCACCTACCGCGCAAGGTCGTCTATGCGAAAAAGAAAGGCTTCCCAGTTCCTGCCGCGTGCTGGCGGGGATGCGAAGGAATATTGGTGGGTGGCTTATTGGCTAAGCTGTTTGGCTGGAATGAGGTAATGGCAGAAAAAATTATTGGGCGGCTTGCAGACAATAACCTGCTAGGTTTTCATCTGGTAGGACTTGAGCTTTGGTTACGCCTGGTCAGCGGAGAAGAGCCGGAAGCACTGGGTCAGGTGCTTTTGCAGCTGGGAGACACGCGATGACGTTCTCTGCACCTTGGCAGCCTTGGGGCTGTGCGCTTATTAGTTCGATACGCACCGCATCTTGCCTGAATTAATTTTTTCGCTTCAGTCCCATAGTCAGTCTCCTTTGTTGCAGTAAATTCTATCAAAGGAACGGCATCAAACCGCAGCAGGTCCAATCGTCGCCGTTCCTCTAAGCACCACTTATTGCGAGATGACAGCTCGATTTCCGACGCCTTGCTGACTCAGCCCCGCCGTATTATTGCCCCCGGACTGGAGCAGTTCGGCTTCGTTCATGGTGCCGATCACGAGGATTCTGGCCAAGTTACTGTCGCCTGTTTGGCGGACGGCAAAGAGGTTCTCATCTCCATCTATGCTCGCGGACAGGTCGTTGCTCAGCCCCGTCTGTTCGATCACGCCGACCAACAGTCCAGGCGACGGCGTCCTAAAATCCACCGCATTGTTCATGTCTCCGGCGATGACGACCATCGCCGAATTGCTGCCCTGTTGTCTGAGATCGAGAGAATTGTCAGATCCCGTCACCACGACATCCGCGTCATTGTTGACACCGCGGCCAGATATGAATTCCTGCCGCGCAAGGACTAGGTTGCGATGTCCGTCTACCAGGATACGGGCGTCGTTGGCTCCGTCCTGGAAGGACGAAATACGGTTGTCGTTGCTTTGGCCGAGCACGTCGAGATACGCGGTGTTGGTACCCCATTGCTCAAACCCGATATCATTCCCGTTGCCGGAAATCACTGAGCTGGTGAAATCATTCTGGAAACCATCCTGCCGCACACCAAGCTGGTTACCATCGCCTTCGATGGTGATTTGGCCAACCGAATTCAGCTGGCCTCCCTGAAAAATGCCAAAGCGGTTGAAATTACCGCGCACGAAAAGGTCGATGTCATTGCCATTGGCCCCGAGACCGTCATCGCCGCTGGTCTGTACCAGTTCACCGGACGGCGCGTCGGAATTCAGCGCCCAGCCTGACAGTGCTATCGCGCCGTTGCCGTCACCTATGAATTCAGCGCGAATACTGTTCTCTCCATTGTCGGCCGGCGTCAGTGATTGCTGTTCGATGCGGGCCACGACGTTGCCTTGCCCGGTCTGTATCACCGTTGCCGACTGGCCAGGCTTTTCATCGGATTGCAACTGAAGCACGGTGCCGATGCGGTTAAGGTTGCCGCCCGACTGCAACACATTCAGACGATTGGCACCGTCCGGGATCGTGCCAAGCGCGGATTGCCGCACCTCGCCCACGGTATTGCCGTCCGATTGCTGGCGGATCGTGATCCGGTTGAACACGAGTGGCGTCGCAGCGTCGCCCATCTGGTCGAGCCCTGTCCCTTCGGTGCCCACCCGGTTGTCGGTCCCGATCTGGTCGAGTTCGAGAAGGTTGTAGAAACCGGTTTGCAGCGCCGGATCTCCGTCGGTGCCAAGCTGGTTGTTGGCCCCCGTCTGATTGATATCGCCGCTGTTAAGCCGCCCGTCCTGATCGACGAAAACCAGATTATCGTCCTGAGCCAGTGCGGGTTGCCCCGCGAGCATGACCATGAGTGCAAAAAGGCGGCTCGAAGATATCCTGGTCATGTCGCGCCGCCTCCTGCCCATCAGAGGGTGACCGGGGCCGCCTCATGCAGCCCCGGTCACTGTTTCTTTACTGGCTGACCGCCAAATTGTTGTTCCCGCCACCGTTCTGGGTAAAGGTCGTGCTGTTACTCGATCCGTCTTGCAGCACCGCCACCTGGTTACCGTTCGAGGCACCCGTCGTGCCGACAGTGCCGGTGATCGTGTTGGCTGCGCCGATCTGGGCAAAGGCGAACAGATTGTTGCTGCCCTCCACAATGTAGCTGATGGTGTTCCCCGACGACGGTGCCGAGGACGAATTTTGGAACATGGTGCCCTGCGTTAGTAATCCGCTCGAAGCTTCGAGTGTTCCGGCCATGCCGGTCATCGAGAGACCACTGTTGTCTCCATTGCCATCGCCGATGAACGTGGCCGTGATCAGGTTGGCGTTACCTATCTGTTGGGCGTCCATGAAGTTTCCGTTACCGATCTGGGTGGCATAAACGTTATTATTATTGCCCTCCTGAGTAATAGAGCCATCGTTGGTGCTACCTATTTGAGTAAGCTCCGCGAGATTTTCATTACCTGAGACAAGATCGGTACCCTGACGAACAAAGAAGTTGTTCGAGTCACCAGTCTGCAAGACTTTGATTTGGTTGTAGTTTCCGAAAATCTGGGCTGTGGATGAGTTTAAGCCGTTGTTTGAGCCGCTTTGGTCAATATAGATACCAGGGTTGTCAGCGATCGAGCCATTGTTTGATCCATCGATTGAGGCTACGTCCACGCGGTTGTCGCTGCCATCGCCTTGCGCAATGTAAGTGCCCTGGCGCGTATTGTTATATTGGTTAAAGCCGTTATTCGACCCAATCTGGATCGCGGTGCCCACGCTGTTACCGTTACCATGCTCTTGAACGATGCGGAGAAAGTTCTTGTCGCCTTCTTGGCGCACTAGGTCGATCTCGCCATCATCCGCATTGTGACGCACAATATCTGTGTAGTTATTGTTTCCGCTTTGAATGGCGCTGTTAACGTCGTTACCGGACGAGGCGGTGTCCCCAGAGGAGCCGAAGCTGTTGTTCGAGAAATACATTCTATTGTCGTCGCCAATCTGCTTTGCTTCCAGCACATCGTTGTCACCGGCACTTAGGTTAGAATGGTAGTTCTTGGATCCGTTCGTAAACTTCATCTCGTTCCGGTTACCGTCCTGCAAGGCATGATTACCGGTGGTACCAAAATCATTTCCACCGGCATCATCCCCAGAAAAACCTGGAATATCTTGCTGAATGAAGGCTGTATTATCGTTACCGTCCTGATCCAGGAACAGCGTGTTCGGGTCGGCAAAGGCCACCCCCATGCTGAGTGTCAACGCAGTAGAGGCCACAAGGCTGGTTTTGAAATATGTCATGGTACTGATTCCCAAGTTTCAGAGCGTTCGTAGAGTAAATGCCCGGACCGCCTCATGCGGCCCGGGCCATGCCTATTACTGGCTGATTGCCGCGACGTTGCCGCTGCCAACCTGGCTGAAATTGGTCATGTTGTTCGACCCGGCCTGTGCGACCGCTATCTGGTTGCCCAAGCCTCCGGTGTTCTCCTGTGAGCCAATGATCCTGTTGCCGTGACCGCCAAGCGAGTTGTCCTGCTTGAAGGCAAAGACGTTTTTATCACCGATCACGTCATGAGTGATAGCGTTCCCGTCGCCAAGCTGCTCCATCAGGCCGGCGGTCAGGCCGAGGCCGCCCGCGACATTGGACCCGAACGGGTTGGCGCCGCCGTTGAAGTCGCCGTCGATGGTCAGCGATGCTATGTTGCCGTTGCCGTCCTGGACCAGGCCGACATCGTTGCCCATCCCTGCGATGGACCCGAGCGACAGTTCGTTGCTGTCACCGATCTGCTTCACGCCCAGCTCGTTTGCGTCACCGGTGATGGTGATGTTGACGGCCAGGTTATCGTAGCCATCCTGATAGAAGCCGAACTGGTTGTCGTTGGCACTCACAACGGCATAATTGACCATGTTGCCTGTCCCGATCTGCACCACGCCGCTGGCTGCCGCGCCGGCCGTTTCGGCCGCGCTGCCACCGGTGAAGCCAGCATTGCCGTTATAGTCTCCGGTCAAGGACGCCACGGCACTATTACCGCTGCCGTTCTGAGTGGCGGACGAAATTTTGTTCGTCCTTCCGGTCTGTGAGATGTCTAAATCGTTGGAGAAACCGACCTGGCTTGCTGTGCTAACCTTGTTCGTCGGGCCGTTCTGAAGAATTGTCATCTCGTTTGCAGCGTCCCCGGACACGCCGGTGAATTCCTGCGTTGCCGTGCCGATCTTGTTGCTGTTGCCGTTCTTCTGCGTCAGCGTTGCGGTGTTCATGATCGAGGTCGACGAGACCGCACTGGTTTGCTTGACTGTGCCGATGCCTGCGTAGTGACGTAGCTGCCGGATCGTCAAGCTGTTCGACGCACCGGTCAGACCAGCTACTGCGGTCTGAAGCACGTTCACCGTCTGCATATCGTTACCAGTCTGCTTTGCATCTAGAACGTTCTGCGAACCCGTCTGGATCACCGCACCGTTGGTGCCATTCGAAGCGACGCCAAAACGGTTTTGATTGTTCTCCTGAACGATGGACAGGGTATTGCTGTCACCGTCCTGGGTCACATGCTGCCCGCTCCAGCCAGCTTGGCTGGACGCAGCCCCCGACTGATTGATCAGCGCACTGTTGTCATTGCCCTGCTGGGCGAGGTAACTGTTGTTACTGTCGGCGTAGGCGGCACCCAGAGAGAAACCGAGTGCGGTAGATGCCATAAGGCCTGTCTTGATGATATTCATATTAAGTCTCCCCCCTAGGGATAGTTAGGTTTTACAGGTTCAAAGAGACCGAAGGCAGCGTCATGTGCTCCCGGTTGGCTGATGAGGCTGGCAAGCGGTAGCACTGCGCCGTTGTCGATCAGCGACACATTGTTGCCGCGATCAATGGTGGTGTTGGACAATTTTTCGTGGCGACGGACCGACTGCCCACGCATCAGAGCGCACGGTGCGGGACTGAAATCGTCACTCGAATAGGTGAAGGTGGATTTCGCGTCGAAGCCGGAACGCGCCGATATGACAGCGAATGCAGCATCACGGCCTTCTGCGGCAAACGCCGTAATCACACGCGGGCCCGCAACAGTTACATCAGCGGGAAAGCGGTTATAAATCTCCATAAACTTACCCCTTCTTACACTTGAAACAGCCAACACTTGAATTCTTTTACCCCCAAGGCTGAGGCTGCCCCTTCGCGGGTACAAACGCTTGATGCACAGATGTTGATTTTTATCTTTTGACACCGCCCCGTCAGGAGCCCGTCCAAAACCGAGCATTTCGTCTCGTCGAAAAAATCCGCGTCGCTGGTCGATTTCACCAGCCTCAAATAACACCCTCTAAAATATTATATCTCCTTAAAGATTGTGACAAAATGGGGCGCCTTTCAAGGAATTCCTTATTTTTGCCGTAAAATAGTCTGTTTCTCGCCTTTAAACATTCTGGATTTAACGAGATACATTAATACGTTAGATGACTTCTCCCTCCGAGATGGCCATTGCCGCCCGGCTCTGGTCGACCAGCAACATACATGCTATGCGTGCATCGTAGGTCGCAAAGGCAACCTGAGATAGTCACTCACCAGGAATCATCACATCCGGATAATAGCGGCCCTCGATCTTCCAGATTTTCAAGCAACGAGGTATGGACTTTTTGAACGCAGGCTCGCGCATCGCTTGGCGTCTGCACACATTTTGTTGTTCACGCACAACAGATTGTGGCGAAAAAAAGGCCAAAAAGCGAGAAGGTCCAAATCATGCCTTAATTGCGTTGCGCCGATCTGCTAGACGTTTTACTTGAGCCTCCAAGCTCCGGGATCATCAATTGTTGCCTCGTGCAGCCCAATTTGAAGGTGTGAATTATATGAAACGGCTTCTTGTTCTGAGTGCTTCACTTGGATTGCTGGCAGGAACGGCATCCGCGGGCGACCTCACCTACACTCCGGTAAACCCGTCTTTCGGGGGTAACCCGCTCAACTCCGCGCATCTGCTGGGTCTTGCCAACGCGCAGCGTCAAGCAACGGCAAGTGACGCCAACAAAGGTCGGAGCACGGGGACTGGCGGAACCGGGACGGACACCAGCCGAAACAACGCAGCCCTCTTCGTGCGACAACTCGAAGGTCGGCTTCTTTCAGCACTGGCCGGTCAGGTGACCGAGGCAATTTTCGGCGACACGCCACAGGATTCGGGTGACGTGACGTTCGGCACGACCACCGTATCATTCGAACGCACGCTTGAAACGATCAGACTTGTCATCATCGACAATCTGGACGGAACCGTGACCGAGATCGTCGTACCACAGTTAGTGAGCGGCGGAACCTGACGCAAAACGCCGAATATCGTGACACGGCAGAGGTTTTTTGAACATATGAACATGAGTATTTTGAACAACTGTCGCAGGGCGGGTTTCTTGCGCCGACTTACACCGATCATGTTGTCGATTTTCCTGGCCGGATGTAGCGAGCAATTCGGAGAACCTTTCTTTGGCACCCAACCTCCACGGTTGGTCGAGCTTTCGACCCAGAACCGCGTCTTGCGAGCAGTTCCGCCACCGTCGCACCGAATTCGCGTGTCGGTCTATGATTTCCCTGATCTTACCGGCCAGTACAAGGAACGTGACGTAGTCCAGACCATGTCGCGCGCAGTGACGCAGGGTGGTTCCTCCATGCTGATCAAGGCGCTTCAGGATGCGGGAGAGCGGCGCTGGTTCACGGTTCTGGACCGCTCGGGCCTTCAGGACCTGATCCGGGAGCGCCAGATCATCACAGAGATGCGCCGCCTCTATCGCGGTGAGGAACAGATAAACCCGGCAGCGTTGGGGCCGCTAGATCACGCTGGCATCCTGTTACAGGGCGGGATCGTAGGCTATGATACCAACATGCAGACTGGCGGATTCGGCGCGCGATACCTGGGAATCGGGGCCAACACAAAATGGCAGCTGGACACGGTAACAGTCAGCCTGCGCGCTGTTTCCACTGAAACCGGTGAAGTTCTGGCCAGTGTCACGACGCAAAAGCCGATTGCGTCCTCGGCAGTGCAAGGTAGCGTTTTTCGCTACATTGAACTTGACAAGCTATTGGAGATCGAGGCTGGCCTGACCACTAATGAACCCAAGTACATTGCAGTACAGCAAGCCATCGAAAAGGCGGTGATGGCCCTGATCATCGAAGGCACTGAACTGGGGGTCTGGTCTTTTGCAGACCCGGCTGCGGGGCGCGCGATGATCCAGCAATACCGGACCGAGAAGTATGGCGACATAATTCCAGCCAATGCGACCCGGGTCGCCCCACCTGAAACCCGCGGAGCTGCTCAGATCACACAAACCCAACCCCGGCGACCCAAGCCGCGCCCCCGCGCGACCGTGCGCAAACTGGAGCGCGCGCCCAAGCAGGAAGCGGCGCCCGCCCCCCCGCCCGAGTCGGAAAACGAAACTCTGGGCTGACCGCGCGTCCCGCGCGAACGATACCTATATTGAACGCGATGCGGCATCCAGGGTCTGCCCCTCGGATACCGCGTTTCTTGCGAAGCTTCCGATGCTCAAGAAACCGCCAATGCCGTGACACAGCCGCGGTTGCAACCCGAAATTACCCACCTCTAACCTCATTGCTGCCATGTTGCCTTAACAAGCTCAGGTTACGGAGCCGAATCTTGACCGGCCCCCTAGGAGATGACCAAGAAGCGGGCATGAGGAGCAGGCAAGTGTTTCAAATTTCTTTCGTGCGGGCGCGCGCGCTGACGACTACGGTACTTATCACGGCAATGGCCTCGGGCGCGGCTGCCTGGTCCAGCCCCCTTGATGGCAATGATTTTCTGCTCCGGGATGCCGGGCAGGACAACCACCTGAAAATCGTGGCGCCTGCGTTGTCGGCCTCCAGGCCGCAAGTCGCCCCCTCGGGCAACCGCCTCACTGTCGCGATCAAAGGCGACCGCAATGGCGGCTGGGGCCAATCCTGGCAGACACCGCTTTTTGATCAAAACCTCCCCGCCCCCGGTCTGCTGATGCAGGTTGGTTGGAACAACACGATTTCGCTTGTCCTAGACGGGCAAGATAACCTTTTCTCGATGTCACAGTCCGGATCCGGCAACTCCACCATCGGGCAGATCACTGGTTACGACAATGCGGCGACCGTCGTTCAGCATGGTCATGGCAACATGGCGGTATTCTCACAAACCGGCAGTAGAAACGCCTTGGCCATCACGCAAAATTCGTGGTAGCGGACTGACATCCATGATATGCTATCTCTCATTGTAAAGGGAGAAGTTCATGTTTCCGCGTTTTACCCATGCCTTTCAGATTCCGATGATCATTTCGGCTGCGGCGCTTTTTATAACTCCACCTGCCTTGGCAGGCGACAACAATGTCCTTTTCATTACGCAGACAGGATCAAGTGGCGGGCTTGGTAACTCGCTGTTCGTGGATCAATCCTTGGCCAGCGATTCGATTGTGGCAGGAAATGCCGCGGCGACGATTCCGGCCACGCAAAGCGGCGGCGGAAATGTAGGCGAAATCACTTTGGACGGATCGAGTGGGCTGGTGGTTTTCAACCAGACCAATACCAACCCCCTTTCCGGAACCAACATCGCAACCATCGTGGGTGGGTCTCTTGCCAGTATCGTGCTGCAACAGAACGGCTTCGGGAACACCGGAACGTTGGACATCGGCGCTGGCGAAAACTCAGGCACGCTGACCCAGCTGGGCGACAAGAACACGGGCACGGTCAACGTGTCTGGCACCGAAACCACCGGCATTCTCAACCAGAATGGCAATAAAAATACCTATCTCCTCGATGTTACCGGGGATGGGTCAACCGTGACCTGGAACCAGATAGGCAACGCAAATGCGGTCAACACAGCCGCCATGGTCACCACAAACGCCGGCACCGTGACCGTAACCCAGCAAGGCTTCTGACGGACGGATCGGCCCGATGCCAAAGAAAAGCCATATCCGCGTCATTGCCCTGCTGGGCTTGCTGCCCGCCTGCGCCGTGGCACAGTCCGCTGTTCCGGTAATCGACGTAATTGCCTCCGATACCGGCATGACTGTCACCGGCATCGTCGCTGGACTGTCGCCCAGCACCATCGATGCCGAAATGACGATTTCCCGCGAGGACGGATCCGGATCGCTCTCCACGCGGCAATCGCGCAAAATCGACGTCGGCCCGGACAGCCGAGACATCGTCGCCACTACGGAACTGTCCACCGCGCCGGACTTGCAGATGCATGTCGTTCTCACACTTAGGGAAAATGACGCGGTAATCGCAACTTCACAAACCAACATCGGCTCGGGCAACTGAGATCGTCGCCTAATGGAGGATCGTATGATCGCATCGTTCCGCTCGTTTGCCCTGGCTTTGGCCATTGGCGCAGGTTCATTCGCAGCCACTTCACTTGCAACCGCCCAGGACGAGGCGAGTTTCGTAAAGTCGTTTTCCGGCGACTGGTACGTCTTTGACCCGCAATTCGGCAGTGGAGACGAAACATGTTCCATGACCCTGTCCACCGACAAGCGCACCGCTGACGCGCGCTTTGACGCCAACGCAAAGGGCTGCGTCCAACCGCTATCTGAAATGGCAGCTTGGGACATCCATTCCGGCCAATTGCGGTTGTTCGCCCAAGGGTCGGATAACCCATTTGCCCTGCTCGGAGGCAATCAGTTACGCATTACTGGCTCGCTGCCCGCATCGGAACGCGGCATTATCGTCGAACGTGCCGAAGGTGACGACAGCACCAGCGCCATTGCCAAGGCAATTGCCCGTCATCGTTGCATTTACGTGGGCTTTTCCCAGGAGTGCGCCGATGTCGCCGATTTGGTGAAGCCCGCCCTGACCGAAGAAGCGGGCTCTTACGGCTCTGTCAGCTTGCTGGTCAATCTCAACGTGCGGGATCAGCCACGCAGCAATGCGCCGAACGTGGGGGTCTTGCAGGCTGGAACCTGCCTGAAAGTTAATTTCTGCACCACGGCCTCGGACGGTATCTGGTGCCGTGCCCGCTTTGGGGAGCGTAACGGATGGGTCCACAAGATCGCAGTACGTAAGGAAGAATGGCCTGTGCTCACTTTCACCAATTCCTGCCCATCCGAAGAGTAATGCCAGTGCAGGGGGCGCTAGGGAGTAGGCAAAACTAGGGGAAAGGTGACTATGCATGTCCGCAAAGGCTATGATGCGATTGCCGCGTGCGAAGATACATCCCGTGTCGTCGAAATGCTGGGCATCGGTGATCTGCTGGATCGACGGCCGGGCGCGCGTGAGGCCGGGGCGGTTCTGACCGCGCGCGTGGTGCGCCACCACGACGACGGTCTGAGCGAACTCGACGCGAACGGCGTGGCCTTGCTCCAGCCTCGGGTGGGTCAGGCGCGAGGCAAGCAGATTCGCCTGCGCATCGCGGCACATGAAGTGATACCGGCCAAGACGCGGCCCACGGACCTTTTGGCCCTCAACATCCTGCCCGGCACCGTGCGCGAGGTGCGCGCGGGCGGCGGGCCCGGCGCCAATCGTCGCGCTGGATACGGCGGCGGGCGGAATCCTCGCGCGCATCACCCGCCGTTCCGCCGACACGATGGGGCTGCGCCCCGGTGCCAAGGTTTATGCCATCATCAAGTCCGTCGCCGTCGCGCCAGAGGATGTCGGACGCTCCCTAATAGACCTGTTGCACAACATTCGGGAGCGTCGGCAGGAGGGCGACCGGGGCACGATATGTCAGCCGGGTGATTTCAAATCTCGTCGGGCTGACCAGCCTTGAGGTCAATGGGCGTGTCGGACGCCTCTTGGGTGCGCCAACCTGTCAGCGCATCCAGAAGCCCGACGGCAAGGGCGGCGGCGGCAGCGCCGCCAAGACTGAGGACGATCCGGGTAAAGATGGCGTAGCCCGCATCCTGCGTCGACAGCGCCCCGGCGATCAGCGAGAAGGCGACCGACATCGCGTATTGATAAACGTTGCTGGGGTGCGGGCCGGTCAGCATCTTGTTGGCAAGCCACAGACCACCGAGGAAGATCAGCGCCAGCAGCACCGACAGATGCTGCGAAAACGTGAACAGTATCAGCACTACCGCACCGACCCCACTGCCGTAGATCGTGGCGCGCAAACGCTGGCTTGCCTCGAAAAACACCGAGCGACGCGTGGGAAAGACCAGCACCATCGCCGCGATCACCGCCATCATCATATCCGAGGGCTGCATCACGGCATAAAGCCAAAAACTGAGTCCCAGCAAAACTGTCGCCCGGATCGCCGCACCCAATGTCACATTGCCCTGCGTCGGCACCGGTTCGTCGACGTGCTGCACGCGGGTGGCGGGCCGGAACAGCAGGTAGGACAGCGGCCCCAGCACCAGCCCCACCAGAGACGCCTGGAAAAACCCGTCACGCAGCGTCTCGACAGTGGCGGTTCCGTGCATGCCCATCACCGACATCAGCACGGCGACGATCACGATCAACATCCCCGCCTGCGCGCCGGTCTGAAGGATCATCCGGAAGCCAGCGAAATAGGTCAGCCACATCGCGCCGATATAGACCAGCGGCATCGGGCGCAACTCCTCGACCAGCCAGGTCATCGCGGCGGTCAGCACGATCATCGCAACCGGCCCGCCGATGGCCTTGCCGATGTTGAACGCCTTGCGCTGCGCCCCGATCAACCCCACCGGCAGGGCGGCGATAATCGGCGGCAGCGCCGGGTCCAGCAGCGGGATCGCAGCAAAGGACATCATGCCCACAAAGGCCAGCCGCACCGCATAAAGCGGATCGTCCAGCGCGTCGGGGCGGGGGGTCACATACATTGCGTGCCCTCAGTGCAGGTAGCTGGTCCACGAGCGGATGCGCTGCAATCCGCGCGCGACCCAGGCGATGGGGTTGCCTGTGCCATCCGCAAAGACGACCGCGTGAACCTTGCCACCGACGCGCACGCGCTGCGGCCAGGCCTCCATTCCACCGGCAAGCTCAATCCGCACCGGTATGCGGCGAGCAGGCTCGAACCAGCGGTTTGTCGTCTGGTTCATCACCAATCCGCCCTGATTGTTGCGCCCCGGATCAATGCCCCAGGCAATGCTTTGAACACGGCCGTCGAAAATCTGCCCCGGCACGGCATCGAACAGCAAATGCACTGGATCGCCCGCCTCGACGCTCTGCAGCTGATTTTCGCGCAGATCGACCGTGACCCATGCCGCATCCGCGTCTATGAACGTCAGCGCGGGATTTCCGGCGCTGGCGTATTGGCCCGCCGCCAGCAAAACGTTGGTAACGACGCCGAAATGCGGGGCGCGCACGGTGGTTGAGGCAAGATCGTATTGCGCTTGCTCAAGCTGTGCCTCTGCTGCCAGAATTGCGGGGTTGTCGGCGCCATCGGGGCCAAGCTGACGCCGCGCGCTTTCCAGATTGGCCTCGGCCGTGGCGAGCCGGGCCTCCGCATCCGCGACCTGACCGCGGGCCGCGTCGCCCTGTGCAGCGGCAACGACACCGCGTTCCTCCAAGCGGAACGTCCGCTCCGCCTCAGCGCGGGTTGTATCGAGCGCGGTGCGCGCCTGTGTGACCGCCGCCTGCGCGGCGACCAGCGACGCGCTTGACGCATCCACGCCCTGAGTGGCCGAGGTCAGGTTCGCCTTGGCTTGCGCCAATGCCAGATCGAAGGGCCGTGTTTCCAGTTTGAACAACGCATCGCCCGCCTGCACCACCGCGTCATCCTCGACGAGAACCTCGGTCACTTCGCCCGACACACGCGGTGCGATTTGCACCACGTGAGCCGAAACAATCCCGCGTGACGAAGATGGTGCCATACGATCCGAGAACGCATAGATAACGACCAGAACAAGCAGCAACAACACCACGGCAATCGCTACTTTGGCGGCTGGGTTTCCAGCGGCGGGCGCTGTGTCATCATCGCTCATCTTCAGTCCTTTTCAACCGTATTTCACGGGCCGTCCCCGCATCAGGTCATCGTCTGCGAGCGGTAATCGTCTCGCTGTTGGAGGTGATGAGAACCAAAGCCCCGGTATCATCGATTGAATAACGTTCCACCTTGAACAACAAGTCCAGCAGGCTGCGTTCCTGATTCATCAGGGCCTCAGGACATACCATCATGGTGGCCCCTCCGCTAACAATCGCAAGCGCATCACCATCCTGCGTGTAGCTGGCGATCAGACGGTTGCAGGTCGTATTTCCGGCCAGGCTACCGTCGGGCATGAACTGCAGGCTTGCGGGGCTGTTGTCGATTACACCCTTGCCTGCGATGTCCTCGATGAACCATTCGCGCCCCACCAGTTGGGCGGCCTCCTCCTGCGCTATGAGGTAGTCGGCGACAGCCCGGTAGGCAGGCAGTGAGGTTGGATCGCTTGCCGCATTTGCGGCGACCGGGTTCGAGGCGAAACGCACGATCACCATATCGGCGGTCGGATCGATCCAGACCGTCTGGCCATGCACACCACGCGCGGCGAATGATCCGTGATCGTCATGGCTGACCCACCACATGCCGCGATAGCTCCACCCGTCCAGCAGATCATATCCGGCCTTCGCGAATACGCCCTTGTCACCGCCCTGGCGGATGCGGGAAATGGCATCAGCGGGGATGACGCGCTCGCCGTTCCATTCACCCTCATTCAGCACAAGCTGGCCAAAACGGGCCATGTCGCGCAGGGTCGCGTTGAACCCGCCACCGGCAAACGGCGTGCCTATGGAATCGACAGTATAGAACGCCTCGCGCTCCGCGCCGATCTTTGACCAGATCCGATCGGACAAATAGTCGGCGGCCGAGCTGCCGGTCGTGCGCGCGATCAGCCAGCCTGCCGCGTCGGAGTTGACTGTCTTGTAGCCAAACACCTCGCCATGCGTGCCCTTTTTCTCAACCGTTTGAAGATAGTCGAAATAGCTGCGCGGCCCATCGTATCCTTCGGGTTTGGGCAGGGGGCTGCCCGCTTCGGCATAGGTCCAAACTTCGGCGTCGGGATCGGAATAGTCCTCGGAATAATCCAGCGCCGTAGTCATCTCCAGAACCTGCCGCACGGTCGCGTCACCGAATGCGCTTTGGCCCAACTCGGGAATGACGTCGGCCAGCGGGGCGGTTTCATCCAGCTTGCCTTCGGCGACCAGCACTTCGGCCATGAGGCCGGTGAGGCTTTTGGTGACCGACATCGCCCCGTGCAGGGTGTCCTCATCCAGACAGCCGTCATAACGCTCATAGACGATGCGACCCTTGTGCAGCACCAGAATACCGTCGGTATAGTTGGCATCGAACGCGGCATCCCATGTCATGGCTTCACCGCCACCGAACGGCGTGAACTCGACCGCATCCAGACCGGCATCGAGATCGACGGGTAACGCGCTGACTCCTTCATTGCCGTTGCGAACGACGACCGAGGGCATCAGCTCGCGGAAATGACAGACTGTCCAGCGCAGTTTTGGAAACGCAAAATAGTCGGGATCGGTGAAGCGGATCGTCTTGTCCGCCGCCGGTGGAAACCCCTGCATCCAGCCGAGTGTATCGGGATTGGACTCTTGCGCGGAAAGAACGGTTTTCTCCTGTGCCATTGCGGCGCCTCCCAATGTCAGGGACAGAGTGAGAAGTGTGCTTATAATCGGTTTCATCATCTTGTCTTTCTTTTTTCCGCCCTGCTTCCAACAGGTTTTTACACATCATGCCAGTCGGCTGGCCTGGATGGTCATATAATTGACAATGCCAGCCATCAGGCCAGCAAGGATGCCAAGGACGATCAGGGGGCTTGCGCGCCTTATTCGCCGAAAAGCAGGATGATCGATCCGCCGCCATGTACCTTGATGATCTGGCCACTGACCCAGCCTGCGGCGGGTGACCTCAGCCATGACCTGACTCCTTTCGAATGTGTGCCCGCCTTCGGCAAGCTCTGGGGTGATCTCAGTCCAATTCCTGTACCCCGCCGCCCGAAACAGTCAGGATCTGCCCGCTGATCCAGCTGGCCGCAGGCGAACACAGAAACAACGCCGCGTTGGCCATGTCGTCCGGCTCACCCAGACGGTTGATCGGCGTGTGCGCCAGCATCGCTTTCTCGATATCGTCGTTAAGCACCGATTTCAGCGCATCCGTGCGCGTGGCGCCGGGGGCGACGCCGTTCACCCGGATGCCGCGCGGGCCAAGGTCGAATGCGATGTTGCGCACAAGATGACTGGTGGCCGCCTTGGACGAGCCATAAGAGGCCATACGCTTGTTCTTGTTTTCGGCAGACATCGAGGTGATCGCGAGGATCGACCCGCCCCCCGCCTTTTCCATCTCGGGCGCGGCAAGCTGCGACAGGCGGAACAGCGAAAAGACGTTCAGCTCATAGGCCCGGCGGAAATCCTCCATCGGCATATCAAAGGGTTTCGGCCCGCCGCCACCCGCGTTGCCGACAAGGATCGTCAGCTTGCCGAGCTTCTGGACGGTCTCGCTCACGAGCGCGGTCAGATCGTCCTCCTTGGTGACGTCGCAGGCCATGCCGACAGCCTTGCCGCCTTGTGCCTCGATCTCTTTCACCACGGCGCTTGCAGTGTCGGTGTCAAGGTCACTGACCATGACGGCGGCCCCGGCTGCGGCGAAGGTCTCGGCAATGGCGCGACCGATACCGGCGCCCGCCCCGGTGACGACGGCAACCTGATTTTCGAGCGTGAAATCTGCTGGATCATACATTTTCATTGTTCCTTAAAGTTGATTCTTTCGAAGTTAGAACATGTTGCAGCATCATCAAATTGCGTCCGTCGAAGCAGGCCGATCCGCGTCGACCCTGCGCAACCGGAAAGCCAACATGATGAAGAGCGCGCCGAAAGTCACCGCCCAGAGACCGATCAGCCAGACCAACGACACGATACCGGCCCCCGGCATGACAATCAGCAGGCCACCGAACAGGATTGACAGAATGCCACCCAGTACGAGGAACCACTCACCCTCGATCTCGCGGCGCAGCTGGATCGCGGCGATGATACGAAGAATGCCACCCGCAATGGCCCAGCCAGCGATGAACATCAGCAGTACAAAGGCACTGATGTCCGGCATGAACAGCGTTAGTGCGCCAACGCCAACGCCGAGCAGGCCGTCGAGCAACCAGAGCCACCATCGGTCAAGCCGACCACGATAGCGGATTGAATCGACAATTCCGAAGATGCCATCGACCAGCATATAGACACCGAACAGCAGAACCAACAGGGCAGCGGTCAATCCCGGCCAAGCGAATGCCGCAATGCCGAAGAGGATGGCGGCGATACCGCGCACCAGAAGTAGCCACCAGTTCCGGGCGAGGAAGTTTGCGCATACAGTCATGACGTGCTCCTTTGAAATCATCCGAAGAGATGTGCCGCGCTGGAGGTGAAATCCAACCAAGCCTTGGCTCCTGACGACGGGGCCACTTTCCCATAGATCGTCATTCAAGCAGCAACCGCCAACCACTGGCAATGACAGCGTTACCCAAATCGGGTAACGTGAAGCGGCGGGTGCCAATCAGCGTGCCTTTGCAACAGCTTTTGGGGCTTCTATGCGCGATCAGACAGACAGAATGCCAACCCATGTGCGAGCATTTTCGGAACTTCTGATCAGGCTTCGTTCTGACTTGGGAAACGATCTGGATCTGGTGCTGATAATGGCGATCATTGCCGAACGCCATTATGCTGGCGTTACACAGCCCGACGCCTCAAACGCCGTAACTCGCGCGACGCCCAGTATAAATGCGCACTCGGTTGCTTTGTATGCAGAAATCCCGCGTGAAACCGTGCGGAGAAAAGTTACCAAGCTTGTTGAGAAGGGGTGGGTAAAGTGCGATGAGCACGGAAACCTGACCCCGGCACCGCAAGCCGCCAGTGATCTGGCGAACGGCACCAGCGCAACCTTGAAATATCTCGATGCAATCGTGAAGGCTGATTAAAGCGTTCCGTGAAAAACCTGAATCACAGCTTTTCGCGGAACGCAGCGATACGTATGATCGTTGCACGTACTCCACCTTAACTGAGTGCCTCAAGTTTAAGGCGGAACGCTTTAGTCAGAAACCGGATGCGATTTGCGGGATCGTGGTTTGCAAGCTCCGAGATCACAATGAGCCGGTTTCAATAGCGGATCAATCGGGGGACTTGATCATACTGCCGCATCCGCTCAACAGGCACTGAACATCAGACAGGAACCTCAACTCCACAAGGGTTTTACATGAAACTTTTCAGCAGAACTGGCCTTTATGTGCTGCCATTATTCCTTGGCCTGTTGTTCTTTGCCACATCCCTGACCCCCACCCTGATCCCGCGCAGCTGGCTGCTGCAGGGTGTCCTCGGGGGCGTCGTCATGGGGATCGGGTATCTGATCGGGCGGTTCGCGATCGCAATGTGGCGACTTATGGAAATCCCCGAGCCGACCGGGCGCGCCGTTCTGGTCGCCCGCTTGATCACCGGCATCCCAGTGGCAGTCGTGTTGGTGCTTTGCTTGTTCCAGGCGCGCGGATGGCAAAACGGTATCCGCAGCCGGATGGGCATGGAGCTTGTGGACAGTGTGAATACCATCCGCATGATCGCGCTGGCGCTGGCCGTTTTTGCGGTGCTGGTGTTTATCGGCTATGCGTTGCAATGGCTGTTCAACCGCGTCCGGTTCAGGCTGTACCGTTACATGCCCTCGCGCACCGCGAACGTGGCGGGCCTTTTGCTGACGGCTTTCGTTGTTCTGATCGTCACGCGCGATGGCGTTCTGGACCGTGTGATCGCCGCACTCGATAACTCCGTAACCGTTGCGCAAAACCTGTTCCACACTGCCCCGCCCCCGCCCAGAGGTGAGAATATCACCGGCAGCACAGGGTCATTGGTGGACTGGGGGGCGTTGGGCCAACCGGGTCGCGATTACGTGACAACGGGGCCGGATGCACAGGATATTGCCGCCTTTACAGGGCGCGACGCCATGCAGCCCGTCCGGGTGTATGTCGGCCTCGCACAGATGGAGAGCGCGCAAGAGCGCGCCGATATCGCGCTGCAAGAGCTGATCCGCCAGGGTGGTTTTGATCGGGATGTGCTGATCGTGGCGCTGCCGACCGGAACAGGCTGGCTTGATCCTGGTGCGGTGGACACGGTCGAATACATGCACGGAGGCAATATCGCGACAATTGCCGTGCAGTATTCCTATCTGCAATCACCGCTCGCCCTGATCCTTGAAACGCGGTCCGGCCTGAATCAGGCCGAAGCATTGATCGACACCGTTCACAGCTATTGGCGTGACCTTCCCAAGGATGCGCGGCCGCGGCTGTATATCCACGGGCTCAGCCTTGGCGCATGGTCTTCGATGCACGGCACGGACCTGTTTGCATTGCTGGATGATCCCATTGATGGGGCGTTCTGGGCTGGCCCGCCTTTCCCGTCCGCAATGTGGCAGGGTATCGTGGCCTCGCGACAGCCCGACAGCCCGTATATCGCCCCGACGTTGGGCGACGGGCAGCTTGTGCGCTTTGCCTCGCATACAAAGGATGCGGGCGGACCAGAGGGTTGGGGTGGGATGCGGATCGCCTATCTGCAATACTCCAGCGATCCGATTGTCTTTTATGAACCGGCGTCGCTGTTCCGGGCACCTGCCTGGATGAACGAAGCACCGGGGCCGGACGTGTCACCGGATATGCAGTTCATGCCGGTCGTGACGCAATTCCAGCTGGCTGTGGATCTGGTGCTGGCCAACACGGCACCCGCCGGGCATGGCCATGTCTATTACGGGTCCGATTACGTTGGCCCGTGGGTGGCCGTCACGGCACCGAATAATTGGACTGCAGACGACACGGCTCGGCTGATAGCGCATTGCGACGGCGGCTTCGGTCTGGGTTGTGATAACAACTGAGCCAATGGAAAGAGAGGTGGTCTCGGAATTTCTGACCAGTTGTCAAGGTGGGTCGTATGGGTAGTGCCCCTGGGCGTGGTGTTGAG
This sequence comes from uncultured Roseovarius sp., assembly GCA_947503145.1. Taxonomy (GTDB): domain Bacteria; phylum Pseudomonadota; class Alphaproteobacteria; order Rhodobacterales; family Rhodobacteraceae; genus Roseovarius. Next base: position 254,572 of record CANNCP010000005.1, read on the forward strand.
CCGGGGGCTTGGCATCAACGTCAAGACGGTTGCCAAATGGCGCAAACACGACCATGTGCATGATACTGCGATGGGCGACCAGGCCCATCAGCGTCAGCGATGCCATCAGCCATCAGCCATCAGCCATCAAACGCTGAACCCCATCGCCTCGTGCAATAGAACCACGCCGATGCTGGCCCCCGTTCCCAGTAGCGTCAGCGTCGGCCCCCAGATCACGATCTTGCGCCCGTAGCGATACACGCAATGTCCCGCCCAGTTCGCGGCCCAAGCCGATAGCAGCGAGGTGGGCACGGCGAAGAGGCCGTCCTCAAACGCCGTCTTGCCCTCGCCGTCCTGCACATAGAGCGCGACCAGCGGGTCGAGCGACAGCAGCCCCTCGCCGCGCTGCGCCTTGCACCCCGGTGCCACTTCGGGCGCCCGGCGGAAGTCCGATCTGGGGAACCACATCACCCCCAGCACAATCGCAACGAGGCTGAGCGGCACGTTTATGAGAAACGTCAGCCACTAGCCAAGGCCCGGTCCCCCGCCGTCGATCAGGATCTCGCCCAGCACCGGCCCGATGACGATCGACAACCCCACGACGGTGCCAAAATAGTCGAAGGCTCGGCCGCGCTCTTCACCGCGGAGATACTGCTAGTCATACCGATCGCCAGTGGGTTGAGCCGCCCCGAACCGCTCCCTGAACGAAACGCGTCACATTGAGCCAATGCGCATCCGGCGCCAAGCCTGCGGCCACCGACGACATGGTGAAGATCCCGACATCTATGAGGAAGATGCCGCCGCACCCCATGAGATCGCCCGCGCGACCAGCCGCGACCGTCACGGCGCCAAAGGTCAGCGTATAGCCCGAGAGCACCCATTACAGGTCCGGATCCTCCGCCGCCAGGTCGCGCTGTATCGACGGCAGCGCGACGCTGACGATGCTCACACAGTCCAGCGAAATGAAGATTACGCCCAGCAGAACCATTAATCAGATCATGCTTCTCGGTTAAACATCAACAATCTGACAAAGCTGGTTGACCGCAGAGTTATGCTCGGAAATGGGTGACGGGGTTTGAGAATGCGGCGTATCGTGGCGGGTGCTGAAGCCTGCCAGATCTTCCAGAAGGAACGATACGCCATGAAGAACGATGCAGAGATCATCGCCCTGCGTCAGCCTGAATCTGTCGACGATCCGCTGACCGAGATTGCCCGGGGCGGAGCGCGTCAAATGCTGGCCGCGGCGCTCCGGGCCGAAGCCGACGCTTTTGTTGATCAATACTCCGAGGCAATCCTGCCGGATGGGCGTCAGCGGGTTGTTCGGCACGGTTACGGGCCGGAGCGCAGCATCCAGACCGGGATCGGGGCCCTCGATGTTCGCCTCCCGAAGGTGCGTGACCATGCTGCCGGATCCGATGACGAGAAGGTGCGCTTCACCTCGAATATCCTGCCGAAATGGGCACGGCGTTCGAAGAGCCTCGATGCCCTATTACCGGCGCTCTATCTGCGCGGCATTTCCACCGGCGACTTTCAGGAGGCGCTCGCCGCGCTGCTGGTCGCCGACGCGCCGAACCTGTCACCCGGCGTGATCTCGCGCCTGACCGGGGAGTGGCAGCAGGAATACGACCGCTGGCAGCGCCGCGATCTTTCGGCGCGCCGCTACGTCTACATCTGGGCAGACGGTATCTATCTGCAGGCCAGGATGGAGCCGCAGGCCGAATGTATCCTGGTCGTTCTCGGGGCCACGCCCGAAGGCAGGAAGGAGCTGGTGGGCTTCCAGGTCGGCGTGAGGGAAAGTGCCCAGAGCTGGCGCGAGCTCTTGGTCGACATCAAAACGCGCGGCCTCTCGGTGCCGCCGGAGGTCGCCGTGGGCGACGGAGCCATGAGGTTCTGGAAAGCGCTCGACGAGGTCTTTCCAGGCACGCGTCACCAAAGATGCTGGGTTCACAAGATCGCCAACTTGCTGAACAAATTCCCGAAATCCATGCAGCCCACGGTGAAGGCCCACCTGCGCGAGATCCCCCTCTCGTGACATTGCTGCGCAATGCACTGCCAGGCAGCAGGCAGGCTGCGACCCGCGCCGCAGCGAAAATCGCGATAAACACCTTCTCCGAGAAGTGCGGGGCCAAATACGAGAAGGCGGTGGCCTGCCTGACCAAGGATCGCGACGCCCTACTGGCTTTTTATGACTTCTCGGGCGACCACTGGGATCACCTGCGCACGGGCAACCCGATCGAGAGCGTCTTCGCCACTGTCGGGCACAGGAGCGTGCGGGCCAAGGGCGCACTGTCGCAAAAGACCGCCAAGCTGATGGTGTTCAAGCTAGTTCAGAGCGCCGCGAAGACATGGCGCCGACCGAAAGCCGCGCCGCTTGATCAGGCCGCATCACCCAGATTCCATCATAGCTCTTGATCGCATCGCTCTCTTTTGAATTAAAGATCAATGCGACGGCAGCGTCCGTTCGTTTATAGGCAGAGGAAAGTTCGTGTCGATCGCTGCGGATGGTTCAGTGCCCTGCCAATGCACCTGTCAGGCAGCGACCGACACTTTACACCTGCTTGGCTTATCTGCCAAATTCAAGACACAAGCATTCACGATCCCTTGTCCGAAAGCACTCATCGCTGGACTTTCAGAACGCTTATTCTCCTTAGTAAGTAAAGCAATAACGGGGGACTGCGATGTCGGCTGCTCGGGCGAAGGAAGCGGCGCTTGTCAAACTGCTTGCTGCTGGTGACCGGGCCGCATTCGAGCAAGTTTACAACCAGCATAATACATCATTGGTCCGCGTCGCGACCGGGATCGTTCGCAGCCGCGCGACAGCGGAAGAAGTGGCACAGGAAACCTGGATTGCCGTTCTGAAAAGCATTTCCGGCTTTGAGGGACGGTCTTCTCTGGCAAGTTGGATTTTCTCGATCCTGATCAACAAGGCCCGAAGCCGTGCCAAGCGCGAGGGGCGCAGCGTCTCATTCGATGGCGCGGGCGAGGACGACAATCTTGCGGCCGCTTTTGATGGCCGGGGACGCTGGAAAAACATGCCTGAACTTTGGGAAACTCTCACTCCCGAACGCATTCTGGCGGGGCGTAGCGTGATGGAGCATGTGAATGCTGCGATTGAGGCTTTGCCACCGAGCCAGCGATCCGTGATCATTCTGCGCGCTCAAAAGGGACTGGACGCTGACGAGGTCTGCGCCATCCTTGGTATCAGTGAGGGTAACATGCGGGTTTTGCTCCACCGGGCACGTCTGAGCGTTCGGACTGCCCTCGACGGACTGATGTGACGAGGGCTTGTATGTTGCCAAGACTGATTTATTTTTCAGACATGTGTAACACGGCAGGCTTCCGGTTGTCCTGTTCGTGTGAGGCACGTGAAAAGGACACCGCCAGATGTTGAGCTGCAAGGAAGTCGCAACCCGCGCCAGCGCCCTGATCGACGGGGAACTGAGTACGTGGCAAGCTCTCCAGATGCGTCTGCATCTTGCGATGTGCAAAGGCTGCGAACAGTTCATCGGTCAAATGCGGACAACCCGCGATCTGACCGAAGGCCTGCCTACAGCCGATACGCATGATGAGGCCGACAAAGACTGCATCAACGCAATCCTTTCTCAGCTTCATGAAAGGAAGCAATAGGGCGGCTGAACCACCTAGGAAAGGAACCATACCACAGCCGGCCTTGTTGCCGGGCTCGTAGGGAATGTCGTTCTGTCGGTCATGACGCTGTCCAAGAGCGTGATGCCGGAACTGGACGTCAGAGCTAGGATGGGGGCCCCTGCCTCGATGGAGGCTGGCTCACTTTGTCATCAACACGGTGATCTGGGGTGGCGAGTATGCGCTGCTTTGCGATCTGATCCCGGGCGGAACGGCGCTGGTCAAAGGCATCATCTTCGGCATTGCCGCCTGCCTTGGCATAATGTTCATTATTATTCCTATTGCGGGGGCCGGGCGGTTCGGAATGACCTTCGGGATCATAGTGCCGATAATGACGCTGGTCCTGCATATCGTCTATGCAGGCTGCCAATCCTGGCTATGCGGACGGCCCCGGTCGCTTCGTGGGGCGCGACCAACAGATTGCCCTTGCTCGTTTAGCCGGGGTGGATGCGGAATAGGCCTTCCTGACATATCTGTGCGATCCGTGGCGCGAAACGACTGCGGCTTGGCTGGATCGGAAACTTGCCGATATAGGCCCGCGAGGCACCGTGGATCTGCGCCGGATGTTTTTTTTTGGGGGGGGGGATCGGGCCGCAGCATCAGGGGTGAAGCCTTTTGCGTTTTTCCTGAATCAGGGAAAATGGAAAAGGCCCACACCCCTTCAATGCTGTGGGCGTTTTGCCTAAAATCTGTAACTCAGATTAAATGCAAAACGCTTTAGCTGATCGGCAATGGTCGCTCCGAAAATCCGTCATGGGAGTATGTCGATACCGAAGACCCAGACGGCCAGCGGCACCGGCATTACACCGAGCGCAAGCGTCAGTGTCACGGTGGCTGGATTGAAAAGGCGGCTGAGACCGGTGAGAAACAGGATGCCGCCGCCACCACCGATCACTGCATTCCCCGGCAGATTGACGATCACCGCCAGGAACAGATAGCGATAGCGGGGAATGAAGAGGCGCAGCCATTTCGGCGCAGTGTTGTGCAGCAGCATGACCCGCTCCGGACGGCTGAGTGGTTGGGTCCGCTCCAGCAAGGCGCAGGCGCGGCACATATGCAGATCGGCCAGAATCCGGCGCAGCCGCGCGTAAGGCACCCATTCGCCGACTCCATAGGCAATCAGCAGACCGGCCATGGTGGCAAGGTATATCCAGGGAGCAATCCATGGCCCCTCGGCGGCCAGCAGCATCAAACCGATTTCAATCCCCGGCGCGAAGGGTATGGCAAGCAGCAGTGCATAGACCAGTAGCAGCGCCATGAGCATGTCAACTTGCGCACCCGGGGGGATCTCGGCGGTTCGCGCGGAGATCCACCCGATCAACAGATGAATACCGTAGGCCAGTAACAGCAACAGGGCCAGACGCCCACCGGTCCGGAGAACACGGGCCGTCGTGGTGCCTTGTTGTCCTTTGGGGAATTCACCCACGCGGCCGCCGGAAGCAACGACACCCCACCGCGACGGCCCGTGGGCTGATCGGCCTTTCACGACGCATGACAATGCCGTTCACAGGGCCGACGCCTGTGAAAGACTTCTCACCCTGGATGGGCTTGCTTGCGCAGAGTTCAGGTGCGGCCGCTGGAAATAGCGATACTGCGGCGGAGATCGGGCACAGGGAAAAGGGGCTCACGGTCATCGTTCCTTCCGCGACCAGTATTAGTCAGGCTTTTGAAAAGTAAAGAAAAGGTTTCCGGTATCCCGGTAATGTGAGCGCCCTTGAACGGACCTGTCGGATGCCTCCCGCTCATCACGAAAGGGTGACGCGTGACAGTGCAACAATCGGCGCTCCCGGTGGTCACCTAAACAGGGCCGATACGCAGTCGCCAAGCTGTGAGGCCCGTGAACCCGAAAGGAAAACGATATGACTTATGCAACCAAATCCCCCGCACTCTGCTTCTTCGCCATGGCTTTTGCCGTCGCTTTGTTGACAACGGCCATCCCTGCCAGCGCGATGGACGGAGATCCCTCCAACCAGGTCCCCCATTGGATCAGCGAGAGTAGCTTCAATTCCATGAACGCATACGACCTCTACCAAGTCGACCGCGCGCAAAGACTTGGCAAACGTATTGTCATTGAAGGATATACCGCCTCCGAAAGCCGCAATCTTGTTGATGAGGCGTTGAACACCGGCACTGTCGCTACTCGGTCGAGCTTCTCTGAATAGCGCCCTGCCAGCCTCCTGAGCCAACACCAGGGGCCCGGCAATCGGTAAGTGTGTCGAACTTTGACACCACCGCCCCCCGCCAAACTGCAGGCGGGGGGTAATGTAAGCCGCGACAGCAGGGCTGGCGGCCGCGGCATCGTTCGACCTTTCCGATAATCTCGCGGCCCTGATGCAGGCGGGTGCGATTACCAGATGGTATTGCCCCGAATTTCGGCCCGCCCCCGGAACAGATCCCGACCCGGCTCCAAATGCCAATCCGGCGCATTGACGCCACAAACGTGAAGGGACACCCGAATGCTTCGCCAGATAGCATTTCTTGCCTTTGCCCCTCAAGGTCGCCCTGGGCCTGCTGGCGCGAGGTCATGTCATTCATCGCGCGGCTTCTGATCGCCTCGGTGCTGTTGCGCTTTTTCATCAATTAGTTCCTGACCAATCGATGGCTTTGGCCTGTCGGCGGGCGCCTTCATGCAAATCCTGCCCAGACAGATGGAGGCCGTGGGCTGCGGCCCGAGCGCGATTTCCTGGCCTCCGGGCCGCATTCCTGCCCATCGTGAGCCCGCATAGCACATCAACCCCGCCACGCAGCCGATCTCTTCGGTTTGCATCGCCCAAAACGGATGGGCGCCCAGCGCTTCGATCAGCCCGAGTGCACTGGCCGTCATCAGGATGGCCGTCAGGATCAGGGAGGTTGCGATTTCTGTCTTCATGTCGGGGAAGAACCTTCCAGGGCAATGACGGATCCGCCAGCGGCTACGGCGTCGTCGGGGTCGTGGGTGACCATCAGGGTCGGAATGGCGCGGGATGTCACATGCGCGAAGGTGAAGCGGCGCATGTCCTCGCGCAGCCTTGCGTCGAGTTTCGAGAAGGGTTCGTCCAGCAGCAGCGCCGCGGGGTCGGCCAGCAGGGTGCGCATCAGCGCCGCGCGGGCGCGCTGCCCGCCCGACAGCGTGGCTGGATCACGCTCGTAAAGCCCCCCCAGCCCCGCCTGGGAAAGTGCGGCCTCTACCGCCGCGCGCCGCTCTGCGCACCCGCGCAGGCCGGGGGACAGGCCGAAAGCCAGGTTGTCACCGACCGACAGATGCGGAAACAGCAGCGCGTCCTGGAACATCAGCCCGATCCGCCGCGCCTCGGCGGGCAGACCCGTCACGTCGCGCCCGTTCAGGCGGACCCGTCCGGTCAGGCGAAATCCATGCGCCAGATGCCCGCCAATGGCGTCCAGCAGCGTCGATTTCCCCACGCCCGACGGCCCCATAACCGTGACCACCTCGCCCACCGGGACATTCAGCGTCAGCGGCTGAAACAGCGCAGCGCCATCGGCCGCGCGGATGCAGAGGGCGTCAAGATCAAGGCTCATGTGGTGTCTCCCGACAGGGCGCGCCGGTTGCGGTGCAGGATCGCGGGGATCATGAAGGCGGCAAGATAGGCGGCAAAGGGCAGTCCGGCCTGCAATGTCGCATAAACCCCCGTTATCCTGCGGTCGGATCCCGACGAGAGTGTCACCGCCTCGGTCGTCAGCGTCGCGATGCGGCCCGCGCCCATGAAGAGCGTCGGCAGGTATTGCGCCACGGACACTGCCACGCCGATGGCGGTGGCGGTCAGGATCGGGCGCAGCAGAACCGGCAGCTTGACCGCCCACAGCCTGCGCCACGGCCCAGCCCCGAGGGCGGCGGCGGCACGGATCATGCGCGGGTCCAGCGCGCGCCAGGGGTCCGACAGCGCGATCATCACATAGGGAAAGACGAACAGCGCCTGCGCCCAGGCCACGGCCCAGATCCCGCCCGACAGCCCGATTTTCAGGAACCCCATGTTCAGACCGTAGAGAAACCCGATCTGCGGGATCAGCAGCGGCAGGTAGATCAACACCTCGGCCCAGGGCGCTCGAGTGCGGCGAGCGCGGTTCTCACCCTCCAGCCAGGCGATTGCCAATGCCAGCGACAGGCCCGCCGTCACCCCCGCCAGCAGGAATGTGTCACTAAGCGCCCGCATCCAACCGCCTTGTGCGCCCGTCCAGGACTTCAGCGACCAGCTTTCCGGCAATAGCTGCGGGAAGGACCAGCGCCAAGCCAGCGACCAGACCACTAGCGACGCCATCGCCAGCACACCCGCCGCCATCAGCGCCATCACCGCCGCGCTGGCCGCCCACAGCCCCGGCTCGGCCGACAGCCCGCGCCCGCCACGCCTGAGCCACCAGCGGCCCAGCCTCTTGCCCGCTGCCTCGACGCCGATCAGCAGCGCCAGAGCCAGCGCGATGATCACCGCCTGCAGGATCGCCCCCGCCGAGGCGGGCAGGATCATCAAAGGGTCGGGGGCGAAAAACCAGCGCGTCAGCGCCACCGCCAGCGTCGGCGGGTTGGACGGGCCAAGGATGATCGCCATGTCGACGTTTGAAAGCGCATAGGCCAGCACCACCCAGACCGGCAGTCGGATCAGCGGCCAGACCTGCGGCATGATGACCTTGATCCAGACGATCCCGCGCCCGTAACCCAATGCGCGCCCCGCCGCCATGTGACGCGCCACGGAGATCTGGCTGAGCGCCGAGAGGATCACCAGCAACAAAAATGGCACCTCCTTGACCATCAGCCCGATCATCAGGGCCAGGCCCCAGCCGTCATTAACCGTGGCGATATCCGGCGGTCGGTCCCATCCAGCCAGGGGCGCCAGCAGCCGCACGAGCCAGCCCGACGGGGCCAGCACAAAGACCAGCCCGACCGCCAGCGCCGCATGAGGGATGGCCAGAAACGGCGTCAGCATCCGCGCGCCGGTCGCCGGACTCATCCGGGCGTGAACGGCGGCACAGAACCCCGTCGCCAGCACCAGCGACAGCACTGTCGCGCCCAGGCCCGTGACCAGCGTCAGGCGCAGGCTGGTGGTAAAGCCCGGCAGGCCCGCCAGATCGTGCCACGCGCCCAGCGACAGCGCGTCCTGCCCCAGCGCCGGCAGGATGCCGAAGGCGGCGCGCCCGGTCTGCCACAGACCGGCGACAATGGGTGCGATCAGGCCAAGCCCGACCACCGCCAGGACGACGGCGCGCAGCAGACGGCCCTCATGGCTCATTCGATGTAGCGCCGCGTCCAGACTTCGGTCAGCCGGGTCATCCAGCTTGCATGAGGTTCCAGCAACGTCGGGCCAAGCCCGGCCAGGGTGGGCAGTGCCGGGGCCGTGGGCAGGGCTTTGAAAGCCGCGCGCGCGTCGTCATCCAGCCGGGCCGGGTCCAGCACCGAGAATGACCCCAGCACCTCGATGTTCTGCATATGTGCCTGCGTCGCCGGATCGAGCAGGAAATTCGCCACGACCTCGGCCCCTTCGGCATTGGCGGCATTATAGGGGATGGCAACAAAGCTGATGTTGCCGATGCTGCCGCTCTCGGGGACAAAGACCCGCGCGCCTTTAGGCAACAGGCCGTCGGCAATGGCGGCCGCGGTCGAGGCCGGATCAAAGGACATGGCGATATCTACCTCGCCATCATTGAGCAGTTGCTGCTGCACCGACTGGTTGGCGGGGTAGGTCTCGCCGTCGCGCCACAGATTCGGGCGCAGCGCGTCATACCAGTCCCAGAGCGGCACGGTCGCCGCGTCAAAAGCCGCGTCTGTCACGGGCTGTTGCAGCGCCGATGGGTCGGGCGCCAGTTCGATCAGCGCCTGTTTGAGAAACGTGGCCCCCATGAAATTCGATGGATCGGGGTGGGTGAACCGCCCCGGATTGCCCTCTGCCCAGTCCACGAAACCAGCCATGCTGCGCGGCGGCTGAGGCACGCGGGCGGAATCGTAGGTGAAGACGAAGCGCGCCAGCCGCCAGGGGCTTTCCATCCCGTCCACCGGTGCGGTGAAATCGACCGACGCGGGCGATGTCGGCCCAAGGTCCAAGTAGTGCGCGTTGGGCAGATCGGCCACGAAGGGCCCGTGCAGGAGCCCCTGCTCCTTCATCGCCAGAAAGTTCGGCCCGTTGATCCAGATCAGATCCACGCTGCCGGCCTCATCCTGACCGGCGGCTTTTTCGGAAACGACACGGGTCACGGCCTCGGCGGTGGCGGTAGTGGGTCACTTTGAAATCTGATCCCGCAGAGGTTCGATTTGCAAGCCTCGCGCGAAGGCCCCATATTGACGGCATGACAGACAAACCCAAGAGACCCCGTGACGCCAATCAGCTTGCCAAGTTCATTGTGGACGTGGCGACAGGTGAGGAGCCTGACAAAACAGACGTGTCTGGACAGCGCAAAGGTGGGTTGAAGGGTGGAAAATCGAGGGCTAAATCGTTGACGCCGGAGCAGCGCAGCGAAATTGCAAGCGCAGCGGCAACCGCGCGATGGAAAAAAGACTAAGCGCCTCGCTTATTCTCGTTTTCTTCCCTTTCTGCGATCCTTAGCTCTTCGACATCATCAGTGAAGTCTGGGAATAGGTTAAGTTGAGGATCATCCTCATGGACCTTCTTCATCCGCTCAGTATCGCAAACTGCACGGTATACATCGTTGGCAATTGCTTCGCGGCGTTGTTTCACGGACTTTTGCCGCAAAGCAGGGGAGCCGCCCGCGTCCGTATCAAAATAGTGTTTGATTGCCTCGCCGCCCTCGAAAAGCGTGACGGACTGTCTCGCGCGATATGTGAATCCGCCATCCTCATCGAAGCGCTTTGCTTGACGAAGCGACCGTGTCACTTGTCGGCGCACCATTTTCTTCACATCTTGCGGGTGAGGCGCAAGTCTTCCGGCCTCCATTGCCCATTCGACAAATTCGCCCGGGTCACCGGAGATTTGCCCCGTTTCCGAAATCCACTCATCCCAGAGGTCATTAACGTGTTCGTCGTATTTAGCCACTTTACAGCCCTCACAATTCCGTTTTTGCAACTTTATCCCACCCATCAACGGCGGGCCATTCAAGCAACGAGTTTCTGATACTCTTGAGATATTTGCGTAGCCAATTGAACTTCCCTGTCTTGTTGTGGATTTGGCCGACAACAATGCTTGGGTTGATTTCAGCACGGGCAGCGAACCGGATCATATCTTTTTCGGAGATATACGGGCTTTTTCTTTGAATGAAGGACGCAAGCATTTCTTGGGGAACACAAAAATCGGCGGCGGCAGCGTTCGCCGCCTGTTCACATTCGGAAATGTCGTCACCGCCAAAATCGCTGTCAAACTCATCAATGGGAGCGAATGACTGTTCACGCCCATCTTGCCGCAAGACGTGTTCAATCTCATGCCGAAGCACAAAACAAAGGTTATCCAGACGATCAAGGCGGTTGGTTAGCCCGATTACCGGTTGATCGTCCAGCCAAAGACAAACGCCATCGATTTTGGACCCTGGCAATGCCTCAACCAAAACAATCCGAACCCCGCTACGCAATAGCAATCGGGGAATGTGCGGCAGATCATCAGTGTCGATGAAATGTGAGCGTAGCGAGGAAAGCGAACCCCGCAACTTTTCTTCCGAATATTCAGGTGCATCAATAGTCTCTGCCACCTGCTTGACCCGATGCAACCAAACATATTGGAGTGGTGTCACTTCCTCATATGACGACTTTTTAGCAGCATGCGGAATGACCGGCGCGTTGCTGACAAATGGCACATCGTCGCGCCGGTTTTTCCCAAAGAAACGCAACATTTGAAGGTCGAGCAAACTGCTTTCCCCCGCTTCAATCCAGCCTCTTTTAATCATCTCGCGCACAGGAAAGACCGAAGCCCAAGAGGCCCTGACTTTGACACCCGGATCAGCCTTCTGAGCTTTGCCGAGATCATACATCCTTTGAAGGTTCAGGAAAAATTCGGCGGGAACGTCAAAAGCATCTTCAAGCATCAGGGCGGTTTCCGGCGTAACCGAAGTATGGCCCTTGATCAGGCGGCTGAGCTGCGCGGCATCCCAACCCAAAACGAACGCCAAATCGGCCTGAGCCCATTCACGCGCCTCAAGTTCTTCGACGATAAACTCGCCGGGGTGCTCAGTTGGCAGTAGTTCCAGAATTGCCATCAGTGATAATCCTCAATCCCAAGTATCGTGACGGTGTTTGGGTCGGTGCTTTCATCCATCTCAAAAATCAATCGAAACTGAATATTGAGTCTTATTGAACGCTGCCCGTCACGCCCCCCCTTTAGTTTCTCGTAATGAAGGCCTTTCCAATTCCTCAACGTCCGATCATCAGGAGCGGCCCGAAGTATTGTTAGTTTCCTCCGCGCCGACTTGATCAACGCCACCGCTAGACGAGTCTCCCCCGCACGATCCGTCTCAATCAGCGCGAGCGCCTCGTCAGCGAAAAAAACCATCATGAAAACCTTTTACCGCACTGGAATCGCACTTGCAATCGCAAATTGACTATCGGCGTCAATTTGTTCCATTATGCTTGACTGGCGGTCAGTTCGAAGCTATATTGAGCTTATGAGAAAGCTCGACACCAAAACCCGCGCCCTGATCATCCGCCTACTGGTGGAAGGCAACTCTATTCGTGCTACATCGCGCATCGCTGACGTGTCTAAGAACACCGTCAACAAACTGCTGATCGATGCAGGCGAGGCTTGCGCCAAGTATCACGACGATAACGTCCGCAACGTCAAGGCGTCGGTTATCCAGTGCGATGAAATCTGGTCATTCACCTACGCCAAAGCGAAGAACGTATCGACCGCCAAAGCGGCGCCGGAAGGCTCTGGCGACACTTGGACGTGGACCGCTATCGACAGCGATAGCAAACTGATCGTGTCCTACATGGTTGGCGGACGCGACAGCGAGTATGCAATCGAGTTTATGGACGATCTGCGCGACCGTCTGGCGAACCGGGTGCAACTGACCACAGACGGGCACAAAGCCTATTTGGAAGCCGTGGAAGGCGCATTCGGTGGTGGCGTGGACTATGCCCAACTGATCAAGCTGTATGGCTCGCTGACAGGTCAGAAGGGCCACGAGAAGAAATACAGCCCTGCCGAATGCACCGGCATCAAGAAGCGCACCGTTGAGGGAAACCCCGACAAGGCACTGATCAGCACGTCTTACGTTGAGCGCCAGAACCTGACCATGCGGATGCACATGCGCCGGTTCACCCGCCTGACCAATGGTTTCAGCAAGAAGGTTGAAAACCACATGCACGCTGTGGCGCTGCACTTCATGTATTACAACTTCGTCAAGGTCCATCAAACCTTGAAAGTCACGCCCGCGATGGAAGCCGGTCTGACGGATCGCCTCTGGGATATTGCCGATCTGGTGGCGCTGGTGGATGCGAACGAGCCTGCGCCTAAGAAGCGCGGCCCTTACAAAAAGCGTCAGCCGGAAAATTCAAAGTGACCCACTACCGCGGTGGCGCTCAGCTTGACCTGTTGCACGTTGACGTCATAGCGCGCCTCGGTCTGCTCACTCACCCAGGCGATAAAGGCGTTGGTGCGCGCATCGCCCCCCCATGCGTTCCAGTAGACGGTCTGGCCACGCGCGGCTTCCAGGGTCTCTTGCCAATCAGCCAGGGCCGGAGTTGCCAGTAATGACAGGGCAAGGACGACAGAAAGTTTCATGAGTTCTCCGATATTTGGCGGCTGCTCTTCGGATAATGACAGCTTTGCGCCGGGTTTGTTACAGTATCGCGCCGATTATTTCGGCGGCGAAAATGCCAGCCACCCCTGATGCCAGCGCAACAGAGTGGTCAGGGCACAGGCGGCCGCATAGCCATAGGCCAGGATCGCAAAGAACTGCGGGAAGAGGCACATGACCACGAAAACGGCGACGGTTTCAAACCCTTCGGTCAACCCGCCAAGGTAATAGATGCCCTTGGTCGGATAGCGCAGGGCGCTTTCGCCGCGCTTGGCCGCAATGGCGGCGAAAGCCAGAAAGGAGGAGCCTGTGCCCACGAATGCGGCGATGAGCACCGCCGCAGGCAAGGCATTCACCGCCGGATCGGCCAGTGCAAATCCCAGCGGAAACAACGCATAGAAGACGAAATCCAGCGCAATGTCCAGAAATGCCCCGCGATCCGTCGCGCCGGTCAGCCGCGCAACGGCCCCATCCAACCCATCGGCCAGACGGTTTACCACCAGCAGCAGTAGCGCCAGCCCATAGGCGCCAAACGCCAGTGCCGGCACCGCCAGCACACCCACGGCAAAGCCCGCAAGCGTGATATGGTTGGCATGCACACCGCTTGCGGCCAACCACCGGCCCGGCAGGCTGAGTACACGCCGTTGCAAGGGCAGCAGGGCCGCGTCGATCATCGCCGTCTCCAATCGTGAAAGCGTTTTACCAAGGCCAGCAGGCGCGGGTTCACATGGGCGCGCCGCCACTCGCCCGCCGCGTATTTGTTCGCCCCGCCCAGCACAACCAGCCGTTTCAGCCCCTCGGTCCGGTCCCGCAACCGGTCCCAAAGCGTATCAGAGGTGAGATAATCAACATCCTCGACCCCCGGCAGCGGCGGCAGCGATATAGGACGACACCAGACCGGCAGCGCCCGCCCCGATCACGATCAGGTTGCGGTCGAATTTTGACGGCTTTGTCCAGCGGGCGTAGGCTTTGCGGCGTTTCAGGGAATTCAGGAACATGCGGGCGATCCATGGGAAAAGGCCCAGAAGGGCAAAGGACAGAAGAAGGGGTGGGGACGCTATTCCAGACAGGCTGTCAAGCTGGGCAAGCTGCGTGCCGGCGTTCACATAGACTGCCGTGCCCGCCAGCATCCCCACCTGCGACATCAGATAGAAGGTGATGGCGCGGATTGGCGTCAGCCCCATTAAAAGGTTTATGGCAAAAAAAGGAACCACCGGAATCAGTCGCAGCGTGAACAGGTAGAAGGCACCGTCCCGCGCCATACCATTTTCGATCCGGTGAATGCGATCTCCCAGACGGTCGCGCACCCAGTCGCGCAGCAGATATCGGGCCGCAAGAAACGCCAGTGTGGCGCCAATCGTGGACGCGAATGAAACAATCGCCACACCTCCCCAAAAGCCAAATAATGCCCCGGCCGCCAATGTCATCCATACGGCCAATGGCAGGGATAAGGCCGTAACCATGATATAAGCGGTGAAAAACACGGCTGCGAGGGTGGTGAGGTGGTCCGTGTGCCATCTATCCGCATTGGCGAGCCAATAGCGCAACGTCTCCAAGTCGATGTTGTGCTGACGCAGAGCGACAATGAGGACAAGCGCCACCACTGTCAGAGCGCCGAAAAGCAGAGGCTTGCTCATGGGAGTCGGCTGAGCGTCGGATATTGCGGGAATTTCGTTGAAATATGTTGTGTCACTGACGTTACTGCCTCTTCTTGCTAAAACCTGTCGTGAAGACAGATGAGAGCCGGAAACGTTACAGATTTTTTCTCGAAACATTCTTGACTTGAGTGTCATTTGAGGGCGCTTGACTACTCCATCCGAAGGACGCGACACTGTTGGCAATCTGCCTGAGTCGTCGGGCAGCAGTCACCCACGGAGCTTGCGCCCTTGTCTCATTTCCCATCGATTCAAAATCTTGAACTCCTGTCATTGTTTCGCAAATTCCCTGATCGGGGTATCCTTCCCCTGCTGGAATATCATGACGCAATCCTGCGCAATGACAGCGAACTG
The DNA here is from genome assembly GCA_947503145.1 of uncultured Roseovarius sp. Lineage (GTDB taxonomy): Bacteria > Pseudomonadota > Alphaproteobacteria > Rhodobacterales > Rhodobacteraceae > Roseovarius. The sequence goes on from CANNCP010000005.1 coordinate 269,865, forward strand.
TCCGTGGCCGAGCGGGAATTGATCGCCGCCTATGTGTCATCCGTCAACGGGTGCCACTATTGCTTTTCGGCGCATCGGGATCATGCCAAGGCCTGGGGCATTCCAGCCGAAGTGTTCGGCAATGTGCAGGTCGATCTGGATCACCCCGGCATTCCCGAGCGGATACGCCCGGTACTGGCCTATGTCCGTCGTCTGACTGTCGATCCTGCGGGTGTGGGCATGGCGGACGCTCAGGCGGTCTATGATGCCGGATTCTCAGAAGAAGGATTGTTCGATATTATCTCGGTAACATCGCTCTACAATTTCATGAACCGGATTCTTGAAGGGGCCGGGATCAAGAAGCATGTTCGCGTCATGGATATGACAGACGAAATGCGGCGCAATTATCGCTATACGCATTTGTGGAAGACAATCTCCAAGGGTTAGACGCCCGACGACTAAAGAAAAGTGCGCGCGGCGACATGACCGACCGCGCGAAGATCGGCGGCTGACGCACCCGAACGGGCCCGCAATGTCAGCCCGCGCGCCACTGAGGCCAGAACCACGGCCATGACTTCGGCAGGCGCGCCAAGTCTATCACCTGACTGGCGCAGCCGCTCCGACAAACGCCCTTCAAGCGCTGCAAACCGGCGGTCCAGTTCCGCCTTGAACAGCGGGCTGGTTCCAACCGCATCGGACAGGACACTGGAAATCAGGCAGCCGGGTGTTGCGGGATCCCGCGTCGCAAGGCTGACGACTTGGTCGAAAAACGCGTTCAGATCATCCGCCAACGTGCCGCCCGCATCAAGGCTCTGTGCCATCGGTCCAAGGCGCGTCCTTTCATAATGGTCGATTGCCGTCAGGAAAAGGCGCTGCTTGTCGCCGAAATGTTGATAGAGGCTGGCCCGCGGCATGTTCATCGCGCGGCACAGCGCATCGACCGACGCACCCTCATAGCCCTTGGCCCAGAACACGGATGTTGCGGCCTCAAGGGCCTCGGTGGCGTCATAGCCGCGCGGCCTTCCGCGTTTTGGTTGCCCGGACATGGCATCACTTCTTTTTGAACCAAGTGTTCTGGAAATAGGTGCTGCATCGTGCCAAGTCAAATTATAGAACGACCAGTCTATAAATATGGAGGCGATAATGACACCAACTGCTCTGCTCAAAATGACACCCGAATCGATCGAGACGGCCACCAGCGGTACCAAGACCACGCTGGAAAACATCAAGGCCAAAACCGGGTTCGTCCCGAACATGTATGGCTACATGGCCAAGCTGCCCGGCGTGCTGGAGGGTTATCTTTCGACTTATGAGTCGTTCCGCGAGACAGCGGGCTTCACCCCGACGGAACAGGAGGTCGTTTTCCTTGTCATCAGCCGCTTCAACGGCTGCACTTATTGCATGGCGGCGCATTCGATGTTGGCTGACAAGGTGTCGGGCGTGCCCGCCGATATGCTTGCCGCGGTCCGGGCAGGGGAGCCCCTGCCCGACGACAAGTTGCAGGCGCTGGCGACATTCACCGAGACGATGGTCGACACACGCGGGAACCCGGACAGAGCGGCAATAGATGCGTTTCTGGCAGCCGGATATGGCGAACAGCACATTTTGGGCATCATTCTGGGCATCGCCTGCAAGACCTTCTCCAACTACGTCAACCATCTGGCCGGAACGCCCGTCGATGACCGGTTCGCAGATTACAAGGTGGACTGACCCGGTGGCCCGCCGGTTCTATCCGGCGGGCCCCTCTGCGCGCCTGCGGCGACCAAGGGTGCCAAGTACGCCGTCGATCGACAACCATCCGCCGCCAAGGGCCGCCGGGACTGTCAGCAGCATGATCCACAAGAGGCGCAGATCGAGGATCTGATCATAAGGGCTGGCATCGAACAGGCCCCCCACCACTTCGAGCGGCGCGCCATGGCTGAAAATGTCGATGGCTGATGTGATGATGACCAGACCGATCAGCCCGATGGCCGCAAGACGTGTGGCAAATCCGATCACCAGCAGTACCGGCAGCAGCCCCTCGGCCAGCACCAGCCCATGAACGGCGATCAGAACGCCAATGGGTAGCATCGCCGGATCACCGCTAACTGCGCTCAACCGGGCTGGCGCAAAGCTGTAGAATGCGCCAAACGACAAAAAGGTGCCCGCCACATCTGGCCCCATGGACAGAGTATTGCCACCGATCTTTCTGACCGCCGAGATCAGGAAATACGGACCAAGGACCGCCGCAAACACCAGCCGTGTCTGAAACCCGAGCGCGGACAGGATCCACGGCGACGCGATTGCCCTCTCGCCCGACACTTCAGGACCTTCCCGCACAAGGTACTCTAGGATATCGGCCCTTCACTTGCCCAGCATCCACTGGCCGTCCGGAAAGAACGCATGGAACGCGAAGGCAAAGGGAATGTCATGCGCAACATCTCGTCCGCCCACATCCTGCACGCGGAGGTTGCCCACTTCGCGCCCCGCGCCGATGTCGCGGCTGTCCAGCGCAGAGGCCTGGCCCTTGATCCATGTGATCGTCACCCCGGCCTCGGTCACGCGTCCGATGCGGCGCAGTCGGTCCAGCGGCCAGGCGCGGTTGCCGACGCGCAGCACGCGGGCCAGTGGATCGACCCCATGTGGCGGGTTTTCCCCGCTATAGAGGAAGGGCCGGATCGAACTGTCATAGCTGACATAAGGGTTCTGCCCGTAGTTGCGGCGCCAGTCGGGTTCTTGCATTACCAGCCCATCGGGGTGTGCGCTGTGGAACATGTCCCAGCTTTCCATCCAGCTGACCAGCTGGGTCAACTTGGCACCTGCGTGCCGCCCGACGATGCCCTTTCCCACGACCTGCTGCCACCAGCTCTCAGTTTGCCGATCATACATTACCATGTCAGAATTGCGCAGAAGCCCCGAGACGCCAAAAGTCAGGGTCTGTCCCGCAACCCGGCGGTCAAAAATCATGCCGGAATTGCACAACGGGCAGAAGGTGACGGCGATCGGCATACCCGCCACCTTGTCATTCACGATCTCGTGCCACATCAGATAGCGAATCGGATAGGCGCGGGCGGCCTGTCCCTCGGGTGCATAGGTCAGCACGGGTTCGCGCGGATCCAGCCGGGTTTCCTTTGCCGCCGGCATAAATTCGGGATCGGACAGCGCCGGGATCCCATCCTTTGGCGGTCCGCCCGACATCACGTCGTCCAGATCAATCAGGCTGCGGGTGAAATCGGTCTGCGGCCATTCGGCGGAAAATCGGCTGGCATCTGCCGTGGCGGGGCCGGCAAACAGGGCCAGGGCAATCGCCCCAATAGCAAATGAGCGTATCATTCGGCTGGCTCCAGTCCGACGGGACGGCGCACCGGCGGGCCGTCCAACCCGAGCACCCTGTCCAGTGACAGCCGCCCCGGCCCGAAGGCGATCAAAGCTAGAAGGGCGGCAGCCCAGAGGCCATGGGTTATCCAGGCGTCGGGATAGACAAAAATCTCGATCACCGCCGTCATTCCCAGAAGACCAAGTGCCGCGAAACGGGTGAAGAGGCCCAGTATCAGCAGGATCGGCAGCACATGTTCGGCGGTGGTTCCCAGAACAGCCGCCAAATTGGACGGGATAATGGGCAGGGCGTATTCATGTTCGAACAGGAACCAGGTGGAGTCCTTGATGCTGAACAGGCCGTCCACCTTGGTGCGGCCCGATTGGAAGAACACCATCGCGGGAAAGATGCGCAAGGCCAGTGTCACGACGTCATGCGGGATCTGGTCAAACAGGCAGTTGATGCGGCGGATGAGGGCGGTCATGGTGCCTCCTTTGGCAAGGTGATGGCACCGGCCTGCATCAGGCGGACCAGAATGGGTTGCGGGTCATGGCCCGCTTCGGCGAAGGCGGCGAGTTTTGTGGCGATCAAAAGGGTTTGACCGTCCTGCAATGCGGCAATCAGGGCGGCATCTCCGGCCCCGATCGCCATGACCGGCACCTGATATTCCCTGTCACGCAGGATCAGGGCGATCTCGGCCTTCGTGGACGTCGGGCCTTGCCCATTCGTGCCCGCCTGGTTTGCGGCCCAGATGCTGACGGCGGGATACGACAGACGCAGGATCTGAACCGATGGATGCAGACCAAGCTGTGCGTTTTCGGGGTCGGCCGCCGCCACTATCAGGAGGTCGCGCGCAATTGGGTTGGCATCAGGGGCGTGGTAAGCTCGACCGCGTGCCAGCTCGATGCGGGCCACATCGGCCATGTAAGGGTAGTCGCCCAATGGCGGAAAACCTGCCAGAAAGTCGGGAAACGTATCGCCCCATTCCGACAGGACCGGCGATTTTGGGCGGTTTTCATTCAGGTAGAGTCGGCCCATGGCGGCAAAGAAATCGGGGCCGACAAGCCGCTCAATCACCGGGAAGCGTTTCTTCAGCGCATCGGTGAGACTGACCGCGACGTTATTGCGATAGACCGCAAAGCGGCGTTCGGCCTCTTGCGGTATTCGGGCGGTTAGGCCGGCGGGCAGATCGCCACCCGTCAGACCGGTCGCGAAGGCCGAAACCAGATCAGGATACGCGCTCACGGGCTACCTCCTTCAGCCGGTTCAGGACGGTCTGTGCGCGCGTGGCCTCGGCCATCAGGACCGACCATTCCGGCACGTCATTGTCCCACTCGATCAGCGTGGGCAGCGGCCCGGTCTGGCCCAGCAGTGCGACATAGAGCGCCCAGACCGGATCCGCGACCGGGCTGGCATGTGCGTCGATCAGCAGCGGACCGGAGGGCAGATCTTCCTCGTTATGCCCGCCAAGGTGCAGCTCGCCCACCGCCGCCAGCGGGAAATCGGCCAGATAAGCGAGTGCGTCGGTCCGATGATTGGTGGCCGAGACGAAGACGTTGTTCACATCCAACAAAAGCCCGCAGCCGGTGCGCCGCACCACCTCGGAGAGAAACTCGGTCTCGGGCATCGTCGACTGCTCGAAGAGCACATAGGTCGACGGGTTTTCCAGCAACATCTGCCGCCCCAGAACCTCCTGCACCTGCGTTACATGGCGGCAGACCTGCGCCAGGGTCTCCTCGCTGTAGGGCAGTGGCAGAAGGTCGTTGAGGTATTCGCCGCCGTGGCTGGACCAGGCCAGATGTTCGGAAAAGCTGTCGGGCTCGTACCGGTCGCACAACGCCTTCAGTCGCGCCAGATGATCGGTGCTCAACGCATCCGCGCCGCCGATGGACAGGCCCACTCCGTGCAATGACAGGGCATAGTCCGCGCGCAATTGCGACAGCTGGGCATGCGGCAGGCCGCCTGCGCCCATGTAATTCTCCGCGTGGACCTCGAAAAAGCCCAGGTCGGGCGGCGCGGCGCGGATTGCCTCGAAGTGCTGAGGCTTGAAACCGACACCGGTAGCTGGTGGCAGGGGCATGGCGCTATCCTTTGACAGAGGAACCGGGCGGAGGGCTGCACCCTCCGCCCAACAGGTCATTAAGCGGGAACGTCGCGATCCAATGCTTCGAGAGAGCCGGCGCGCTCGGCGCCATCGGCGGCTGCGGGCACTTCTATCTCGGCGCAGGTGCCTGCCGGGACCATCGACCATGCGTTACCCTGATAGTCGACTTTCGACGTGCCGGCACAGGTGGTGCCCGGTCCGGCGGCGCAATCGTTCTCGCCTGCCAGCGCCACGCCAAAGCACTTCTCCATCTCCTGTGCATGCGCGGGCGCAACGGCCATCGTGGATAGTGCGCAGGCCAGTGTTGCGCCAAGCGTGAGGGTCGGTTTCATCATCGTCATGTCATAACTCCATTTTGAACCAGCGAAGCCCGTTTCTTGGGTCCGCACTAGTCAGTGCGCCGGCAGGGCGGAATTGTTACACTATTCACGAAAGCGTGCTCGGATGCCGGCCCCTTGTCACCACGCCCAATGACCTGCCCCCCGCGAGATCCCTCACTTTAATGTAGAGTTTGCTCAACCACGAAGGAGCAAACTGATGCGAAAGAG
>CANNCP010000006.1 GCA_947503145.1 uncultured Roseovarius sp.
CTTTCGCATCTGTTTGCTCCTTCGAAAGGTTGAGCAAACTCTACATCAGAACGGGGGAAGTTTCGGGGGGCAGGTCAGATCGGTTAAACTCAGTAATCGTCGAGAGTTCGCCTTCTTCAAGCATGTTAAACTCAAGGCTGTCACCGGTGGTTTTCCAGACGCAATCAAACTCAATGGCACAGGAACGGTTGGCCTGCAGCTCCGCATGCCATGCACGACCCGGCTCGGCCACGACGCCCTGCCAGCCAAAGTCTTTTTCGAGGAGCCAGGAATTACTAAGGGCCTTACCATTGGTTGCGCCAAACTCAACAAAATAACCGTTGCGTTTCATGCTGTTTACCAGCCACGCAAAGACATCTTGCCCGAATTGCGAATGGCTGGTGCCTGGGCCGTAGGTGTCTAGTAAGAAATCAAAAAGTGCATGCACGTCACTCTGACAACCCAATAGCTGTTCAGCTTTGAATCGCCGCATTACCTTGAAGTTTAACATTAGCCTTGCCTTTCTTGCCTGCGTCAAAATGTATTGCTTTTGCCCAAGTAGCTCTCGCGCGTTACTCTCGTTTGTGTGATTGATTGTGCCGCTTGTTTTTGGCGTCGCAAGCGGTTTGAAGGGTGTGTTTTACTTGCCCTTTTCTCTTTCACACAGCATCGTTTTGTGTCGTCCTAAGCAGACATCGGCGGGTGTGGCGTTGTCAGGCTCTGGTGATAGTACCGATTGTTGTAATAATCGACGAAGGACAATCGGCGAATTGCCCCATTCATCGGGACTTATGAGTTACTGCCCGTGTTTGCGCGGTTTGTCAGGCAGGCTGAAAGGACAAGGTTCTGAACCGTAGTGATATATGTATCGATTGACACGCCGCGGTGACGGTATTTGGCACGCTTGACATACCAATCCTGCAGTAGCGGCTTGATCAGTGCAGCCAGTAGTGGCGAGGTGTCGGCTCGGAACACGCCCGAAGCGATACCGGCATCGATCACGTCGGCAATGTAGCTTTCGGTCAACGCCTCGCTGTCAATCGCCTTGCGGCGCTCGGCGGGTGGGAAATTCTTGGCTTCCATAAAGGCGAAGGTGAACCAGGCTTCCATTTCTTCTGTCATACGCACATGCGCATCAATCAGCCATTTCAGGTGCGCCACAGCATCATCTCGCACGTCGTCAGGTGGAGTCGTCAAGGCGCGCTGCACCGTGGCTGTCACCTCGGACAAGATCATTTTCAGAAGCGTGGTCTTGGTATCGAAATAAGCATATAACCCCCCCATCGACACGCCTGAAACGCGCGAAAGGTCGCGCAAGGTCATCGTCGAAAACCCTTTTCTATTAGATAGTTGAAGCGCCGAACTGATTATTACATTCAGCTTGCGCAAGGCAAAATCGGTTTTTTGCACAGTGATCGTGTCGCGATGGCGCGTCAGTATGTTGCGGCACAACACCTCCGTTTTCAGGTCGTTGATTTCCAGCACGACGTCAGCCTTCCTCCAGTGCTTCTACAGTATTCAGTTATACCCATCTCTCCTGAACGCCAAGAGGAGGCTTGCGCGGGTAAAAAGCTTCGTCTACATTCATTTTCGAGCATCCGCTCGGAAATAGGTGGGAGAGGAAGGGGAGGTCTTTGACTACATTGTTCATGCAATTTGCAGCGCCGATGATTTGGCCGGGTCTTTCCGAAAAGCGGCCTCTCGTCACAGGCTCCTCTTTGAGGGTTGAGCCTTTTCTCGTGCGGTTTTTGACCAGTCCAGGTGTTCTGGCTGCCGCCACGGCCCGATGGCTGGATTGGGGCAATGTGCAATGCGAAACGATAAACGCGGATGGCACCCAAGCTGACCTGCTTGCTTTGGATGTCGCGGAGCCCGCCGCAATTGCGCCCGCACCGGAAGGCAAGGCCCTTGATGTCGTCATCGGCAATGCAGTGCCGGCCTCTCATAACCGCGACCGATCCGGTCTGACCCCTGACCGCCTCTGTAATCATGGCTGATAACGGCCATCCTGTTTAATCGCTTTACCTCTGATGAAGGACGCCTCATGAATTTCGCCATTCCTCACCATATTGAGGATTTCCGCTCTAGAATTGCGCGTTTCGTTGCTGACGAGATACTCCCCGTAGAACAGATTGCTGACGCCTGGGACGCGCATGGGAATATTGCCCATGACTGGTTGGAGCCGCTGCGCGAGAAGGCACGAAGCGAAGGCTTGTGGTGTCTGCAACTAAAGCCGGAAACCGGCGGGCAAGGTCTTGGCAAGGTCGGCATGGCGGTCTGCTATGAGGAAATGAACCGCTCCATCTTTGGGCCGGCTGTCTTCAATTCGGCAGCACCGGATGATGGCAACATGATGGTCCTCGAACAGGCGGCGACACCCGAGCAGAAAAAGCGCTGGCTCGATCCTATCGTGCGTGGGGACGTCCGCTCTGCCTTTGCGATGACCGAACCGCATCCCGGCTCTGGTTCTGACCCGAGCATGATGCTTACCACGGCCATAAAGAAAGGGGACACATACCTTGTTCGTGGACGCAAGTGGTTCATCACCGGGGCCGCAGACGCGAGCCACTTCATTGTTCTGGCAAGAACTTCGGATGATCCGCGCCGGGGCCTGACTGCGTTCTTGCACCATAAGGACGAACCCGGTTGGCAGATTGATCGTCGAATTCCAATCATGGGCCCGGAAGAGCATGGTGGGCATTGCGAGTTGGTATATGAAGATATGGAATTGCCTGCCGATCGTATCATCATGGGCGAAGGAATGGGCCTCAAGATAACCCAGATGCGGCTCGGGCCTGCGCGGCTGACGCACTGTATGCGCTGGCTCGGCCTGGCCAAGCGTTGCACCGAGATTGCACAGGAATATGCCACCAATCGACATGGGTTTGGCGTCCGGCTGTCCGACCGTGAAAGCATCCAGATCAAGATGGGCGATTTGGCCATGGGCATTGAGGTGGGTCGCCTTCTGGTTATGAAGGCTGCCTGGGCACTGGATCAGGGCAGCTTTGCTAAAAAAGAAGTGTCGATGGCCAAGATCCATGTGGCAAACCTTCTTCACAAGGCTGCCGATGTGGCGATCCAGATCAACGGCGCGCGTGGTTATTCACAAGATACCGTGCTGGAATGGATATACCGCTACGCCCGCCAGGCCCGTTTGGTTGATGGCGCAGACGAGGTGCACCAAATGGTCCTGAATCGTCACCTGAGTGACGAAGGACGTGATTTCTGGAAATGGCACCCTGCCGAAAGCTGAGCTGCGACCTTGGGAGGAGGCCTCATTGTTCACCGATCCACATCTCGCCGCGCGAGCAGCCAATACGCACCCGTTGACGCCGCTCGATCTGCTTGCCCGCACTTTAGAGGTGCATGGCGCGCGTCCGGGTGTGGCATGGCGCGATCAGGTCTGGAGCTATGATGAATTCGGCGATCTCGTCGCGCGGATGGCTGGTTGGTTAAGGGCCGAGGGTATCGCAGCCGGTGATGTGGTCTCCGTTTGCCTCACAAACCGGCCCGAGATGCTAGCGGCACATTTTGCCGTGCCTGCATTGGGGGCCGTTCTCAATACTGTCAACACGCGCCTCGAACCGCAGGAAATCTCATATATCCTGGCTCATTCCGGCGCCAAACTGGTTTTGACAGAAACCGCAACCCGCCCTGACCTGCAGGACGACACGGGTATCATTCACATGTTGTGCGATACGCCTGTGGATCACTCCGGCCTGAACTTTTTTCATGGGGACGTACCGCCGCTCAACCTGACCGCAGTGATCAAGGATGAACATCAAGCGATTACGCTTAACTATACCTCGGGTACCACAGGCCAACCCAAGGGGGTGGTTTATACGCATCGTGGTGCCTATCTGAATGCGCTTGGTAATGTGCTGGCGCTGGGACTGACCTGCGACAGCCGCTATCTGTGGACGCTGCCGATGTTTCATTGCAACGGATGGTGCCACACTTGGGCCGTGACGGCTGCGGGGGGGCTGCATGTCTGTCTGGATCGGGTTGATCCCGCGCTGATCCTCGACACGATCACCATGCGTGAGGTCACGCATATGTGCTGCGCCCCTGTGGTGCTGTACATGCTTTTGAACAATTCGAACACGCCAGTGCCGCGACGCGTCAAGGTGGGGACGGGAGGTGCGGCGCCCACGCCTGCGCTTCTGTCCGGATTGGAGAAACTGGGCTTTGACCTGATACATCTTTACGGGCTGACCGAAAGTTATGGGCCCGTTACGATTAATGATCCGGGTGCGGATGCCCCCGCAGAGGTAGAAGATCGCGCCCGCGATTTGGCGCGACAAGGCCTGCGCCATGTGACCGCCGGATGTGCCCGGGTGGTGGACGATACCGGCGTGGATGTCCCCGCTGACGGCCAGACCATGGGCGAGATCGTCTTGGCCGGAAATACCGTCATGGCGGGCTATTACGGTAACCCCGAAGAAACCGAAGAGGCGTTTCGTGGGGGCGTTTTTCACACCGGAGATCTGGCAGTGATGCACTCCGATGGGCAGATCGAGATACGCGACCGCGCCAAAGACATCATCATCTCGGGTGGCGAAAATGTTTCTAGCCTTGAGGTCGAAACGGTCCTGTATCGCCACCCTGACGTCCTGCTAGCCGCGGTTGTTGCAGCCCCCGATCCAAAATGGGGCGAGGTTCCTTATGCCTTTATCGAACTAAAGGATGGATCCAGCCTGGAGGCCGACGCGCTGGACAGCTTCTGTCGCGAGCATTTGGCCGGCTTCAAACGGCCCAAATACTTTGCTTTCGGCCCGTTGCCCCGCACCGCAACCGGTAAGATCCAGAAATTCATCCTGCGTGAGCAGACTCTCGGAGAACCCGTCGCATGAGTGATCTTGATCTGAAAGCCCTGCAGCACTGGCTGTCCAGCAAATGGCCTGATGGTGGTGATCTGCAAACCCAGCGGATCAGCGGCGGGCAGTCCAACCCGACTTGGTTCGTGACATGGGGAGAGATACGACTGGTCCTGCGTAAGAAGCCATCTGGCCCGATCCTGCGCGGTGCCCATGCGATCGAGCGTGAATTCCGTGTCCTGTGCGCACTGGCAGAGACGGATGTGCCCGTGCCACGGGCACTTTATCTGGAAGAGGACGCCAGCATCCTTGGGACCCCCTTCTATGTGATGGATCGTCTCGAAGGCCGCGTGTTCTCGGACTGTACTTTGCCGGGGCAGACCCCCACGGAGCGACGCGAGATTTATCTCGACATGGCGCGCACGCTTGCGCGGCTTCATGCGGTACGGCCGGATCAGGTCGGGCTTTCAGATTTCGGCAAACCCGGCAATTACTTCACCCGACAGATCGAACGTTGGAGCAAACAGTACAAGGACTCGACCGGGCCGCGCATCGAAGACCTGGACTTCCTGGCCGACTGGCTGCCCGCCAACATGCCAGCGGCGGACGGCGCCACCTCTATCGCGCATGGTGATTTCCGACTGGGCAATCTGATGTTCCATCCGACCGAGCCGCGCGTGATTGCCGTGCTCGATTGGGAGCTGTCCACACTGGGTCATCCGTTGGCTGATCTTGGCTATTGCGTCATGTCGTGGAACTCTACGCCCGACGAATATGGCGGTATCCTTGGCACCGATTGGGCAGAGGGTGGTATTCCCACGCAGGATGAATTCGTAAAAGAGTATTACGCTCATGCCCTGCCAACGGCACCTTTGCTGCCCTTTCATACCGCCTTTGCGATGTTCCGCTTTGCGGTGATCTTCGTAGGTATCGCCGATCGGGCGCGCGCAGGTAGCGCCGCCTCTCCCGAGGCTTCAAGCCTTGGACCGCTTGCCGCGCGTTTTGCTGCCCGTGCCCGAGAGGTCATCGGGCGGACATCCTCCGACACTGGGACACATTAATGATAATTTTGAAACTGATCGACGAGATTAACATCTTTATAGGAAAAACCGTCAGCCTCTTGATCTGGGCTGGTATTTTCGTCCTTTGTTACGAGGTGATCGCACGGTACGGATTTGGCCAGCCGACGATCTGGGCGCACGGCTATACCCAGAGAATATTCGGCGCCTACTTTGTACTTATAGGTGCCTATACCCTGATCCAGCGCGATCACGTGCGTGTGGACATACTCCTCAATACGCGTTCCCCGCGAGTCAACGCAGGGCTTGACCTGTTCAACTACGCTTTTTTGATCCTCTGGGGAGTCATTCTAACCCGTGAGGGCTGGCTCTTTTTTGAGGACGCCTGGGCCTTCAACGAACACGACGATAGCGCGCTGAGTCATGCAATGTGGCCGATAAAGCTGACGTTGTTTCTGGGGGCACTCCTGATCACAGCACAAGGAATTGCCGAAGCAATTCGTTCCATCGTTCTGATGATCAACCCTTCGGCCGATGTTAAGCGGGGGAAACTGGCATGACCCCCGAGCTTTTGACCATAGGCATGTTCGGCCTCTTGTTGTTCTCCATCATTGCCGGAGTTTCGCTTTCCTTTGCCATGGGCGGCACAGCAGTGATCTTTGGCGCGCTGATGTTTGGGGCGAACGGGATGTATTCCATCGTCACAACCATGTTCGGCAACATGTGGTCGATCCTTTTGTCGGCGATACCGCTTTTCGTGTTTATCGGCGTTGCCTTGGCCAAATCCCGGATCGCGAATGACCTCTATCATGCGTTCTATCTATGGTCGGGCCGCACCCCGGGGGGCTTGCTGCTGGGAACATCCAGCTTCGCGGCCGCGCTCTCGGCCATGACCGGCAGCTGTGCTGCATCCACCGTGACAACAGGGCTGGTGGGAATGCCGGCGATGGATAAACGCGGATATGATCGCGGCTTTGTTCTGGGCACCATCGGAGCTTCGGGAACGCTGGGTATCATGATCCCACCGTCGATCACGCTTATTCTGATCGGAATGCAGACCGGACAATCCGTTGGCCAGTTGTTCATGGGGGGGCTAATCGCGGGCTTTCTACTATTAGCGGTCTTTATGATCTACATCGGCGTTCGCGCGCGAATGCAACCCGAGCTGGCCCCCGGTGCAGAGTTCCGCGCACCTCTGGCCGAACGTATCCGGGCGCTGAGGTCAGTCATCCTGCCACTTGTGATCATCTTTTCGGTGCTGATCTCGATTTTTGCAGGCATTGCCACGCCAACTGAGGCGGCCGCCGTGGGGGCTGCATTCGTGGTCCTGTCCGTGGCCATTCGCGGAGAGTTGACCCTCAAGTACATAAGCGAAGTCAGCCATGCCACAGCCAGCATGACCGGTATGGTGATTTGGATTGTGTTCGGTGCCTCCGCCTTTATTGCCATTTATGGCGGCGGTGGCGGCACGACCTTCATGACCGGTGTGCTGGCAGATCTTGACGTGCATCCACTGGTGATGATCCTGATCATGCAGGCGATCACTCTGGTCCTGGGGATGTTCCTTGATCCTATCGGGATCATCCTTCTGGTACTTCCGATCTTCTTTCCGATCGTTATTCAGCTTGGTTTTGATCCGATCTGGTTTTGTATCCTGTTCCAGCTGAACCTGTGCATCGGCTATATCTCGCCGCCCTTCGGTTACAACCTGTTCTACCTCAAAAGCCTCAGCCCAACGACGCCAATCACCACAATCTACCGTGCGGTGGCACCGTTCTTGATCCTGATGTTGCTGACTGGTGCGCTGATTTTTCTGGTCCCCGAGACCATAACCACATTCACCGGCATCGCCGCACGGTGACACCACAAGACCCAACTCAAAGGAGGAGATGACTATGACTATCAATAAAAAACCCATGTCCCGCCGTGGCTTCTTTGCCACCGGTGCAGGTGCTGTGGCCGCGTCAACGTTGGCCGCGCCACCTGCGACCGCTCAGGGTAAAATCACGTGGCGAATGCAAACGCATTGGCCTACCGGCAACTGGTACTACGAAGACGTATTTGTGAAGTTCTGCAACCGGGTCGCAGAGGCGACGGGGGGCGAACTGACCATCACGCCCGTGCAGAATAATGGAATTGTTCCCACTGGTGAAGTGCTGAACGCGGTGCGTCGCGGCTTGCTTGAAAGTGCCTTTATTTACCCAGCCTACTGGATCGGACGGATGCCCGTCGCGGGCCATTTGAATGGCCATATCGGCACTTGGGACCGGCACGAGGAAATGCACGCCTTCTTCTACGAGATGGGTGCGCTCGACGTGATCCGTGAAGCTTATGCCGAGCAGGGCGTATATCAGGCGGGTCCGGTTTCCTATGCAGGTCTCACGCTTTATTCCAATAAACGGCTGGCGACGACTGAAGATTTCTCGGGATGGCGTGTACGCTCAACCGGGGCTGCGGCACTTGTCTTTGCCAAAATGGGCGCATCGCCAGTGTCGATTCCGGGAGGAGAGCTTTATCAGGCGTTGCAAACCGGCGTCGTGGAAGGCGCGCATTGGGGCTCGACCTCGACCGGCTGGGGGATGAATTTCCAGGAGGTGAACAAATACATAATCGAGCCTGACCTCTTGGGCCATCTCAACGGCGAGGTCATGGTCGGCCTTAAGCAGTGGAACGAGATCGGTGATGATCTGAAGGCCACCTTTAATGAGATCGTACGCGCCACTTCGGCGGACGCCTCGGCGCACTTCCTGCATCAGGATCTGTTGCGCAAGCAGTCTTTCGTTGAAATGGGCGGTGAGTTGGTTCAGCTCGACACGCAAGCACAAGAGAACCTGCGCCGGTATTCTCTGGAAGTCGTTGACGATTTCTCGAAGCAAGACCCCAAGTATTGCGGTCGTGTGGGCGAGATGCTGCACGAGTTCCTGAAGGTATCCGGTCGCGCCTGATCGCTCTGATCCAAACATTGTCAGCGCCGTAATTGAGCGGCGCTGACCCATCTTTAAATAACTCCCTGAAAGAACTCTAAATGCAGATCCCCTCCAGTATGAATGTCGTCGAAATTTCGCAATACGGCGGGCCGGAGGTGTTAACATCCGCGACCCATCCAGTCCCGTCACCCGGTCCCGGCCAAATTCTGGTTCGCATCGCTTATGCCGGAGTGAACCGCCCCGATGCGTTGCAACGTGCCGGAAATTACGCACCGCCGCCGGATGCTTCGCCGTTGCCGGGCCTTGAGGCGTCGGGCCATGTGGCGGCAATTGGCACTGGCGTGACCCGCTGGGCCGTGGGCGATGCCGTGACTGCGCTCTTGCCCGGCGGTGGCTATGCGGAGTATGCCGTGACCGACGCCGATCACGCTCTGCCTGTTCCCGAAGGCATGCCAATGGATCAAGCGGCGGCGCTCTGCGAGACATTTTTCACAGTCTGGACCAATGTCTTCATGCGGGGCGGCCTACAGGCCGGGGAACGGTTTCTCGTCCACGGAGGATCGTCCGGGATCGGTACTGTCGCAATCCAGCTCGCCAAATTGCGCGGCGCACGCGTTTTCGCGACCGCGGGTTCGGATGAGAAATGTGCAGCCTGCATCAAGCTCGGAGCGGAGGCAGCCTTTAATTATCGAGATGTCGACTTCGTCGAGGCGATGAAAGCCGAAGGGGGCGCGAACTTGATCCTGGATATGGTCGGTGGCGCTTATATTCCGCGCAATCTTGATGCGTTAGCCAATGACGGAAGGCTCGTACAGATCGCCTTTTTGCAAGGATCAACAGTAGAACTCGACATGATACAGGTCATGACCCGTCGGCTCACGATCACCGGTTCAACCCTGCGCCCGCAATCGCAATCGGCCAAGGCGGCCATCGCCCGCGCGCTGGAAACCGAGGTCTGGCCGCATCTGGCGAAGGGCACCATTGGGCCGGTAATGGACAGTGAATTTGCGCTTGCCGATGCAGCCAAGGCGCACGCGCGCATGGAAAGTTCGAAGCATATCGGTAAAATCATGCTCAAGGTGGCCTAAGGCATGTTCGACTGGCGCTCTTACGACACGTCAGACACCCGTTGGATATCTTCAGCCCTTACTTCGGGCTTGCGTCTGCATTTGCGGACGCGAGCCCAATCGGGTCAAGGAAATCCCGTCCTTTTCGTGCATGGGGCGACTTTTTCCAGTCGCCTGTTCGACATCCCACACCCGGATGTGAACTGGCTGCAATCTGCCGCCAATGCAGGACTGTCCCCTTATGCGCTCGACATCCGGGGTTATGGACGCTCCAAACCTGAATCCTTTCCACTCGACGCTGCTCCTTACGCGCAGGCCAAGGAGGCGATTGCTGACATCGGTGATGCGGTAAACTGGATTTCGGCACGCCACGGGGGCCAGCCGGTCGCGCTGGTCGGCTGGTCATGGGGGAGCATGACCACTGCGCAGTATGTCATCAACAGCGGCACGGGCAAGGTGGCAAGTCTGGTGCTTTACGCGCCAATTTTTGCTCAACGAAATACCGAATGGTTAAAGGATCTGGCAGACCCGGCCGATCCAGAACGGCTCAATGATTTCAAGGCGTATCGGCGAATCGATCTGCCCTCGACACGCCTGCGCTGGAACGCGCAGCTTCCAGATGAGGCCGACTGGCGGCAAGAGACCGTTTTGCAGGCCCTCGTCGCCGCGTCGCTAGCTGATGACCCACAGAGCGACGATACCCACCCGCCTTCCTTTCGTGTCCCCAACGGAACCTTTATTGATTTGTGGGAGGCCTTCAATGCCCGCGAACCATATGACCCGACACATCTGACCTGCCCGGTCATGCTGGTGCGCGGTACGCAGGATCCGACCTCGACTCGCAGTGATGCCTTGGCGCTGTTTGACCGTTTGGGCGCCAAGCAGAGACAATATGTCGAGATCGCCAACGGCACTCATTTTATCAACGCCGAAGCACAGGCGAGCCTGCTTTTCAATGTCGTACATCAATTTTTGAACAGTGTCTGATCAATAGTGAATTGAGCGGGATCAGTCAGTTACGCTTTGGCATGTTCGTGTATTCACCGACCGAAGGCCTCCCGAATTCCCACCGAGAGCACGGCTCAGGCGTTGAGCCGGGGGTGATTTACATGATCATCACGATGATGTTCAGACGATTTGAAAATCGGGTGCCGGGACGATAAGGCGTTTAGGTTTCAAGCCGAGACGCTACCCACGGGAACGGTGGATTGACACCACGACCGGAAATTCACCTGGTATTTGGGGAAATAATCAGGCCGCATCGGCCCCTCAATTGGATATTACTGACGCCGCCGACAGGCAGGGTGCCGTTGCGGACCGATGAGAGGCTACCAGCCCCCTCCGCCACCACCACCACCGCCACCGCCCGAGGATCCGCCGTCGGAAAACCCCGAAGATGAACTTTCTGGTACTGGCAGGGCGCTTGTCATGCTGCTTGATAGTGCGCCCCCAAGGTCGGCCAGATGATCCCCGAAGGACTGGCTGCCTACGCTGTCGCCATGATACCAGTGCGGCGCATAGGTGACACCAGCCGCGGCGGCTGTGGTCAACCAGGTGTCAAAGGCCTTGGTCCAGGGTTTTTCGACATTGAGCGCGACGGCGTAGGGCAGGAGCGACTCGAAATGCTCAGGCGACATCCTGGGCGCGCCACGCATATTCATGCGATCTTCTTCGGCCACTGTAAGATAGCGTTTGAGCCCCGCGATCTCGTCCGTGCGGGTCTGGCCAATCGGCGTCGGTGCGCCGAGCAGAAAGAAGAAGAGAACGTTGACCAGCACCACTGACACCAGCGCGCCATTCAGGATCGGTTGGTCGAGTGAAATCAGGAATTCACCAATTGTGGAGATGCTGATGTTGGCGAACATGACGACCAGGCCGAAGGTGATGAACACGAGCCGAAACTTGGACCTTAATCCACCTCCCCAGCTCTTTGCCACGCCTAGCGCCATCAACATCAGAAGGCCGCCGACGACAAAGCTGGGTATCAGAAATACGATATGGTCGGCATCGAGATTGCCGAACATGAAAGCCGCCACCAGGACGGCAGTCGACAGTGCCAGCCCCGCGAAGATCCACAGCTGATTGTGCCGGTAGTAGACATTCCGGTGTTCGCGCTCCATCGCCTGAGCAAACGACTGGCCAAGTGCCGCCACCTTCTCGCCCTGCGCCGTGGCGATCTCCAACATGCCGCCCGCGTTGGTCACGCTGGCAACCAGCGCAGCTTCACCGGGTTGGAGCCCCGCCCCCTTGGTGGGCTTGGACGTGCGGCGCAGCGTGATCGTGTCACCGATGTCGTTCAGTTCCAGAAAACCACGTACAGCAAGACCCAGCGTCGCCGCCGAGAGGGCGGGGAAGCCCTGATGGCGCAAGCCGCGGTTCCAGATGTAATGCACCAGCGCCGGCGCGATGCCATCGGGGGCGTCCCAGCGCGGCACCACCACACCCCTGGCGGGATCGCGGCCGACCCGCCTCCAGGCCAGAAGGTAATAGACAAAGATCGCAACGCCCCCCGGGACGGCGATCAGGGCACCCATGTTGTCGCGCAAGAACCAACGGCGCTTCTGGCTGTCGGAAGGCGGGCGGAGGGCACCCTTTGGCAGGCTGATGGCAACCGTCAGCCCCTCTCGCGGGCCAAGGGCCTGGGTGGTCTCGGCCACCACCTGATCGCCCTTGTGCGACACGCGAATTTCGGCGTTTTGATCTGTTGCACCGAAAGGCCCGGTATATATCGCCGTCTCCAGCGGCACGGCTCCTTCGGGAAGGTGAAACACCGCACGGGCGGATTTAATCGGAAAGTCCCACTCGGTTCCGGTGGCATTCCAGTATATTTCGTCATGGGTCGGGAAAAATCGCACCTGGCGATCGGTTCGGTAGGTCAATTCGTAGACATAGATGCCCGGTGACAGAAACACGTCCTCGTGACCAAGCGTAATACGCGTAAAACTGCCGCCATCCTTGACACTCGACGTTTCGGGCTGACCGTCGCGGGTTGCAGAAACCAGATCAAAACCGGTCGATACGATCTCGCCGTTTTCATCCATAAGGGTCGTGGGGAAGTCGCGGTAGATACCGCGCCGGATCTGCTGACCTTCGGCGCGGACACGGATTGTCTCGGTGACCGTATAGTCACCCGAAGCCTCTACCCGGACGTCACTTTGAAAGCTGAGGATGACCTCCTGCGCCGTCGCCGCTCCGGCAATCAGGAGCGCGGCAAGAAGGCTGGCAAAGAGGGTTCTCAGGCTCCGGCAACCCACGTCAGAAGGACACCTTTGGCAGCTCACGCGCGGACGGATCTTCAAGTTCGAAGTATTCCGACTGCTCGAACATGAACTGTTTGGCGACAAGGTTTGACGGAAAGCTCTCGACCTTGACGTTCAGTTCCCGGGCCGAGCCGTTGTAGTAGCGCCGCGCCATCTGGATTTCGCTTTCGATGGTTTCGAGCGAGGTCTGAAATTCGCGGAAATTCTCGCTGGCCTGCAGATCCGGGTAGGCCTCGGCAACGGCAAAGAGGCGCCCAAGCGCCTGGCTAAGCATTCCTTCCGCCGCAGCGCGGCCCGCGACGTCTGCCGCCGGAACCTTCTGCGCGCGGGTGCGCATTTCCGTAACGTCGCGCAGTGCGTCCTTTTCGTGATCGGCATATCCCTTCACGGTCTCTATCAGGTTCGGAATCAGGTCAGCGCGCCGCTTTAGCTGAATGTCGATGCCGCTCCATGCTTCTTTCACCATCTGGCGAAGCCTGACGAGCGCGTTGTAGGCAATGATGACATAGCCAATGATGCCAACGGCCAGAACGAAGAGTATGATTAGAAAGGTCTGCATGTGGCGGTACTCCAGCCAGTTTCTGTTTGATCGATAGCCTGAAGGTGCCCATTATGTCACCAGACAATCGACGGGCGAAGTGCTGTCATGAATGACCGTACCCTGCTGTGGCTGGCACATGACGGGGCGGTGATACCGGAGGTCTGCAATGATGTCGCCGGACTGACCTTCCTTGATGACGGGCAGACTATCGCGGCGGCCTGCAATAATCGGACCATAGGTCTGGCCCGTTTGTGCTTCATGTCCGACAGGTTGGCCCTTCCGCTCTCTGCGATTGCGCCGTTTCGTGACAAAGCCCAAGCGAGAAATTTCAGATATGGTGGCTCCCCAGATAAGCGCGCAACTCGGGCGGAGGATTGTCCAGCAGATCATGCACGCGTGCGGGCTGGGTGACGCGCCCCTCGGCTACCAGCGCCAGATCGCCGTCCAGTCGCCGAGCATCCTCGGGATCGTGCGTGACCATCAACAGGGTTGTCCCCATGTCATCGCAAAGCGCGCGCACCAGCGCGATCATGTCGGCGCGCATCGCCGGGCCGAGGGCCGAAAAGGGTTCGTCCAGTACCGCAATCGGGTGCGCCTGAACCAGCATGCGTGCCAATGCCGCGCGGCTTTGCTGCCCGCCCGACAGAGTTGCCGGTTTGCGCGCCTCAAATCCTTCGAGTCCCACACGCGCCAGACTGTCCTGCACAGTGTTTTGTTCAGCACTCGACAGCGTGCCGGATGGGCGGATACCCAAGGCCACGTTTTGCTGAATGGTAAGATGCGGAAACAGGTTGTTGTCCTGAAAGATGCTGCTGACGGGCCGTGCGGCCGGGGGCAGGGCGGTCAGATCCTTGCCCTGCCACAGTACCCGCCCTGACGCAGGTGCAAAAAATCCTGATATCACCGCCAGAAGCGTGGATTTCCCGGCACCGGACGGCCCCATGACCGCGACCCGTGCCCCCGCCTTGACAGTGATCTCGGCGGTCAGCAGGAAACCTTCCTGCGCGATCCGCAGTTTCTCAAGCGTCAGCATCGACACGTCCCCCTCGATCGAACATCCAGAACATTGCCACCGACAGCGCCAGCAGGATCAAGGCAACTGCGCCAGCCTGCTCCATCCGGTATGCTCCCATCAGCCGATACAGCAACAGGGGCAGTGTGCCTGCGTCGGCATCGGCAAACAGCGTGATCACACCCAGATCGCCCATCGAGAGCGCACCCGCAAGTGCGGCCGCAAAGCCCAGCGGGCGGCGCAGGCGGGGCAGGGTCAGTCGCCGCAACCGCGCCCACCCCGATAGCCCCAGACTGTCGGCCAGCCGTCCGTATTGCGCCTCGATCTCGCCGAGTGCGGGCACAAGCGCGCGTAGGGCGAAAGGCAGGCTCATCACCGCGTTGATCAGGGCGGTGACGGGTAGGGCCAAGGCCACCGGGTCGGCAATGGGAAAGATCAGCAGGAACAGTCCGGTGCCAAGCACCAGCGGCGATGCGGCAATGCTGAGGTAACCTGCAGCCTCGATGCCCCGCGCCAGCGCACGCCCCCTGAGGGCGACGATGGACAGCCCCATCGGCAGCGCCAGGCCCAGCGTCACCGCGACCGACACCAGCGCCACCCAGATCGAGCGCCACGCGGCGCCCCATACCTCGGAGGGCAGGGCGGTCAGGCCGGGCAATCCGCGCAGGGCGATGGCCGCCAGTGGTGCCAGCAGAAACGTAGCCGCCAGTATGATCAGCGCGCTGTCGAGCCAGCGCAATCCCGGTCTGCGGGCATCCCAACGATCGACGGTCCGGTCCAGCCCTGCGCCAAGGCTTTGTGGGACGGCGACCCAGAGGGCAAGCAGGGCGGCGGTGCCGGACAACAGCAATTGTACAAGGGCCAGAAGGGCTGCGCGTGAGAGATCAAAATCAAAGCGGAACGCCTGATAGATCGCCAGCTCAACAGTGGTGGCGCGCGGCCCGCCGCCAAGCGTCAGCGCGACCGCAAAACTGGTGGTGCAGATCAAAAAGATCACCATGAACGCGCCCGGCACGATGGCGCGCAGCATCGGCCATTCCAGTTGGCGCGCTACATGCGTCGAGGTAAATCCCAGGCTGGCAGCAAGGCGGAACCGCTCCGCCGGTATCGCCAGCCAACCTTGCAGGATCAGGCGGGTCGCCAGCGGCAGATTAAAGAACACATGGCCCAGAACGACGCCTTGAAAGCCGTAGATCTCCAGCGGGGGCAGGCCGACCATAGCCAGAAGCCCCGACACCCAGCCGTTGCGCCCGAAGACAGTAACCAGTCCCAACACCGCCACGATCACCGGCAGGATAAAGGGCGCGCCCATGAGCGTGACCAATACCCCGCGCCCGATGAACCGACGCCGCGCCAGCGCGCGGGCCACTGGCACCGCCAGCGCCACGCTGACCGCTGCCGACAGTAACGCCTGCACAATTGTAAAGCGCAGCGCAGCCCAGTCGGCAGGGCCGAGCGCAAACCGTCCCTCGGCACGCCAGAGCACAGCGGCGATGGTGCCAAAGCTCAGCCCCAGCACCAGCAGTGCAGCGAGGATGCCGGGCCATGCAGGTCTACGTGTCACCGGGCCAATGCGTCCAGCCACTCGGCAAGGGCGGCATCGCGCGCAGCAGCGGCCTCAGCCGCCGGGATAAGCAACGCAGTGTCGGGCACGGTCAGGCTGTCGAAGCCTTCGGGCAGGCCACTTGTGGGGATGACGGCGGGATACATCCAGTTGGTCGTCGGGATCACCGATTGGAAATCATCACCGACCATGAAGCGCAGAAAATCCTGCGCCAGCGCCTGCTGGGGGCTTGAGGCGACGATACCCGCCACCTCGACCTGAAGATAATGCCCTTCGGAAAACGGCGCGGCGGCCTTGCTGTCATCGCCTTCGCCAATCAGGTGATAGGCGGGCGAGGTGGTATAGCTCAGCACCATGTCGGCTTCGCCCTCAAGGAACATGCCATAGGATTCCGACCAGCCTTTGGTCACAGTCACGATGTTATCGGCCAGCCCTTGCCAGATCTCGGATGCGGCGTCGCCATAAGCTGCCTTGACCCAGAGCAGCAGGCCCAGACCGGGCGTGGAGCTGCGTGGGTCTTGTATAACGATCTTCAGATCACTGTCGGCCAATGCGCGGAAATCGGTAGGGGGCGTCAGGGATTTGTCATGGACGAAGGCGAAATAGCCCCAGTCATAAGGGACGAACATCTTATCGTCCCATTCCAGCGGCAGATCATATGTCACATCTTCGATCCCGCTGGGCGCGAACAATCCGGTCTCGGCGGCCGCTTCTGTCAGGTTGGTGTCCAGCCCCAGAATGACATCGGCCTTGGTGCGTTTGCCCTCCAGCCGCAACCGCGCCAAAAGCGCCGCGCCGTCACCGGCGGCGATGAATTGCAAGTCACAACCGCAGGTCTGCTCAAACGTCTTTTCCACCGCCGGGCCGGGGCCCCATTCGGTGTTGAAGCTGTCATAGGTATAGACGGTCAACACCGGCTTTTCCTCGGCAATGGCAGTCGTGGCCAAGAGGGCGGTAGCCATTGTCAGGGTAAATCGTAACATCGTATCGATCCTCCATTGGCCCAGCCAGGGTGGCGCGGGCAAAGTTGTGATCGGAGTTTGGGGTAGAGCATGATCTCTGACCTTCCCTCCGCCGGTTCTAGCCGGTTCAGGTTCAATGGGTTCGCGCGTTTGCACATCTCAGCCCGATTAGGGCGCCCCAAGGTGAAAATAAGACATATGCGCTTCGCCAACCGGGAACAAGGCCCGGTTTGACGCTTTGGCAATCCCGCGCGCCCTGTCGACCTCGACATGAATCAGCATCCGCGCGCGGTCATCTGCTGGCCTGAATTCGCTATCGCAGCGGTCGAGGTGATTTCATCACAGGAAGTGCGGATTGATTTTCAGTGGACGCAGACACTGGAACACGATATATTTCGTTAAATTATAACACGTAGTTACAAATCTGGTCATGAGAATCAGTTTCGGCCAACAGGCTTACAAGCCACATCGGGGGTGGTAGGGTGCAATGGAATACAGCGCAATCTGCGCCTGACCCCGTGCTGTGGCATATCCTGACACGACGTCGTGTCACCGGAGCTGTTGCTCGGGTAGATATGAGTGAACCAGCGTCATGATCGGTGCGGTTGGTAGCATAGATCGGGAAGGCGAAGATCGCACCTACAATGTAATGGTTGCAGACGACGATGAGACCAATCGTGACATCGTCCGTTATTTCCTGTCCGACATTGGCGGGCTCGATCTGGTTGAGGTAACTGAAGGGCGGACGGCCCTGTTGCAGTGTCTGACTCAGCGCTTCGATCTTATTATCCTCGATTTGCGCCTGCCGTTCATCGGCGGAGATCGAATCGCTCAGCATCTGCGTGGTTCGTCTAACCCGAACTCGGCCACTCCGATCATCCTGTCCACCGCGATGTCTCGGGACGAGATCGGCACGGAGTTGGCCAACTGTCCGTACGACCGGTTCCTGCCCAAGCCGTTTTCGCGTGCCGATCTGGTTATGATGGTCAGTAATAAATTAGGGCTTGCTCTGGCGTGACGGGGTGAATGTTTGGGCCGGGTCGGCGAACCCGCCTGGATGCCGCTCTCGCGTCGCAGACAGCGATATGCGCCGTATCTTCGACATCTCCCACCTTAGTATGTGGTTGCAATGCAACCCTTGCCTGTCTGTCGCAGCTTGTGCTTGAAAGCTTGAGTTGTGCCGATCCATGAAATCGACTATGGCGTTTCGCCTTTATCCTGAGACATCATAAAGGTGAAACGCGCGCAGCGCTTGTATGTTACGCGCGTTTCGCAAAAAGTGGTGATTCAGGTTAAAGGCGAAGCGCTTTAAGCGCAAAATTTTTAACATCAATTTTGGAAAGTGGATTTATGCCCTTGCCTATGCCCAGGTTCTCTTCATGAGCAGATCGAAGCGATCCGATTTTACCACTTCCGGGCCTCTGACCGAGGAAGAAACGAAAGCGTTGCTCTCGGGTCTTCCATTGCTGATGCTGCACTTTGACGCCACCGGACATTGCATCCGGGCGAATTCTTCGTCGGCGCTGGTGCCGATGTTGGATGCCAGGATGCTGGTCGGGCTTCAGCTTGGCGAACTGGACCTGCCCGATGATCGGACCAGGGCCCGTCCGGTGGATGTCTCGAACCGATCGGTGGTCCTGCGTGCCGGTGGGCGTGAACACCATATGATTGTCGTGCAGATGTCCACGCAGGTAAAAGGCAACGGGCACGAAACGCTGCTTGTGTTGCGGGCCGAGACCGCCGCCGAAGCCGAACAGCGCGAGCATTTCTTCCTGCCCGAGATTGCAAGGCGAACCGAGAGTATCGTCATGGTGACGGATGTCGATCACTGTATCACCTGGGTCAACGAGGCATTCGAAAAGCGCACCGGATACAGCCTGCAAGAAGCAATCGGCAAGCACCCGGTCGATCTGCTACAGTACGAGAGTACCGATCAGGAGACGATGGCACGGATCGCCGCGGCAATGCGAAGCAACGAGCCGGTGCAGGCCGAGGTCCGTAACCGCTCTAAGCAAGGCGATGAATACTGGGTGTTGCTGGACACCCAGCCGTTGCGGGGGCCCAATGGCGCGCTGTGTGGCTATATGAGTGTTCAGATCGACGTGAGCGCACTCAAGGCGCTTACGCAAAAGGCCGAACGGGCCACTCGCCAGGCCATGAAGCTGGCCAACGAACGCATGCGAGTGCAAAACCAGATGTTCGAGGTAATCGCGGCGCTGCCCTATGGCTTTGCGTTGTTTGACAGCGATTTGAAGCTGATTGTCGGCAATCAAAAATTTATCGAATTCTCGGGCGGTGCGGCAAGCAAGGTCGTGTGCGGCACGGATTACGAAACGATCATGCGCGAGATCGCGCAAACCGGCAGGTTTCTGGAAACTGCGGCCGAACAAGAGGACTGGGTGTCCGACAAGCTGGCACAGCTGGAGCAGCCGTCGAACGAATGGCGCTATTTCAACGTTAAAAACGACAAATGGATTGAGGCAATCGAAAAGCCCCTCCCGAACGGCGGGTTGATCAGCCTGCGGCTTGACGTCACGGCGTTGAAGCTGGCCAGTCAGCGCCTGGCCACGGTGATCGAGGGCGCCTCGGTTGGCACCTGGACCCGTAATGTCAGGAAAGGGATCAGCGAGGTCGATGATCGCTGGACCGCCATGCTGGGCTATGAGCCGGGAGAAGTGAGCGAGTTCAGCGATAATGACCTGGCCAACATGATCCACCCTGAAGATCGCAAAGCCACCGTGGCCGAGTGGGCCCGGATCAAGCAAGGCGAGATTGATTTCTTCGAAGAGATCTTTCGCTTGCCGCATAAGGACGGGCATTGGGTCAGTATCCTGTCGCGCGCGCTGGTTTTGCATCGCGATGCTTCGGGTCAGCCCGAGATTGTGTCGGGCGTCCATATCGATGTCACCGAACACAAGAAGCGCGAAGACGAGCTTGAACTGGCGCTCAAAGAGAAGGCGGCGGCCGATAAGCGGCTCTACGATGTCGCCAACGTCAGCGATGACTGGCTGTGGGAGCAGGACGAGAACCTGCGTTTCACCTCGATGTCCGAAAGCATTACACGAACGACCGGCATCCCGGTGGACCAAATCATTGGAAAGACGCGCGAAGAGCTTCAAGGTGACCCATCGAGCATGTGCCAGATTCCGGGTTGGGAGGCGTTCAAGGCGCGGGTCGCCGCGCGTGAACCCTTTCGCAACTTCCAATATCCGCTCATTGCCAGAAACACGGGCCAGGTTGTCTGGCTTCGCGCGAACGGTGCGCCGGTCTTTGATCACGAGGGCAAATTTCGTGGCTATCGCGGGATCGGCACGGATGTGACCGCGCTGGTCGAAGCACGCGAACACGCCGAAGAAGCCAGCCGTACCAAGTCTCTCTTTCTTGCCAACATGAGCCACGAGATCCGCACGCCGCTAAACGGCGTGCTGGGCATGGCGGAACTGCTGGAAACGCAGATGAGCGACTCTGAGCAGCGGCGCATGGTCAGCATCATCCGGCAATCAGGTGAATCACTGCTGTCGATCCTTAACGATCTTCTCGACATGTCCAAGATCGAGGCCGGGCGGCTCGAACTTGAGAACTTGCCGTTCCGCCCGGCCGATCTGGTGGAGGGGGTCGAGAACCTGTACGGGCTCAAGGCGCAGGAAGAGGGGCTCGACTTTGAGGTGCTGACCGGGAGCGGGACACAGAAATACCGCCTGGGCGATCAGAACCGGGTGCGCCAGATCCTCAACAACCTGACCGGTAATGCCATCAAGTTCACCGAGGCCGGCCAGGTGGTGGTGAAGATCAGTGCGCGTGTCGGGGCCGATCTGATCATCGAGGTACGCGATACCGGTATCGGTGTAGACCCCAAACAGCAGGAGCGATTGTTCAAGGACTTCAGCCAGGCGGACGCGTCGATTGCCAAGCGCTATGGCGGCACCGGATTGGGGTTGGCCATCGTCAAGCAACTGGTCGATATGATGGACGGGCAGATCAGTGTGGAATCGGCCCTCGGCGCGGGTACGTGCATTACCGTTAGCCTGCCGCTCGCTGAATGTGCCCCGCCCCAGGCGGATCAGGGCGGCGCGGAGCACACGGCACTGGTGCACCGGCTGGACGGCGTGCGAGTATTGGCGGCCGACGACAACAATACCAACCGGCTGTTACTTAGCGAAGTTCTGCGCAGATATGGCGCCGAGGTCACGCAGGTCGTAAACGGGGCGCAGGCGGTGGAGGCTTGGGAGCCCGGTCGTTTCGATGTCTTGATCCTTGACGTCTCGATGCCGGTAATGGACGGGATCAAGGCGCTGAATAAAATTCAGGAACGGGCCGAGCAGAGTTCTGGCGAACCGGTGCTGGCGATTGCCTTTACCGCCAATGCGATGGCCCATCAGGTGGTTGAGTATATCGAGGCGGGTTTTATCACCCATGTGCCGAAACCCTTCCGCGCGGCCGAGCTGTTAAAGGCCATCACCGCCATCCTGCCGCAGCGCCAGTAAGGCGGATCAGCCGTTCATTGACCATCTTGTTGCGCTGCGGCTTCGTCAGGCTGCCGATATTGCAAGTGTATGCAACGCCTCCATCATGAGGCAATTGGATCGCGAAACTTGCGTCACGTGCAACGCGCCGCATAATGGTGCCAACCAAATGAGCCAAATTCACTATTTCGTTTAACATATTTTGAGTGCAAAGATTTTTATGACGGACACTTTAGGAATTTATGTCTTTGACGAATGGACCTGAACCCACGCTGCAAGCCCAACGTGACGCTCTCACCATCCAAGATGGCCTCGCCGAGATTGAGCGCGCAAGCCGGGAGTGGCGAGATCAATATTTCTAAAGCGTTCCGCGAAAAACCAGAGGCACTCAGTTAAGACGGATACTTTAGTCATCGCTACCTTTGACCATGCACAAGCCTGGCGGGGGAGGGGGCGGCAAAACATGGCGGTATTCACGCGCCATCAATCCCCTGAGCAGAAGGGATCATGACCGAAATTGCCCCGGTTTGGTGCACGGAATGCAGTAAAATCGCCGCATTTCTCTGGCATGGTGTGGCCTTGATACACGTAGTCACCCATGCGAGGCACTCATGTTTGTACGCCCATTTCAGACGTCACCGCCGCGCCATTCGCGCCTGTTCGAGTTGATCCGCCAGGGTGAGTTTGCGGCGTTCGTCAAGGCGCGTCGTGACGAGACCGCAGAATCCGACACCGGTGCCCATGCGTTGTTTCTCAAGCACGCACAGCGGTCGCTGCGCCAACCCGTGCAGGGTCAGCCGCGAAAGCCGGAGGCGACCACGAATTTCTCTGAGCTGTCGGAACGCGACGCAGGCGGCTTTACGTTCACCACCTTGGTAAATCGCTGTTTCAGTAGCTTTTGCAACTCGCCTTCGGCCCCGCCTGCCAGTACCTTGGACACGAATGTGCCGCCTTCTTCCAGAACGTCAAAGGCCAGATAGGCTGCCGCCTCGCAGAGCGAGATGATGCGCAGGTGGTCGGTCTGTTTGTGGCCCGAACTGGACGCGGCCATGTCGGACATGACGACATCGGCCTTGCCCCCGAGCCACTCCTTGATCTTGTCGTCAGCGCCGTCGTCCATGAAATCAAGCACGTGAAGCTCGGCCCCGGCGACTGGTTCCATCTCTTGCAGATCGACGCCGATGATGCGGCCCTGCGCCTTGCCGCTGCGGGCACCCAAGGCGTTGATGCGCGGCACGGCGACCTGAATCCAGCCGCCCGGTGCCGCCCCCAGATCAAGAACGCGGGCTCCCGGCACGAGAAAGCGGTACTTGTCGTCAAGCTCCATGATCTTGAACGCGGCGCGACCGCGATAGCCCTCATTCTGGGCTCGCTTCACGTAGGGGTCATTTAGCTGACGTTGCAGCCAGCGGGTCGAGGACGCTGTGCGGCCGCGCGCGGTCTTGACCTTGACCGTCAGATCGCGTTGGCCGCGCCCCGATGTGTTCTTGCCGTCCGGTCCCTTGTTCATCTCGTATCCTCATCCGTCAATACACCGTCTGCCGACATCAGCGCATACAGCATCCCCTCGCGCAGGCCCCGGTCCGCGACCGAGAGCCGATCGGTCGGCCAGCAGCGCAGCAGCGCCTGCAGGATCGCGGCGCCCGGCATGATCAGCGCCTGCCGATCAAGACCGATGCGCGGGTCGTGTCGCCGCCCGATAGGCCCCAGCGCGAGGTATGAGCGAATCACAGCGTCGATTTCGTCAGAGGTCATGCGTAGCCCATCGACCCGGTTGCGGTCATAGCGGCGCAGCCCCAGATGGCTGGCCGCGACGGTCGTGACCGTACCGGATGTGCCGACGATCTGAAATCCCTCACGGGTCTGTTCGCGCTTGTAGGGTGCAAATTCTGCCAGGTTCTCTTCAAAGAACCAACTCATCAGGGCAAAACGTGCCGCGTCGTCCTCCACGTCCTGGAACTGGTCGCGCAGTGTCGCCACCCCCAGCGGCACGCTGATCCAGTCCACGACGCGGGCGCGCGGTATCGAATCCTCGACGGTATGAAACCCGCCATGCAGCCGCATGATCGCACGCGGGCGGTCGCGGTGCGGCACGCCGCGCAGGTCGATCCAGACCAATTCTGTCGAGCCGCCGCCGATATCCACGACCAGAAGCTGATCGGTATTCCGGCTGACCAGCGGCGCACAAGACACCACCGCCAACTGCGCCTCTTCGAGCGGCGTGATGATATCGAGGCTGAGACCGGTCTCGCGCCGGACCCGAGCCATGAAGGCATCGCCATTGATCGCGCGTCGACACGCCTCGGTCGCGATCAGACGCATCTTTTCCACCTTGTGGCGTTTCAGCTTTTGCTGGCAAACCCTGAGCGCCTGAATGGTACGTCCGATGGAGGTACGCGACAGCCGCCCGGACATTTCCAGACCCGCGCCCAGCTGTACCGATTTCGAGAAGCTGTCCACGACTCTGAACTGACTGCCGCGCGGTTCGGCAATCAGCATCCTGCAACTGTTGGTTCCCAGATCGAGCGCCGCATAGAGCGGGCCACGATCGGGCGGTTTCGGCGCGGCGCTCTCTACCGGTTCCGGGAACGCGCCCGCACCTTCGGGACGCCTGGGCGTCATGATGGAACGCCCTCCATTTCGAGTTGTCTGTAAGGTAGGTCTTTAGGGGTGTCTGCGCAAGCGCTGCTGCGGCTCATCTTGATGATGAGAATTTCGGGACAGCGTGCCTGTAGCCAAATCGCGCCGTAACACTTAGAAATGGTGGCGTCGCTCTGCGTGCCCGTCATGTCGAAATCAGGCCGCGTGCGGCCCGAGGCTTGCTTTACATAGAAGCGACCAACTGAGGAATCACGAATGGCTGATGTTACCATAGTCTACTGGCGCGACATTCCGGCGCAGATCATTGTCGGCAAAGGACGCCGCGGCTCGAAACGGCAGTTGCCAGAGCGTTTTGAGCAGGCGATCGACCGGGCCGCGATGAAAACCGGCACGGGTGGTACGGATGACTACCTGGCGGAATGGCGCAAGGCCGCCCCCTACCTCGTGGAAGGTGACGCGGAGGCGGTTGCCGATGCCGAAGCGGCACGGCTGGACGCCGAATACGACAGGGAGCGGCTCAAGGCATTGATTGCCAATAACGGCTGGAATGCCGATTCTCGGTCCGATGACATGACTGCATGAAACCTTCGGGTATTTGGGAGACCGTAATGGCTCTTTTGAACTTCAGAAAACGTGAGAAACCCGGCACATCGCCGGTCGATGGCAAGGTCGAGGCGTTGCTGCAGAATTATTCGATCGAGGTGATGCCGCGCACCGCCGAAAAGGTCGAGGACTTTCGCGATCTGCTGCCTGCGGGCACACGTGTCTACATCGCCCATATCGAAGGCACGCCTATCGAGGACATGGTGGCCACCGCAAAACGCCTGAATGCCGACGGCTATCCGGTAATGCCGCATTTTCCGGCCCGTATCATCAAGGACCGCAACGTGCTGGCCGACTGGATCGCACGCTACCAGGGCGAGGCGGACGTGAAGCAGGCGCTGTTGCTGGCAGGCGGCGTCGCCAAGCCGCATGGCGACTTCCACAGTTCGATGCAACTGCTGGAGACCGGTGAATTCGACAAGGCGGGCTTTACCCGGCTGCACGTCGCGGGCCACCCCGAAGGCAACCGTGACATCGACCCCGACGGGTCGATGAAAAACGTGGACGACGCGCTGCGCTGGAAGCAAAAATTCAGCGAAACCACGGATGCCGAAATGGCGCTGGCCACCCAGTTTGCGTTTGACGCGAAACCGCTCATCGCATGGGCCGACAGCCTGGCGGCTGCCGGGATCACCTTGCCCATCCACATCGGCATCGCGGGTCCCGCAAAGCTGCAGACGCTGATCAAGTTCGCCATCGCCTGCGGTGTTGGCGCGTCGCTGAAAGTGCTGCAAAAGCGCGCCATGGACGTCACCAAGCTGCTGCTGCCCTACGAGCCCAACGACGTGTTGGCAGAACTGGCCGCGCACAAGGCGGCAAACCCGGATTTCAACATCACCAATGTGCATTTCTTCCCGCTGGGCGGTATCAAGACCAATGCAACCTGGGCGATCGTGAACGGCGGCCACGCGGGCAAGCCTGCAAACGCATCCTGAACCAATCAAATTCTGAAAGGTGGTCAAGCATGACCCGTACGATCGTCGAGAGCAAAACGAAAACCGCCGTCATCGGCTTTGACGAGCCGTTCTGCGTCATCGGCGAACGGATCAACCCCACAGGCCGCAAGAAACTGGCCGCAGAGCTGGAAGCGGGTGATTTTTCAACCGTGGAATCGGACGCGGTGGCACAGGCCGCCGCTGGCGCGAGCGTGCTCGATATCAATGCGGGCGTTGTCTATAACTCCAACCCCAACCCGAACGAAACCGAACCGCCGCTGATGACCAAGATCATCGAGCTGGTGCAGGGGCTGGTCGATCTGCCGCTCTGCATCGACAGTTCCGTACCCGCAGCGCTGGAGGCCGGGCTGAAGGCGGCGCATGGTCGCCCGCTGCTGAACTCGGTCACCGGCGAGGAAGAGCGGCTGGAATTCGTCCTGCCGCTGGTCAAGAAATACAACGTGCCCGTAGTGGCGATCTCGAACGATGACACCGGCATTTCCGAAGATCCCGACGTGCGCTTTGCCGTGGCCAAGAAGATCGTCGAACGTGCCGCAGATTTTGGTATTCCGGCGCATGATATCGTAGTCGATCCGCTGGTCATGCCCATCGGCGCGATGGGGACCGCCGGCTTGCAGGTCTTTGCGCTCGTGCGCCGCCTGCGCGAAGAGCTGGGCGTGAACACCACCTGTGGCGCCTCCAACATCAGCTTTGGCCTGCCCAACCGTCACGGGATCAACAATGCCTTTCTGCCCATGGCAATGGGGGCTGGCATGACCAGCGCCATCATGAACCCCATAGCGCTGCCGGTGAAACAGGCCCAGATCGCCGCCAAGAAGGCCGAGATCGCCGAGGCCGGTCTGGTTCTGCCCGACGATATGGACGACGAGACGTTCTGCCAACTTTTCGGGCTGGGCAGCACCAATCCGCGGCCAGGCTCGGAGATGGAAGCGATCTATGCTGCCAATTTTCTGACCGACAACGATCCGCATGGCGGCAAGTGGATCGAGTTCAACAAGGTTGCCCCCAAGGCCGGGCACGAAGGCCGTGGTCGCGCGGGCCGCGTGGGTGGTCGGCGTCGCCGGGGCTGATCCGAGGTCGTACTAATCACGCCAAGACCCCGTTTTTGCGGGGTTTTGGCACCGGCGGCGGCACCCAATACCAGCGCAAGGCGCAGCGTCAACATTGCCACGGCACGCATCTATGTATCTTCCCTTGTCCCGATTATCAGGCATCACCCTCGTCGTGGGACGTCGCAAACCTGCTATCAGTCACGGCGCTGCCATGATCCATCCTGGTGAATGACAGGTACGAAAATGGAAAAGATCCAAGGTAGATCACGTTGCCTACAATCAGCGTGGGCCAAGGATAGACCAGCAGACACACCACCAGCACCACAGCGCCAACAACCGCGAATGGAAGGTGGGCTCTTTTTATGGATGCATGTTTTATCGAATAGGTCGGAAGCGTGCTGACGGCCAGCAATCCGACGCCGATGATGTAGATGGTTCGTGCGACGGGAAGATCGGCGTTCTGCCAGCCATGCAGGTGCAAAAAGACCGGCATCAGCGCAAGGCAGGCCAGAGCGGGCGCGGGCACACCAACAAAGAAGCCATCCCTTTTCAAAGTCACGTCCGTGCACTGAATGGACAGGTTGAACCGCGCCAGCCTTAGCGCACAGCACACGGCCAGAACCAGTGTCGCGAGCCAGCCGAGGCTGGCATGCTCTGTCCCGATATAGAGTGTGTTGTAGAGCAGTAGCCCCGGCGCAATGCCAAAATTGAAGAAATCGGCCAAGCTGTCCAGTTCGGCACCAAACGGGCTGGCGGAATCCAGAAAGCGTGCAAGCTTGCCATCTGCCGCATCCAGGAACACAGCCAGCAAGATGAAATAGAGGCTTGCTTCCAGATGCCCCTCAATGCTCATCCGCACCGACGTCATTCCGGCACAAATCGCGAATACCGTGACGATGCTGGGAACCAGGTGGCGTAATTTGATCTGCTGCGCCCCGGTCATTCTGCGATTCCGGGACGCACGGCGTGCGGCGTGCCCAGGTCGGCCAGAATGGTCTCGCCTGCAACGGCGGTCTGTCCGGCAGCAACCAGGGGCGACACACCTTCGGGCAGATACACGTCAAGACGACTGCCGAACCGGATCAGGCCGAACCGGTGGCCGATCCCGATGCTGTCTCCCTCGCGGACAAAGCAGACGATACGTCTGGCAACAAGGCCAGCGATCTGGACAACGCCGATGCGCACGCCCGCCGGGGTTTCGATCATCACTGAGTTGCGCTCATTCAGTTCGCTTGCCTTGTCGAACGAGGCGTTCAGGAATTTCCCCTTGTGATAGGAAATTCGCCGAACAGTACCTGCGATCGGTGCACGGTTCACATGGCAGTTGAACACGTTCATGAACACCGACACCCGCGTCACAGGGCTGCCTCCTAGCTCTAGATCCTCGGGCGGAACAACGTCCTGGATCAGTGACACGATACCGTCGGCGGGCGACAGGATAAGGCCTTCCTGCTGGGGGATCACGCGCACCGGGTCGCGAAAGAAATAGTAGCACCATATTGTCGCGCCGCAGCCGAGCCAGAACAGGGGCTCCCAGATAAACGCCAGAACGACAGTGATTGCAGCAAAGATCGCGACAAATTTCCGCCCTTCCTTGTGCATCGGGACAGCGATGATCTTGACCATGTTCATGGAAGTGCTTTCAGAGGTTTTCGAAATGGTGGAAAATAGCCGTTCCGACGAACACGCCATCTGTGACAAGCGTGCACATCTTGGCCAAGGAACTCGCCCTTGGCATCTTGTGCGAACGACTGCCAATGGTGCGCCGGATGATCGACGATGCAATCGTCATGACGGTATTCAGGGGCAAATACAACAGGCATGCCAGAACGATATGGCAAAGGCAGTCTTGCTCCACAGCCGCCGGGTGCCCCAGGTCCGGCCGGCTTCCCGGTGTCGTGCGGGTCTGGTCGAGATGTGTCGCGTTATTCCATGGCGGGTTTGAGGCTGGTCATCAGGTGGTGAAATTTCTCTCCCTGAACGGCCACATGAGCGCGCAAGGCATTTGCCGTCCCCGTCGTATCACCGCGCTCCAGTCCAGTAACGATGGCTTCATGCTCGCTCATCGACTGTGCCATACGGCCGCGCAGACGTAGCTGCTGGCGGCGGAAAGGGCGCAAGCGACGGTGCAGACGCAGCGCTTCTTTAAGTAGAAAGGCATTGCCGGATTGCGCATAAATCAAGTGATGAAAGCGCTCATTCTCGATGTAGTAGGTGCCAGCATCGTTGGTGGCGACGGCATCCCGGCATTTGGCATTTGCCTGACGCAGTTCGGCCAGCGCGGCGTCGCTGATTCGCAAGGCGGCAAGACGGCCGGCGACGGCCTCGAGTTCGGCCATGACCTCGAACATCTCGATCAACTCGACGGGGCCGGGCTGGCGCACGAAAACGCCGCGATGGGGGATGTGCGTCACGAGGCCGGATTGCGCCAGCTTTTGCAGCGCTTCGCGGATAGGGGTGCGCGACACGCCAAACCGGTCGGCCAGCGCATGTTCGTTCAGCCGATCGCCATCGGTGAACGTGCCGCCAAAGATCAGTTCCTCAATCTCTTCGGCAATACGATCTGTGCGACTCTTATCCATTCTGGAACCATACCTTGGGCCGACTTGCATGCAAAGATTCATTTGCTGTATACAAAGTGATTGACTCAAAATACCTGTCGCGCCACCCTGTTGGCGCGATCCGGAAGAGCCGGACAACTAGACACTCTGGGAGGAAGCGAAATGAAAACCATGCTCAAGGCCGCCGTCGCGGCCACAGCCCTGATGGCCATAGGCGGCACCGCGTCGGCGGTGGAATTGCGCCTGTCGCATCAGTGGTCCAATAACGATGTGCGCCACAAGGTTGCGCAGATGGTCGCTGATGAAGTGGCCGCCGCCGATGTGGATCTCGATATCAAGATATTTGGCTCCAAGTCGCTGTTCAAACCGACCGAGCAATATAAGCCGCTCAGCCGGGGTCAGCTGGATATGACGGTGTTTCCGCTCAGCTATGCCGGGGGACAAGAGCCAGCGTTCAACCTGACGCTCATGCCCGGTCTGGTAAAGAACCACGACCATGCCGCGCGCCTCAATGACAGCGAATTCATGCAAGCAATCGAGGCCAAGATGGCCGAGGATGACGTGATGACGCTGGTACACGGCTATCTGGCCGGTGGTTTTGCCGGCACGGACAAGTGCATCACCAAACCTGCCGATGTCGAAGGTATGCAGACCCGCGCCGCCGGCAAGGCGTTTGAACAGATGCTGGCCGGGGCAGGGGCCTCGATTGCGTCGATGGCCAGTTCAGACATTTACAACGCCATGCAGACCGGCGTTCTGGACGCGGCCAACACCTCATCCGCATCTTTCGTCAGCTACCGCATTTACGAGCAGGTCGCATGCTATACACCTGCGGGCGAGTATGCGTTGTGGTTCATGTATCAACCGCTGTTGATGAACAAATCCAAGTTCGAGAGCCTGACAGACGAGCAGCAGCAAGCCCTGCTTGATGCTTCGGCCAAGGCGGAGGCGTTCTATCTGGAAGAGGCGAAAAAGGAGGATGCAGCTTCGGTCGATGTGTTCCGTGATGCAGGAGTCGAAATCGCGGACATGACGCAGGAGGATTTTGATGCATGGCGCGAGATCGCCACGCAAACATCCTACAAGAGTTTCGTCGAAGAAGTTCCGGGCGGCCAGGATCTGCTGGACATGGCGCTGTCGGTCGAATGATTTCAACAGGGCAGGGATGGCAATGCCGTCCCTGCCTGCTGTCACGAACGTGCCGGGCAAATGTCTTTCTGTGGGCGAAGTAAGTGCTCCGTTCGCGGGGCAATTCAATAAATACTCTTAATTTTACTGGCGTTTGCATCAAACCTGTAACTCGGATTGAATGCAGAACGCCTTATCCAACTTGAACAGGAGCCGAGATGGCAGGTCAGCTGATGCAGCGCGTCGCCAAAACAGGCAACAATCCCTTTCTGCGCGTAGTCGCTGCGATCTCGACATTCGCGGGCTGGGTATCGGCCGCGATGATCGTCGTCGCCGTGGGGATCACCTGTCAGATGATTTTCGTGCGTGCGGTGCTGAACCACTCGACAATCTGGCAAACCGAAATGGTCGTCTATCTGGTGGTCGGGGCCACCCTGATCGGCTTGCCTTATGTGCAACGGCTGCGCGGTCATGTGAACGTCGATCTGGTCCCTATTGCCCTGCCATCTCGCGCACGGTTCGTGATGGCCTGTTTTACCCTGTCACTCAGCATTGCCGTTGTCGCGGTGATGTTCTGGTATGGCTTTGATTACTGGCATTATGCGTGGGATAGGGGCTGGCGCTCGGAGTCGATCTGGGGCGTGCGCCTGTGGATACCCTATATGGCGCTGCCTGTCGGGTTTGGCCTGCTGCTGTTGCAACTGATCGCAGACATGATCGGCCTCATCCTCAGAATCGAGGCCCCCTTCGGACTGGAGAATACCTGATGGATCCGCTTGCTCTGGGCGCACTCGTCGCGCTCTGCACGATTGGCGTGCTGTTTTCCGGCGTTTCCGTGGCTCTGGGGCTGCTGATCGTTTCTGGCGGTTTCCTCATGGCGTTTGACGGGCTGCGCAGTCTGGAACTTATGCCTGAGTTGTTTTTTGGCGGTCTCGATAGCTTCGCGCTGCTCAGCATTCCGATGTTCATCATCATGGGGTCTTCTATTGCGTCAACCCGCGCAGGTGCAGACCTGTATGAAGCGCTGGAACGGTGGCTGACGCGCATTCCCGGTGGCCTCGTCATCTCGAACCTCGGAGCCTGCGCACTGTTTGCCGCCATGTCCGGCTCCAGCCCCGCGACCTGCGCGGCCATTGGCAAGATGGGCATCCCGGAAATGCGCAAGCGTGGCTATCCTGACGGTGTTGCAGCGGGCAGTATCGCAGCCGGCGGTACGCTGGGCATCCTGATCCCGCCGTCTGTCACCATGATTGTTTACGGGATCGCAACCGAAACCTCGATCGGACGATTGTTCCTGGCCGGCGTCATACCGGGTGCATTGCTCGTCGCGTTGTTCATGGCATGGGCGCTTTATTCGACATGGCGCTCGGGCAATACCAAAGTGCTGACAGCTGGCAGTTATTCATGGCGTCAGAAGTTTGAGATCCTGCCGCGTGTACTGCCCTTCCTCTTCATCATCCTCGGAGTGCTCTACGCCATGTATGGCGGCGTTGCGACGCCATCAGAAACCGCTGCGGTCGGCGCGCTTTTGTGCATCATTGTCGCCATGCTGATCTACAAGCTCTGGAGTCCGGCGGGCCTTTGGGTGATCCTGCGCGATAGTACCCGCGAGTCTGTGATGATCCTCTTCATCATCGCCGCCGCCAGCGTCTTTTCCTATATGCTCAGCAGCTTGTTCATCACGCAAAGCATCGCGGAATGGATCGGCACGCTTGATGTGAACCGCTGGGTGCTGATGGGGGCAATCAACATCTTCTTGCTGATTGCGGGGTTTTTCCTGCCACCGGTTGCGGTGATCCTGATGGCGGCGCCAATCCTGATGCCGATCATCACCATTGCAGGGTTTGATCCCATCTGGTTTGCCGTGGTGCTGACCATCAATATGGAGATCGGCCTGATCAGCCCACCCGTTGGCCTGAACCTCTATGTCATCAACGGTATCGCGCCCGACATCTCGCTCAAGACAATTCTCATGGGCTCGCTGCCTTTTGTCGGCTGCATGGTGCTGGCGATCATTCTGCTGTGCATCTTTCCGGAATTGGTGACATGGCTGCCTGACTATGTGATGGGCAAAGCCATATGACGGTCCTGTCTGATCTTCTGGCCGTCGTCCTGGAGCGGGGGCCTGGCGCGGCGCGGCGTGCCGATTGGGGCCGTCGGCCCGTCGAAGAGCTGGCCGACGCGCTGATCACCGCCCATGGCGAGACCTCGGGACAAATGCTGGCCGAAAAGATCCTGACGCGGTTCAGCGCGATGGATGACGCAGCC
Source organism: uncultured Roseovarius sp. (assembly GCA_947503145.1). Taxonomy (GTDB): domain Bacteria; phylum Pseudomonadota; class Alphaproteobacteria; order Rhodobacterales; family Rhodobacteraceae; genus Roseovarius. The sequence goes on from CANNCP010000006.1 coordinate 32,781, forward strand.
AAGGTGGTGTTTTTCCACCATCTGGCCGAGGAGATGAACCTCGATCCCGGTGCCGCGCGCATGGCGCTGGACACGTATGAGACCGCGCCGTCACGTCAGAGCTACCGTTCTTTTCTGAAGACCTCCGAAGCACCGAGGCAAGAGCTGATCCGCCGTCTGAACCGGGTTGAGGGTGCGACTGGCGCGCTGGTCGAGATGCGTGCGGATCTGTTGCGCCTGGGGCGCGGTGTGCCGGAGCTTGAGGCGCTGGACCTCGATTTTCGCCACCTCTTTGCGTCGTGGTTCAACCTTGGCTTTTTGGCGTTACGCGCGATCACATGGGAAACCCCGGCGCATATTCTGGAAAAGATCATCGCTTACGAGGCCGTTCACGCCATCGACAGCTGGGAAGACCTGCGTCGTCGCGTGCAGCCAGAGGACCGGCGCTGTTTCGCCTTTTTTCACCCTGCCATGCCGGATGAGCCGCTGATCTTTGTCGAGGTCGCGCTGACGCGTGGTATCCCCGGCGGAGTGCAACCTCTGCTGGCCGAGAGCCGCGAGGCGCTGGCCCCTGAGCGCGCCGATACGGCCGTGTTTTATTCGATCTCGAATTGTCAGGCCGGGCTGGCCGGTATTTCCTTTGGCAATTCGCTGATCAAACAGGTGGCAGGGGATCTGGCCGCCGATCTGCCCGGACTTTCGCGCTTTGTCACACTGTCGCCGATCCCCGGCCTGATGGACTGGCTGGCGACCATGGATATAGAGGCGGACGAGGCCGATCTGCCCGCATTGGCTGCGCACTATCTGCTGAATGCAAAAGGGGCCGCCGGAGCACCACAAGACCCGGTTGCGCGCTTCCATCTGGGCAACGGGGCAATCATACATGCGCTTCACGCCGGAGCCGACCTGTCGGAGAAGGGGCGCACACAATCAGGCGGTATGATGGTTAATTATCTCTATGATCTGCGCCGCACCGCAGAGCGGCACGAGGCTTTTGCCAGTGCCGACAGCATCGCCGCTTCCTCGGCAGTAAAATCACTGGCCGCCACCGGCGAGACCAAATTGAAAGGAGCCTGACCCATGGCAAACCCTTTGTACGATACGCTTTTCGCTCGCCATGCCGGTCAATCACGGCCGTTTCTGATCCTGTCGGACGGACGCGAGATCAGCTATGCTGAGTTCCTCGGGCAGGTCGCACGTATTGCGAACCATCTGACCGAGTTGGGGCTGAAGCCGGGCGAGAGGCTGGCCGCACAGGTGCAGAAATCACCCGAAGCCCTCGCCCTTTATGGCGCATGCGTGCAGGCGGGCATCGTGTTTTTGCCGCTCAATACCGCCTATACGGCGAGCGAAGTCTCTTACTTTATTGAGGATTCCGGTGCGGCTCTCGTGGTTTGTGATGCCGATGCTGCCTCTTTGCTGGCGCCTGTGGCGGACAATCTAGGCGCAAAATTGGCGACGTTGAATGCCGATGGCACTGGCAGTTTGATGGAGGGTGCGACAGGGCAGCCGGACAGCTTTGCCACAGTTGCGCGCAAGGGCGATGATCTGGCGGCACTGCTTTATACCTCCGGCACGACCGGGCGCTCAAAGGGGGCGATGCTGAGCCAGGACAATCTGCTGAGCAACGCCAAAGTGCTGGTGGATGAATGGCGATTTACCGAGGCCGATGTGTTGCTGCATGCACTGCCGATTTTCCACACCCATGGGCTGTTCGTGGCAAGCAATGTCATATTGGCGGTGGGCGGCGCGATGATCTTTTTGCCGAAATTCGATGTCGACACGGTGATCGCGCAATTGCCGCGCGCCACGACAATGATGGGTGTGCCGACCTTTTACACAAGGCTGCTGGATGATGCGCGCTTTGATCGCGAAGCGACGCAGCATATGCGCCTGTTCACGTCTGGCAGCGCGCCTCTTCTGGCGGAGACGCATGAACGCTTTAGTGCGCGCACGGGTCACGCGATTCTTGAGCGGTACGGGATGACCGAGACCAACATGAGCACCTCAAACCCTTACGACGGAGAGCGCCGCGCCGGGACGGTTGGATTTGCGCTTCCGGGGGTCGAGTTGAAGATATGCGATCCGGCCACTGGCGCGCCGACACCGCAGGGTGAGGTTGGCCAGATCGAGGTCCGCGGCCCGAACGTCTTTCAGGGTTATTGGCAGATGCCGGAAAAGACCGCCGAGGAATTGCGCAAAGACGGATTTTTCATCACCGGCGATCTGGGGTTGATCGACGATCAGGGCTATGTTCAGATCGTCGGCCGGGACAAGGATTTGATCATCTCGGGTGGCTATAACATCTACCCAAAAGAGATCGAGCTGGTGCTGGACGAACAACCCGGTGTTCTGGAAAGCGCGGTGATCGGTGTGCCTCATTCCGACTTTGGCGAAACGGTGGTGGGTGTTCTGGTCGCGGAGCGCGGGCAGCAACCTGATGAGGCGGCTATCATGGCCGCGGCGGGCGCGACGCTGGCGCGTTTCAAACACCCCCGCAAGCTTATCGTTGTGGACGAGTTGCCGCGCAACACGATGGGCAAGGTTCAGAAAAACATCCTGCGCGATCGGTATCGTGAGCTTTTTGCGTCGGCTTAGGACACCTCGCGTTCAATCCGTGATCGGGATTGAACGCGAAATATTTTAGGCGCCTGGCCGACTCCAAGTATGCCTTGCACGACAAGATGCTGTGATCAGAGCCTGTCGGTGTTCCAGAGATCGGGGGCAGAGGGTCTGGCCCCGGGAGAATTCGTTTTTGAAACAGCTTGCAAATGCATTTGACCCGTAGTTGACTGAATACTGATACGCTTTTTCATGCGTTCCACGTTAGTAGGGGCGAAATGCATGGCAAGATTTGACTGCGTTGGCCGGTTGGTCGAGTTTGATCTGGTCCAAAAGAATTACGATGACGAACCTCTGATGGTGAACGGGTTGAACCCTGCCAACAGGAGGTGCGAGGCGTCATTTGTATGGGGGACACCCCTCACATACGGCTGCGTATGATCTGCGCAGGTGATTTCATCATCAAAGGCCGTAACACCATCGGTCAGCGGCGTCTGGCAACGGCTGAGACGCTGTGTATTGCCGGGATTCCAGGGGATGTCCGTGCGTTGGATACACCCGTAAACGCAATTGCATTACGCTAACCAAAGCAATCCCGGAGGAGGGGAAACGCATATGAAACGACTAATGACAATGACTACGGCCATCGCTGGATTGGCCGCGATGACCTCGACCAGCTCGGCGCAGGAAATCACGGTGATGTCCTTTGGCGGTGCCTATGGTGCCAGCCAGATGGAAGCCTACTACAAGCCTTATATGGCAGAGACCGGCGTAAAGATCATTTCGGTTGATGCCGACAACCCTGCGATCCCGATCAAGGCGCAGGTCGAGGCCGGCAATGTCACGCTGGATGTGGTGGACCTTGAACCTTCAGATGTGCTGCGTCTGTGCGATGAAGGCGCGCTGGAACTACTGCCACTTGACGAGCTTCCCGATGGCGACGATGGCACGCCGGCGCGCGAAGACTTTGTGGATGGTACGCTTTACGACTGCGCCGTGGGCACTATCGTCTACTCTACCCTGATCGCCTATCGCGCTGATCTGACCGAGCCGGTGACATCCTCGGCTGATTTCTTTGACCTCGATAACTTCCCCGGCAAGCGCGGAATGCGCAAAAGCGCCAAGTTTGCGCTGGAACTGGCGCTGATGGCCGATGGCGTGGCGCCGGGCGATGTCTATGACACCCTCAGCACTCCCGAAGGTGTGGATCGTGCGTTTGAAACGCTCGACAAGATCAAGGACCAGGTTGTCTGGTGGGAAGCAGGTGCACAGGCACCACAACTGCTGGCTGATGGCGAGGTGGTGATGACCACTGGCTATAATGGCCGTTTCTTTGACGCCATGATCGAGGAGAACCAGCCGTTCACGCTGTTCTGGCCGCACCAGATCCTTGACTTCAACCTCTTTGCCATCCCGAAAGGGGCACCGCACAAGGACGAAGCCTGGGAGTTCATTAAATACGCAACGGATACGACGCGGCTGGCATCACAGGCGACCTTTATCAGCTATGGTCCGGCGCGGCGTTCTTCGGCAGCAAAAGTCGGTCTCTACAAGGATGGCGAGACAGAAATCGCGCCGTTCCTGCCGACCTATCCCGACTATGTCGATGCTTCTCTGACTACCAGCATTGAGTTCTGGGCCGACCACGACATCGAACTGAATGAGCGGTTCAACACCTGGCTGGCGAACTGATCGTAAGAGCCTTGTCTAGAAACCAGCCGGGGGCGGCACTGACCGGCCCCGGCTCCAAGGTGAAATATTTCGGCTTGTTTCTGAATTGAAAGCAGGACGGAACGCTTAATGCACGGATGAGCTAATGACTGGAACGGCCCCGGAGCCTGGAATTCAGCTGACCACCGCGGACGGGATGCCATTGAAGCAGGCGCTTGGCCACGCGCGGCGTCGCGGGCGCCGCCGGGCCTTTTTACTGGTGGCGCCGCTGTTGCTGTTCGTTCTGGTATCCTTTGTCTTTCCGATGGGGCAGATGCTGCTCCGCTCGATCCATAACCCGAGCTTTCCCGACAACATGCCGCAGATCACAGCCTGGTTCAAAGCCAACGACACTGGCACTGTGCCTGACGAAGCTGCATTTGCCGCGCTGGCAGAAGATTTGCGTGGCTCGGCTGCAGAACGCACCATCGGCATCGTCGGCACTAGGGTGAATTATGAGATGGCGGGCACGCGCTCGCTGTTCACGTCAACCGGGCGCAAGGTCTCCAAGCTTGAGCCGCCTTTTGCCGAAAGCCTGCCTGCAACCGACAAGAAATGGGGCAACCCCGAGCTTTGGGCGGCGATGCGCACCGCCTCGGCGAGGTTCAGCCCGGACTTCTATGTTGCGGCTGTGGACCGGACGCGGGACAATGACGGCAGCATCGTCAGAGTGGCACCCGACCGGCGGATCTATCTGAAGCTATTCGGTCGCACGTTTGTAATTTCGGTTGCGATCACCCTGATTTGCCTGATGCTGGGCTTTCCGGTGGCGCATCTGCTGGCGACACTCCCGATGAAGCAGTCGAACCTGCTGATGATCCTGGTGCTCCTGCCATTCTGGACCTCTCTTCTGGTCCGCACGACCGCCTGGATCGCCATCCTGCAGGGGCAGGGTGTGATCAACTCGGCGCTGGTCGGCCTCGGTGTCATTTCCGAGACCGGGCGCCTTGAGATGATGTACAACAGTACCGGCACCATCATTGCCATGGTCCATATTCTGCTGCCCTTCGTGATCTTGCCGCTCTATTCGGTGATGCGCTCGATCAATCCTTCCTATGCGCGGGCGGCGCGCTCGTTGGGGGGCACTTCCTGGACCACGTTCCGCCGCATTTATCTGCCACTGACATTGCCGGGGATGGGTGCAGGGGCGATACTCGTCTTTATTCTGGCTGTCGGCTACTACATCACGCCCGCGTTGGTTGGTGGCGCGTCGGGCCAGCTGATCTCGAACATGATTGCCTTCCACATGCAGAACTCGTTGAACTGGTCGCTGGCTGCAGCCCTCGCTGCGCTTCTTCTGGGGGCGGTCCTGTTGCTGTACTGGCTGTATGACAAGCTGGTCGGCATCGATAACATGAAACTGGGCTGAGCCCCGCAAGCCGCTACGAGGTCAGGATGTCGATCCCTATCTACGCCACCCCACTCGAACGCCTTTGGCAATATGCCTACCGGGTGATCTGTGCGCTGATTTTGCTGTTCCTGATCGCACCGATCCTGATCATCATTCCGTTGTCCTTTAACGTCGAACCCTACTTCACCTTTACCACCAAGATGCTGACGCTTGACCCCGAAGGATATTCCCTGCGCTGGTACGACCGGCTGCTGACCTATGGGATGGCGGCCCCCGAGGCTGTGCGTGACTGGGACTGGTGGATGGATAGCTGGCACAATGCGCGCTGGCTGCAAGCGGCCAAGAACTCGGTGATCATCGGCTTTTTCGCCACGATCGTGGCGACGACGCTGGGCACTGTGGCAGCTCTTGGCCTGTCGCGATCGGACATGCCCTGGCGGCGCGCGATCATGGCGATCCTGATCTCGCCGATGATTGTGCCGATCATAATCACCGCGACGGGATTGTTCTTTTTTTATTCAATGCTCGGGCTGACCGGCACATATGTGGGCATTATCCTGGCTCATGCCACTTTGGGCATACCCTTTGTCATCATCACCGTGACGGCCACGCTATCGGGCTTTGACCAGACATTGGTCCGGGCCGCCGCCAGTCTCGGGGGGGCACCGCCGCGCATCTTTTTCCGTGTCACCTTGCCGCTGATCCTGCCGGGGGTGATCTCGGGGGGGCTTTTCGCCTTTGTCACCTCATTTGACGAGGTGGTGGCGGTGCTGTTCATCGCCGCCCCGGACCAGCAAACGATCCCGCGCCAGATGTGGAACGGTATCCGCGAGCAGATATCCCCCTCGATCCTGGCAATCGCTACGATTCTTGTGGTGATGTCGATCCTGCTGCTGACGACCATCGAACTCCTGCGGCGGCGGTCTGAACGGCTTCGCGGGATCAGCCCGCATTGATGGAACCGGTGTTGCCAGCACCGGCTATCCATCCAGATATCGAGCGATAGCCTGCGTGGTGTTCACATCCGGGTCGATGGCATTTGCCGCGGGATTTGACCTTGAATTCTGGATGATGTCGCGCCCGTTTCGACATATCTAATCCCCTTCGAGTTGAAGATCAGCAGACACCAAATCGCAGCTTAGGCCAGTGTCCGAATTTGGGCGGCGTAGCTGGCAAACTTTCGGGGATCTGCACCCTGCTCCTTGGCTTGCGGAGTGGGGAAATGACGGGCACTCTTGGCCTGAACGAGCGAATTGATGGCCGCCGCTGCGGTCATGCTAACAAGGAATGCCCCTATGACTGACAATTCATCTCCCGCGACTAACGCAGTCCAGCTTGACCTGGATGAGGTCCGCGCATTGGCCGTTTCCGTGCTGCTCAAGGCCGGGCTGGCCGAGGCCCAGGCCGGCCCAGTTGCGCAAACGATCACGGATTGTGAGCGTGATGGCCGCCAATCACATGGGCTTTTGCGGCTCCCTGGCTGCGTGATGACGATAGACAGCGCTAATTTCAATCGTACTGCCGAGCCTGAAATTTCCGAGCCTAGCGCGGCTGTTGTTCGTGCCAATGCCCACCTTGGCTATTCTCTTCTGGCTTTTGAACGAGCCTTGCCGCTGTTGGAGCAAAAGGCAAAGGCGGTTGGTGTTGCAGTTCTGGCGATCAATAACTGCTTTCACTTTTCCGCGCTTTGGCCAGAGGTGGAACGAATTGCCCGGATGGGCCTCGCTTCGGTGGCAATGACACCTAGTCATGCTTGGGTGGCGCCCTCGGGTGGCACGAGTCCGGTTCTGGGGACCAACCCTATGGCCTTTGGTTGGCCGCGTGCGGGCACCAATCCCTATGTGTTTGATTTTGCGACCAGTGCAATGGCGCGCAGCGATATCGCAATGGCGAAACTGGCGGGACAAATGCTTCCTGACGGTTGTGGCGTGGATGCGCAGGGTGTGCCTTCAAATGATCCGGCAGCGGTTCTGGCGGGGGCAATGACGACGTTTGGGGGGCACAAAGGCACAGCCTTGTCGACGATGATCGAGCTTTTGGCTGGACCGTTGATTGGTGACATGACCAGCCGCGCATCAATGGATTTTGACGCAGGCGAGAGTGCAGCCCCTTGCCATGGTGAATTGATCATAGCCTTCGATCCGACCTTTCTTGGGGGTGATGACCCGGCGACCAATCAGCAGCGGGCCGAACAGATATTTGCGGGCTTCACGGATCAGGGCGCGCGGCTTCCTTCACAGGAACGCTACCTGACGCGCGCGCGCAATGAGGTGAACGGGGTGGTGATCGCGCGAGAGCTATACGACCGCATTCTTGCCCTCGGTGGCGAGCATGCGACCTCTTGAAATTTGGACGATAAAGCGTTCCGCGAAAAACTGACTCACAGCTTTTCGCGGAACGCAGCGATACATATGACCGTTGCATGCCTTCCGGCTTGACTGAGTGCCTCAGGTTCAAGGCGGAGGGCTATGGAGCGAGGGGGCCTTGTGAGAAGGAACGGTCCTGAGGCGAGCAGGGCGATTGATCGCAAACGATGGGATAGACTCGGCGCGGACTGTCGCGTGCGTCAGGTCAACGGGCCGAGAGCCGTGTGCGCGCCGGGGCGGGTAGTCTCTGAGGTGTTTGCAGAATAGAAATTGCAGATCAGTTCGGTCTTCTCAACACTGGCGGGGGTGATCGGTGATGTGTTCATGCGGACATCGGACAGTTCGGCCTGTGAGCCTGCGTACAGGGTCAAGCGCGGTCAGCCGCGGCGCGCCGCCAGTCCCCAGAACAGCGCAAGACCAAGCGATGCCAGCATGTTCCAGCCGGCCATTGACAGGCCCAGCATCTGCCATGCGATCTCGTCGCACATCACGACGCCGGTCGGGCCGCCCATGCTGAGCAGGTCCGTGCCGCTCATGCCGCCCAGACCGCTACCGCCCGAACAGGAGGCGGGACCTTCCCACCAGCCGTACTCGACCCCCATGTGGTAGCCCCCGATCACCGCCGTCGTGAGGGTGGCGAGCGCGCCCAGAGCGGGCAGGGCAGGGCCGCGCGTTGCCAGTGCGGCAGCACCGATCAGCACCGCCGCAGCGTGGGGCCAGCGCTGCCAGAGGCACATCTTGCACGGAGCGAGTCCCCCCAGATGCTGAAACGCGAACGCCCCCAGCAGCAGCGCCGCCGAACCGAACGCTGCGAGAAGGATAAATCTGTTGCGCACCACATCTGTCACAGAAATTTCACAACATAAAAACCGGCAAAGAGCAACACTACGAAGAGGATGGACAGCAGGCCCAGCCGCTTTTCAATAAAATCGCGGATCGGCGCGCCGTATTTCCACAACAGCCATGCCACGATGAAAAAACGCAGCCCCCGCGCGATGATCGACGTGATGATAAACGTCGCCAGCGGCATGCCGGTCCAGCCCGACATGATCGTGATCACCTTGTAGGGGAAGGGGGTGACACCTGCGGTCAGCACCGCCCAGAATCCCAGATCATTGAAGCGGGTGTTGAATGCGGCCACCGCGTCGCTCTTGCCCAGCGTCTCAAGGATCGGCAGACCCAGCTGTTCGTAGGCCAGCGCGCCGATGGCATAGCCCAGCATGCCGCCCAGCACCGAAGCCAGCAGTGCCATGCAAGCGATCAGCCAGGCCCGGTTGGGGCGCGCCAGGATCATCGGGATGATCAGAACATCCGGAGGAATCGGAAAGACCGAGCTTTCGATGAAGGCGATGAATGCCAGGGCCCAAAGCGCCCGGGGATGATGCGCCATGCGGATCGTCCAATCATAGAGCCGTCTGAGCATCGCCTTGGAGTCCCCGTCTGCTGTGATCCACGCCTCTGACCATGCAGCGCCCGGACGGTCAAGCCAAGAGCGATGGAGAACCGGAAAAAACAGGGCGCGCACCGGTGTCGGGGCTGGACGGGCGCGACGGGCGTTGCTAGAGGAATGGAGCGGGCCCAAGTGGCGGAATGGTAGACGCAGGGGATTCAAAATCCCCCGCCGCGAGGCGTGCCGGTTCGAGTCCGGCCTTGGGTACCAAAGGTCCAGCGCAGTGCGAGAGCACCGACACATGACCATCTGGTTGTAATCTACCCGATTGCATCAGTGGTCATGCTGCCCGGCGCAGGGACCATCCATCGCAATGATGTTTCCGGCCACGACCGGCTTGTGCCCCGGTTTCTGGTCCGTTATTAGCGCGCTGACCGGTCAAGTCGGTTCGTTCCGGATCATCAGTGGACACTGCCAGGGACGCAAATCCTCCGATTCGAATCGGCGAATCAGGTAACTGGTTTCCGAAGCTTGGTCAAAGTCGTTGGACTTGGACTATTGGCGCGCAAAAAGAGACAACAACCCCACCTTAATTTTGACATGGTTAACCATTGCTCGTGTGATCTGTCGTTTCCAATATGGAAACGACAGATCATCTGTAAATTGCGTGATGGCGTCATGGATATGCATGTTTTGCTAGCATTATCGGGGTTTCCGCCGACTTCTGAGGGGCGAGGGGTGGAAACAATTCTGCCTCAGATATGTCAAACATGAGGCAAAATACGCCAGCATGGGGGCGACTTTGGTGCGTTGAGAACACTTTTAGGACAAATTTCATTTTGAGGGTGCCGGGCCTGTGGGTACAAGGGACTAGTCCAACTGGGGGACGATGTTTGTGGTCACGGGGGCGACCGCGCGAATTGCACATCAGATGATGTGAGAGACGTGTGTTCGCCGTGTTGCATTGCAATGCGTGGAAAATGCGAATTGTGGGTCCCGCCCGCAACGAACTGGCGTGCCTACGGTGCGAATGTCGATCTCTCATAATTATCACCTGTGGTTTGCGCTGGTCGCGAAGTGAGCGCCGGTATCGTTGGTGGCATTTTATTTATCCGCGATCGAGCGGCTGGCCGGTAACGGCTGTTTAGAGGAGGAAACAATGGGTATTGATAGAACGGACACCGGTTCTGGCGTTGTCGAAGGCGATGCAGATAACAATGATATCAATCTGAGCTACACCGGCGATCCCGAAGGCGATCAGATCGACAATGGCGATGCCAGCCTCCCCGGCCAGAGCGGCGATCAGGATATTGTAAACGCCGGCGGTGGTAACGATACGGTCGACAGCGGTGCTGGCGATGACGAGATCTTTGGCGGCGCAGGCGATGACGACCTGAGCGGCGGCGCGGGCAACGACCTGATTTTCGGTGACCGGGATATCACTGACAATATCCCGGTGCGTGAAGTGTTCCGCTGGGATGCAGCACCCGATCCGGACGGCGACGATGGCACGCCCGGGATCGACGATCAGGACAGCCTTGGTGGGTTCTCTCAGAATACCGGTAATGTCGATGTGACCTTTTCCTCCACAGGAGCGGGCAGCAATGCTACGGTCTTTGCCTCCAATTACCACCTCGTGGATGGCGTGGCGACCGATGGTGCCCCGGCCAACCCCAACAGCTCGCTCGACAATCTGCTGGGGCAGGAAGGCAGCAGTAGTCAATTCAACCTCGATTTTGCACGGCCGGTCGAAAACGTGTCATTCCGCATCAATGACGTGGACGGCGATAGCGTTGTGAAAGTGACCGCACTCGATGCGGATGGTAACGCAATCACGGTCAACCTGACTGCGGGTCCTAATTTGACGCTGACCGACACCGACGCGGTCCCCGGGGCCGATACCTCTGACAGTGATGGTGGCTACGCAGAAGACTCGTCACCGGATTATTCCATCCTGGTGGATATCCCCGGTCCAGTGTCCGAGATAATCGTCGAACACAACCAGGACGGCCCCCAAACATCAGGGATCAAGGTCACGGATGTCTATTTCGATACATTCCCGGAGGTTGCCGAGGGCAATGACACCCTGAATGGCGGCGATGGCGACGACACCCTGATGGGCGAAGGTGGCGATGACCTGTTGATCGGCGGTGCCGGTGCGGACCACATGTCGGGCAATGACGGGCGCGATACGTTCATCATCGGTTCGGCGTCCGACGGTTACGGCGACGTTGCCGACGGCGGTGCGGGCGGCGACGACTTTGACACGCTCGATCTTACCGGTGTTGGCGAGTTCGAGATCGTGGATGAGACTGTCGATCCTGATGGCAATTCGACCAGCGGTACGGTGAACTTCCTCGATGCGCCGGACGGTGCCGTGACCGGGTCGATGACCTTCAAGGAAATCGAGAAGATCATCCCGTGCTTTACGCCGGGGTCCGTAATCGCCACGCCCCAGGGCGAGCGGCTGGTGGAGGATCTGCAAATTGGCGACCGGGTCATTACCCGCGACAATGGTCTGCAGGAAATTCGCTGGCTGGGCCGCCGTGATCTGGCTGGGGCCGAGATGCTGCAGGCGCAGCACCTCAAGCCGGTGCTGATCCGGGCCGGCAGCCTGGGCCGGGGCCTGCCCGAGCGCGACCTGCTGGTCAGTCCTAACCACCGTGTGCTGATCAACAACGAGAAATCGGCGCTCTATTTCGAAGACCGCGAAGTACTGGTAGCCGCTAAGCATCTGACCGGGCTCGAAGGTGTCGACGCGGTTGATACAAGTGCGGTCAGCTATATCCACTTCATGTTCGATCAGCACGAGGTCGTGCTGTCCAACGGCTCCTGGACTGAAAGCTTCCAGCCCGGCGAACAGACACTGGACGGCATGGGCGTCGAGCAGCGCGATGAAATCTACACGTTGTTCCCCGAACTGCGTGAGATGGAAGGCGTCGACGCCTATCGCGCCGCGCGCCGCTCGCTGAAAAAGCACGAGGCGCGTCTGTTGACCAAATAACCCTTTGCAGCCGGACGGGCCTGCCACATCGGCGGGCTGGTTCATGGAATAGGTTGCGGGGGCCATGTCGGTTCCGATACGGCAACAATCCCGGCTTTGGGCCGGGATTGTTGCGTTTACGGAGGCAGACAATCAGTTTTCAGTTTCCCGTGCCGGGGGGTGCAATCTCGGCATGGGAAAGTGGCTCGCAGCGGTCTTGGGCAACTCCGAACACCTCAGGCACAAACGCTCTTGTTTGAGGGCGCGTTGTTCGTCAGAGTCCGGTGCGCGCGCGCCATATGGCCCAATCTCCGGGTGTGTCAAGGTCGGTGATGGCCCGGAAGTCGGGCAGGCGGTGATAGCTGACGTCGATCCGGCGCAGCAATGCGCCAGCGCCGCGATCTCCGGTCAAGCGGGTCAATTCGCCAAACCACCGGCGCGGGAAAATTACCGGGTGTCCGGGTGTGCCATCCTCGGTGCAGGCTCGCAACGTGCTGCCCGGTGCGCTGGCCTGTGCCATAATCATCGCCGACAGGTCATTTGTCGTGATGTCTGGAAGGTCCGGCAAGAGAATCATCAGCGCCTGCACGGTGTCGGGCAGGGCCAGAAGCCCGGCGCGCAGAGATGCAGATAACCCGTCTTGCGGGGTATCGACCGGCACAAGGATCAACCGGTCCTGCGACAGACCGCCCAATGCCTTGGCTCGTGCGGGCCGGTCGGCGCGCGTCGTTACATAGACGTCGGCACCGGTGTCCAACGCGCGTTTCACCTGACGTGCCAGTAGCGGCACACCGCCCACAGGCTCCAGCAGTTTGTCCCGTCCGCCCATCCGCGCCGACCTGCCGGCCGCGGGCATCAGGATGGCAAGCCGCGCGCTCATGCCTCCAGCATGCGCGTCAGGGCGCAGAACTGCTCCAGCGTCACGGTTTCGGCACGGTCCGTGGGGGAAATGCCAGCAGCGATCAGGCGGTCTTCGATATCGAGGGCGAGGCCCTTGAGGGCGGCGCGTAGCATCTTGCGCCGCTGATTAAAGGCGCGGGCCACGACCGCCTCCAGCCGTTTCGCATTCGCCGGATAGCGCGGCTCGGGCAGGGCACGCAGATGCACCACGGCACTCGACACTTTTGGCGGCGGGGTGAATGCACCGGGCGGCAGATGCATGACGATCTGCGCGTCGCAGCGCCAACTGGCCAGCAGGGCCAGCCGCCCGTAGGCCTTGCTGCCCGGTTTTGCCACGATCCGCTCGGCCACTTCGCGCTGAAACATCAGCGTCAGGCTCTGCCAGAAGGGGGGCCATTCGGGCGGCGTGAGCCAGCGAACCAGCAGTTCTGTCCCGATATTGTAGGGTAGGTTGGCCGCAACCCGGATCGGCGGTGTAAGATACTCTAACGGGTCGATACGCAGCGCGTCCCCCTCCAGCACCGTCAGCCGACCGGGATAGGCATCTGCGATCTCTCCCAAAGCGGGCAGGCAGCGGCGGTCCTTTTCGATCGCCAGCACGTGCCGCGCACCCTCGGACAGCAATCCCCGGGTCAACCCGCCGGGGCCGGGGCCGATCTCCAGTACGTCGCATTCGCTCAGATCGCCCGCCTGCCGAGCGATCTTGGCGGTGAGATTGAGGTCGAGCAGAAAGTTCTGGCCAAGTGATTTGCGCGCGGCCAGCTCGTGTGCTGCGATGACTTCCCGTAAGGGAGGAAGAGCATCCACCGCACTCATGCCTCGCGTGCCGCGCTCATCCGCGCCGCCATTTTCAACGCCTCGATCATTGATCTGGGATTGGCGATACCCTGACCCGCGATATCAAGCGCAGTGCCGTGATCGGGTGATGTGCGAATGAAAGGCAGGCCGAGTGTGACGTTCACGCCGCGGTCGAAATCCAGCGTCTTGATCGGGATCAGCGCCTGGTCGTGATACATTGCCACCGCTGCGTCATAGCCTGTCCGTGCGGCGGCATGAAACATCGTATCCGCCGACATCGGACCGCGCAGATCAAGCCCCTCGGCGCGCAGTTCCTCCAGCACCGGGGCGATCAGTGTGATTTCCTCGTCCCCCATCTTGCCGCCTTCACCGGCATGGGGGTTCAGCCCGGCAACGGCGATGCGCGGCGCGGGGATGCCGAAATCGCGGATCAGGCCCGCATGGGTAATGCGCAGCGTTTCGGTCAGCAACTCGGGTGTCAGCGTGGCGGGCACGTCGCGCAGCGGAATGTGGATGGTGGTAGGCACCACACGCAACTGGTCGCTGGCCAGCATCATCACCACGCGCGCCACACCCGCCAGATACGCCAGGTATTCAGTATGGCCGGGATGGGCGAATCCTGCGCCGTCCTGCAGCGCCCTTTTGTGGATCGGCGCAGTGCAGAGCGCGCTGGCTGCGCCCGATTGCACCAGTTCCACGCCGCGCGCGATCGCTTTGATGACGCTCTGGGCGTGGTGCGGATTCGGCGTGCCGGGGGTGAGCGGCCCCTCAAAGGGATGCGGCAACACCGGCAGCCCGTGTCGGGCTGCGTCTGCGGCCTGCGCGGCATCGGTGATCGGGGCGACTGATCCGGTCAGTACATGGGCAGGGTCGCCAATCAGAAAAAATGGCAGATCAGGCCCAAGAGCAGCCCAAGCCTTTTGTGCCAGCTCAGGCCCGATGCCGGCCGGATCACCGCAACTGACGGCTATCGGGCGCAGCGTCGCGGCCATCAGTATTCGATAATCCGCGCCTCGGAGCGCAATTGTTCCAGATATCCGGCGGAAAACGAATCCAGTCGCTGGCCGGCGATCTGTGCCGACAACTGTTGAGTGATATCAGGGGCGTCGGCGCTGCCTCCGGTGCCTTCCTCGCCTTCGCCTGTGGCGGGCGGGGCTGTCTGCTCTTCGGCGCCGGGCAGTACGGCGGTTCGGCCGCAGAGCATCAGCAGCACCAGCGTATCGCCGCCCGCACGGGTAAGCGTGGTCGAGACTTCGCCGGGATCGAGGCGTGACAGCTCGATCGCGATATCGTCGGGAATTTCATTCGGCGCCTTCGAACCGCGCTCCAGCACATTTGTCGGCTGACCATATGCAATGCCGTAAAGGTCATCGCAGGTATCGGTATCGGCTTCGATCTGTGCGGCACGCGCCAGTGCGGCCTCGGTCCGGCCACCGGGAATATAGTAGGCGGCATATTCTATTGCAGCGTAGTCCGGTTCCGGCACGTCGGTCTCTTCGATATCGCGCATCTGAAAGAGCGCAACCGCCCCTTGCAACGGCAGTGGTTCGGTTACTTCGCCGGGTGCGAGCCCCAGAACCAGCGGGCGCAGGGTCGGTGGCAGCTTGGTGATCGAGGTCCAGGGCATACGTCCACCGCGGGCGCGCGAGGGCGTCACCGAATGCTGTCGCGCCTGAGCGCTGAATGCGCTTTCGGATGTCATTTCCGAGATCTGCTTGGCCCGGTTCAGCACCTGCTCTTCGGTCTGGGGCGTATAGGGCATGATGAGTTCGGACAGTAATACACGCACGCCGGTTCCAGTGCTGATGGCTGCACGGGCGCGTTCGAGGTCCTCCTCGCTGACCGACACACGCGGACCAAAACGCGCCTGCGTCAATTCGCGCCAGGTCAAGCCCGCGCGCACGAACTCGCGAAAGGTCTGCTCGGCCACGCCGCCCTGTTGCAGCAGCTTGATCATCTGTTCGCTGGTCAGGTTGCCCTGGCCGGCAAAGCGCTCCATGCCCTCAAGCACGAGCTCGTCGCTGACAGTGATTCCCTGGGCCATTGCGGCCTGCAGTTTCAACCGGTCCTCGATCAGTTGATCGCGGGCCAGTCGCGCCGGATCGGCCGGGGCGCGCAGAAGCGTCAACAGTCGTGTGCGTTGCTCCAGTTCATATCGGGTGACGGCATCGCCGTTGACCTTGATTACCGGCTCGAAAAGGCTCTGTGCCGACACGGGGGCAGGGCCCTGGCCAAGCACAAGACCAAGCGCCAGCGCAAGTCCTGCGGTGAATGAGCGGATCGGGGAAGTCATCTGGGTCATTAATTCTTGCATGTTCTCGCATAGCTCTTGTCTTCGGTGCGCGTACTGAAGCCTCGCAGTCCGACGGTGAGGCTGATATCTGTCGACGATGTCAGGATAGTGGAAGAGGTGAAGCGACGCGAGGCCGAAAGCGAAATGTCCACGCATTCGTTTGTATATGTCACGCCGACACCGGCTCTGACGTTGCGATCGCTGGCCACATCATACCGCCACTCGGCTCTGCCCGTCCAGTGGCGCGACATCCGGTACGAGCCATCGAACGCCCATTCCGATATGGTGGTCGGACGGTTTTCGGCCACATCCCGGCCTAGCCATATGTAGGTGGCCCCGAAATTCGTGACCGAGTTATGCCAGCCAGCGCGGGCTTCGGCCTTGGTGGTGTCGAGCGCATTGTCAAACAGTCCGCGCCCGGTCAGCGTCAGCCCGTTCTGCGTGCTGATCTGCCCGGCAAAGAGGATATCCGAAAATTTTCCCCTGAGGCCGGAAGTATCGGTGAAGGTCAGCCCGCCGTTGGGTTCATACTGGGTTCGGTCGCGCATGATCTGGCCGACGGTGAGTGTACTGGTCAGGCCTTTGGGATCGAACCGTGACCAGGATAGCCCGTAGGCCGCGCTTGCGCCGCGTTCGCGCCGATCCCGGGCAGCAAAGCGCGACAGCGTCAACAAATTGCCTTCGTCGAATTCGGTTCGGGTGCTTTCGTCATTGGGGATGTTCGGTGTGCTGCCGCCCACCCAGCCGAGGTGCACCACCGGTTCGATCACATGCGAGACACCTCTCGGGGTGGTCTTGGCCATTGGCAGGCGCAGTGTCAATGAGGCTGAGGGGATCACGTCCGTGACCGATGAGAGACTGGTGGCACCCGCCCCTTTGATTTCGAAATGATCGACGGCAACGCCGGTCTTGAAAGTCGAGCGCACTCCGCCCATCAGCGTCCAGCTACGCAGCCAGTCGGCGCTGGTGCTCAGGCGGCTCACATCGCGGCCATCGGCAAAAATGTCTGGATCCGGACCGTCGGTAGTGAGCGAAGAGGATCTGTAATGACTATGCGCCTGAGCGGAATAGCGCAGCTCTCCGCCAAGGCTGGCGGGATAGAAGCGCCGCTCGTAATTGGCGTTGCCGACGATGGTCGGCAGGGTCGAATTGCTTTCGCCTGCGCGCAGGGTGTGGAAATGGGTGATCGCGCCGCGCATCCATTCATCTCGTCGCACGCGCTCTAGAGAAAGCTCGCTGTCCAGCCGATCCTTGGACAAGAAATCGTAATCTACCAGATAGGCGTCGTCGTTCACGGCCTCGATGTCGAAGCGCAGGACGAAATCGTTTTTCAGTTCAAACACGCCGCGCCCGAAGATATAGGCGCGATTTTCGGTGCGGTTCAGGTCATCGTTCGACAGGGCACCGTTGAATTCGATGCCGCCCCGCCGAAAGGCTTGGCGATACCGGAATTCTATCGTGCGGGTCTTGTTCGACAGCCATGGGGTCAGCGTGAGGTCCTTGTCATCGCCGATCTTGATGAAATAGGGCACTTTTACACCAGACCCGAGCAGCGTGGAGTTGTAGATCGACGGGGTCAGGAAGCCGGTGGCGCGCTTTAGTGTCGGATCGGGCAGGCGCAAATGCGGCATGTAAAAGATCGGAGTATCAAGAATCCGGAATTGCGCATCGTCGAGATAAAATTGCTGTGCCTGCTGATCATGCACGATGCGCCGCGCGCGAATCTGCCACAGGGGCGGGCGTCCATCCTTGCATATCTGGCAGGACGTGACCGACGCCTTGTAGAGTTGTGAGTAGCGCCCGTCAGCGCGATTCATCTGCTGCGCGGCCAATTGCAGTTGATCGTCCATAACGACCCGCGCGCCGTAAAGGATGCCGTTCTGCAAGTCGCGGTCAAGCTCTGCACTGTCGGCCAGAACGACCGTATAAGCCCCGTCGAACAGCGTGATCGGCCCTTCGAACTGCAAGCGGTCGCTGGTCCGGTCGTAGATGATCCGCCGGGCCGTCAGGCGCTGACCCTCATAGACTGCCTCTACATTGCCCTCGGCTACCAGCGTGTCATCGCTGCGAATATAGACATCGTCGGCGATCAGCATCGCTGGTTGCGGCTCTGTGTCGTTTGCACGGTTCTGCGCCGTGGCAGGCGGGCCGTGACAGAACAACAGCGCCATGACAAGCGTGCAAAGGAGGCGAATCAGAGACATCATCCATCCTCCATATGCAGCAAAATCCCGAATGCCAGCAAAAACGATGCTATCGGTGGTGCCCAGGCCGCGAGGGTCACGGGGATTTGTCCGTTTTCCCCCAACACCTGCGCGAAGTTGCGCAAGTAGTAGAGGGTGAAACCCAGCATGATCGACGTCAGCACCGATACCCCGGTATTCGACGTCCGCGCATGGCGCATGGTAAAGGCCGCTGCGACCAGCACCAACGCCATCAGAAACAGCGGCCGGGCCAGCTCCATCTGGAACCAGACCGCGTAACGGCGCGCAGAAAATCCGGCTTCTTCGAGTTGGGTAATGAAATCCGGCAAATCCCACAGCGAGATGTATTCAGGTTTGCCAAAGCTGTCGATGATACGGTCCTGGGTCAGCGCCGACGGCACGCGTAGCGTGGGCAGGGTTGTGGCCGATGTTTCAGCGTTGCCGCCCACCGCGAGTTCCCACAGCTTGGCGTCGCTCAACACCCATTCGCCAGCGCCCAGCCGCGCGGTGCGGGCCGTGATCCGGCGCAATGGGTCGCCGCTGGGGGAAAAGGCGATGAATGTGGTGTCGTAGAGCACGCTCACGTCCGAACTGGCCCGCGTTGCGTGGATCACGGTCTGCCCGGTGGCGCTGCCCTGACGCAGCCACAGCCCATCCGAGGAGATTGTCAGCACGCTCCCGCCGCCGCCGCGATGACCGTTGACCACATCATGATAGCGTTTCGATGATGCCGCCACGATCGGATTGAGCACGGTGATCGATACGATCCCGATTGCCGCCGCCACCGCTATCGGGCCCAGCAATGCGCGCAGTCCCGAGCGGCCCGAAGCGCGCACCACAATCAATTCGGAAGTGCGCGCCAGCCGCACAAAGAGTGCCACAGCGGCAAGAATCACGATCAACGGCAAAATCTCGTAATTCGTGCTGGGCACGTTCAGCAGAACGATCTCGACCACATCCCAGATAGGCAGGTCGGGAAAATCCTGCAATTCGTCGACCACATCGATCAGTGCCAGCAGCGCGATGAACACACCGCCGATACCGAGGAACATCCACAGGAACTTGCGCGCGAAATAGTAGTGCAGGATCATGCCGCACCCTCCGCCCGCCGCTGTCGGCCCGACAGGCGCCGCAGGATCATCGGGTTGGATGCCAGATGCAGAAGGCCCGCACTGAGCGCAAAGCCGACAAGCGGCGGCAGATAAAGCAGCGGCCACATCGATGCACTGGACAGGACCGGCCCCGAAGTCGCGCCCTCTATCATCTTGATCCCGACCAGCAGCACGAACGCGGTGATGATCTGCCGCCAGACGCCAAACCGGCTGTATCCTCCCAACAGCAGCGTGGCAAAGCCGATCAGCGTGGCAACGATGCACAACAGTGGCTGGGTGAACCGGCTATGCAGCTCGTGCAGCACCATGGGCATCGTCGCGTTGTTGCGTTCCGCCACCACCCCGGGTGTGCGGATCAGCAGCGGCGTACTGGCAAACCTGATGGAATCCAGATCGACGCGGTCCTGGGTGATAAGCGCAGTTATATCATAGGAAAAGTCGTCGAAATGCGTGGTAAAGAGGCGCAGCCCCTCGCGGCGCAGAGTCTGCGCCAGCCCGTCCAGCATCACTAGTTTGGTCCCGCCTCCCTCGCGCACCAGATACGCGCGGGTAGAGGTGTAGGTCACGATGTTTTCGGCATCGCGCCGGTCCGACAGAAAGACGTTGCGCAGCTCGCCCTCGGGGGTGATTTCGCGGATGTAGAATGTGACGCCGGGCGCGGGGTGCAGGAATTCGCCCTCGGTCAGAAATTTGGCGCTGACGTTGCGCGACACCTCGACTTTGCGCATCTCCAGCTGACGCAGGCTGGCCGGGATCAGGAAATGGGTCAGCAGCGACATCATCAGCGCAATGATGACACCGTAGAACAGCACCGGACGTGCCATGCGCCAGGGCGAATAGCCCGTCGCCTGCATCACCGTCAGTTCGCTCTCGGTGCTCAGCCGGTTGGTGACGTAGACCGCGCCTGCAAAGGCGGCGATCGGCAATACCACGCCGATCACTCCGGGAAGGGTCAGCGCGGTGAATTCCAGGAAAATCCAGGCCGACTGGCCGTCACCTATCAGCCGATCAAACATGCGCACGGCCTTGTTGATCCAGAAGATCGAGACGAGGATCAGCGCGAAAAACCCGAACAGCACCATGAATTGCGACAGCATATATCTGTCGAATCTGGTCACATCTGCCCCCTGTTTCCCCCATATCTTGTGGTACGGTATCGCAATTGTCGGGCAGGGAAAACTGTTAACTGCGCTTGTCGGCAACGGTGTGCCGCAGGACTCGGCGGTGGCAGAGCAATGCGGCGCATTTTCACCTTTCGGCGGATGTGTCATTCGCGCTAGGTCTAGGCAAATAAGGTATTCATAGACGTTTCAAGGAGCGCGCCCATGACCACCCCGGTTTCCGCACGGTATATCGAGACAGACATTGACCAGATCGCAGAGGCCAAGGGACGGATTGCCGTCCTGATTGGCAAGGACGGCAAGATGGATCCGGGCGCGCGCCGCGTGAACAAGCTGACCAGGGGCGCACTGGCACGGATGATCGACGGCGGCGCGCTGGAAAAGATGAAAACCGGCGATGTGAAAACGCTGGCCTGGCCCGCGGGACTGATCGCGGAGGCCGTCGATGTGGTCTGCGTCGAGCGTGGAGCCAAGCCTGACGAGGCGCGCAAGGCGGGTGTTGCCCTGGGCAAGCTGAAAGGTGCCGCTCCGTTGCTGGTGCTGGCGGGGCAGATTCGCCGCCCCGTCGATCTGGCGCTCGGCATCGTGCTGCGCGCCTATGAGTTCACCGCGCACAAGACCAAGGAAGCCGAGAAGAACGCAGGCGTGACGGTGATGGTCAAAGATCCCGGTGCAATCAAGGCCGAGGCCGATTCTGCCGCCGCAGTGGCCGAAGGCGTGTTCCTGACCCGCGATCTGGTTAGCGAACCGGCGAATCACCTGACCACCACCGAATTCGCTGAACGGATCAAGATGATGAAGGGGCTTGGCCTCAAGATCACCGTGCTGGAAGAGCCGGAACTGGAAAAACTCGGCATGGGCTGTCTGCTCAGCGTCGGGCACGGTAGCGCCAGCCCCTCCAAGGTGGCGGTGATGGAATGGTCGGGTGGCAAGAAGGACGAGGCGCCGCTGGCTCTGGTCGGCAAGGGCGTGGTGTTCGACACTGGCGGGATCAGCCTGAAACCGGCGGCGGGCATGGAGGACATGACCATGGACATGGGCGGCGCGGGCGTCGTCACAGGTGTGATGCACACCCTGGCCCGGCGCAAGGCAAAGGCCAATGTCGTGGGCCTTGTCGGGCTGGTCGAGAACATGCCGTCGGACCGGGCCACGCGGCCCGGCGACGTGGTCACCTCGATGAAGGGTGATACGGTCGAGGTGATCAATACCGACGCCGAAGGTCGCCTGGTTCTGGCCGACGTCATGTGGCATGCCCAAACCGCGTACAAACCGCGCGCGATGATTGATCTTGCGACCCTGACCGGGGCGATCATCATCGCGTTGGGGCATGAGAATGCAGGTGTATTCAGCAACGATGACACCCTGTCGCGCGACTTTCTCAGGGCGGCAGAGGCCGAAGGCGAAGGTGCCTGGCGCTTGCCGATGGGGCAGGCCTATGACGACATGCTGAAAAGCCAGATCGCGGACATGAAGAATGTCGGCGGCAGGCCTGCCGGGTCGATCACCGCCGCGCAATTCCTCAAGCGGTTCGTCAAGGACGACATGCCGTGGATACATCTGGACATCGCAGGCACGGCGTCGGTCAAGTCCGACACGACCTATGCGCCCAAGGGTGCGAGCGGCTGGGGGGTCATGGCACTGAACCGGCTGGTAGCGGATATGCTGGAAGGCGATTGATGGGGGCGGCCTATTTCTATCATCTGACGCGTCAGCCGCTGGAGGACACGCTGCCGCTACTGCTGGGTAAGGCGCGGCAGGCGGGGTGGCGCGTGGCTGTGCGCGGCATGAGCCAGGCGCGCATGGAATGGCTGGACGAAAAGCTGTGGCAAGGGGCCGATGACGGGTTTCTGGCGCACGGTCTGGCCAGCGCACCGCACGCGGAGGATCAGCCGATCCTGCTGACAACGCAGACCGATTTGCCCAACGGCGCCGTCTGTCTGATGGCGGTGGACGGTGCCGCCGTGACGCCCCAAGAAGTGACGGCGCTGTCGCGTGTCTGTATCCTGTTTGACGGCAACGATGATGCGGCGCTGGACGAGGCGCGCAGACAGTGGAAGGCGCTGACTGATGCGGGATGCGCCGCGCAATACTGGTCCGAAGAAAGCGGCCGGTGGGAAATGAAGGCCGAAAGGCTGCCCCCTTCGCCCTGACGGGCGGCCTCGGCAGATGTAGGTGTCGGGCCGTTGCAAAACAGCAGTACGCTGGTTTTGCGCTGCATTTATCGAAGAATTCTGCTTGGGGGGACGAAACGCGTCAGCGTTCCAGCACAAGCACGCCATCCGCGATCTGCATCTTCGAGAACCGTTGCAGATAGGTCATGCCAAGCAGCGACTCGAACAACTCACCCTCGTTCACCACGGCGCGCAGATTGGCGTCATGCATGTCACCCACCGCAAAGCTGTCGAGCCGTACTGCCGCGGTGCGCACGATCCCGTTCGCCGTGCTGGCGGTGCCGAAATAATTGAGTGTATCCGGCGCCAAACCGGCGGCTGTGGCATCTTTTCTGCTCAGCACGATCTGGCTTGCCCCAGTATCGACGACAAAGCGGATCGGCGCGCCGTTCACCTCTGCCATCAGGTAATAATGCCCGTCCGGGGCGCGAGGCAGTTCGATCACGCCACCGGAAAACACGGTCTGGGTCGGTATCACGGTCCTGCGAATATCCTCCCACAATCCGATACCTGCCAGAACACCGACGAAGATGAGGCCCCATAACACCGCCTGCTGCAACGTTTTGCCCAGGCTGTTGCGGTTCGAGATCACGAACCAGAACACCACCGCGCTGCCCAGCACGATGAGGTAGATCAGATTTGCATTGTCGAATTCGTTCATGTCAGGCCGCCCGATTGATTGGATCACAGATAGGGGGCAGGGGCGCGGAATGAAAGGTCAGGAAGGCAGGCCAAAGCCGCGCAGCCCGTCGAGGACGAATTGGACCGCAAGGGCGGCCAGCAGCATGCCGAGAAGCCGCGTCACCACGTTGATGCCGGTCTGGCCAAGCGCGTGTTCAAGCAGGACGGCCGCGAGAAAGGAAATGAAAACAAGGGTCAACACCACGAACATGATACCTAGAATCCATGAAAGTCCGGCAATGCCGTCCTGTTGCCCGGCCAGCAGGATCACCGTGGCAATCGCGCCGGGCCCGGCGATAAGCGGGATCGCAAGTGGAAAGACAGACGGATCATGGTGATCGTCATTGTCCACCTGATCCTCGCGCCGCTTGGTGCGCCGGTCAAAGAGCATGTCGAGCGCGGTCAGAAACAGCAGGATGCCGCCTGCGATGCGAAACGCGGGCATCGAAATGCCGATAAAGCCGAGCACGGCTTCGCCGAACGCGGCAAAGACGCAGAGCAGCAATGCGCTGGTGACACAGGCGCGGATCGCGATCCGGCGGCGCCGTCCCCGGTCCATCCCTTGCGTCATTGCCAGGAACAACGGTGCCAGCGCGATTGGATCCATCACGATGAAAAGGGTTACGAATGTCGTAATGAGCGCGGCATTGTCCATTGCATCTGAATGCGGACCGATCCGGGGCTTGTCAACTGTCCGGCCGGTTCAGGACTGGGCCTTCTCCAGCTTTTCGAGCGATTTCATCCACATGGATTCGGCGCGTTCGAGGCCATCCATCACCTCTGAATATTTGCGTTGCCAGACGGCTGCCTCGTCCGATTTGCCTTCGTCATACATTGCCGGATCGGCCAGCTTCTTGGCCAGTCTGTCTCGCATTGTATTCAGCTTATCAACACGTTCCTCGCATTTCTTCACGTCTTGACGCAAGGACAGGATCGCATCCCGCGAGGGGCGTTTCTGCTTGTTTGTCTTTGGCTTCTGCGCGGGCTTGTCGCTGGCCAGCAGCGTCGTGCGGTAGCTCTCCAGATCGCCTTCGTAGGGGGCGACGCGGCCATCCTTGACCAGCCACAGGCGGTCTGCCACGAGGCTGAGCAGATGCATGTCATGACTGACCAGGATCACGGCACCCGAATAGGCGGTCAACGCCTCCACCAGTGCCTCGCGCGATTCGATATCGAGGTGGTTGGTGGGCTCGTCGAGGATCAGCATATGCGGCGCATCAATCGTCGCCAGCATCAGCGACAGCCGCGCCTTCTGGCCGCCTGACAGTTTACCGACCAGCGTTTCGGCCTGCTCTGCCCCGATGCCAAAGCCGCCCAGTCGCGCACGCAGGCGCGAGGGCGTCTCGCCGGGGCGCAGCCGCCGGATATGGTCCACGGGTGTCTCGTCGACATGCAGCTCTTCGACCTGATGCTGTGCGAAATAGCCGACGCGCAGCTTTGATGATGTTGTCATACTCCCCGACATGACATCAAGGCTGCCTGCTAACATCTTGGAAAGTGTCGATTTACCCTGTCCGTTCTTGCCCAGAAGGGCGATCCGGTCATCCTGGTCGATCCTCAGGCTCAGACGTGACAGAACCGCCTTGCCGTCATAGCCCACGGCGACGTCTTCAAGCGCGATGATGGGCGGCGACAGTTCTTCGGGCGAGGGAAAGGTGAATTTCTTGAGCGCGGCCTCCTGCGGGGTGGTGATCGGGGTCATTTTCTCGATCATCTTGAGCCGTGACTGGGCCTGTACGGCCTTGGACGCCTTGGCCCGGAACCGGTCCACGAAGCTCTGCAGGTGGGCGCGGCGCGCGTCCTGTTTTCTGGCCTCGGATTCCGCTGCTGCCAACCGTGCCGCACGGGTGCGCGCGAAGGTGTCGTAACCGCCCTGATAGAGCGTCAGCTTGCGGTCTTCCAGATGCAGGATCGCTCCTACCGCGCGGTTCAGCAACTCGCGGTCGTGGCTGATGATCAGCACCGTGTGCGGATACCGCGCGAGGTAGGTTTCCAGCCAGAGCGCGCCTTCGAGGTCGAGATAGTTGGTCGGCTCATCGAGAAGCAGCAGGTCTGGCTGCGCAAACAGGACCGCTGCCAATGCCACCCGCATCCGCCAGCCACCGGAGAAGGCTGAACAGGGCTGGCGTTGCTCGTTATCGGTAAAACCAAGCCCCTTGAGGATCGAGGCGGCGCGCGCCTCGGCACCCCAGGCATCGATATCGCTCAGCCGCGTCTGCACTTCGGCGATCCGCGCGGGGTCGGTGGCGGTGTCGGCTTCGGCCAGCAGTGCCGCGCGTTCGGTATCTGCGGCCAGCACCGTGTCGATCAGCGATACCTCGTTGCCGGGCACTTCCTGGGCGACGCCGCCGATGCGGGCGCGATTGGGCAGGGTGATGACGCCGGACTCCAGCGCCAGTTCGCCCCGGATCAGGCGAAAGAGCGTCGTCTTGCCGGTGCCATTGCGCCCGACGATGCCGACCTTGTGGCCGTCAGGGATGGTGGCCGAGGCGTTGACGATCAGCGGGCGGCCAGCGACCGAATAGGATATGTCTGTAATTCTTAGCATGGCGCCGAGCGATGGCGAACCGCTCGGGCCTTGTCAATGCCGGTTATTCCTTCAGGAGTGCGGCCAAGCCATCTGCCGGGAATGACGTGAAGCCAACAAACGATTGGTTGCCCTCTTCGCTGAAGGCAAAGATGTGTATTTCGTCGTTATGCAGCGTTGCGCGGCAGAAAGTGCCTTCATGTGTGATGCTGTCGGGGCATTCCGCGAGATCCAGATGGGGGACGGCTATTTCAAACTGGTCATAGGTCAGTGCAACGGGTGCGTCTCCCGCCAGAACGGGCGAGGCGGCACAGATACAGACAGCGACGAGGTGAGGAAATTTCAGGGTCATGTCATCGTCCTTTGCATGGTGAGAGTCGATCTCCCATTCTATTCTGATAGATTTACTCAGAAATAAAAACCCCTAAAACGTTCTGCGAAAAGCTGTGATTCAGGTTTTTTGCGGAACGCAGCGATATATATGACCGTTGCACGCATTCCGCCTTGACCGAGTGCCTCGGGTTCAAGGCGCAACGCTTTAGAATCACGCACCGTAAAACCAGCTATTCGAGCTTTATCCCACCCAAGCACCATGCTAAGGCCGAGCCCGAGATTTAACCTGTTCTTGAAAAGAGGCCGACATGGCAAGCGAACGCACACTGAGCATCATCAAACCCGACGCAACCAAACGCAACCTGACCGGCAAGATCAACGCCAAGTTCGAGGATGCAGGCCTGCGCATCATCGCGCAAAAGCGCATTCACCTGACCAAGGCGCAGGCCGGCGTATTCTACGCCGTACATGCCGAGCGGCCGTTCTACGATGAACTGTGCGAATTCATGGCTTCCGAACCAGTGGTCGTGCAGGTGCTGGAAGGCGAAGGTGCGATTGCCAAGAACCGCGAAGTGATGGGGGCCACGAACCCCGCCGATGCGGCCCCCGGCACGATCCGTGCAGATTTCGCCGAGAGCGTCGGCGAAAACTCGGTTCACGGTTCGGACGCGCCGGAAACGGCTGCTGTTGAAATCGCCTACTTCTTTTCCGGGCTTGAACTGGTCGGCTGATCGACAAGTCGCTGACGCGGCCAGGGGCAGCCTTTCACAGGCTGCCCTTTGTCATTTGCGCGGCCAGCAGGATATGAGCCCAGGCAATTCATCAATGGCGCACGGCCCTGTCGCATTCATATGCTGGCGAAATCGGTAAAAACGCGTCGCGGTGCCGGTTGCGGCTTGGGCGCGGGTTTGGCCGACGGGCCGCGTGGTGGTTTTGGGGTCATGTTATGCATCTATTCTGCTCCAGCCTCAGGAAGGTCGGCCGGTTCATGCCCGCCGACGCTTTGTTATTAGAGGGAAGGTTGCACGAACTCAGGGCATGGGTTGGGTGAAATCATGGTGAATTCTTGCCGATCCGAGTCTGCTTGGTGTTGAAAGATCAGGCGATCCGCCGGGGGTGCCGCATCTTTGCGCAGAAGGCGTTATGGGGACGGCGGGCTATCGGGGCGGCACGCGGGTGAGGCGCCAGTGCACGGCATTGTTCTTGACCGTAACGAGGGACTTTACGCGGGTGGACAGGCCGACAAGCTGCGTCACATGACAGGAAACAAGCGGCGGCAGTGGTGGAAGCGGGGTTTTGTCCCAAGCTGGTGGTGCGTGCAGGCCGGGCCAGTGTTGGTCCGGCCGTTCCTGGCTTCGGTTCGGGGCTGGATCTAAAGCGTTTTGCGAAAAACCTGAATCACAGTTGTATTGCCAAACGCTTTAGCCGCGCCGCCGTCTGCGACCACCGCCCGCACCGTCGCCGCCAGTGTTGAATGACACATTCGGCAGCACCACGATGCTGTTGAGGATCGGGAACGGTTCCACGGCATTGGGAATCGCCGAGGCGTTCACAAAATGCTCCTGAAAGCGCGACTCGACGGCGGTCTCGATCTTGTGGATGCGGCGCACGGTCTCTTCGATCACGGCGCGCGCGTCCTTGTTGATCAGGGCGATCCGGGCGCCGGTGCCTGCAGCGTTGCCGGCCGACGTGACCTTTTCCAGCGGCGCGTCGGGGATCATGCCCAGCACCATGGCGTGTTTGGGGCTGATATGCGCGCCAAAGGCACCGGCCAGCACGACACGGTCGACATTGTCGATGCCGAACTTGTCCATCAGCAGGCGCGCGCCGGAATAGAGCGCGGCCTTGGCCATCTGGATCGCGCGGATGTCGGGGTTGGTGATTGTGATGCGCGGCCCGCCTTCTGCGGACGCGTCATGCAGCAGGTAGGAGTTGGTCCGCCCGTCCGGGATGCAGCGTGCCGTGCCGGTCTGCGCGGCAGAGCCAATCAGGCCGGAGGCGTCCAGGACACCGGCAAGGCGCATCTCGGCGATTGCCTCGATGATGCCTGATCCGCAGATGCCGGTGATCCCGCTATCGGCTGTGGCCTCGGCAAAACCCGGATCGTTCGACCAGATTTCCGAACCGATCACGCGAAAGCGCGGCTCCTTGGTCACCGGATCGATTTCGACCTTCTCGATGGCACCGGGGGCGGCGCGCTGGCCGGCACTGATCTGTGCGCCCTCGAAGGCCGGTCCGGTGGGCGACGAACAGGCCAGGACCTTATCCTTGTTGCCCAGCAGAATTTCGGCATTGGTGCCGACATCCACGATCAGCACCAGGTCCTCGGACTTGTCCGGTGCCTCTGACAGGGCTACGGCGGCAGCGTCTGCACCGACATGGCCCGCGATGCAGGGCAGCAGGTAGACGCGCGCCGACGGGTGCAGGACGAGATCGAGTTCGTGCGCGTGCAGGCGGATGGCATCGGAGGTGCCCAGCGCAAAGGGCGCCTGGCCCAGCTCGAACGGGTCGATGCCCAGAAACAGGTGATGCATGACCGGGTTGCAGACAAAGACGGCATCGACGATGAGTGTCTTGTCGATGTCCGCCTCGGCAGCGACAGTGTCAAATAACGTGTTCATGCCGTCGCGTACGGCGGCGGTCATTTCGGCGGCACCGCCCTTGTTCATCATGGAGTAGCTGACGCGGCTCATCAGATCCTCGCCAAAGCGGATCTGCGGGTTCATGACGCCCGACGACGCGATCACCTCGCCGGTGCCCAGGTCGCACAGATGCGCGGCAATGGTGGTGGAGCCCAGATCGACGGCGAGACCGTAGACCGTACCTTCGTAGAAACCCGGCCATAGCTGTATGATCCGGGGGGGATTTTCCTCGTCCCCCAGGTTGATGGCGCAGGTGACCTTCCAGCCGCCCTTGCGCAGAATCGGTTGCATGGTTTGCAGGATGTGCAGATCGGCATGGATATTCTTGAGTTGCCATTGTTCGTCCAGCGCGGTGCAGAGCCGCTCCAGATCGCCTGACGGCTTGTGCATGTCGGGCTCTTCCACCTCGACATAATAGAGCCGGGTAGAGGGATTCAGCGTGATGTCGCGGACCTCGGCACGTTTGCGTACGACCTGCTTGTGCACCTGGCTTTCGGGCGGCACGTCAATGACCACATCGCGCTGCACCGTGGCCTGACAGCCAAGGCGGCGGCCTTTTTTCAGGCCGCGCTTGTCATCGTAGCGCTGTTCGACCGAGTTCCATTCCGACAGCGCGTTCTCATGCACGATCACACCGTGTTTGGCGAATTCTCCATAGGCCGGCGTGATCTGGCATTTCGAGCAGATGCCGCGCCCGCCACAGACCGAATCGAGGTCCACTCCGAGCTGCCGCGCGGCGGTCAGCACGGGCGTGCCCACCGGGAAATGACCGCGTTTGCCCGAAGGCGTGAAGATGACGAGCGGATCGGTGGTCATGGCGACTCCATCTGGTGGCGATCTATGTGGTCGAACCATAGACATTTGCGCGCCGTGTGAAAGGCTGCAACCGGCAGAATTTGGCCTTGTGGCGTCATGTCCGCGCCCCCTCGATCCCTCGCGCCCCCTGCGGGGCCGGTCGTCCTCGGGGCAAGAGGGAGCCTGGCTCTTTTTACCAGGAATATCCTCGCAGGCGGTTTTATATCCCGGAGCGGGGATTCGAGTATTTGAGGAAAACTGAAGGGGCAGGCGCGGCAAGGGGGCGGATGGCGACCACTTCGCGGCGGAGTGCCATCGGCTGTATGATGCTGCAGCATCACCCGGTAGAGAAAACTGCCATGGCTGGGCGTGCCGAAGATTTCGATATTTGCGTCGATCATGCCGCAGTCCGCAACATGGGGCCGTTTGCCGAATGTCGAAATGCCGACGAAAGGCGGATCAAGCTGCCCGGTTTGGTGCCCGTGCCCGCCCGTGGCGTGGACCCGGAAGATCCGGCCACGCTGGCCTGTTGTGGATTGCGTCCTCTGGCAAGGCGCGAATCGGCCTTTCGTCTCTGGCCCATTCATGCAATAGGGAAGCGCCAAACGACCCCATGCATGGAGATACGCTATGGAGATTCGTGAGGCCCTGACCTTCGATGATGTTTTGCTGGTTCCCGCTGCGTCAAATGTGCTGCCCAATACGGCGGATACGCGCACGCGGGTGACGAAAAGCATTGCCCTCAACATCCCGCTACTGAGCTCGGCCATGGACACTGTGACCGAATCGCGTATGGCGATCTGCATGGCGCAGGCGGGCGGCATGGGCGTGGTGCATCGTAACCTCAATATTGCCGAACAGGCCGAGGAAGTACGGCGGGTGAAACGCTTTGTCAGCGGCATCGTCTACAATCCGATCACCCTGACCCCGGATCAGACGCTGGCCGATGCCCAGGCGCTGCAGGAGCGCTTTCGCGTGACCGGATTTCCGGTGGTGGATGGATCGGGCCGTGTCGTGGGGATCGTGACCAACCGCGACATGCGCTTTGCCGAAGACCCCAAGACGCCGGTGCGGGTGATGATGACCAGTAACGATCTGGCCGTGTTGCACGAGCCTGCCGACCTCGAAGAGGCCAAATCGCTGATGAAGGCCCGCCGGATCGAAAAGCTGCTGGTCACTGACGGCAAGGGCAAGCTGACCGGCCTTCTGACGCTGAAGGATACCGAACAGGCGGTGCTGAACCCGAATGCCTGCATGGACCGGCTGGGTCGACTGCGCGTCGCGGCCGCCTCGACCGTTGGCGATGCCGGCTTTGAGCGTAGCCAGGCGCTGGTGGATGCAGGTGTGGACATGATCGTGATCGACACCGCGCATGGCCATTCCGAGGGCGTCGCCATTGCGGTCGAGCGCGCCAAGAAACTGTCGAACGAGGTGCAGGTCGTGGCCGGGAACGTGGCCACATCAGAGGCCACCCGTGCCCTGATCGGTGCGGGCGCGGATGCGATCAAGGTCGGTATCGGGCCGGGCAGCATCTGTACCACGCGCATGGTCGCGGGCGTCGGCGTGCCGCAACTGACCGCGGTCATGGACTGTGTCGGCGGCGCGGGCGACATACCGGTAATCGCCGATGGCGGCATCAAGTTCTCGGGTGACTTTGCCAAGGCGATCGCGGCGGGCGCCTCCTGCGCGATGGTGGGCAGCATGATCGCGGGCACCGACGAGAGCCCCGGTGAGGTGATCCTCTATCAAGGCCGGTCCTACAAGGCATATCGCGGCATGGGCTCGTTGGGGGCGATGGCGCGCGGCAGTGCGGATCGTTACTTTCAAAAAGACGCCGCGAGCGACAAGCTGGTGCCTGAGGGGATCGAGGGACGGGTGCCTTACAAGGGGAGCGCGGGCGCGGTCATTCATCAGCTCATTGGCGGGTTGCGCGCGGCGATGGGGTATACCGGCTGTGCGACGGTCGAGGAGATGCGCAGGAATTGCCGGTTTGTCAGGATCACCGGTGCGGGACTGACCGAGAGCCATGTGCATGACGTGCAGATGACGCGGGAAAGCCCCAATTACCGGATCGGGTAAGGTGATTTATATCAGTATGTTGCCACTATTTATTCAGGTTAAAAACCGGTCACGCCGCGCCGAGGTGCAGGCATGACACCGGGTGCGCGCGTTCAGGCCGCGATCGAGATTCTCGATGCGATCGCGGACGGGATTGCGGCTGAAAGGGCGCTGACCGGATGGGCGCGCCGGTCGCGGTTTGCCGGGTCCGGCGATCGTGCGGCGGTGCGCGATCATGTATTCCAGGCGCTGCGCTGCTGGCGATCCTATGCCTGCCTCGGCGGTGCCGAGACCGGTCGCGCACGCATGATCGGGGCGTTGCGCGCCGAAGGGATCGAGCCTGCGATAATCTTTACCGGTGAAGGCCACGCGCCTGGGCCGCTCAGCGCCGCCGAATGCGCGGCAGGCGAATCGCCGGTGACAGAGGCGGACCGACTGGACCTGCAGCCCTGGTTGCTGGACCGTTTTCGGGCATCTCTTGGCGCCGAGGCAGAGGTGGCGGCGCTGGCACTGCGCACGCGTGCGCCAGTCACTTTGCGGGTCAATCTGCGCAAGGCCAGCGTGGCAGAGGCGCTGGACGCGCTAGCTGCGGATGACATTATCGCAGTGCCACTGGATCACGTGAATACTGCACTGCAAGTTACGGAAAAACCTAGGAAGGTTTCCGGGTCTGCCGCATTTATGGGCGGACTTGTAGAGCTTCAAGACAGTTCCAGCCAATGGGCGATGCAGACGATTGACCTGCCTCCCGGTGCTCGCGTGCTGGACTATTGCGCAGGCGGCGGCGGCAAGGCGCTGGCGCTGGCGGCGCGGCTGGATGCGGAAATTCTTGCCCATGATGCGGCGCCTGAGCGGATGAAGGATCTGCCTGCACGGGCGCAGCGGGCGGGCGTGCAGATCGGAATGCTGGACACGGCTACGCTGTCCGGTGCCGCGCCCTTTGATCTGGTCCTGTGCGACGTGCCCTGCTCGGGCAGCGGCACGTGGCGGCGCGCGCCGGATGCAAAATGGCGCCTGACCGAGGCCGATCTCGGGGCGCTTGCAGAGGTGCAGGGCACGATCCTGGATGCCGCCGCATCATTGGTCGCACCAGGCGGTCGGCTGGTCTATGCGACCTGCTCGGTGTTGCGCGAAGAAAATGAGGATCAGATTGCACACTTTGCCGAGCGTCACCCGGGCTGGACGCAGGGGACCGTTGCCCGTTTGCCCATCAGTGCGGTGGGGGATGGGTTTTTCGTAGCTCACCTCTGGCGGGAGTGATAGGGTTGCCCACAACCCTGATAGTGCGCGTCATTAGGCATTAAGCGCACCTTAAGTATTTTGAACCAGAAGTTGGGGGACCGAGTCACGATTACAGGACCCAGAGCCCTTGACCATGACAACACATTCGATGGGACCGATCCGGCGCGCCGCCGCCCGTAGCCAGCCACGGGCCGCCATGATCCTTGCCGCGGCGCTCTTTTTCACGGGGGCTGCGCTGGTGGTGCCGGACGGAAATGCGCGGCTGATGATAGTCGGCATCGCGGCGATACTGGGCTGCTCCGCGCTTTGGGTATGTGGGATCGCGCTGTTTCAGCGATCCGTCAACCGCACGTCGGGGCAATCGCTGATAACGGTGATCAAACATGACGCAGCCCCCAGTATCGTCACCTGCGAAGGTGGTGAAATCATCTGCATCAACGATGCTGCACAGAAAGCCTACCGCGCGAACCGTTCCGAAACGCTTGCCGGCGCCTTGCAGGGCGTGCTGGCCAATCCGGGTGCGGTGCTCTTTCGGTTGAAATCGGCGGCGACGGTCAGAGGATCGGCACATGAGGACCTGGTCACGGCGTCGGGCCATATCCGGCTGAGCGTGCACCGCGCCGGAGAGGACCGGTTCTTGTGGCGGATCGAACGATCGGCGGACATGGCGGCGCGCCGGGCTGATCCGCTGCCGTTACCGATGATTACCGTGGGCCGCAATAATGCCGTCCTCTTCATGAATGACGCGGCGCGCCATCTGGTTGGCGAGCGGGCCCGCACGCTTGACCGCATCTGCCCCAAGCTGCCGCTGCGATCCGGGCAGTTCAACGACATCAGCACGCGTGATGGGCTGCAATCGTGCCTGACCGTCGCGCTGGAGGGGATGGCCGGACGACGCGAGGTATTCTTGCTGCCGGGCGTCGCGGCGACCGAGCGCCAGCCGGATGGCTGGGCCTTTTTTGACGAATTGCCGGTACCGCTGCTGAAGCTGGACACGAGCGGCCAGATACAGCTGTCAAACCGGCCCGCGCGCGATCTTCTGGGCGCCAAGGAATGCCGCGGTCGGCCGATCACGGAGCTGCTTGAAGGGCTGGGCCGTTCGATTCCGGACTGGCTGGGGGATGCAGCAAAAGGCCGCGGAACACTGCATTCCGAGTTCCTGCGCGTCAAGCGCGAGGATCAGGATACCTTTGTGCAGGTCACGCTGAACCGCGCGAGCGAAGAAGGCCAGACTGTCCTGATCGCCGTGCTGAGCGACGCGACCGAGCTGAAATCGCTGGAGGCGCAATTTGTCCAGAGCCAGAAGATGCAGGCGATCGGGCAGCTGGCTGGCGGGGTTGCGCATGATTTCAACAACCTGCTCACGGCGATCTCCGGCCATTGCGACCTGTTGCTGCTGCGGCACGATCAGGGCGACAGCGACTACAACGATCTGGTGCAGATCAACCAGAACGCCAATCGCGCCGCCTCGCTGGTCAGTCAGCTGCTGGCCTATTCGCGCAAGCAGACGCTACGCCCCGAGGTGATGGATCTGCGCGATACCATGTCCGACCTCACGCATCTGCTCAACCGGCTGGTGGGGGAAAAGGTGATCCTGTCACTGACCCATGACCCGACACTCTGGTCGATCCGCGCCGACAAGCGGCAGTTGGAACAGGTGGTGATGAATCTGGTGGTCAACGCCCGCGATGCAATGCCCGAGGGCGGCGAGATCCGCCTGACCACCGAGAATGTGACGCTGACAGAGCCGTTCAACCGCGATCGTGCGGTTGTGGCTCCTGGCCGTTACGTCAAGGTGACGGTGGCCGATGAGGGCGCGGGCATTCCATCTGACAAGCTGCAGAAGGTGTTCGAGCCGTTCTTTACCACCAAGCGCACGGGTGAGGGCACGGGGCTGGGGCTGTCGACGGCCTATGGAATCGTGAAGCAGACCGGCGGCTTCATCTTTGTCGACAGCGACCGTGGTGCCGGCAGCCGGTTCTTCCTGCTGTTGCCGGCGTATGATCCGGTCGAGGACGTGCCCGAAGCCGCGCCGTTGCCGTTGACGGACGATACGCCGATGGATGGGGTCGTCCTGCTGGTGGAGGACGAGGCGCCGGTGCGCGCCTTTGCCTCGCGTGCCTTGCAGATGCGCGGCTTTACGGTGCTGGAGGCCGAATCGGCAGAGGATGCACTGGAACTGCTCAAGGATGACACGCTCGATATCGATGTTTTCGTGACGGATGTGGTGATGCCCGGCATGAATGGACCCAGCTGGGTACAGCAGGCCCTGAAATCGCGGCCCGATGCGCGGGTCGTCTTTATTTCGGGCTATGCCGAAGAGGATTTCGGCGATACCCAGGCGCGCATCCCGAACTCTGTGTTCCTGCCCAAGCCGTTCTCGCTGACGGACCTGACAGAAATCGTGCAACGCCAGCTAAATTGAGGCCTTCGGGACCGGCACATAGACACCATTGGCACCGATGCCGTCCCAAAGGGCGAAATCGGCTGCGAACTCGCGCCTCAGGCGACGCTCCACCTCGGGCGATAGCCGCAAGGGCAGTGCGTCAGGTGCGGCTTTGACCGAGGCGTTGCGACGCTCCGGGGTGATGTCGCATTGCAGCCGATCCTCCAGAAAAGCAATCAGCGCCGGCTGATCTTCGTAGCGGAACAGATGTGTGACGGCGGTGCCGTTACGCGTCGGCTCCAGAAACTTGGATTGGGCGCCGACATTGGCAAAACTCGGGGACTTGCCTTGCATGTAGGCCAGCACGAATTCATCAAAGCTGAGCCCTGCGGTGCTATTTGCGTGCCCGTCGAGAAATGGGCGCTGGCGGTAGCGGTACCAGCTACCCAGCCAGCTGACCGGCTCGCGCATCACCGCCATGACATCAAGCCCTTCCCCGATGAACTTTTCCAGGGCAGGGCGAAAGAACCGGTTATAGCGAAACACCGGCGCGTGTTTCAGTTCTGGTGGATCGGTAACCACCATCGACGCCCGCGCCCCGAGGGTCGCTTGCCAAGCGGTGGTTCCGGTCTTGGGTACTGACAGGAACACCAGTTTTTGCGTGGAAAACACCAACATACGTGAACCCGTCTCTTTGTCGTCCGCTCTCTCAATCCTCGTAAACTACTCTTTAACTCATTTGGGAAAAAGTGGAGGGGTGAACAATTTTCTTGAAATGTTCTCGTTTTGTCTGCATGTACTGTAGAACAAGTGGTGAACGAAGGCAGCAATTGCCGCCCGCCCGCGGGTGTGGAATAAGGACAGGAATGAAAATGGCAACGGCAGATCTACTCAGCATGGACAACAAGAAAAGCGCAGACAAGCAAAAGGCGCTCGATAGTGCGCTGTCGCAGATCGAGCGGCAGTTCGGCAAGGGCTCCATCATGAAGCTGGGCGGCGAAAACGCCATCCAGGATATCGAGGCGACATCCACCGGATCGCTGGGACTGGACATCGCGCTGGGAATCGGCGGCCTGCCCAAAGGCCGCGTCGTGGAGGTTTATGGTCCCGAAAGCTCGGGCAAGACCACACTCACGTTGCATTGCGTGGCCGAAGTCCAGAAACTGGGCGGTGTCTGTGCCTTTGTCGATGCCGAACACGCACTTGACCCGCAATATGCGCGCAAGCTGGGCGTGGATCTGGACGAGCTGCTGATCAGCCAGCCCGATACCGGCGAACAGGCGCTGGAAATCGTCGATACGCTGGTCCGGTCCGGCGCGGTCAGCATGATCGTGGTCGATTCGGTCGCAGCCCTTACGCCCAAGTCCGAACTGGAAGGCGACATGGGCGACAGCAGCGTCGGCGTACATGCCCGGCTGATGAGCCAGGCGATGCGCAAACTGACAAGTTCGATCAGCCGGACCAAATGCACGGTGATCTTCATCAATCAGATCCGCATGAAGATTGGCGTCATGTTCGGCAGCCCCGAGACCACGACCGGCGGTAACGCGCTCAAGTTCTACAGTTCGGTCAGGCTGGATATCCGGCGGATCGGGGCGCTGAAGGATCGTGACGAGGTGGTCGGCAACGCCACCCGCGTCAAGGTGGTCAAGAACAAGGTCGCGCCGCCGTTCAAGCAGGTGGAATTCGACATCATGTATGGCGAGGGCATCAGCAAGATGGGCGAATTGCTCGATCTCGGGGTCAAGGCCGGCGTGGTGGAGAAATCCGGCAGTTGGTTCAGCTATGGCGACGAGCGGATCGGGCAGGGGCGGGAGAATGCCAAGACCTTCATGAAGGAAAACAGCCGCATCGCGTTGCAGATCGAGGACAAGATCAGGGCGGCGCACGGACTCGAATTCGATATGCCCGAAGCGGGCGATGACAAGAGCGACATCCTGGAGGCATAACCGTCCCCGACGCTTTGCCTAACGCTTTGACAGAATGAAAGCCCGGTCGCCCCCCGCGACCGGGCTTTTTCACGGGTTTTCGACGGTACAGTTTCTTGCGGTGGACAGGGCGGGCAGGGGCGGATAAATCACGAAGGCCCAAAGCCCGGAAAGAGATGCCCCATGCCGACGTTGAATGAAATCCGCTCGACCTTTCTCAATTTCTTCGAGCGCAATGATCATGCGGTCGTCGACAGCTCGCCTCTGGTGCCGCGTAATGACCCGACGCTGATGTTCACCAACTCGGGGATGGTCCAGTTCAAGAACCTCTTTACCGGGGTGGAGCGCCGCGACTATACCCGTGCGGCCACCAGCCAGAAATGTGTTCGCGCCGGTGGCAAACACAACGATCTGGACAATGTGGGCTATACCGCGCGGCATCATACGTTCTTTGAGATGTTGGGAAATTTCAGCTTTGGGGACTATTTCAAGGAACAGGCGATTCCCTACGCCTGGGACCTGCTGACCAAGGAATTCGGCCTCGACAAGTCCAAGCTGCTGGTCACGGTCTACCATACCGATGACGAGGCGGCGGATATCTGGAAGAAATACGCGGGCCTGCCGGACGAACGCATCATCCGCATTGCGACGGACGATAATTTCTGGTCGATGGGGGCGACCGGTCCGTGCGGGCCGTGCACCGAGATATTTTATGACCACGGACCCGGGATCTGGGGTGGACCGCCGGGCAGCGCCGAGGAAGATGGCGACCGGTTCATCGAGATCTGGAACCTCGTTTTCATGCAGAACGAACGGTTCGAGGACGGCTCGCAGCGTGATCTGGACATGCAGTCGATCGATACCGGCATGGGGCTGGAGCGGATCGGCGCGCTGTTGCAAGGCAAGCATGATAATTACGACACCGACCTGATGCGCGCCCTGATCGAGGCCAGCGCGCATGTCACCAGTCAGGACCCGGACGGGCCGGGCAACGTGCATCACCGGGTGATCGCGGATCACCTGCGCTCGACCTCGTTCCTGATGGCCGATGGGGTGATGCCGTCCAACGAGGGGCGCGGATATGTGCTGCGCCGGATCATGCGGCGCGCGATGCGCCATGCGCACCTGCTGGGTGCCCAGGACCCGGTGATGTACCGGCTGGTGCCCGCGCTGGTCACGCAGATGGGTCAGGCCTATCCCGAGTTGGGGCGCGCGCAGGCGCTGATCGAAGAGACGCTTAAACAGGAAGAGACGCGTTTCAAGCAGACGCTCGACCGCGGGCTGAGCATGCTGGACGACGCGGTTTCCGGTTTGCCCGAAGGTGCTGAACTGCCGGGCGAGACGGCATTCAAGCTCTACGATACTTATGGTTTCCCGCTCGACCTGACACAGGATGCGCTGCGCGAGAAGGGGTTGGGTGTTGCCATCGACGGGTTCGACGCGGCTATGGCCGAGCAGAAGGCAAAGGCCCGCGCGGCCTGGTCCGGCTCGGGTGAGGCGGCGGATGCTGGTATCTGGTTCGATATCGCAGAGACCGAAGGCGTGACCGATTTTCTGGGGTATGACACCGAAGTGGCCGAGGGGCAGATACGCGCGCTGGTACAGGACGGTGCCCT
Organism: uncultured Roseovarius sp.; assembly: GCA_947503145.1. Taxonomy (GTDB): domain Bacteria; phylum Pseudomonadota; class Alphaproteobacteria; order Rhodobacterales; family Rhodobacteraceae; genus Roseovarius. The sequence goes on from CANNCP010000006.1 coordinate 71,929, forward strand.
GATCACCGAGGCCACGGTCGGGGATGAGGTGCAGATTGTCCTCAACCAGACTCCGTTCTATGCGGAATCGGGCGGACAGGTGGGCGATACTGGCACTATTCGCACCGAAAGCGCCTGCGCCGAGATCACCGACACCCGCAAAGTGGCGGGCGTGTTTATCCATTTTGGCAAGATCACCCAGGGCACGCTGTCCAGGGGGGATGCGGTGCAGCTGGCGGTAGATCATGCCCGTCGCAGTCAAATCCGTGCCAACCATTCGGCCACACACCTGCTGCACGAGGCGTTGCGCGATACGCTTGGGCCTCATGTGGCGCAGCGCGGCAGCCTGAATGCCCACGACCGGCTGCGGTTCGATTTTAGCCACACCAAGGCGCTCTCGCTGCAGGAACTAAGGCAGGTCGAGGCCGACGTGAACGCCTATATCCGGCAGAATAACACGGTCGAGACGCGGATCATGACGCCCGACGATGCTCGCGCGCTGGGGGCGCAGGCGCTCTTTGGCGAGAAATACGGCGATGAGGTGCGTGTGGTGTCGATGGGCACGCAGTCCGGCTCTGGCAAGGGGACGGATGGTGCGACCTATTCGATCGAGCTATGTGGCGGCACCCATGTCGGGCGGACCGGTGATATCGGTGTGTTGGTCATTACCGGTGACAGCGCATCGAGTGCGGGCGTGCGCCGGATAGAAGCGCTGACCGGAGCGGATGCGTTTCGCTATCTCAGCAAACAGGATCAACGGATCGCGTCATTGGCGTTGGAATTGCGTGCGCAGCCGGACGACGTGCTGGAGCGTGTGCGCGGCCTGATGGATGAGCGCAAAGGACTGAGCAACGAGGTCGCGCAGCTACGCCGTGAATTGGCGATGGTCGGCGGGGCCGGGCAGGGTGGTGCTGTGGCGACCGAGGAGGTCGGCGGCGTGCCCTTCCTGGCGCAGGTGCTGAGCGGCGTGTCTGGCAGGGACTTGCCCGCACTGATTGACGAGCACAAGCTGCGGATCGGCACCGGTGCCGTGCTGCTGATCGCTGATACGGGCGGCAAGGCGGCCGTGGCCGCCGGTGTGACCGGGGATCTGACGGATCGCATGTCGGCCGTGGACATGGTCAAGGCTGCCGTTGTGGAATTGGGCGGTAAGGGCGGTGGCGGCCGCCCGGACATGGCCCAGGGCGGCGGACGCGATGCGACCAACGCCGATGCCGCGATCGAAGCCGTCAGAACACTGCTGAAAGGATAGACCATGCCTGCACTCTGGATTGCTCACGTGACCGTATCTGACGAAGAGGCCTACGGTAAATATGCCGCGCTCGCAGGCCCTGCGATTGCCAAGCATGGCGGGCATTTCATCGCCCGTGCCGGCCGCTATGTGCAACTGGAGGGCAAGGACCGCGCACGCAACGTCGTGGCCCGCTTTCCCAGCCTGGAGGCCGCCGAGGCGTGCTATCACTCGCCTGAGTACCAAGAGGCGCTGAGCCATGCCCGCGGCGCGGCCGAGCGAGAGCTGCTGGTGGTCGAAACGTCGGAATAATGCGCAGCGCGCGCGTTTTTGCCGAAGAGACTCGCGGTTGGGCAAGGTGTCGCTGACGTGAAATATGCCTCTTGCTGCTTCCGAAACGAATCGGTTTATCGCGCTGATTGTTTCGCCAAGGATCGTGAGGTCGACTTTCACGACCTATTGTCTCCCTTATCGAAACAGGAAAAGCTCAATAAAATGGCGAGTTTCGCGTAAAACTATTGCGCGATGGCCACATTTACGCTGTTTTGAGTGAAATATTCCCGTTTTGCGGCCAGTTACGCCTGTTGTCTGCCTTTTTCCGTCGCGCCAAGGGCTTGGCCTTGGCTAACATTCTCGTGTTTGTTCAATAAGGAGGGAAAATATGAAGACGATTTTGATGGGTACTATTGTCGCAATGGCTGTTGTGGCAACTCCGGCTCTGGCCTGGGAAGGCCAGAAGGTGGCCTGCTATGACAAAGTCTGGGTTCCGGCAACGTACTCGGCCAAGAAGCATCTCCAGTATCCCGCCAAGACGAAGTGGGAGCACAATAACGGCCAGATGGTCGAGATGTATTACCCGCCGGTTTACATGGAGAAACGCTACGTCAAGACCGAAGGTCACTACGTTCTGCGCAAGGCCGCCTGCAGATAAGTTGACCTCGTCGAATTGGAGATGCGCAGGCTGCTCTGCGCATCTCAATGTACGGGCGTCGCGCGCCCTGATGTCCTTTTGTCACTGTATGCCCTGAGTCGCGTCATGTGGTGAACGGCCCCTTAACCACCACACCGCTTTCCCATTTCTGCCGCAATGCGCTGCAATCCTGCGGTCCTATGCGACATGAAGGAGAGCAGTATGCACATGTCCAAACAGACTCTGGCCGGATCGATCATGACGATTTGTCTGGCATCGCTCACGTTTGTGCCGACAGCGCAGGCGAGCGGTACCAAGACCAAGCTGGACCCCAATGCAAGGATTCTGGCCTGCTACAAAGAGGTCAAGATCCCTGCCAAATACGACGTGCAGAAGATCCTGGTCAAAAAGGCCGAGCAGAAATACCTGCGTAACGCCCAGTTCGTCTATCTTGTCGAATATCCGGCGGTCTATCGCGAGGAAAAGACACTGATTGCTGCCGAACACATTGTCATGCGTGAAGTGGACTGCAAGACCAAGAAGTAGCGGCGTGCCGACACGGCCTGCGCCACGAACAACGAGCACCGCCGCATCGAAGTGTGGCGGTGCTGCCGTTGCGAGGGCGGTCAAGATACGCGCATCTCGCCTTGTTTTCGTGGCCCAATACTATGGTGACACGCCTCAGACGGATTTGGCGTTCCGCTTGCGCTCGTGCGGGTCGAGGTAGCGTTTGCGCAGACGGATCGCATTCGGCGTCACTTCGACCAGTTCATCGTCGTCGATATAGGCGATGGCCTGCTCCAGGCTCATTTCGATCGGCGTGGTCAGGCGGACGGCCTCATCAGTGCCCGAGGCACGCACGTTGGTCAGCTTCTTGCCCTTGAGCGGGTTCACCTCAAGATCGTTCTCGCGGCTGTGTTCCCCGATGATCATGCCGGTATAAATCTTGGCCTGCGGGCCAATGAACATGCGGCCTCGGTCTTCGAGGTTCCACAGCGCATAAGCCACCGATTCACCGTCCTCCATCGAGATCAGGACACCCGAGCGGCGTCCCGGAATCGAGCCCTTGTGCGGTGCCCAGCCGTGAAAAACACGGTTCAGCACCCCGGTGCCGCGCGTATCGGTCAGAAATTCGCCGTGATACCCGATGAGACCGCGCGAGGGGACATGCGCGATGATCCGCGTCTTGCCGGCACCTGCCGGTTTCATCTCGGTCAGTTCGCCCTTGCGGACACCGGTGATTTTTTCGATCACCGCACCGGAATACTCGTCGTCAACGTCGATGGTAACTTCTTCGATCGGTTCAAGGTTCTCGCCGTTCTCGCCTTCGCGCATGACGACCTGTGGGCGTGAGATGCTCAGTTCAAAGCCTTCACGGCGCATGTTCTCGATCAGCACGCCCATCTGTAATTCGCCACGACCGGCGACCTCGAAGGCCTCGCCGCCCGGCGTGTCGCTTATCTTGATGGCGACGTTCGATTCGGCTTCTTTCATCAGGCGGTCTCGAATCACCCGGCTCTGTACTTTTTTGCCGTCGCGGCCCGCGAGGGGGCTGTCATTGATGCCGAATGTGACGGTGATCGTCGGCGGATCAATCGGCTGCGCTGCAATCGGCGCGTCTACGGCCAGCGCACAGATCGTGTCGGCCACGGTCGCCTTGGTCATGCCGGCGAGGCTGACGATATCGCCGGCTTCCGCCTCTTCGATGTCCTGGCTGGCGAGGCCCCGGAAAGCCTGAATGCGGGTCACGCGGAACTGTTCGATTTTCTGGCCGATTCGGCTGAGCGCCTGGACGGTGGCGCCCACCTTGATGTGACCGCTCTCGACCCGGCCCGTCAGCAGGCGGCCGACAAACGGGTCGGCCCCGAGCGTGGTGGCCAGCATGCGAAAATCGTCGTCGCGTTGCTGGATCTGGCGTGGGGCGGGCACATGGTTCACCACCAGGTCAAAGAGCGCGCTGAGGTCCTTGCGTGGACCGTTCAGCTCGTGATCGGCCCAGCCAGAGCGGCCCGAGGCATACATATGCGGAAAATCGAGCTGATCGTCATCGGCGTCCAGACTGGCGAAAAGATCGAAACATTCGTTCAGCGCGCGGTCCGGCTCGGCGTCGGTCTTGTCCACCTTGTTGAGCACGACAACCGGGCGCAGGCCAAGGGCGAGCGCCTTGGACGTCACGAATTTGGTCTGCGGCATGGGGCCTTCGGCGGCATCCACCAGCAGCACGACACCATCAACCATGCTCAGGATACGCTCTACCTCGCCGCCGAAATCGGCGTGACCGGGCGTGTCGACGATGTTGATTCGCGTGCCTTTCCAGACCACCGAGGTGGGCTTGGCAAAGATGGTAATTCCACGCTCGCGCTCCAGGTCGGTGCTGTCCATCGCGCGTTCGTCTACTGCCTGATTCTGGCGGAAAGCGCCGGATTGTTTCAGCAGTTCGTCCACCAGTGTTGTCTTGCCGTGGTCGACGTGGGCGATGATCGCGATATTGCGAAGGTCCATTCAGGGCGTTCCTCAGATGTTTTCTGCGCCCTATACGGGCCTCGGGTGAAATGCCAGAGGTAAAGCGCGAATAGGCGGGATCGCGTCTTGGCGATCACAACCGGACAGAGCCGCGTGGTGAGCATGGCGCTCTGCGAAAAGCCTGAGATACAGCTTTTCGCGGAATGCAGCGATACATATCAGCGTTGCACGCATTCCGCCTTATCAGAGTGCCTCAGGTTTAAGGCGGAACGCTTTGAAATACGGTTAAGGCCGGATCAGAACGGGATATCGTCGTCGAAATCACGTGCGGGGCTACCCTGGTTCGATGAGGGTCCGCTGCTGCCACCGCCATAATCGCCGCCTTGGCTGCCACCATAATCGCCACCGCCAATGTTGCCACCGCCACCGCTACCTTCGCCGCGACCGTCGAGCATGGTCAGGCTACCGTTGAAGCCCTGCAGCACGACCTCTGTCGAATAGCGATCCGCGCCGGACTGATCCTGCCATTTGCGGGTTTGCAACTGGCCTTCGATATAGACCTTGCTGCCCTTGCGCAGGTATTGCTCGGCGATGCGCACCAGCCCCTCGTTAAAGATCGCGACCGAATGCCATTCGGTCCGCTCGCGCCGTTCGCCGGTGTTCTTGTCCTTCCATGTCTCGGATGTGGCGATGCGCAGGTTGCACACCTTGCCGCCGTTCTGAAAGGTCCGCACCTCGGGGTCGCGGCCCAGATTGCCAATGAGGATTACCTTGTTTACCGAGCCCGCCATGATTGTCTCCCTGAACGTCTGCATTCGATTGTTTGAGCGTTTACATCACCGCAGGCGCGTGAAGGGAAGGTTAAAATTGGCGTAAAATACACCGGGCCGTGCGGGATGCTGCCGATTGTTGACGCGAATGCTGGAAATTGCTGCCGGAATCAGTATCATGCCCGCAATTGGGACTGGGACAGTTTGGGTATGCTAAGAGTCGTTTATGCCGCACTGGGATTGTGCCTGACGACCGCTTCGGCGGGGCAGGCGGATATCCTTTCGACGAAGAACCGGGTAAAGCAGTTCAAATCGCAGGTCAGCGTCCTGGATAATCGCGCGTCCAAGCAATACAACGCGTCGGTGCGGCTGCAGCCACAGAAGATCAACACACCGACCAAATGGGGCACGCCGGGCAAGGCCTATGACGGGCGTTATCGCGGACAGTACCTGAGCGCGGCCAAGGCGGCAGCGCGGCGCCACAACGTGCCGGAGGATCTGTTCCTGCGGCTGATCCAGCAGGAATCCAACTGGAAGCCGGGGGCGCTGTCGCACAAGGGCGCCATCGGGCTTGCACAGTTGATGCCGGGCACCGCTGCTGTGCTGCGGGTCGATCCGCATGATCCCGCGCAGAACCTCGAAGGCGGCGCGCGCTATCTGGCGCAGCAATACCGCGAGTTCGGCTCATGGCGGCTGGCGCTGGCGGCCTATAACGCGGGGCCTGCTGCGGTCAAGAAATACGACGGGGTGCCGCCGTACAACGAGACCAGAAATTACGTAAAGGTGATTTGGGGCAGCTGATCAGGGCACTTTGCGTTCAATCCACCTCATGGATTGAAGGCGGAATGCTTCAGGTAGCCTTCTTCATCTTTGCCATCTTGCGCAACGCCGAGGGCGTCTGCCCGGTATGGTGCAGGATGAAGCGCGAGAAATAAGCAGCACTGCGAAAGCCCAGTTGCACGGCGACATGGCGAATCGCATCGTCGCCGTCTTCCAGCATGACGCGCGCCGCGTAGAGGCAGCGCTGGGTCAGCATGTCGGCGGCGGTGATCCCGGAGCATTCGCGGCAGGAGCGCGTCAGATGGGTGGGGGTGACGCCCAGTTCGCGGGCATAACCGGCCATCAGTCTGGGCGTTTGATAATCGCGCGCCACCATTGACGCATAGGCCGTCACCAGACGCTGCGCGGCATTCGGTCGGGTGGGGGTCTCTTGCGCGATCATGGCGCGGCGCAGCCAGACGGTCATGAGCTGCGCGTGAGCGCCGAGCGCCTCATCCGAGAATTCGCCCGATTGGTGCGATTCGCGTTGCATCGCGTCAAGCAGCGCAGTCAGTTCCATCTGCGCGTGCACTTCGCGGATGCGCAAATGCTGTGGGCGGTCGGGCATGAGGGTCGGGCCGCCGGGTGGGATGAGGCAGACAAGGCCGAAACACTGCGCTCCCATCTCCAGCGAAAAAAGCGTCTCTGCCGGGATTGCCAGTGCATTGTGCACACCCACGCCCCGGCGGACGCCATCAACCGTGGCACGAGCCTGTCCGCGCGTGATCCAGACCAGCGCGTGACGGTCCAGCGAATGCTGAAGCTCCAGCCGCCAGGAGGCGCCGTGCATCCACTGTGCGAGGGTGAGAATCTGCGCTACGTCAAACATTTCCGCTGCGGCGCCTCATGTTGGTCTGTTGGATTTGTTAAAAAAATGCCATAAATATCCGCGCTTGTCAGCTATAATAGTTGAAAAGGAGAAGGTTTATCTGCGTATTGCGGTTTTATCCACATTTCATCCACAGGGCAGCCAGTGCCAGTCTTTCATCCGGGCACGGAACCATGTGCGCTGCCGCTTGGCGAATTGGCGGGTTGCGATCACTGCGGCCTCGGTGGCCGCGTCCAGTGTCATTTCGCCGCGCAGATAGGCTATCAGTTCCGGCGCGCCAATCGCCTTGGAGGAGAGCCGTGCAAGGTCCCAGACGGCCATGTTCGCGCGCGCTTCGTCAAGGGCGCCATCGGCGATCATCTGCGCAAACCGCGCCTCGATCCGCGGGGTCAGCCAGGCCTTTGGCGCATCGAGCGCGATCATTCGTGCGGCACCGCGCGGCAGCAGCGGCGGCGGTGTCGCGGCCTGCCAGGCGGCCAGCCCGCGCCCGGTGGCCTGTTGCACCTCCCAGGCGCGCTGTACGCGCATCGGATTGTTTGTGTCGATCCGCGCGCGGGTTGCCTCATCAAGCGCGGCGATCATTTGCGGCACTTCGCCGCGCCGGCGCCGCGCGTCTGCTTCGGCTCGCAGCGGGGCGGGCGTGGGCGGAATATCCGCCAGCCCTTCGGTAAGCGCGGTAAAGTAGAGCCCGGTACCGCCGACGATGATCGGCCGGTCCGGCCCGCGCAGCAGCGGTGCCACCTCGCGCAGCCAGTGGCCGACGGAATATTCGGCATCAAAGGGGATATGACCATAAAGCCGGTGCGGCGCGCGGGCCTTTTCGGCAGCAGAGGGCCGCGCTGACAGGATGCGCCAGTTCCCGAAGACCTGCAGCGCGTCGGCATTGACGATCACGCCACCCTGCTGTTCGGCAATGTCCAGCGCCAGGGCGGATTTGCCCGAGGCGGTCGGCCCGGCGATCAGTACGGGCTGGTCTGGTGGTATGTTGCGCGGGTATTTCATCGGCTTCATTTACTCCATCATGCACGCCGAAGCGAGCGGCGGCAGTGGTTTCCCGGTGAGGCAGGTTTATGGCATTGTACTTGACCGGTGTTTGCGACATTTTGCGCGCGATGATACGGGACTGAACATGGAGCGCGATACATGACAAATGGCGACACCCCCAGAACCACCTTCAAACGCGTGATGCTGAAGATTTCGGGGGAGGCGCTCATGGGGGACGCGGGCTATGGCCTGCATCCGCCCACGGTAGAGCGGATCGCCCGCGAAGTGCATAGCGTGCACAGCATGGGGGTCGAAATATGCATGGTCATCGGCGGCGGCAACATCTTTCGCGGCCTGTCCGGCAGCGCGCAGGGGATGGAACGGACCACCGCTGACTACATGGGCATGCTGGCCACCGTGATGAACGCGCTGGCGATGCAATCCTCGCTCGAAGGTCTGGGCGTGCATACGCGGGTGATCAGCGCGATCCGCATGGATGAGGTCGCCGAGCCCTATATCCGTCGCCGCGCCGTACGCCACCTGGAGAAAAAGCGCGTCTGCATCTTTGCTGCGGGCACCGGCAATCCGTATTTCACCACCGATACCGCCGCCACGCTGCGTGCCAATGAAATGGCCTGCGAAGCGATCCTGAAGGGCACCAAGGTCGATGGTGTTTATGACAAGGACCCGATGACCAGTGACGATGCTGTACGCTATGACCGGATCAGCTATGACGATGTACTGGCCAAGCACCTGAAGGTGATGGATGCCAGCGCCATTGCACTGGCGCGCGACAACAATCTGCCGATCATCGTTTTCAGCCTTGATGAGCCGGGCGGATTCAAGGGCATTCTGGCCGGGCAAGGCACCTATACAACAGTGCACAGCTAACGCTATGGTTGACGCGCATGCGCGAAAGACCGCGAAGGGAAAGAGTAAATGGCCGACAACATAGAAATTGATACTGCTGATCTGGAGCGCCGCATGGAAGGTGCGATTGTGTCGCTGAGGACCGAGTTTGCCTCGCTCCGGACGGGCCGCGCTTCGGCCTCGATGCTGGAGCCGGTGATGGTGGATGCCTATGGTCAGAAAACGCCGATCAACCAGGTGGGCACCGTCAACGTGCCCGAATCGCGCATGGTCACGATCAATGTCTGGGACAAGGGGCTGGTGAACAAGGTCGAGAAGGCCATCCGCAACAGTGGCCTGGGAATCAATCCGCAGCTCAACGGCACGATCATCATGCTGCCGATTCCCGAGCTGAACGAGGAACGCCGCCGCGAGCTGACCAAGGTTGCGTCGACCTACGCCGAACACGCCCGCGTCGCGATCCGCAATATCCGCCGCGACGGGATGGACCAGATCAAGAAGGCCAAGAACGACAGCATGTCCGAGGACGACCAGAAGTTCTGGGAGGACGAAGTGCAGGCCCTGACCGACAAGCTGATCGCCCAGGTGGACGTTCAGCTGGAGACGAAACAGGCGGAGATCATGCAAGTCTGATGCCCGATGGTACCCAGGACAAGGAGCGGGCTGCGCCATGCGCCCCCGGACACGTGGCCGTCATTATGGACGGCAACGGTCGCTGGGCACAATCTCGCGGTCGGCCACGGCTCTTCGGGCACCACGCGGGGGCCAGGCGCGTGCGCGAGATTGTCGAGGCGTGTCCTGATCTTGGGGTCAAATATCTGACCGTATTCGCCTTTTCGACAGAGAACTGGAAACGCACCCAGACCGAAGTGGCCGGGTTGATGAGCCTTTTCCGCCGCTACATCACCAAGGAGGCGCGCGCGCTGTGTGATGAAGGCGTGCGCGTGCGGTTCATCGGTGACCGGGTACGGCTGGATAGCAAGCTGATCTCGTTGATGGACGAACTGGAGCAGATGACAGAGCACAATGATCGCGTACATTTGACCATCGCGATCAATTATGGCAGCCGCGACGAGGTAAGCCGCGCGATCAAGCGGCTGGCCAAGGACGTGGCGACGGGGCAGTTGTCCCCGGAGGACGTGACCGAGACCACGCTGACGCGGTATCTTGATACGCATGTGCTGCCTGATCCGGATCTGGTGATCCGCACCAGCGGCGAGGCTCGCATATCGAACTTTCTGCTGTGGCAGTCGGCTTATGCGGAATATGAATTCATCGATACACTCTGGCCCGATTTCACCCGCGAGGTGTTCACCAGGCTTGTCGGGAGCTATGGCAAACGCGAGCGCCGTTTCGGTGCCGTGAGTCTGTGAGCGGGCGGGCATGAGCAGCACGACGCGCTGGAACGACCTGGGGCCGCGATTGATTTCGGCTGTGGTGATGCTGGTTGTCGCCGCGCTGGGGCTGTGGGTCGGCGGCTATGTCTTTGCCATCGGTGTCTGGATCATCGGCGGCCTGATGGTATGGGAACTGGTGCGCATGCTGGCACCCGACGCGCGCGGCGTGCCGGTGCAGCTGGCGCTGTTGTCCGGCGGGGCATTGGTGCTGGCGTGGCTACTGCCGGGGATGCTGGTGCTACCGGTGCTGATCGGTGCAGCACTTGTCGGCATGAGCCAGCTGCCGCGTGACCGGTGGCGCTATGCCAGCTTTGTGGCGGCAATCCTGCTGGCATGCCATGCGATGGTGATGCTGCGCGAGGTGGCCGGGCTGCTCTGGATCCTGTGGGTGATCTGTGTCGTCATCGCCTCGGACGTCGCCGGGTATTTCGTCGGCAAGACACTGGGCGGACCCAGGTTCTGGCCGCGCATCAGCCCCAAGAAGACATGGTCCGGCACAATTGGCGGCTGGCTGGCGGCGGCGTTGGTGGGGGTGATCTTTGGAGGGCTGACCGGGGCAGGACCGTTGCTGGCGCCGATCTCGGTGCTGGTCGCCTTCACCGGGCAGATGGGCGACATCTGGGAAAGCGCGATCAAACGGCATGCAGGGGTCAAGGACAGCTCGGCCCTGATCCCCGGTCATGGCGGTGTTCTGGACAGGTTCGATGCGATGCTGGGCGCGGCACTGGCGGCAAGCCTGCTGTGGGGTCTGGGCCTGATACCGGGGCTGGCATGAGGCGGGTGACGATCCTCGGGGCGACGGGGTCGATCGGGCAGAACACGCTTGATCTGATCCGCCGGGTGCCGCAGGGCACCTATCAGGTGGTCGCGCTGACCGGCGGGCGTAATATCGCGCAGCTGGCAGCGGACGCGCGCGCCTTTGGGGCAGCGCTGGCCGTCACCGCTCATGACGATCTGTTGGAACCGTTGCGCGCCGCACTCGCGGGCAGCGGGGTAGAAGCGGCGGCCGGGGCGGCAGCACTTATCGAGGCGGCACAGCGCCCGGCGGACTGGACCATGTCGGCGATCGTCGGCGTGGCGGGGCTGGCACCCGGGCTGGCGGCGCTGGAGAACGGCGGCACGCTGGCGTTGGCCAACAAGGAATCGCTGGTCGCCGCCGGGCCACTGCTGATGCGCGCTGCGCGGGCGGCGGGTGCGCGAATCTTGCCGGTGGACAGCGAACATTCGGCGATCTTTCAGGCGTTGACAGGCGAGGATATCACCGCGGCGCGTCGCGTGATCATCACCGCCAGCGGCGGCGCATTCCGCGACTGGCCTCTGGACCAGATGCGTGCGGCGACTGTGGCGCAGGCGTCCTTGCATCCCAACTGGGCGATGGGCCAGCGGATTACCATTGATAGTGCATCCATGTTCAACAAGGCGCTGGAAGTCATAGAAGCCAAGGAGTTTTTCGGCTTTGCCCCGGAGCAGATAGAGGTGGTGATACACCCGCAATCCATCATTCATGCGCTGGTCGGGTTTCGCGATGGCGGGCTGATGGCGCATGTTGGGCCGCCTGACATGCGTCACGCTATCGGTTATGCGCTGAACTGGCCCGAGCGGCGTGATCTGCCGGTCGAGGCGATTGATCTGGCAGCAATTGGCCGGTTGGACTTTACCACCCCCGCTCCGGCGCGCTATCCCGCGCTTGGCTTGGCGTGGCAGGTGATGGCGGCTGGCGGGCTGACGGGCGCGGTGTTCAACGCCGCAAAGGAACGTGTGCTGGATCACTTCATCGCCGGACATGTCGGGTTCATGCAGATGGCAGATCTGGTGCAGGAGGCGTTGCAGGTGCTGGCCGGACATCCCGAGCTGGCCACGCCCGAGATCACGCTTGAAAGAGTACGGACCGTGAACCACCTTACACGGCAACACATAGATATGCAGGTAGGCCGCAGGGCCGGATAGGACAGGGTTTGGATATTTCCACGATTATGCCGCAGTTTGGCGGCGCTTTCATGACGCTTGTGGCCTTCGTCGTCGCCCTGTCGGTGATCGTCGCAATCCATGAATACGGCCATTACATCGTTGGCCGCTGGTCGGGGATCAAGGCCGAGGTGTTCAGCCTCGGGTTTGGCCCTGTGCTCTGGTCGCGGATGGACCGGCACGGCACGCGCTGGCAGTTGGCGGCGCTGCCCTTTGGCGGCTACGTCAAGTTCCTGGGCGACGCGAACGCGGCCAGTGGCAAAGACGAAGAGGCCATGGAAATGGCCGAGGTCGATCCTGTCCGCCTACGCCAGACCATGCATGGCGCGCCGCTATGGGCGCGTACTGCGACAGTGGCGGCAGGGCCGGTCTTCAACTTTGTCCTGTCGATCCTCGTCTTTGCCGCGATCATGATGACGCAAGGCAAGGCCACCGATCCGATCAGCGTCGGTGCACTGAAGCCGATGCCGGTCGAGGGCGTGACGCTGCGCCCGGGCGATCAGTTGCTTGCGGTGGGCGGCGTGCCGCTGCCGACCGCTGATGCGCCCGACAGTTACGAAGCATTCAGCACGGGCCTGCCTGATACGGCGCAGGTCGAATATCGCATCCTGCGCGGCGGGGTGGAGCAGACCGCAATCGGTCCGCATCCGCTGCCGCCCATCGTGGATCGTCTGGCGCCGCAATCTGCGGCCTATTCCATCGACATGAAGTCGGGCGACGTGATCACCGCTATCGACGGCGCGCCGATCGTCACGTTCGACCAGTTGAAGCAAGCGGTCGAAAGCTCGAACGGGCGGGTATTGCGGCTGGACGTGTGGCGCGATGGCGAAACGCTGGAATTCGCGCTCAAGCCGCGCGCGACCGACGAACAGCAGGACGAGGGCGGTTTCGCGACACATTGGCGGATCGGCATTGCCGGTGGCTGGGCCTTCGAGCCGGGAACCGAGCGGCTGGGCCCGATCGAGGCAGTCACGGGGGGCGTCACGCAGACCGGGATAATCATCCAGAGTTCGCTGTCGGGCCTTTACCACATGGTCACCGGGGCAATCAGCAGCTGCAACATGTCCGGTCCCATCGGGATCGCACAGGTGTCGGGCGCGATGGCCAGCCAGGGCGCCGAGAGCTTCATCTGGTTCATTGCCGTGCTGTCGACGGCGGTGGGGCTGCTCAACCTCTTTCCCATCCCGGTGCTGGATGGCGGGCACCTGGTGTTCTACGCCTTTGAGGCGGTGGTCGGCAGGCCACCGAGCGACCGCGCGCTGCGGATCCTGATGACCGCCGGATTGGTACTGGTTCTGGGGTTGATGGTCTTTGCCTTGACGCAGGATTTGTTCTGTCCCTGACCGGGGGGACTGGACCGGGCGGGGCTGAAAAGGTCAGCGCCGCCACAATCTGACCACAATTACATGCCGGTTCGCGCCATAATGCGTCGCCATGATCCCCGCTGAACGTGCGAATCGCAAGGGGATATAAGATGCAGACGCTTATTGGCGGATACCGGGGGCTCAGCGTGCTTGTTGATCTCAATCGGGACCGCATGCTTTATCTCGGGGCCATCGTCGCCGCGCTTTTTGCGGCGTCCTTTATCGCCTCGCTGTGAACAACTGCGCCCTTGTGACAACAGCGACGAAAAGCGTGTCATTGGCGTTTTGACAAGGCCCAAGAGACCCGTTACTGACAGTCCTAATGGGATGTCTGACAGGGTTTAGCAATGAATTACACGCATGAACTGCGCCTTGGGCGTTTGGCGACTTCCACCCTGAGGCGGATGGTTTCCGCACTGCTTCTGATATCCCTGTTTTCATTCTGTTTTACGCTAGTGCCCTCCGGCGCGAGCGCACAAAGCTATCGCTTCAGTTCGGTCGCGATCGAGGGCAACCAGCGGATCGAAGCGGGCACCATCCTGACTTATGCGGGAATCGCCCGCGGCGAGACAGTCAGTGCCGGCGAGTTGAACGATGCCTATCAGCGCATCCTCGCAAGCGGGCTCTTTGAAGAGGTGTCGATCAATCCGCGCGGCAACACGCTGGAAATTCGGGTCAAGGAGTACCCGACAATTTCCAAGATCAATTTCGAGGGCAACAAGCGGATCAAGGACGATGCCCTCACAGGATTCATCGAGAGCGCGCCGCGGCAGGTGTTCAACCCCGCCAAGGCCGAGCGCGACGCCGCCACCATCATCGACGCCTATGCCGAAACCGGGCGTTCTGCCGCGCGTGTGACCCCGCGCGTGATTCGCCGCAGCGATAACCGCGTCGACCTGGTGTTCGAGGTTTTCGAGGGCCGCAAGATCGAAGTGCAGCGCATCAGCATCGTCGGCAACCGCGCCTATTCTGACCGTCGCCTGCGCCGTGTCCTGCAATCCAAGCAGACCGGTATTTTCCGCATGCTGGTGAACCGCGACACTTTTGTCGAAGACCGGATCGAGTTCGACAAACAGGTGCTGGCCGATTTCTATGCGGCGCGCGGCTATGTCGATTTCCGCGTGACCGGCGTGAACGCCGAACTGGCACGCGAGCGTGACACCTATTTCGTGACCTTCAACATCCAGGAAGGTCAGCAATTCCGGTTCGGCCAGATCACCGCGGTCAGCGAGATGACCGGCGTTGACGCCGACGAATACCGGGCAGCACTGAAGATTCGACCCGGCGTGATCTATTCGCCCACGCAAGTGGAGAATTCCATCGCGCGAATGGAACGGCTGGGCATCCGGCAGGGCCATGATTTCCTGCGGGTAGAGCCGCGCATCACCCGCAATGATCGTGATCTGACGCTGGACGTTGAATTCGTGATCTTGCGCGGTCCGCGCGTCTTTGTCGAACGCATCGACATCGAGGGTAATACCACCACGCTGGACCGCGTGATCCGCCGCCAGTTCGACACCGTCGAAGGCGACCCGTTCAACCCGCGCGCAATCCGCGAAGCAGCCGAGCGTATCCGCGCGCTCGACTTCTTTGCCAATGCCGATGTGGATGCCCGCGAAGGGTCGCGTCCCGATCAGGTCGTGGTGGATGTGGATGTCGAAGAGAAATCGACCGGCACTCTGTCCTTTGGCGCGTCTTACTCCACCAGCGGCGGAATTGGTGCGCAGATCGGGTTTTCAGAGCGGAACTTTTTGGGGCGTGGTCAGCGTCTCTCGGCTTCGATCGCAGCGTCGGCTGATAACATCAACTACAACATTGATTTTGTCGAACCGGCGTTCCTCGGGCGGAATGTGGCCTTTGGCCTCAGCTTCAGCCTGCTGGAAACCGATGGCGATTACTCCTTATATGACACGGTCACCGGGGCGTTCCGGCCCAGCCTGACGTTTCCCGTCAGCGAAAACGGTCGACTGCAGCTGTCCTACACTGGCCACTACAAGGACATGGACAACTACGCAGGCGCAAGCGCGGTCCTCGCTGCCGAGTCAACTGTGGGCGGGCTCTATTCCAGCGGCCTCGGCTATAACTACACCTACGACACGCGCCGGACCGGTCTGAACCCCAATGCGGGCGTGCTGCTGTCGTTTGGTCAGGATTTCTACGGACTGGGTGGTGATACCGAATATATCAAGAGTTCGGCACGTATCATCGCCCAGACCAAGGTGCTGAACGAAGAAGTGACGCTGCGCGCGACCCTCGAAGGTGGTGCAGTGAATTTCTACGGTAGCGAGAACAGCCGTGCCGTCGACCGGTTCTCGGGGCAGATCATGCGTGGGTTTGAACCAAATGGCATTGGTCCGGTTCAAGATGGCGAGCAGCTGGGGGGCAACTTCTTTGCGTCGCTCAAGCTTGACGCCGAGTTCCCGTTGGGTCTGCCCGAGGAATACGGCATCACCGGTGGTGCGTTCTATGATGTCGGCTCGGTCTGGGATGTGAGCAACGTGTCGGGTGGGGCAGCGATTGCGTCGAACGGCTTCAAGGCACGTCACGTGCTCGGCGTTGCGGTAATCTGGCAATCGCCTTTCGGGCCACTGCGCTTCAACTTCAGCCATGCGCTGCAAAAAGAAGCGACCGACCAGGAACAACAGTTCGATCTGACGATTCAATCGGAATTCTGATCATGCGGGGCCGTCCGATCTGGCGCCGACTTGCGCTGGTCGCCGCCCTGATCTGCGGTGCGGCGGGGCCGGTGGCAGCACAGGACCTGGGCGCAGTGCAGAGCCAGATCCTCGTTCTGGATATAGAGGCTCTGTTCAATCTCTCGCAGGCCGGGCAGCGGATGACGCGCGACTATCAGGCAGAGCGCGAGGAGTTGATTGCCAATAACCGCCGGATCGAGGCAGAGCTGCGCGCAGAAGAGCTGGCCCTGACCAAGAAGCGTCCCACCGTCACCCCCGCCGAATTCCGC
Organism: uncultured Roseovarius sp.; assembly: GCA_947503145.1. Lineage (GTDB taxonomy): Bacteria > Pseudomonadota > Alphaproteobacteria > Rhodobacterales > Rhodobacteraceae > Roseovarius. The sequence continues at coordinate 88,475 of CANNCP010000006.1, forward strand.
GATCTGGCCGATGCGTTCGATACCAAGGTACGCGCCATCCGGCAAGAAAATGAGCGCGAGGCGCTCGACCTGGAACGGCAGCGCGAGGTTGCGCCGCTCCAGTTGATGCGGCTGGCCGAACCGGTTCTGGTGCAGCTCATGCGCGACACTGGCGGTATCGTCATCCTGGATCACCGGCAGGTGCTGTTGCGCGCCGACGTCATCGACATCACCGACCTGGCGATTGCCCGCGTCGACGAGATGATCGGCGACGGCACCTCTCCTGAGGGTGAGGCGCCCGCGCCGCAGGAGTGATTGAGCTTGTGCAGAAATTGTCGCCGCTTGCCCACGACCGACCGAGTTGCTAGGACATAACGCAAGAGCCCGCGCGAAAGGACCCCCATGACCGAGCCGCTCAAAAGCGCTGATATCCAGCTGATCCAGAGGATCATACCGCATCGTTATCCGTTCCTGCTGATTGACAAGGTCCGCGATATAGACGGGTATTCATCGGCCGTGGGCATCAAGAATGTCACCATGAACGAGCCGCACTTTCAGGGCCATTTTCCGGGCAAGCCGATCATGCCGGGCGTGACCATCATCGAGGCGATGGCGCAGACAGCGGCCGTCATGGTCGGCACCGCGCTGGACATGGCCGACCGCAACATGCTGGTTTATTTCATGGCGATCGAGGCGTGCAAATTCCGCCGCATGGTGGTGCCCGGCGACACGCTGGAAATGACGCTGACCACGCTGCGCGGCAAACCCGGCGCAAAGGTCTGGAAATTCGGCGGCGTCGCGCAGGTCGAAGGAGAGATGGCCTGCGAGGCGCAGTTCACCGCGATGATGGACCTCTCCGGGGCATGACGGCAGTGAGCAACAATGCTGATACCCGGATTCATCCCAGCGCGATCGTCGAACCCGGCGCGCAGATTGGCGCGGGCTGTGTCATCGGGCCGTTCTGCCTGATCGGCCCCGAGGTCGTTCTGGGCGACAATTGCGTGGTGAAATCCCATGTCGTGATCACCGGCGCAACGGTCATCGGCCATGACTGCAGCATCTTCGCTTTTGCGTGCGTCGGAGAGATCCCGCAGGATCTGAAATTCAAGGGCGAGAAGACCCGGCTGGAGATCGGCCCGCGCACTCGTATTCGCGAACATGTGACGGTCAACACCGGCACTGCGGGCGGTGGTGGTCTGACGCGGATCGGGGCCGATTGCCTGCTGATGGCGGGCTGCCACGTGGCGCATGACGCGATCCTTGGCGACCGGGTGATCATCGTCAACAACGCCGCCATTGCCGGGCATTGCATCATTGAGGATGACGTGGTGATCGGCGGACTGTCGGGGGTACACCAGTTCGTGCGCATCGGGCAGGGCGCGATCATCGGTGCCGTCACGATGGTGACGAACGATGTCATTCCCTACGGTCTGGTACAGGCCTCGCGCGGCGAGTTGGACGGGCTTAACCTTGTGGGGCTCAAGCGCCGCGGTGTGGCCCGCAGCGATATCACCGCACTCAGGGCAGCGTTCCAGATGCTGGCGCAGGGCGACGGTGCGTTTCAGGACCGCGCGCGTCGTCTGGGCGAAGAAACCGACAGCCAGTATGTGCGTAACATCGTGGATTTCGTGACCGGCGCCAGCGATCGGTCGTTCCTGACGCCCGGACAGGGCTGAGGTGCGCGGATGACGGGACGTCTGGCTATTCTGGCCTGTGGCGGCACACTGCCGGTACGACTGGCCGAGGTCTATCCGGCCGCGATGCAGATCACGCTGGACGGTATCCCGAACCTGCTGAGCGGGTCGGCGCAAAGCTTTCAATTGGAGAAGTTCGGCGCGATTTTTGACGCCATGCGACAGGCGGGGGTCACGCGCATGGTCTTTGCCGGCGATCTGACACGCCCGCCGCTGAACCCCGCAGATTTCGATGCGACGATGATGCGGATCGCGCCCGGTCTGATGCAGGCCGTGGGCCGTGGTGACGATGCTTTGTTGCGGTTCGTGATTGGGGTTTTTGAGGCCGAGGGGTTTGATGTCGTCGGCGCGCATGAGCTTCTGCCGGACCTCACCGCCCCAGCGGGACTGCACTTGGGGCCGCAGCCCACGCAGGGCGAAGAGACCGATATCGCACGCGGCTTTGAGATTCTCGAAGGGATAGCGCCGCTTGATCTGGGACAGGGCTGTGCCGTGGCAGGCGGGCTGTGTCTGGGGTTCGAGACCATCCAGGGCACCGATGCGAACCTGCGCTATATCGGCACCACGCCCGAGGCGCTCAAGCGCGGGCAGCGCGGTGTCTATGTCAAGGCGCCCAAGCGCGGGCAGGATCTGCGCATCGACATGCCCGCCATCGGTATTCGGACCATCGAGGGTGTGGCAAATGCTGGTCTGGCGGGGCTGGTGGTCGCGCAAGGTCTGGTGGCGGTGCTGGAGCCGGAAGCGGTAAAGGCCGCTGTCGAGCAAAGCGGTATTTTCCTCATCTCCCGGCCAGTCTGATGAAAGTGTTCCTGGTCGCAGGCGAGGCATCGGGTGACCGGCTGGGTGCGGCGCTGATGGCCGGGTTGAAGACCCTCACGGATGTCGAATTTGCTGGCGTCGGCGGCCCGCTGATGCAGGCCGAGGGGTTGGACAGCCTCTTTGCGATGGACGAACTGAGCGTGATGGGGCTGGTCGAGGTGCTGCCCAGGTATCGCCAGCTCAAACGCCGGATCTCACAAACGGCGGCGGCGGTACTGGAGGCGCGGCCCGATGTGCTGATCACCATCGACAGCCCGGATTTCTGCCTGCGCGTCGCGCGTATCGTCAAAGCTCAAAGCGATATTCGTACCGTGCATTACGTCGCCCCCTCGGTCTGGGCATGGCGTCCGAAGCGGGCCGAAAAAATGGCCCGGGTGATCGACCATGTTCTGGCCCTGCTGCCGTTCGAACCGCCCTTTATGGAAGCGGCAGGCATGGCTTGCGACTTTGTCGGCCATCCGGTGGTGACCGAACCTGTGGCGGGCAAGGCCGAGCAAGCGACATTTCGCGCCGCACACGGGCTGGGCGATGCGCCGCTGATGCTGGTGCTGCCCGGCTCTCGGCGGGGCGAGGTGTCGCGGCTCGGTCCGGTCTTTGGCCGCGCGCTCGGTCCGGTTCTGGCAGCGCATCCCGCGCTTCGACTGGTGGTTCCGACCACCGGCAATGTGACGGAACTGGTGCGGCAGATCACTGTGAATTGGCCGCAGATGCCGCTGATTCTCGGGCCCGCAGGGCACAGTGCGGCAGAGTACAAACACCAAAAGGCCGCCGCTTTTGCCGCCGCCACCGGCGCGCTGGCGGCCTCCGGCACGGTCTCGCTGGAGTTGGCGGCGACCCAGACGCCGATGGTCATGGCCTATGATGCAAACTGGCTGACGCGCACCATCATAAAGCGGATGCTGCTGATCGACACCGCGACGCTGGTGAACCTGGTCAGCGACACGCGCGACGTGCCGGAATGCAACGGCGCGGATTGCACGCCCGAAAAAATCGCGGCAGCCCTGCTAGGGGTGATGTCCGATCCGCAGGCACAACTGGCCGCGATGCGTCTGACAATGCAACGCCTTGGGCAGGGCGGAGAGGCGCCGGGCCTGCGCGCCGCACGCGCGGTTCTGGCGCGCCTCTGAGTGTAGGTGAGTATGAGTAACGCCCCGGATCAGGTCTGGGACGGGTTTGCCCTGTCTTGCCCTCTGGCGCTCATGCCCCGCGCCAGATCCAGCCGCCGCCCAGAATGCGGCTGCTGGACGTGTCGTAGAATACGCAGGCCTGTCCGGGCGATACACCTTCTTCGGCGGTCAGCAGCTCGACTTCGGCGGTGCCGTCCGGCAGCGGGCGGATTACAGCGTCGCGAGGCGGACGGGTAGAACGGATCTTGACCGCGACATGCCATTCGGCGCGGCTGCTCAGCGGCTCATCACCCAGCCAGTTGATCTCGCGCACCGGCACGGTGCGGCTGGCAAGCATGTCCTTGGGCCCGACGATGACCGCCCGCGCATCCACGTCGAGTTTGACGACGTAGAGCGGCTCTTCCAGCCCGCCGATCCCGAGACCGCGGCGCTGGCCGACCGTGTAATGGATGACGCCCTCATGCGTACCCAGCACCCGGCCATCGGCATGGCGTATCTCGCCTGGTTCCGCAGCACCCGGGCGCAGCTTTTCGATTACGCTGGCGTAGTTACCGTTGGGAACAAAGCAGATGTCCTGGCTGTCGGGCTTGTCTGCGACGCTGAGGCCGTATTTCGCCGCGAGCGTGCGGGTTGCGTCCTTGGACGGCAGGTGGCCCAGCGGAAAGCGCAGAAAATCCAGCTGTTCGGGGGTGGTGGAAAACAGAAAATAGGACTGGTCGCGCGCGGCGTCGGCGGCGCTGTGCAGTTCCGGCCCCTTGGGGCCCATCTTGCGCTGGATATAGTGCCCGGTCGCCATGCAATCAGCATCGAGGTCCTTTGCCATCTCCAGCAGGTCCTTGAACTTGACCCGCTCATTGCAACGGATGCAGGGCACGGGTGTTGCACCCGCCAGATAGCTGTCGGCGAATTCGTCGATCACCGCGTCTTTGAAAATGTTCTCGTAGTCCAGAACGTAGTGGGGAAACCCCATGTCCTCGGCCACGCGGCGCGCGTCGTGAATGTCGATGCCGGCGCAGCACGCGCCTTTTTTTGCCAGCGCCGCACCGTGGTCGTAGAGCTGGAGCGTCACCCCCACCACGTCATAGCCCTCTTCCGCCAGCTGCGCGGCCACGACCGAGCTATCGACGCCGCCGGACATGGCGACGACGACACGGGTCTTGCTCTCGGGTTTGGCAAAACCGAGGGAATTGGTCGGATGAGAGTGATCGAGGGCCATCTGCGGTCTCCGGCGTTGGGCGCTTGAACCTGCACATAAGCGTTCGGAGAGGGAAACGCAAAATGCTTTAGGCAAATCCGCTGCATTCTCCGTCGAGTATTTCAACCGCTGTTAAGGACGAAAGGGCCAATTTGGGGACAGGCTTCACGAGGGTGAGAGTGATGTATCTGAAAAAAGTTGGCAGACCACGCGCTGTGACACTGCCGGATGGAACGGTCATGACGCTGGGTGATCTGCCGGCGCCGGACACGCAGCGCTGGGTCGCCTCACGCAAGCTCGCGGTGGTGCGTGGTGTGGTCTACGGCCTTATTTCGCAAGAGGACGCGTGCAAGCGTTACGCGCTGAGCGAGGACGAGTTCCGCGAATGGGTCCGCGCCGTCAGCCTGCATGGCGAGGCGGCGCTGAAGGCGACGGCGCTCAAGGAATACAGACAACTATAGGTAGCATTCGTGAATTGTCTGGCTATAGTAACTTGTAGTTAACCAATATTCGCCAAGTTTGTTTTCGATATAGTCATACTTGCGGAGAGAATACATGCGTGTGCTGCTGGTGGAAGACGATCCGACAACGTCCAAGAGCATCGAATTGATGCTGACCCATGCCAACCTGAACGTCTATACGACCGAACTGGGTGAGGAGGGCATCGATCTGGCCAAGCTCTATGATTACGATCTGATCCTGCTCGATCTGGGGCTGCCGGACATGACGGGCCATGACGTGCTGCGTCAACTGCGGCTGGCACGGATCGATACGCCGATCCTTATCCTGTCAGGCGCGGACGACACCGACAGCAAGATCAAGGGCTTCGGGTTCGGTGCCGACGATTATCTGACAAAACCATTCCACCGTGACGAACTTGTTGCACGCATTCACGCGATCATCCGCCGATCCAAGGGGCACTCACAATCGGTCATCCGCACCGGAGTGATCAATGTCAATCTGGACGCCAAGACGGTCGATGTGGGCGGCAAGGCGGTGCATCTGACCGGCAAGGAGTATCAGATGCTGGAATTGCTGAGCCTGCGCAAGGGCACGACCCTGACCAAGGAAATGTTCCTCAACCACCTCTATGGTGGCATGGACGAGCCTGAATTGAAGATCATCGACGTATTCATCTGCAAGTTGCGCAAGAAGCTGAATGAGGCCACGGGCGGTGAAAGCTATATTGAGACGGTCTGGGGCCGCGGCTATGTGCTGCGTGATCCCGAGCCGACCGAACTGGACGATCAGCGCCTCGCCATCGGCGCGTGAGACCGGGGGCAAAGCCCCCGCTGGCCGCAACAGGCAACATCCTCCAAAGGTGAAAAGACCGCAGCCTAGAACGGGCGGCGGTCTTTTGTCGTGACGAGGCCTGCCACAGCTTCTGCCCGGGCTGGACCTTGGCGGATGCGCGCCGTATCACTTTGAAGAGCCGGAAGGTCCGGCTGTTTCAGCGCTGCGACGGGGGAAAGCCATGACAGACGCGCGCGCCATAGAGGGCCTGAGCGAAGCGGATGCCGCAGCCGAACTGGCGGCGCTGGCCGAAACCCTGCTGCGCGCCAACCAAGACTACCATGCCGAGGACGCACCACAGCTGAGTGATGCCGAATATGATCGGCTCAAGCAGCGCAACGCGGCGGTCGAGGCGGCATTTCCACATCTCAAGCGCGCTGACAGCCCTTCTGACCAGGTCGGGGCCGCGCCTTCGGACGGGTTTTCCAAGGTCGCGCATGCACAGCGCATGCTGTCGCTGGGAAATGCGTTCGACGCCGCTGGAATCACCGAGTTCGACGCGCGCATCCGCAAGTATCTGGGTCTCGGACCGGATGCACCGCTGCGCTATACCGCCGAACCAAAGATCGATGGGCTCAGCCTCAGTTTGCGCTACGAAAACGGCGCTCTGGTACAGGCGGCGACGCGCGGCGACGGTGCTGTTGGCGAGAACGTGACCGCCAATGCGCGCACCATTGGCGATATCCCGACCCGGATCACCGGCGCGCCGGAATTGCTGGAGGTGCGCGGCGAGGTCTATATGAGCCATGCCGACTTTGCCGCGTTGAACACCCGCCAGTCAGAGGCAGGAACCAAGACATTTGCCAACCCGCGCAACGCAGCTGCCGGATCGCTGCGCCAGCTTGATCCGTCGATCACCAGATCGCGCCCCTTGCGGTTCTTTGCCTACGCCTGGGGGGCGCTTAGCGGCCCGCTTGCCGAGACGCAGAAGGCCGCGATTGATCGTCTGGCAGCCTTCGGGTTCCAGACCAACCCGCTGACCGTGCTCTGTGACGGCCCGGACGAGATGCTGGCGCATTACGCAACCATCGAGCAGCAACGCGCCAGCCTCGGCTACGATATTGACGGTGTGGTCTACAAGGTCGATGATCTGGCGCTGCAGCACCGGCTCGGCTTTCGCTCGACCACGCCCCGCTGGGCGATTGCGCACAAGTTTCCCGCCGAACTGGCCTGGACCCGGCTGGAGGCCATCGACATCCAGGTGGGCCGCACCGGCGCGCTCAGCCCGGTGGCGCGGCTGACCCCCGTTACGGTGGGCGGAGTCGTGGTCAGTAACGCGACATTGCACAATGAGGATTATATCGCCGGGCGCGATTCCACAGGCCGCGAAATCCGGGATGGCAAGGATATCCGCGTCGGCGATTGGGTGCAGGTCTACCGCGCGGGCGATGTGATCCCGAAAGTGGCCGATGTGGATCTGTCCAAACGCCCCGCCAACGCAGAGCCATATGTTTTTCCCGAAACTTGCCCCGAATGCGGCTCGGATGCGATCCGAGAGGAAGGGGATGCCGTGCGGCGCTGCTCGGGTGGGTTGATATGTCCGGCGCAAGCGGTTGAGAAGTTAAAACATTTCGTCAGTCGCGGCGCGTTCGATATCGAGGGGCTGGGCGCAAAACAGATCGAGATGTTTTATCATGACGACCAGTTGCCGGTGCGCACGCCAGCCGACATTTTCTCGCTTGAGGCGCGCGATGTGCGGAACCTTACTAAACTGGCCAATCGCGACGGCTCGGGCGAGACCAGCGCGCGCAATCTCTTTGCCGCGATCAAGGAACGCCGCAGCGTTCCACTGGGCCGGGTGATCTTTGCGCTCGGCATCCGTCACGTGGGCGAGGTGGCCGCTGCCGATCTGGCGCGCCATTACGGCAGTTGGGCGGCGCTGGCCGAGGCGGTCGATCTGGCCGGCCCGGCAGCAGAGCGGCAGTTGCAGGCGGACCGTGCAGAGGCGCGCGAACGCCAGGCCGCCGTGCAGGAGGGCCGCCGCGCCCGGATAAAACCGGTGCGCGATGCGGTCTGGGACGGGCTGGACCCGGCCGCACACGCCGCCTGGGCGGACCTCACCGGCATCGACGGCATCGGCGTGACTGTCGCGGTGGCGCTTGTCACCAGCTTCCAGCAGGCGGCCGAGCGGGCCTCGATTGACGCACTCGTGGCTGAATTGAGCATCAAGGATGCCGCCGCGCCCGAGGTCACGGGCAGCCCGGTTGCGGGAAAAACGGTGGTTTTCACCGGTACACTGGAAAAGATGACCCGCGCCGAAGCCAAGGCCCGGGCCGAAGCGCTGGGGGCCAGGGTCTCGGGCTCGGTTTCGGCGAAAACCGATATCGTGATCGCGGGGCCGGGAGCGGGGTCCAAGGCCAGGAAGGCCACCGATCTGGGGGTGGAAATACTGGATGAGGACGGCTGGCTGGCGCTGATCGACGGCGCATGAGCGGCGGGGGCGAAAATCATGCTGCAAACCCTGAAAAGGGCCGGCCAGAGCCGCTATTTCCGCTGTTTGCAGAGATTGAAACGCTCATCGGCGTTGGTCCCAAGACGGCTAAATCCCTGGCCGCGCTCGAGATCACCAAGCCGCGCGACCTGCTCTTTACTCTGCCGCATTCGCTGGTGGATCGGCGGATGCGAGAGACGGTGAAGGGTGCCGATCTGCCCGGTATCGTCACCGTCGAGGCGACCATCGGCCAGCATCGCGCGCCAGCCCGGCGTGGCGGTGCCTACCGGATCACGGCAGAGGATGCGTCGACAACGTTTCAGATCGTGTTTTTCCACGCCCGCGATGAATACCTTCGCCGGATGCTGCCCACTGGCGTACGGCGGGTCCTGTCGGGCAAGGTCGAACTGTTCGATGGTGTCGCGCAGATGGTACATCCCGATCACATGCTGCCGGTTGAGGAGGCAGGCGATATCCCCGCGTTCGAGCCGGTCTATCCGCTGACCGCCGGTGTGACGCAAAGGGTGATGTTCAAGGCAGCGCAATTCGCGCTGACCCGTGCCCCGGACCTGGCCGAATGGATTGATCCCGCGCAAAAGGCGCAGGCGGGCTGGCCGGACTGGCTGGCGGCGATACAGGCCGCACATGCCCCGCAGGACATCGGCGATCTCAGCCCCACAGCCCCCGCCCGCGAGCGGCTGGCCTATGACGAACTGATGGCGCATCAGTTGACCCTGGCACTGGCGCGCGGTCGGCTGAAGCGGGCCAAGGGGCGCGCCAGCGTCGGCACCGGCGTGTTGCAGGCAAAGGTGCTGGAGGCGTTGCCCTATGTGCCCACCGGCGCGCAGACCCGTGCGATAGCCGAGATCGCGAGCGATATGGCGTCGAACGCGCGGATGAATCGCCTGCTGCAAGGCGATGTGGGCGCGGGCAAGACGCTGGTTGCGCTCAAGGCGCTGCTGATCGCGGCGGAGGCTGGCGGGCAGGGCGTGATGATGGCCCCGACCGAAATCCTCGCCCGGCAGCATCTGGAGGGGCTGCGCCCGCTGGCCGAAGTGGCGGGCGTGCATCTGGAAATTCTGACCGGGCGCGACAAGGGGGCCGAGCGTCGGGCCAAGCTGGCCGCACTGGCGGCAGGCGAGATCGGGATATTGGTCGGCACGCATGCGGTCTTTCAAAAGGACGTGGAATTTGCCGATCTGCGGCTGGCGATCGTTGACGAGCAGCACCGGTTCGGCGTGCGCCAGCGGCTGGAACTGGGCCGAAAAGGCGAACGCGCCGACGTGCTGGTGATGACCGCGACACCGATCCCGCGCAGCCTCAGCCTGGCGCAATATGGCGATATGGACATCTCGGTGCTGGATGAAAAGCCACCCGGGCGCAAACCGATCAAGACGGCGATGGTGCGCATGGACCGGATGGACGAGGTGGTGGACCGGCTGCGCCGTGCGATTGCCGAGGGGCGGCAGGCCTATTGGGTCTGCCCGCTGGTCGAAGAGAGCGAATCAGTCGATCTGTCCAGTGCCGAAGAACGGTTCCGCCGTCTGCGGGCGGCCCTGGGCGAGGCGCATGTTGGCCTGGTTCATGGCCAGATGCCTCCCGAACAGAAGGATGCGGCGATGCGCGCGTTTCAGCGTGGCGAGACAGCGGTGCTGGTTTCGACCACGGTGATCGAGGTGGGGGTGGATGTGCCCAATGCGTCGATCATGGTGATCGAGCGCGCCGAGAGCTTTGGCCTGGCGCAACTCCACCAGTTGCGGGGGCGCGTCGGACGCGGTGAGGCGGCTTCGACCTGTCTGCTGATGTACCAGCCACCGCTGAGCGAAAGCGGCGAGCGGCGGCTGGCAACGATACGCGACACCGAAGACGGATTTCGCATAGCCGAGGTCGATCTGGAAATGCGCGGCGCAGGCGATCTGATCGGCACGGCGCAGTCGGGCCTGCCGAAATTCCGTGTGGCTGACCTCGAAGGGCAGGCGGCGCTGATGGCGGTGGCCCAGTCGGATGCGCGCAAACTACTGGTCGAGGACCCGGCGCTGACCGGCCCGCGCGGACAGGCAGCGCGCGTTCTGCTGTGGTTGATGGAACAGGATCAGGCGATCCGTCTGATCGAGGTGGGCTGAGAACAAAATCTTTGGCGTGTTTTCAATTGGTTAAACCCATGAGTGCCGTTTTGTTCACGGATGTTCCCTAATAGTTCTTTACATGATGTGTCAAAAGTGAGAACAAAGAGGCAACACGAAGAATTGGAAAGGAAAGCCCGATGTTCCACCAGATCAAAGCCGCCGTCGCCCGGTCGAACGACACCCTCATGGGGGATGCGATCGGAGGGGCCGCACTGATGGTCATGCTGGTTGGTGGCCTCTATCTGCCAAGCCTTGTCTAAGTCTTTTGCGTTTCTGCCTGCGATCCAGATCCGTGCCTCTTGCGTGCCTGCATCTCCTGTCCCACTCCTGATGCGACGTAACTGATACTGCCTGTTCCGACGTCTTTCCCGGGTTTGCCTCATTTCCCCCGGGTGGCACGACAGGGTTCCACGGGGATCGCACCCCACTGGCCGCCGCCATCCGTCCCCGGATGTGCGGCGGTTTTTTTGTTCGAATGGATCAGCGATTACGGCCGGGCGATGTGCTCAGACCGGGACGAGAAACACCAGGCAGGCGATCAGGAAAGACCGGCTGGCGATGGCGGCATCGGCATGGGCTTTGATCAGGCGCAGGAACTGGTCGAGCGGGCCGCGTCCAGAGCCTCTACTGCTGCCTCCAACGTCAGAAGGATCGAGGCATGTCGATTCTTGTAATCCTGCGCCGGCCTGAGCACTTCGAGCCCGTCAAAAGGCGCAGGCGGGGTCGGCCCGTCCGTCTTCAGCATGGCCTTGAGCGCGTCGCGTGCCGCGATGACCTCGTCGCGGGTGCAGCCGACGATGTTGGCCCCCACGACACTGGCGGCAGCCTGACCCAATGCACAGGCCTTCACATCCTGACCAAAATTGCTGATGCGGCCGTTTTCAACCGTCAGATCGACAGTCACGGTCGATCCGCAGAGCGGTGCGCGGCGTTTCACGGTCGCGTCCGGCGTTGCCAGCCTGTCGAGTCGCGGAATGTCCGCAGCCAGTGCCAGAATACGGGCCGAGTAGAGCTTGATCATGTCGCTGTTGCCGCTCATTGCTTTTCCTTTGTCTCAATGTCCCATAGATAATCCTCAGTCACCCGGTTGCCAAGGAGATGTCGCATGTCGTTTGATTCCGCCAGTCTGACCTATAATGACGCAGGGTTGATTCCCGCGATTGCGCAGGATGTCGCAAGTGGCGAAGTCCTGATGTTGGCCTGGATGAACTCCGAGGCGGTCGCGCGTACACTGGAAACCGGGCGCGTCACCTATTGGTCGCGTTCGCGGCAGGCGTTCTGGATCAAGGGCGAGACCAGCGGGCATGTTCAGCGCCTGGTCGAAATGCGCGTGGACTGCGACCGTGATTGCCTGCTGCTCCAGATCGAGCAGGTTGGCCCGGCCTGCCACACGAACCGGCGCAGTTGTTTTTACACCGCGCTGCGGGATGGTGTGGAAACCGAGATCATGGCACCTGAAGCGGACTGATAGTTATCAGTTCATAATAGTTGAGGCGCCAAGGCGAAATGCCTCAAGGTAGCCCGACCAGACGGCGGATGTCGGCGGGGCTGGCACCGTCATCACGGTACTTGGCAATCGCCCGGGCATCGTCGCGTTTGGCCAGGCGCTTGCCAGTGTCGTCGCGGATTAGACGGTGGTGGTGATAGATCGGGGTGGGCAGCCCGAAGAGGCGCTGCAATAGCACCTGAAGCGGTGTGAACTCGAAAAGATCCGTGCCGCGCACCACATGAGTGATCTTCTGGCCCGCATCGTCAAGCACGGCTGCGAGCACGTAAGCCACAGTTTCGATTTCCTTGCGCCCGAGAACCGGATCGCCCATCTGCACGCTCAGATCATCGCCACGGATGCGGTGCCTTCCGGCCTGCGCATCACCGGTTTCGGTAAAGGTGAGCGGGGCAGGACCGATGGCAGCCACCGCGCGCGCAAGGTCCAGCCGCAGTGCATCACCGGGGCGGCGGCCGGCCATGTCGCGGCCCCGGCAGGTGCCGGGATAGACGGGATCGCGGGGCGCGCCCTCTTGTGGGGCGGATTGGGCGGCGCGGATGTCGGCGCGCGAGCACGAACAGGGATAGATCAGCCCGCGCGGGCCAAGTGACAAAAGCGCGGCGTTGTAGCGCACAAGATGTTCAGACTGGCGCAGGATGGGTTCGGGCCAGTCCAGACCCAACCAGCGCAGGTCATCATATATCTGCGCCTCCCATTCGGGGCGGGCGCGGGCCGTATCGATGTCCTCGATCCGCAGCAGGCAGATGCCACCCGCAGCCGTCGCCATGTCAAAGGCGAGGAGCGCGGAATAGGCATGCCCCAAATGCAATTGACCAGTAGGGGATGGTGCAAATCGGGTGGTAAAGGTCACGTTTTTTCAACAGTGTATGTGCCAACGCTCAAGCTAAGAGTTGGCAGGCTGGCTGCGCCGCGCTCCATGCATTGGCTCAGTTGTCCCGTGTGCTCCGAGTCGGCAAGCGCACGGTCATTGTAGCTGGAGACCCACAGATCACCGCGTTCGGGCGCATTCAGCAACAGGTCCGGCATTCTGGCAGGGGTATTGAGGTAGAAATGTTTGATCCCAAAGCGTTCCGCCTTGAACTTGAGGCACTCGGTCAAGGCGGAATGCGTGTAACGGTCATATGTATCGCTGCGTTCCGCAAAAAGCTGTGAGTCAGGGTTTTCGCAGAACGCTTTATCGAAGGGGTTTCTGGTCATGGAGCCATGAAAATCACACTGGATGCGTGGCGTCCAGCCTGCTGTGGCTCAGCCATTCCGCCCAGGATGCCTTGGCGCGGTCGGTATAGGCCTTGTAGCGGTCGGTGCGCCCGCGCCGCCCGCCCTTGAGCCCGTCAACCGGGCGGAAGAGGCCAAAATTGACGTTCATCGGCTGAAAGGTCTTGGCCTCCGCGCCGCCGGTGATGTGGTGTATGAGCGCGCCCATTGCGCTGTCCTGCGGTGGCGCAGGCAAGGGCGATCCGAGAATTTCGGCCGCGGCCATACGGCCCGCGAGCAGACCCATCGCAGCGGATTCCACATAGCCCTCGACACCGGTGATCTGCCCGGCAAAGCGAATGTTGGGGCGCGTGCGCAGACGCATCTGCGCATCCAGCAGCGTCGGCGAGTTCAGGAACGTATTACGATGGATGCCGCCCAGCCGGGCAAAGCGCGCATTTTCCAGTCCGGGGATCATCCGGAGCACATCAGCCTGCGCGCCGTATTTCATTTTTGTCTGAAATCCTACGATGTTATATAGCGTCCCTAATGCATTGTCGCGGCGTAACTGCACCACCGCCCAAGGCTTGGTATCGGGGGCATGTGGATTGGTCAGGCCGACCGGCTTCATCGGCCCGTGGCGCAGGGATTCGCGGCCGCGTTCGGCGATCACTTCGATTGGCAGGCAGCCGTCGAAATAGCCTGCCGTCTCACCCTCGTGGAATTCGGTCTTGTCGGCGGCTAGCAGCGCGTCGATGAAGGCCTCATAGGTGGCGCGATCCATCGGGCAGTTCAGGTAGGCGGTGCGCTCTGCCTCGGTTTCGCCCTTGTCGTAGCGCGATTGCATCCAGGCGCGGGACATGTCGATGCTTTCGTGATGCACGATGGGTGCAATGGCATCAAAGAAGGCCAGCGCGCCCTGGCCGGTTTCTGCCGCAATGGCCTGGCCCAGTTTTTCGGATGTCAGCGGGCCAGTAGCAATGATCCATTGGCCATCTTCGGGCAGCCGGTCCACCTGGCCATACTCGACCGACACGTTTGGATGCGCCATGAGCGCCTCGGTCACGCTGCGGGCAAAGGGGTCGCGGTCCACCGCCAATGCACCGCCTGCGGGCAGGCGGTGGCGGTCGGCGGTCTGCATGATCAGGCCGTTCGCCGCGCGCATTTCCCAGTGTAACAGGCCCACGGCGTTCTGTTCGTCGTCATCCGAGCGGAATGAATTGGAACACACCATTTCGGCCAGATCGCCGGTACGGTGCGCAAAGGTGCCAACTTCGGGGCGCATCTCGTGGATGACCACGCGCACGCCCATATGGGCGGCCTGCCAGGCCGCTTCGGAGCCGGCCATGCCGCCGCCGATGATATGCAAGGTTTTGTTGTCCATGTGCCGCGATGTAGGCTATCACGACCGCTTTGGAAAGGGTCAGGAGGGGGGCAGATCCGTCAGGTTCTGCGGATCGAGCGGCAGCCCCGAAGGCACAGCGTCGGGCACACCCAGCCGACCGGTTCGCGCAATGGGATCTTCGAGTGCGCCGAGAAATTCGAGGATCGCATCGACCTCATCATCCTGCAGGAACAACGGCACCTCAGAGTCTGGCACGCTCGGATGCGTGTATTCGGCCAGCATGGTCAGCGGATCAAGATGGTGACGCACCATGTCCTCCAACCGGTCATAGGCACCATTGTGGCCATAGGGGGCAGTCAGCGTGACATTGCGCAACGACGGGGTGCGGAATTTGTAGGCGTCCGCCGGATCACCGGTCACGGCGGCGCGGCCGTGATCGGCATGGTCAGGCTCGTGCCCCTTGTCGGGGCTGAGCTGCGGAATCCCGATGGCATGAAAGCCGTGATCGGTCTGGAAAGTGCCGTTGTGACAATCGGCGCAACCGCCCTTGCCATAGAATAGCGACATGCCGCGGACCTCAGCATTGGTCAGCGCAGCGTCGTCACCGCGTAGAAAGGCGTCAAACCTGCTGTCCGTGGTGCGAAAATCAAAGGTGATGTAATCGGCGATGGCCCGGGCGATATCAGTGATGTGGATCGGTTCGTCTTTGCCGATGATCAGGTCGAACCCCTTGCGGTATTCCGGGATCGCCTCGACCCGGGCCGCCAGCATCTGCCAGGCGCCGTCCTGACCGCGAATGTGGCCCGCCGCGACCGCATCGGCAATCTGGTTCTCGCCCGGCTGACCGGACATTTTGTCATATGAGGTGATCGGCAGGAGGGTTTGTGCCGCGAGCGGCGAAGGCAGGTGGCGTTCCAGTGCGCGACCGGGGGGCATCGCCAGGTTGAACCGGGCGCTGTCATCCACCTGAACCCGACCGTCATGAAAGAGCGTGGTGAATTCGCGTGCGCCCAGATTGTAGAGCGCCGGCGCGTTCCGGGGGCGTCGCGCCACCGACAAGTTGGCCGGTCCGACCTTGCGCCGGATCCCAAGGCTGTCCTCACCCAGCGACACCGGATCACCACTGCCCAGAGCAGGGTGGTGGCAGGTCGCACATGAGATGTTCTGATTGCCTGAAAGGACAGGATCAAAGAACAGCTGCCGCCCCAGCAGGATCGACGTAGCCCCCGGAACCGGGAAATCATCGTGATCTGCGGGCGGCGGCAGGTCGGCGGCCAGAGTAAGACTGACCTGAAGGGATAGAGCTCCGGCGAGCCAGAGCTTCATGACGTAACGATTCAAGATAATCTCAATTAAAATAAGTGCTTGCCCTAGCGTATTGCATTCGTGACGCCGGTTGAGTTCGATTGAACGCAATATGCCCTAAATTGAGGCAATAAAACGGCAAATATGGAAATAAACGCAAGGAGTTGCGAACGCCTGGTAGGTTACGTGATCATGACTGGTGCGGCATCGGGCATAGCTGAGGCAGGGATGGGGCGAAACGCATTATTGCTCCCATTCCGGCACGCGTTTTTCGATGAAGGCGCTGATGCCTTCCTCGGTGTCTCGCCAGAGCATGTTCTCTACCATGACATCGCTGGTGTAGGCATAAGCCTCGGCCAGGGGCATCTCGATCTGGCGGTAGAACGCCTCTTTTCCAATACGCACCGCTGCGCCCAGTTTCGCCGCGACCGCTTCGGCCAGCGCTTCGGCCTCTGCCTCGATCTGATCGGCGGGCACCGCACGGTTGATCAGACCCAGCGCCTCGGCGCGGTCGGTGTCGATGAAACGGCCGGTGGTCAGCATCTCGAACGCCTGCTTGCGTCCGATGTTGCGGCTGAGCGCCACCATCGGCGTCGAACAGAAAAGCCCGATATCGACCCCGTTGACGCCGAACCGCGTGCCTGTCGCGGCGATGGCCAGATCGCAGGACGCAACCAGCTGGCAGCCTGCTGCGGTGGCGATGCCGTGCGGCGCGGCAATGACGGGCTGGGGCAGGGTGCGGATCGCCATCATGACGGACGCGCAGCGATCGAACAGGTCCTTGAAGTAGGCCTTGCCGCCATCCTCGGCCTGACGCCCGGCGGTCATCTCCTTTAGATCGTGCCCGGCGCAGAACGCCTTGCCCGCGCCCGACAGGATCACGGCGCGTATATGCGGCTGACCAGACAGCGTTTCGAATTCGGCCCCGAGTGCCGCGAGCATCGCGTCGCTCAGCGCGTTAAGTCGCTCGGGCGCGTTCATCCGAAGATGCGCCACGGCACCTTTGTCGGTCCGTTCCAGTATCGCCATCTTGCCACTCCTTCGAACTTGGGCAATCGTGGTGCCGATTGTAGCGGCAGGCAGGCACGGAGAAAAGCATGGGTTTGAAGATGAACGCGGAGGAATTGAATGCGTTCCTGGAAGCCGAGTTTCCGCAAGTTGCCGGTGAGTTCGCCATCGAAGATCTGGGCGAGATGCGCATTCGCACGCGCCTGTTGGTGGGCGAGCGGCATTTGCGGCCCGGCGGTACAGTGTCCGGGCCGTCAATCTTTGCGCTGGCGGATGTGTCGGTCTATCTGGCGGTTCTGGCGATGATCGGTCCGCAGGGGCTGGCGGTCACGACCAATTGCTCGATCGATTTCATGCGCAAACCGGCCTCGGGCGCGGACCTCATCGCGGAATGCCGCCTGCTCAAGCTGGGCCGCGTGCTGGCAGTGGGCGAGGTGCTGATCCACTCCGAAGGCGGCGCCACGCCGGTGGCGCGGGCCAGCATGACCTACTCGATCCCACCCAAGGGCTGATTTAGACGCAGACACCTGCGAGACGCGCAGATTGCATCTGCTGGCACTCCGATATCCCGCTACCGCCGGTAGCGGCTGCCGGTAATGCGGGTGTTGATGGGGTATCTTAATACCTAAATCACAACTCCTTGTTTTTACGATACTTATTGGGGCAGGCGTTGCTTGACGCGGCGCGCAGTCTCTATATACACCCTCCATCACACGCGGATACGCCTCGGCGCATCCCCAACGGACACCACATAGGGTTTCGACGAAAAATGAAGACATTCTCTGCAACACCGGCAGATATCGACAAGAAATGGATCCTGATCGACGCTGAAGGCGTTGTTCTGGGCCGTCTCGCCTCGATCATCGCCACCCGCCTGCGCGGCAAGCACAAGGCCAGCTTTACCCCCCACATGGACATGGGCGACAACGTCATTGTCATCAATGCGGACAAGATCCAGCTGACCGGCAAGAAGCGTGACAAACCCAACTACTGGCACACTGGTCATCCGGGCGGGATCAAGTCGCGCACAACCGGCCAGATCCTTGAGGGCAAGTACCCCGAGCGCGTTGTCACGCAGGCCGTGAAACGCATGCTGCCTGGCAACCGTCTGGCCCGCACGATCATGACCAATCTGCGCGTATACGCCGGCACCGAGCATCCGCACGAGGCACAAAGCCCCGAAGTGCTGGATGTGAAGAACATGAACTCCAAGAACACCCGGGTGGCATACTGATGGCTGAAGAAATCAAAACCCTCGAAGGTCTCGAGGCGGTCGCCGAAAGCGTTGCCGTTGTCGAATCGGCCCCGGTTCACGAGCAGGTTCGCGATGATCTGGGTCGCTCTTATGCCACCGGCAAGCGCAAGGATGCGGTTGCCCGCGTCTGGATCAAGCCGGGCTCCGGCAAGGTCACCGTAAACGGCAAGGAGATGAAGGTATATTTTGCACGCCCCGTGCTGCAGATGATCCTGCGTCAGCCCTTTACCGTGTCGGGCACCGAAGACCAGTTCGACGTGATGGCGACCGTCAAGGGTGGTGGCCTGTCGGGTCAGGCCGGCGCGGTAAAGCACGGCATCTCGAAGGCGTTGCAGCTATATGAGCCCAGCCTGCGCGGCGCGCTGAAGGCCGCAGGGTTCCTGACCCGCGACAGCCGCGTGGTGGAGCGCAAGAAATACGGCAAGGCCAAGGCCCGCAAGAGCTTTCAGTTCTCCAAGCGTTGATCTTGTCACTGTATACTCACGAAAAAAGGGCTGCTTTCGGGCGGCCCTTTTTTATTTAGCCGCTGAAAGAGGGGCGTTGCCCCCACGTGGTATTTTCATGAAAATACCACGCTCCCCCAGGATATTTTTGGCAAGAAGAAGCAGGGCGGCTAAAGTGTTCCGCCTTAAACCTGAGGTGCTCAGTCAAGGTGGAATGCGTGCAACGATCATATGTATCGCTGCGTTCCGTGAAAAGCTGTGAGTCAGATTTTTCGCGGAACGCTTTAGTATCAGTCGTCTGCTGGCAGAAGCCCCAGTCCGCGCAGGTAGATTCCGATGCCGCTCTCCAGCAGGTCTTCGGGCAGGTAGGGTGATTGCGCACCGGGCGCGCCGCGTGTGAAGAGCTCGACCACGCCGTGGCTCAGTGCCCAGATATGGGCCGAGAATACTGCAGGCGGCGGGCGTTTTTCGGGGGGGATGAGCTGTGCCAGCTCTTGCGCGGCCTTTTCCAGAACGTCACGCGCATGCAGCGCGACAGCGGCCAGATCGGCGGTACGGTTGACCGAGATGCCGCTTTCGAACATCGCGATATAGTGGCCGGGATGCTTGCGCGCAAAGGCAAGATAAGCGCGGCCGGTCGCCTCGAACGCGGCCAGTGCCGAGGGCTGGCCGCCGTCATAGGCACATTGCATCGTCTCGGCGAAAATGACGTATCCTTGGCGCGCCGCTTCGGCGATCAGATCGTCGCGCCCGGCGAAATGGCGATAGACGGCGGCGGGGGTCACCCCGGCCTGCTTGGCCGCCTCCGAGAGGGTGAAACCTGCTGGTCCTTTTGTTTCGATCAGCGCCAGCGCCGCATCGATCAGTGCCTGGCGCAGGTTGCCGTGGTGATAGCCGCGTTTAAGCATTCCAGATATCGGGGCCGCCGCAGATATCCGTGTCGATCACGCCAATGGCATGTGCATCCTTGTGGGCATAGTCCACCCGGTGCAGGACCGTGCGGATCGCTGCCAGCCGTGCGCGGCACTTGTCATCCGAACGCACGACGGTCCAGGGGGCCGCATCGGTGTGGCTGCGTTGCAGCGTCTCGGCGATGGCGGCAGAATAAGCGTCCCATTTCTTCAGCCCTTCGACGTCGATCCGGCTCAGTTTCCATTGCTTGAGCGGATTGCGCTCGCGGCTGAGAAAGCGGCGCAGTTGTTCGGCGCGGCCGACGTTTAGCCAGAACTTGACCAGGATGATCCCGTCATCTGCCAGCATCCGTTCAAAGTCTGGCACCTGCGCAAAAAAGCGCTCGCGCTGCATGTCGGTGCAAAAACCGAACACCTTTTCCACGACGCCGCGATTGTACCAGCTTCGGTCGAAAAAAACGATTTCTCCGGCGGCGGGCAGGTGGTCGGTATAGCGCTGAAAGTACCACTGTGTCTGTTCGGTGTCCGAGGGTTTCGGCAAGGCCACGACGCGCGCGCCGCGAGGATTAAGGTTCTCTCGGAAGCGCTTGATTGTGCCACCTTTCCCGGCAGCGTCGCGCCCCTCGAATAGCAACACGATACGCGCACCACTCTCTTTGGCCCAGGCTTGCAGCTTGACCAGTTCGATCTGGAGTCTATTGAGCTCCTTGTTATAGGCTTTGCGCGGCATCCGCTCTGAATGCGGGTAACTGCCATCAAGGATATCGCCTTTATCCGCGCGACGGATCGCATTGCGCACATTCTCTGGCGCGGCGGTCTCGAAATAGGCAGTGATTTCCCCGTGAAACGGCAGGTCCATGATGCTGCTTCCTTTTTGGGCAGAGTATGGCCTGCCGACAGGGTCAGTGCAATCCGGGCAGGCGCTGTGCCTTGGCGTTACCGGGCCGACCTGCCGCGCACTGCCGCAAACCGGGCTGCGGTCAGCGCGAGTTCAGGGGGAGCCCAGGCCGATCTGCATCATATCAAAGGGGGTCGTCTGGTAAATCTGGTTGATCCAGTTGCCGTAGAGCAGATGGGCGTGGCTGCGCCAGCGGTTCTGCGGGGGTTTGCTGGGATCATCGCCAGGGTAGTAATTGCCCGGCACGTTGACCGGCTTGCCCTGTGCAATGTCGCGATCGTATTCCTGCTTCAGCGTGTCGCTGTCATATTCCAGATGGTTGAAGATATAAAGCGCCCGGCGCGCTGCATCCTCGACCAGGCAGGGACCGACCTGGTCGCTGTGCAGCAGCGTGGTGAGGCCCGGCACCGTGTCGATTTCGGCCTTGCGCATCTCGGTCCAGCGGCTGACCGGGATTACGCAATCGTCGGAAAACCCGCGCAGGTAGGGGGAGGCGGGGAGCATGTTGCGGTGGCGGAAACAGCCGAACGCCTTGGCAGGCAGCATGTGTTTCGCGACACCGTGAAAATGGTTGATCATCGCCATCCCGCCCCAGCAGACGCCGAACGTCGAATGCACATGGTTTTGCGTCCAATCAAAGACCGTGCGTAGTTCGTCCCAGTAGGTGACTTCCTCGAAATCGAGATGTTCGATCGGTGCGCCGGTGATCACCAGCCCGTCAAATTTCTCGCTCGTCTCGGCCACTTCCGAGAAGGGGCGGTAAAAGCTCTCCATATGTTCAGCGGCAGTGTTCCTGGCCTGATGCTCGGACATGCGGATGAGGCTCAGCTCGATTTGCAGCGGGGTCGCGCCGATGAGGCGGGCAAACTGGGTTTCGGTCTGAATCTTCTTGGGCATCAGGTTCAGCAGGCCGATGCGCAATGGGCGAATATCCTGACGGGCGGCAGAATCCTCGTCCATCACCATCACGCCTTCGCGCGTGAGCACGTCATAGGCAGGCAGCGAGGCGGGGATTTTGATGGGCATTGGTTCTGACCTTTGGCAGGTTTCGGTTGGGGGGCAGGCGGCTCAGCTGCCGCTATCGAGCGCGCGCATGATGAGTGTATCGAAATCGCTGGCATCGCGGATCTGCGCCACATCCGCGGCCTCCAGCGTGATCCCCCAGGGCGCCATTGCCTCGTAGCGCGGCGCGCGGTGGGCCAGCGCGCGGGCATAGGTCCAGCGGATAAAGGCGTTGGGGTCAACATCGTCTGGCAGTATGTTGTTCTCATTCAGGAATTCGGCCCATGCCGCATCCAGAAATTCGGGCTGATAGGCCATCGGCTTGGGCGCGCGGTCAAAGCGGCGTATCAGTTCCTGGGTATGGGCGGCGTTGCCGTTGAGGCGCACCAGCAAACAATGCTGTGTAAGCTCGTTCAGCAAGGGGTCGTCCGGGTCATTTCCATCGACCCATTCGCAGATCGAACCGCCGGTATCGCAGATGAAATGCGGATAGCCATAGAGCAATTGGGCGCGCTCGATAAAATGGTTGGTATCGTATAGTGCTGCGATTTCGGCCAGACGGAACTGGCCCTGGCGGTGACGGTATTCCTCGAACGGCAGCCCGCCCTGCGCCTCGTTCCCCGGCTTGCCCAGATAGGTCGAAACCGGCGCGAGGTTGTCGAAGGTGATGTTGGAGCCGATATAGATCGAATCCGACAGCAGAAGCTCGCGCAGGAATGGAACCTGCATCGCATGTGCCTTGGCATTGTCGGTGATCAGTTCGCCCATGTAGCGGGTGCCAATGCGGTAATCTATCGAGTAGTGGAACCAGTTGCCCGAGCCGCGCAGCATGTTCGACAGATACGTCTTGCCCAGACCGGACATGCCGTAAAACAGCACCCGCTTGTGCGGGGCATCGCGCCAGTCTTGTGCGGTTTCATAGATCATCACGTGCCCTTCTCTACGGGTGTCCTAAAGCGTTTCGACGTGAAGGTGAAACACAACTTGGGCTCGAATCGCCTTAAACGCGCTTGGCGTCTGATCGGTGTTACAGATTGGATGCGAGGCACCCACAGGATCGAGGCGGTACGGGCCCTTACTGCTTTGCCTGTCTGTGGAGAAACGCAAAAGGCTTTGGCCGGTGCGCTCCAGCCTGGATCGAGGTGCAAAATATTAACGCTGTATCACCATTTTTCATACGCCAGCGGCCAGCCGCGAGCCGCGTGACACGCAAAAGTCATACACCTTTACCGTGTGACGGATCAGAACGAGACCCAGAGCGAATATTGATATAATTGGCCCAGAAAATCACTGCGGCACCGATAAAGACATAGATATCTACCGTCTCACCATAAAGCAGCGCCCCAACCACCGCGATCAGCGGCAGGCGGGCGAAATCGAAAGGCATGACGACTGTGGCAGGGGCAAGGGTCAGCGCTTTGGTCAGGCAGAAATGGGCTGCCAGCCCGCAGAGCGCAATCAGGATCAGCCATGGGAAAGTGGTCGCAGAGGGCAGGGCGATATCGCCGTCATATCCCGCGCACACGAGGCCGAGCACCGATTGCATCGCCGTCATGTAGGCCAGGATACAGGTCATCGTCTCGGTCCGGGCCAGTTTGCGTGTGAGCACTGCCGATCCGGCAAAACCGACAGCGGCAGTGATGCCTGCGAGCATGCCGATACTGATCGTGTCGGGGGCCGGGCGCGCGATGATCAGGATGCCGATGAACCCCGCCGCCGCTGCTATGACGCGCACCTGGCTCAGCCGCTCGCCCAGGATGAAGGACGATAGCAGCAGCGCCCAGAGCGGCGCGGTGAATTCGAGCGCAAAGACCTGCGCCAGCGGGATCAGGGTGATCGCCAGAAACCACAGGTTCTGCCCGGCAAAATGACAGATGTTGCGCAGCAGGTGCACGCCGGTGTGACGCCGCGTGACCTGATGCAGCGTGCCCGCTGCGCTGGCCACAACCAGCACGACAGCGAGGCCGACAGCGCTGCGAAACAGCATGATCTCGAATGTATCAAGCTCAAAGCTGACCGCACGCCCGGCAATCGCCATCAGCGAAAACGACGTGATTGCGCCCGTCATCCAAACGGCAGCGCGCAGGATATCCCCGGAGGCGGTCATCAGTGGCAGCGTGGGCAGGTCATCGTCAGGCCCGGTTGCGCAGGATGAAGATATCCTGCTCGATCCGCCATTTAAAGTCATGCTTGCGTGCCCAATCGACCAGATAATCGAGCGAAGGATAGTCGGTACATGCCGTTTCACTGGTCAGAAAGAGACGGACATCGTCGGCCGAATACTTGCCAAAGATCGCCTGTTTGACGAATTGCGGTGCGTGATCAGACCAGCCGCGTTTGGCCCAGACTCTCAGGCCTTTATAGAAGGAAATAAGATTCATTGGTTTACGAGCCTCGCACGGATGTGTTGCCCGGACGCTTACATCAGTTGCGGCGCAAACAGAAGAGAGCAGTGCCTTACCGGCGCAGTAGACGTTTCAGACGGCGCCAATAGTCCAGCAGGCCGAAGGCAGCCCAGTGGAACGGGGTGTAGCCACCGGTATATTTGCGCAGGAACCGCGGCAGGAATTGCAGATCGGCCATTTCGATCCGCGTCGGGTGCCATTCGTTAGGGAGGCTGTCGAAATTCGACAGCACCGTGCCGTCTTAGCCCACAAAAATGAATCGAGGTGCGTCGGCGTCGGCTATCGCCCCAATTGGGGGAGAGGGCGTGTCAAGAACCCCATCCAGCAAGTCGTCACGTACCGCGACTCAGCCTCGGGTTCGAAGCTTGCGATCGCTTGCGCTTGCCTTCGATCAGAACAGCGCCGAATCCGTGATTGGCCATCAGGCTGTAGGTATTGACAGGTGCATCCCGTTCACTCCCACTCGATCGTGCCGGGCGGTTTGCTGGTGATGTCGTAGGTCACACGGTTGATCCCGCGTACCTCGTTGATGATGCGCGTCGCCGTCTCGCCCAGAAATTCGTGACTGAAGGGGTAATAGTCGGCGGTCATGCCATCAACCGACGTCACCGCGCGCAGCGCGCAGGCGAAATCATAGGTGCGGCTGTCGCCCATCACGCCCACGGTACGCACTGGCAGGATGGCAACGAAAGCCTGCCAGATTTCATCGTAAAGACCATGTTTGCGGATCTGATCGATATAGACCGCATCGGCCTTGCGCAGGATATCCAGCTTTTCGCGGGTGATCTCTCCGGGACAGCGAATCGCCAGGCCGGGGCCGGGGAAGGGGTGGCGTCCGATGAAGCTGTCAGGCAGGCCAAGCTCGCGGCCAAGTGCGCGCACCTCGTCCTTGAAGAGTTCGCGCAGCGGTTCGACCAGTTTGAGCCCCATTTTTTCGGGCAGGCCGCCGACATTGTGATGGCTCTTGATCGTGACGCTGGGACCGCCTGAAAAGCTGACGCTTTCGATCACATCCGGATAGAGTGTGCCCTGGGCCAGAAACTCGGCCCCATCGATGGCGTGAGCGTGTTTCTGGAATACGTCGATAAAGAGGCGGCCGATAATTTTTCTCTTTGTTTCCGGGTCGCTTACACCGTCAAGCTCACCCAAGAACAGGTCTGCCTCGTCGGCGTGGATCAGCGGGATGTTATAGTGGTCCCGGAACATGCCCACGACCTCGTCCGACTCGCCTTGGCGCAACAGGCCATGATCGACAAAGACGCATGTCAGCTGATCACCGATCGCCTCGTGGATGAGCACCGCTGCAACCGAGCTGTCAACGCCGCCGGAAAGGCCACAGATCACATGGCTGTCGCCCACCTGATCTCGGATCTTCTGCACCGCTTCCTCGCGGTAGGCGGCCATGGTCCAGTCGCCCTTGAAGCCGGCCAGCCGGACAAAGTTTTCATAAAGCGTGCGACCGTTCGGGGTGTGATGCACCTCGGGATGAAACTGCACTGCATAGAAATTACGGTTCAGATCAGCGGTAATCGCAAAGGGTGCACCGGGTGAGGTGGCATAGACGGCAAAGCCGGGCGCGATCCGGCTGACATGGTCGCCGTGGCTCATCCAGACCTGCTCGCGTTCCTCCAGGAACCAGCCGTTCAGCAGGTCGATACGCTCCTTGGCGGGCACCACATAGGCGCGGCCGAATTCGGCGGTGGAATCGCCCCGTTCGACCTGACCGCCCAGCATCTGCATCATCACCTGCTGGCCATAGCAGATGCCCAGGATCGGCACGCCCAGCTCAAAGACGCTGGCGGGCGGGCGCGGTGCCCCGGCATCCAGCACGCTGCACGGCCCCCCCGAAAAGATTACAGCGCGTGGCGCGAACCGTTCGAGAAAATCGTCGGTGACGGTATTGTAGGGGTGAATCTCGCAGTAGATGTTCAGCTCGCGCAGGCGGCGCGCGATCAGCTGCGTTACCTGGCTGCCGAAGTCGATAATCAGAAGGCGGTCATGCGATGGATCTGTCATGTTTGCCTAGTAGGGCGCAGCGCGGCCCAAGGCAAGAGGGCGGATCGGGGTTTTGGTGACTTCGGCGGACCCCGTCGGATCGGGGCGGGATTGCGACATGTCGCTTTCCCCCCGCAAATGGCGGTTATCTCCTGCTCCATGTGGAATGGTTCGAATAATGTCCTATGGTACTCAAAGGCCCGATGAGGGTCGTCACGCCTGATAAGGGAAGTCATATATGACCGAAACAGCAGCCCCGAGACGGGCACGGGGGGGCGGTGGTGCCGCGCGCAGGGCAGAACGCACCGCGGTCAGCATCGAAACCGCCAAGTATATAGAGCGCAATATCCCGCTCTATGAACCACTGAACGAAGAGGCGCTGGAAATCATCGAGGCGAATGCCGACACGATCCTCGAAGAGATCGGTGTCAATTTTGTCAACAACCCCGCTGCGCTGGACCGCTGGCGCGCGGCAGGCGCGAATGTCCAGGGAGAGCGCGTGCGCATTCCCAAGGGTCTGGCGCGCAAGCTGTGTTCGACCGCCCCCAGCCGGATCATCCAGCACGCCCGCAATCCCGCACGCACGGTCGAGATCGGCGGCAATAGCCTGGTCTGCGCGCCGGTCTACGGCCCCCCATTCGTGCGCGACATGGATGGCGGTCGCCGCTATGCGACGATGGATGATTTCCGCAAATTCGTGAAACTGGGCTACATGTCGAAATGGCTGCACCATTCCGGTGGCACGGTCTGTGAGCCCACGGACGTAGCCGTGAACAAACGTCACTTCGACATGCTGCACGCGCACATGACCCTGTCGGACAAGCCGTTCATGGGCTCGGTGACCGAACCCAGCCGCGCGCAGGACAGCGTCGAGATGTGCGAGATCCTCTTTGGCAAGGAGTTCGTGCAGGAAAATACGGTGATGACGTCGCTCATCAACGTGAACTCGCCGATGACCTTTGACGACGTGATGATGGGCTCGATGGAGATCTATGCGCAGAACAATCAGGCCTGCATCCTGTCGCCCTTCATCGTCGGCGGCGCAATGGCACCGGTGTCGGTGATCGGCACGCTGACGCAGGTATTGGCCGAGGCGCTGGCCGGCATCGCCTACAGCCAGTTGGTGCGCCCCGGCGCGCCGGTGATCTTTGGCGCGTTTGTCACGTCGATCGATATGAACTCTGGCGCACCGACCTTCGGCACGCCCGAGGCCAGCCATATCCTATATGGTGCCGGGCAATTGGCGCGTCGCATGAACCTGCCCTACCGGTCCGGCGGCGGGTTGTGCGGCTCGAAACTGCCTGATGCGCAGGCGGCTTACGAGTCCGCGCACACCCATAACGCAGTGCTGCTGGGGGGCGTGAACTTCATGTTGCATGCTTGCGGTTGGCTTGAAGGCGGGCTGGTGTCGTCATTCGAGAAATTCGTGATGGATGCGGATCAGCTGGGTGTGCTGCATCATCTGGCGCGTGGTGTCATGCATGATGAAAATGGCCAGGCGATGGACGCTATCCGCGAGGTTGGTCCCGGCGGGCATTACCTGGGGTGCGCCCACACGCAGGCGAATTTCAAGAATGCCTTCTGGCGGTCTGATCTGCTGGATTACAAGCCGTTCGAAACCTGGGAGGAAGAGGGCGCGCGCGACACCATGACACTGGCCAACGCGCGGATGCAGCGGATGCTGGACACCTATCAGCAGCCCCCGCTTGATGAAGGGATCGCCGAGGGGCTGGCCGATTACATTGCGCGCAAGAAAGCATCAGTACCGGACGCCTTCATGTGACCAGATGAGGGGCGGTGGCGCGCAGGATGCGTGCCTCGCCCATCATCGCAATCAGGATATCGACATGGTGCGAGGCCTGATAGCCTGCGCTGTTTTCGCGGCGCTGGCCCTCCAGCGCCGCTTCCATTTCCACCAGATCGTCGAGTGCCGCACCGCTGCGCGGCAACGGCCCATAGCCCAGATGGCGCCGCAGATGCGCGTCGCGCCGGTAATCTGCCGCACCGATACGAGCGGCGCGGATCAGGATGCGCGGGCGGCGCAGCGTGGCAAGGGTGTCCAGGATTTCTTTCATTGCGGATCTCCGGTTTCTGACCGGGACAGCATGGCGCAACCTAAGCGGGTGTTGCGCGACTCGCCTTTGCTGCGCGCGCACCCATGTCTGATTGTTTACTAAATGGAAACAAAGGTTGACCAGTTAGCAACAATTAACGAACCGGTAATAAATACTCGCATAGGTTGCATTCACACTGTGGATAAATCTGTAGATACTTCTGTGGATAAGTCCGTGAATGTTTGGCCCAGAGGTGTGGACATGATGGGGCAAGGCGGTCTGGGTCGGCCAAGCTCTAAAAGCAAGGGAGGGTAGCGGATGCAAAATCGGGGTGTGTCACTGAGGGATGCAGGCTGTCTTCCGTCCTGGGTGCCGGACGGGGCGCTCTTGTATCTGTTACACACCGAAACAGGCACATCGATCCGCGCCTTGGCCCGCGGCACGGGCTGCCACGCTTCCACGGTTCTGCGTCGGATCAGACGATTTGAGGGTCGCCGCGACGATCATCTGGTGGACGAAGCGCTGCGTGCACTTGGCCAGCGTCTGGGCCCCCGCGAGAAAGCCGGTTCCTCAACCAAGGGGAAACCGATGACAATGACAGCCAGTGACCTGGGACAAATCTCTGAAACCCAGTTGAAAACCGAGAGCCAGCGCATCCTGCGACGGCTCTGCGAGGTCGGCGCGGTGCTGGCCGTTGCGCCGCAGATGGAAAAGGCCGTCGTGGTGCGTGATGGCGAGGCAGGCGGCGCCACCCGTACTGCCGTGGTGGACCGTGAAATTGCCGAGGCCATGGCCCTCAAGGGCTGGATTGCCTGCGATCAGCCGGGCCGGGTCGCGCGCTATCACATCACGCGCAAGGGCCGCGCGGCGGTGGGTCACATGCTGGCGGATTCCGAAAACTGCGCCTCGGGATTTGCTGATACACAGGCCATGTTTATCCCGCAAGGCGCTGCGGAGCCGCTCGGCTCCGAGATGTGCCAGACGGGCCGCCGTATCCGCTACAGCATCGCCGAATCGCCTATTGTCGCGCTTGCGCGGCGGCGGGACCGGGACGGAGAGCGCTTTATTTCGGATGATCTGGTCAGCGCCGGAGAACGGCTGCGCGAGGATTTCGAGCTGTCCCAGATCGGCGCGGGGGCCGGGCAGGACTGGGACCGTTTCCTGACTGGTGCCGATATCGACAACAGCGGCGTGGACGTGCGGGATCGTGGCGCCGCCGCTGCGCGCCGCAGGGTTCAGGGTGCGCTGCGGGATCTGGGGCCGGGGCTTGGCGATATTGCGCTGCGTTGCTGCTGTCATCTGGAAGGGCTGGAGCGCGCGGAAAGGCGAATGGGCTGGTCGGCACGATCAGGCAAGATCGTGCTGCGGATCGCTCTGCAACGGCTCAGGCGGCATTATGAAACGCTGGGCGATGCGGGCGGGATGATCGGCTAAAATGCTTTGCGCAGAACTGTTCAGCCCCCGACAATCGCCCCGACCCCATAGGCTACCAGCGCGCAGATGATGCCCACCAACACCGTTTCGCCGACTGTGCGCAGCAGTCGCTCGCCGGTGGCGTTCCACCGCAGCAGGCCCAACCCGACCAGCGCGGCAAAGGTCGCCGCGACCGACAGCCAGAAGGTCTCTTGTGTGGGATCGCGCAGGAAATAGGGCACCAGCGGAATCGCCCCGAACACGATGAAGGACCCGAACGTGAAAAGCCCGTTCATCACGGGGCTTTCGCCTTCGGGGTCCAGCATACCGAATTCGTAGGTCATCATCAGATCGGCCATCACCGACGGGTGCCGGGTGAGGATATCCGCGAGCGTATCCGCCTCGCCTGCAGGCAGGCCGCGTTGGCGCAGGATCATGAACAGTTCGACCTGTTCCTGTTGGGGGTTCTCCGCGATCTCGTGCAATTCGCTCTTGCGGCGCGTCCAGTAGAGATCGTGCTGGGATCGCAGCGACAGGAATTCGCCCATTCCCATGCTGATCGCGTCGGCAAAGAGGTTGGCCAGGCCAAATACCAGCACCGCCAGACCGCCGATCTGCGCCACCCCTTCGGCCGCCGCCCCGGCAAAGCCTGCGACAATGGCAAAGGTCGTGATGATCCCGTCATTGCCACCATAGACGATCTGCTTGAGAAACTCTTGCATGTGGCCGAGGTCATGGGCCTCGCGCCGGTGCGATTGCCAATCCATGATGTGTCCCCTTGTGTGTTGCGGACAGCCTTATCTGATTTCAGCCGCGCAATGTCATCTGCATCGATTTGGGCATGATCGACCACCGGAATCGGACCCTGCCAGATCAGGTTTTTACCGGGATGTCCGCGCCAGAGTGGCTGGCTTTGGGCTCCATACCCCGGATCGTCGGCTTTGACGCGCGTTTATTTCTGCGGCTGGTGGCCTGTGTGGCGATGCCGCCTTCATAGCGGATCTTCCGGCCAAGGCCCATAGTCTCGATGTTGCCGACTTCGGGGCCGGGACGATGAAAATCTCGTAACGCGTACATACCTGATACCTGTAATCCGACCTGACCAAATGGCAGGTCACTGACACGGGTTCACGCAAAATATCCGGGGTGGGGGATGCTGGGGTGGGGGATACTCGTTACTCGAATCGCACAGATTGCATGGTAACTCCGTGTTACTGGAACTTCCCCCCGCTACCTCTTATAGGTAGTGTAAATTACCAAACCTTTCACGGGGGAAAAAACGTGCGTGATCTCAAAATTCCCGAACAGCGGCACCCCGAAAAAGCCCGCCGCCCGGACAATCCGCAGCCCAAGAAGCCCAGCTGGATCAGGGTAAAGGCTCCGTCCGGCCAAGGCTATATCGACACGCGCAACACCATGCGCGAGCATAAGCTGGTCACGGTCTGTGAAGAGGCCGGATGCCCGAATGTTGGCGAATGCTGGAGCCGGGGCCACGCCACGATGATGATCATGGGCGAGGTCTGTACCCGCGCCTGCACCTTTTGCAACATCGCCACGGGCAAGCCGCCCAAGGGTCTCGATGCATTCGAGCCGGGCCGCGTCGCGGATGCGGTGCAGAAGCTGGGCCTCAATCATGTCGTGGTCACCTCGGTGGACCGTGACGATATCGCCGATGGCGGGGCAGAGCATTTTGCCCAGACGATTCGCGCGATCCGCCACCGCAGCCCCGGTACGACAATCGAAATCCTGACGCCGGATTTCCTGAATTGCGGGCCCGAAGCGCTCGAGGTCGTCGTGGCGGCCAAGCCGGACGTATTCAATCACAACCTGGAAACCGTGCCAGGACTCTATCCCGAAGTGCGCCCCGGCGCGCGGTATTTCCATAGCTTGCGCCTGCTGCAACGGGTCAAGGAACTGGACCCTGCCATGTTCACCAAATCCGGCATCATGGTGGGTCTGGGCGAGGATCG
This sequence comes from uncultured Roseovarius sp., assembly GCA_947503145.1. GTDB lineage: Bacteria > Pseudomonadota > Alphaproteobacteria > Rhodobacterales > Rhodobacteraceae > Roseovarius. The sequence continues at coordinate 119,844 of CANNCP010000006.1, forward strand.
CCAGGCCGTGCATCAGGTAATGGACGACATGCGGGCGGCAAATATCGATTTTCTGACCATTGGCCAGTACCTGCAACCGACACCCAAACACCATGCAATCGACCGCTTCGTGACCCCCGAAGATTTTGCCGCCTATGAAAAGGCGGCATTCGGCAAGGGCTTCCTGATGGTCTCGGCGACCCCCTTGACGCGGTCCTCCTACCACGCAGGCGAAGATTTCGCGCGGCTGCGCGATGCGCGGATAGCGAAACTGGCGATGGGCTGAACCCCAAGCGGGGCAGGCTGAAAGTGGGCCGAACTGGCTAAGATAGCCAGTAGGCCGGTCGTATCTGGTGCCCCTGAAGTGCTCCGCGAAAACCTGAATCACAGATTTTTGCGGAATGCGGCGATACATATAAGTGTTGCACGCATTCCGCCTTAACTGAGTGCCTCAGGTTTAAGACAGAGACACGCCTTAGCGCGGGCGGCCCAGGTGCCTTTGATCCGCCCGGCATGTCAGCTGCCCTGAACGCATAAAAAACGCCGATCCATCCGGAACGGCGCTTTTTGAAAATTTGAAAGAGGCTTGGAGGGTAAGTGTCAGCCACCCCAGACGCGATTGGGGCCGCAGTCAACGTGGACGAAATTGGATCGGGAATATTTCCCGACACCGCCGCTATGACAGGCAACCGCTGCTTTGCTCAACTGTGCGACCGAGCGCGACTTGAGTCGCAGATCCGCAGCCTGACCGGCCATGTGGCGTGAATTGCGCGCCACGTTTCTTGACCGGCTGCGCAGCATCGCATTGGTCGACGGGTTCCGGTACCCTGACAGCATCGTAAAGGGCTCCTTGGTATCGACCAGATTATGGGTTGCTGCCATGATGTCGATGGTGCGGGTGTCGATATTCTTGACATCGTCAAGCCGCCAGTCGCGCATGAAGATCGATATCTCGCGCACGGCGTCCTTGATATATTGGCCTTCGATCCAGTAGATCGTATCGATTTTTTCACCAGTGCGGGGAGAAACCATCGTGAGCCGACGAATATCGCCTGCGCCTCTGAGAAAGCCTGCGGCGTTTGAGTAACTGGGGGCTGCCACCAGCGTAGTCGCAGCAAAGGCACCCAGTAACGCGCGCCGCGTTACGTATCCTGAATTGTCAAAGGTCATATGTTTGCGCCTGTCCCGTCGTTCATTTACTCGCGTTGCCGCGAATGCGTTCATCTCGTCCCCAGATGCATCGCAACCATGCCATATAAAGAATCGCGAACCAAGCCGGGGCGGGGCAGTTTTTTGTTCAGGCAAGAGATTTCGGCACAAATCCGCGCAAAAGATTCAAGCTGTGTCAAATTCCGCCGAACCGGTGCGAATTGGCCGCAGGGCGAAATTTAGCGGCGTGATGGCAGAAAATTGAATGGACAACAACGGCATGCGACCCATCATGGCGGGTAGCCTTAAACATAGTTTTATTACATTTATCAGGGGGGAATTGATGTTTTTAACTGCCTCGAACACCACTCATCGCTGGCTGTTGGCCGGCATCGCCGTAGTATTGCTGTCCGTTCTTGCGCTGCCCTCGCAAGTTTCGGCACAGGTCACTGCCTTCAAGCAATCGGTAGCCGAGGCAGCAGCGCGCGATGAGGCGTTGTCGAAATTCTACCGCGCCAATAATTACACCGGCATCTGGACTGGCAATGACCGCCCGGATCGCCAGCGACGTCAGGCCCTGATGCAGGCGATCGACGAGGCGGGCATCCACGGCCTGCCATCAGAGCGGTACGATGCCGCCAACCTGATCACGATGATGAAATCGGCGCGCACGCCGCGCGATCTGGGCCATGTCGAGGTCGAGATGAGCCGCACGTTCCTGCGGCTGGCGCGTGACTTGCAGACCGGTATGCTGGTCCCGTCCCAGGTGGACAGCGGTATCGTACGTCAGGTGCCGTACCGCGACCCCACATCCTACCTGACCAATTTCACCAAGAGCAATGCGCGCGGCTTCTTTCGCGCGCTGCCACCGAAATCCAGCGAGTATGCCCGCCTTCTGAAGGAAAAAACCCGGTTGGAGCGCCAGCTCGGCGCTGGCGGCTGGGGGCCCAGGGTGGAGGCCAATTCGCTCAAGCCGGGTGCATCGGGCAATTCGATCGTGGCGTTGCGCAATCGTCTGACGGCGATGGGGTTCCTCGCACGCTCGTCCTCCAGCACCTATGACGTCAAGCTGCAACAGGCGGTGCAACGCTTCCAGGTGGCGCATGGGCTGGAGGCTGACGGCACAGCAGGCGCTGCGACGATCAATGAGGTCAATCAGCCGGTTGAGGCACGGTTGGCGTCGATCATGGTCGCGATGGAACGCGAGCGCTGGCTGAACATGCCGCGCGGCAAGCGACACGTTCTGGTCAACCTGACCGATTTCAGCGCCCGCATCATCGACGATGACAAGGTAACACTCAAAACCCGCGCCGTGGTGGGCAAGAACGTTTCGGACCGCCGATCGCCCGAATTTTCGGACGAGATGGAGTATATGGAGATCAACCCGACCTGGAACGTGCCACGCTCGATCACGGTCAAGGAATACCTGCCGCAGATGCAACGCAATCCCGGTGCTGCAGGCCACCTCAAGCTCTATAATGCCGCAGGTCAGCAGGTCAGCCGGGCGAACGTGAATTTCAGTGCCTACAACGCCCGGAACTTTCCATTTGACCTGAAACAGCCACCCTCGTCGCGCAACGCGCTGGGGCTGGTCAAGTTCATGTTCCCGAACAAGCACAACATCTATCTGCATGACACGCCGTCCAAGAGCCTCTTTGCACGCAACAAGCGTGACTTCAGTCATGGCTGCATCCGTCTGCAGGATCCGTTTGATTTCGCCTACGCGTTGTTGGCCAAGCAGGAAGCAGACCCAAAGACGTTCTTTCATTCGATTCTTGAGACGCGGCGGCAGACCCAGGTGAAGTTGAAGAAGAAAGTGCCGGTACATATCATCTACCGCACAGCCTTTACCCAGGCCAAAGGAGCGACCCAGTACCGCAATGATGTCTATGGCCGTGATGGGCGGATCTGGTCCGCCTTGCAAAAGGCAGGGGTTTCGCTGCGCGCGGTTCAGGGCTAAATACTCCGCCAAGACAGGGGGAGCCATATGGCCTACACGATTGGTGAGATTGCACAGGCGCTCGGGGCGGAAGCCGCCGGGGCCTGCGACATTGAGATCGACCGCGTAGCGGAGCCCGCAGAGGCGGGGCCGCGCGATCTGGCACTGGCCACAAAACCGGCCTATGCCGAGAATTTACCCAAGGGCAGTGCTGTGGCGGCAATGCTCTGGGATGGGGCCGACTGGCAGGGTATGGGGCTGAAGGCTGCGATCCTGCCTGCGCGCGCCCGTTATGCCATGTCAGCGCTGACGGCCATGATGGACCCGGGCGAGGGCTGGGGCGAGGGCATCCACCCCTCTGCGGTGATCGATCCAAGTGCCGAACTGGGCGCGGGGGTTCAGGTTGGCCCGCTTGCGGTTATCGGGGCGCGCGCCCGCATCGGCGCAGATACCCGCATCGGCCCGCATGTCAGCATCGGGGCTGATGCCGTAATCGGTGCGAATGGTCAGATCCGCGAGGGCGTGCGCATCACGGCACGAGTGCGCATTGGCGCGCGCGTTGTCATCCATCCCGGTGCGGTTCTTGGCGGGGACGGGTTCAGCTTTGTCACTGCCGAGTTGTCTGCCGCTGAAAAGGTGCGCGAGACGCTGGGCGACCAGAGCGAGACCAAGGCGCAGCCCTACTCGCGCATCCATAGCCTGGGATCAGTACGCATCGGAGATGACGTAGAGATCGGCGCGAACACGGTGATCGACCGCGGCACGATCCGCGACACGGTGATCGGCGACCGCACCAAACTGGATGCTGTTGTGATGATCGGCCATAACTGCATTGTCGGGTCGGATACGCTGATTTGCGGCATGGCGGGGTTGGCAGGGTCAGTGACGGTGGGCAATCATGTGGTGCTGGGCGGGCGCTCGGCGGTGGCCGACAACACATTTGTCGGGGACCGGGCGATCATCGGCGGCGGGTCCGGCGTGGTCAGCAATGTGCCCGCAGGGCGCGCCATGATGGGTTATCCGGCGGTAAAGATGGAAAGCCATGTCGAGATGTACAAGCTCATGCGGCGCCTCGGGCGTCTCTTCGCCGATGTTGCGGAGATCAAGAAAGCGGTTTTCAAACCAAAGCAGAGTGACTAAGCGTTCCTGCATCTGGTCAGGAACCCGACTTTGCGCGCAAGCGTCCGCGACACTTGACCGCTGCGTGCCCGTCAATGCCACATTGCGCAACAATGCCGATGCTGAATGCTGTAGAAAAGCGGCAAGTTTGCCAAAGAGGATGCAAGACACATGAGCGACATTCAGAACAGGGTGATTGCCATTATCGCAGAGCAGGCCGTGCTGGAGCCCGCCGACATCACCATGTCGAGCACGCTCGAAGATCTCGGTATCGACAGTCTGGGCCTGGTCGAAAGCATATTCGCCATCGAGGAAGAGTTCGACATCAACGTGCCCTTCAATGCCAACGATCCACAAGAGAGCGATTTTGACATCTCCACAGTGGCGAGTATCGTCGCGGGTATCGGGAACCTGGTGAAAGAGCAGTCGTGAAACGGGTTGTCATTACCGGCGCAGGCACCATCAACTCTTTGGGGCACGACGTGCCTGCCACACTGGAAGCAATGCGCGAGGGGCGCTGCGGGATCGGGCCGCTGGAATTTCGCGATGTGGAACGCTTGCAGATCCGCATCGGCGGACAGGTTCGCGGCTATGAGCCCGAGGCGCGCTTTAATCGTCAGCAGCTGTCGCTCTATGACCGGTTCACACAATTCACGCTGATTGCCGCACGCGAAGCAATCGCGCAATCGGGGCTGGAGTTTTCGGGCGAACTGGCGGCGCGCGCAGGCGTGATCCTGGGCAATTCAGGCGGCGGCATGACCACGCTCGACGAAAATTACCGCAGCGTCTACGAAGAGGGCAAGAATCGGGTGCATCCCTTTGTCGTGCCCAAGTTGATGAACAACGCTGCCGCCAGCCATGTGTCGATGGAGTTCAACCTCAAGGGGCCAAGCTTTACCGTGTCGACCGCCTGTGCGTCGTCAAATCACGCGATGGCGCAGGCCTTTCAGATGGTACACGGGGGTGTCACACCCGCAATGGTCACTGGCGGCTCAGAATCGATGCTGTGTTTTGGTGGGGTGAAGGCGTGGGAAGGGCTGCGCGTGATGTCCAAGGATGCCTGCCGCCCGTTTTCCGCGAACCGCAACGGTATGGTTCAGGGCGAGGGTGCCGGCGTCTTTGTCTTCGAGGAATTAGAGCACGCCAAAAAGCGCGGTGCCGAGATTCTGGCCGAGGTGATCGGCTATGCCATGACCTCGGACGCGGCTGATATCGTGATGCCGTCCAAGCAGGGGGCTTCGCGGGCGATCGCGGGTGCCATGCGGGACGCGCGGGTGAACCCCGAGGATGTGGGATACATCAATGCTCACGGCACCGGCACGGCGGCCAATGACAAGGTGGAAAGCGCGGCGGTGGCCGACGTGTTCGGCGCGCATGCGGACAAGCTGATGATTTCATCGACCAAATCCATGCATGGTCACCTGATTGGTGGCACCGGCGCGGTCGAACTGCTGGCCTGTATCATGGCGGTACGTGACGGGGTGATCGCGCCGACCATCGGCTATGAAGAGCCAGACCCGGAATGCGCGCTGGATATCGTGCCCAACGTCGCGCGCGATTGCGCCGTCGATGTGGCGCTGTCGAACGCTTTTTCCTTTGGCGGGCTCAACGCCGTGATCGCACTGCGCGGGGTCTGACCCGGCAGGCGGGCGCAAGGAGAGGCTAAGCTTGTGAAAGATATGTGTTCGCAGCCCGGCCCTGAAATACCGGGGCCGGGCTGCGAATCTATGTTCTTCAGTCGAGCAGGTTACTCGCCAGCCGAAGAAACTGCGTCAAACCCCTTGGTGAACCCGTTCAGCGACACATTGATACGCACCGTCTGATCCGGCGCCTGAGCTGGCACCAGTGTCAGGGTCGCTTTCGCGCCGCGCTTGAACGCTGCGATATCCTCTTGGGTAAAGCCGATCTGGGCAATGCAGCCCGACTCGGTGCAAACCCGATAGGGATAGCTCTTGGGGTTACCGCTATCGACCGAGATTTTCAGCTCTTCGGTCAGCAAGGTAAAAAGCGGAACGATGATCGTGCCGCCCGCGACCGCTGCGCCTTGGTCTTCGATCTCAAAAATGCTGAACTCGGCGACGGGGTTGCCCTGCTCTTCGGTCAGCAGCTGATAGAGCTGACAAGGGTCATTGCCCTCTTGCGCGCGGAAGCAGCGAAGACTCCAGTCACCAAAAGTCTCCTTGGTGTAGGTCGGGTTTTCGTCTTCGGTGACCTCGCGGCCGGTGGAGAATACAGAGCTGCCCTCGGTTGGGGCTTCGTCAGCTGCAGCCTCAGGCGGCTCTGACGTTTCGGGCGTGGTGGCCTCCTGGGCCAGCGCCGCGTGCCCGAGGGTGAAGGCCAAGGCAAAGGATAATGTGGTGAGTAATCTGGGCATATCGTTCCCGTCTATCATGTAAAGTCAGAGGCGATCTAACATGTCGTGCCGCCACTGTCAGTGAATAAATCGCAGACAGCGTAACGCTGCAAGGTGGAATTCCGCAGCTGGGCTGGCGCAGACCGAAATGGGCAGGGATGCGCCGGGCCGGGCCGGTGCGGATGACAACAGAGATCACATAAAAGAAAGGGGCCAAAGTGGCCCCTCTCCATGTCTTCTCCCTGCCGGACTCGGCCGACCTCATATGGGACCAAACGCTAGGACAGATCGAAAAACACGTCAACAGTCAAAATAAGGCGGCTTTGCTGCAGAAAAAGGGCCGCACCCGAAGGCGCGGCCAGTCTGACAGGGAGGAAATCACCCCAGGCCACCAAGAGGACATGTGGCGCTGGGGCCGTTTTATACTGGCGGGCATTGGTTAAATTAGTATGGTCAACCCGCACAATCGGACGCAGTCAAGGGGCAGAGTATTGAAAAACAATATCTTTATCGGCGGCGGTGGGCCGGATTACGGCGAAAAGCAGGGGTTGCGCCTGGACTATGCCAACCGTCACGGGCTGATCGCAGGCGCCACCGGCACCGGCAAGACGGTGACGCTGCAGATCCTGGCCGAGGGGTTTTCGGCAGCGGGCGTTCCGGTTTTCCTGTCAGACGTAAAGGGTGATCTGTCGGGACTGGCCGAAGCAGGCAATGCTGATTTCAAACTGCACGAGGCGTTCGCCAGCCGTGCCGCCACGATCGGTTTTACCGATTATCGTTACGAGGCATTTCCCGTCACCTTCTGGGATCTGTTCGGCCAGCAGGGCCACCCGGTGCGCACCACCGTGGCCGAGATGGGACCGTTGCTGCTGAGTCGGTTGATGAACCTGACCGAAGCGCAGGAAGGCATCATGAACATCGCCTTTCGCGTCTCTGACGAAGAGGGCATGCCGCTGCTTGACCTGAAGGACCTGCAGGCGCTGCTGGTCTGGGTCGGCGAAAACCGCGATTCCCTGTCGCTGCGCTATGGCAATGTCTCGCCGCAATCGGTGGGCGCAATCCAACGCCAGTTGATGGTGTTGGAAAATCAAGGCGGCGCGGCGCTTTTTGGCGAACCGGCGCTGGATCTGGCCGATCTGATGCAGTCCGATCCGGACGGGCGAGGGCGGATTAATATTCTGGCCTCCGACAAGCTGATGAGCGCGCCGCGCCTCTATGCCACTTTTCTGCTGTGGCTGTTGTCCGAACTCTTTGAGACGCTGCCAGAGGTGGGCGACCCGGACAAACCCAAGCTGGTCTTTTTCTTTGACGAGGCACATCTGTTGTTTGACGATGCACCCAAGGCGCTGGTGGATAAGGTCGAACAGGTCGCGCGCCTGATCCGCTCCAAGGGGGTCGGCGTCTATTTCATCACCCAGAACCCCGATGACGTTCCTCAGGACATCCTCGGGCAATTGGGCAACCGTGTGCAGCATGCGCTGCGGGCCTTTACTGCGCGCGACCGCAAGGCGCTGAACCGCGCCGCCGAGACCTACCGGCCCAATTCCCGGTTCAGCACCGTTGATGCGATCCGCGATGTGGGCGTGGGGGAGGCCGTGACCTCGATGCTGGAGAAGAAGGGTGCGCCGGGTATCGTCGAGCGCACGCTGATCCGGCCCCCATCATCGAAGCTTGGCCCGATTGATCCGGCGCAACGCAAGCGCGTCATTGCGGCATCGCCCATCGCGGGCAAATACGAGACGCTGATCGACCGCCGCTCTGCTTATGAGATTCTCAAGAGCCGGGCAGAGGCTGCCGCGCAAGAGGCCCAAACCGCCGAAGATCAGTCAGAGGAGCAAAGCACGGCGGAACGCGAATTCAACGCCGGACGGCGCTATTCGGGCAAACGCGTCAGCCGCTCGTCTTCGCGCGATGAGGGGTTTGGTACGCAGTTCGGCAAGGCCATCAGCGGTGCCGTGATCAAGGAGATGAAGGGCACGACCGGGCGGCGGATCGTACGCGGTATCCTGGGCGGATTATTCAAGGGGCGCTGACGGCGGGCCGTCCCGTGATGCGCGTGTAATCCGGTTCAAAAGCAAAAGCATTCCGCCTTGGACCGAGGCAATCAGGTAAGGTGGAATGCGTGCAACGCTGATATGTATCGCTACATTCCGCGAAAAGCCGTGATTCAGGTTTTTCGCGGAACGCCTCAGGGCAGGGCGCTCAGCCGCCCGCACCCATCGCGGCCCCCAGAATCAATGCGACCGTCAGCAGCGCCAGCATCCCATGCATGTCCTCATTGCTGTTCTGAACCGCGTCGGCGGCCACCACCCGGGATTCCACAACCGGATCGGCAAGGCTGCCGGAGACAGCCGGAGAGGCGGCAAGCGCCAGCAAACAGCCCGATGCAAGAATAAGATTTTTCACAATAGCCCATCCCACCATTAGAAATCCATATCGCGATACTACCCATACACCTGCCGTAACGTCAACGGATGGCTAGCTATTCCGGGGCATTGCCGATAATCTGTTTCCAGAGCAGAAACAATAGAGGTACAGGCAATGACTACCCACGAAAAATCGACCGACGATGGCGCAGCAGGCGTGAAGGCACCGTCCCGCTCCAAGAATCCGAAACCGCCCGCCAAGACACGGTTGAACCCCGGTGTGCCCAAGCCGCCCAGCGCAAAGACGACCAAGCGCATACCGGCCACGGAAGCTGTCGCTGCGGCACCCGAAGCCGTGTCGGCTGTGCCTGCAGCGGACCTTGAGATGAAAAAGCAGGAACTGCTGACCAGGGTCGTTGAACGCTCTGAAATCAAAAAGAAATACGCAAAACCGGTCGTAGAGGCGATGATTGCCGTTCTCGGCGAGGCGCTGGCCGAAGGGCGCGGACTCAACCTGCCACCGCTGGGCAAGCTCAAGCTCAACCGGGTCAAGGAAACGCCTGCGGCGCGGATCATTGTCGCCAAGATTCGCCAGAATAAACCGAATGTGGCCGACGCATCCGATGTGAAAGAGAGTATTGCAGACGCCACCGAGTGACGCTAGAAAGCGCCCGGCGGGTGATTAGCTCAGTGGTAGAGCGCTTCGTTCACATCGAAGATGTCAGGAGTTCAAATCTCTTATCACCCACCAAAGACGCTTTGCAGATATGCCCGGAGTGTCCTTGAACGTGCCTATCTTCGCGATGGGTCACAGTTCGTTTCAATCACCACGAAGGTGCTGACTCTTGTCTGATTACCCCGACATCTGGTTTCTGCGGCATGGCGAAACGGTGTGGAATCGCGAGGGGCGCATTCAAGGACACCGCGATTCCGATCTGACGGCGCGGGGGCGCGCGCAGGCGGCGCAACAGGCCGTGCTTGTCGCGCCGGTCGTGCCGCGCGTTTTGGCGGCTGGCGGGGCAATTCACGTCTCGCCGCTGGGACGTGCACGGGCGACGGCCGAGATTGCCATGCCAGGAATGACTTTTGAAATTGATCCGGACCTGGCCGAGGTAAGGACCGGCGCCTGGGAAGGCTGCCTGAAAGCGGACCTGCCGCAAGCCGGGACCGATCTGGACATCTATGCCGCCGCGCCGGACGGCGAGGGATTCGATATTCTCGAAGCGCGGGTGCGCCGGTTTCTGGACGGGCTGAATGCGCCTGCCATTGTCGTCTCTCACGGGCTTCTGGGGCAGGTAATGCGGGGGCTGATCTGCGGTCTTGACCGTGCCGCAATGGCCAGACTTCCAAATCGCCAGGGATGCGTGTTCCTGTTGCGCGGAGGCAAAGAGACGCTGCTGGAAGCAAAGACGTAGGGCCGCGCGCCAGCCAGACAATTCCGGGAAAGGCACGCACCCTCTTGCGCGACTTTGCGCACCCGGTTAAGAGGCGCATGGCAGGGTGATTAGCTCAGTTGGTAGAGCGCTTCGTTTACACCGAAGATGTCGGGAGTTCGAGCCTCTCATCACCCACCATACAACCCCTTGCGCGGCAAGAGGCCCCGTTCCCCCAGAAAACACCCACAACCAGTAACGAGCGGGTCAGCCGACTCCGATCGGTTTTCTGCGTTCTGCGGGCAATATCGCGCGGCACCGACGCAATACCGACATTTTCCCGTTGCGATGCCAACCTCTGTGCTTGACGGCGCAGCGCACCCCTACTAAACCCTGCTGACGCTCTGATCAGAGCGTGCAGTGGGCGGTTGTAGCTCAGTTGGTTAGAGTACCGGCCTGTCACGCCGGGGGTCGCGGGTTCGAGTCCCGTCAACCGCGCCACCGCTGCATTTTCAGGCGTTCGAATGCTTGCCCCAGCGGCAATGCACGCCGCGCCAGACGCACCATCCGAAAATAGCGCGACGACATGGGTGTTTCTGCACTTTGGGGCATTGACTGGCCCGCGCGCTTGGCCTAATCCCCCCTCACGCGCGGTTGTAGCTCAGTTGGTTAGAGTACCGGCCTGTCACGCCGGGGGTCGCGGGTTCGAGTCCCGTCAACCGCGCCACTATCCCCACTCTCGTCCCGAACAAACCTCAGGGTTTATAGCCGCGATGCACATCGCGGTCCGGTGTAAGCGCCTCTGGCCAGCCGTAGAAATGCTCGAACGCGGCCAGCGCGAGACATACAACGACGATTGCCAGGACGAACATGACCTTGCGGGCACTGGGCGGGTTCTGCGCCCAGCGGGCCATCTTGAGCAGCCAGCGGGTATTCATGACGAGGGAATCACGATTCCGTAAACCGCACCTTGCCGATATAGGGCAGGTTGCGGTTGCGCTGTGCGTAATCGATGCCGTAGCCGACAACGAATTCATCGGGGATCTCGAAGCCGATCCAGTCCGCCTTGATATCGGCCTCGCGGCGCGAAGGCTTGTCGAGCAGCGCAATGGTGCGCAGCTTGCGTGGTTTGCGACTGTTCAGGAGGGTCAGCACATGGGCAAGCGTATGACCGGTATCCACGATGTCCTCGACGACCAGCACATCGCGCCCTTCGATGTTGCCGCGCAGGTCCTTGAGGATGCGGACTTCGCGGCTGCTCTGCATCGCGTTGCCATATGAGGAGGTTTCGACAAAGTCGACCTCGACCGGTAGCGGCAATTCGCGCACCAGATCGGCGATGAACACGAAGGAGCCGCGCAGAAGGCCGACGACGATCAGTTTTTCGGTTCCTGCGAATTCGGCCCTGATATCTTCGGCCAACGCCTCGATCCGCGCGGCGATCGACTTGGCGGAAATCATCTGTTCGATCACGTAAGGTTTGTCGCTCATGGCACCCCCTTGAAGTTTTTTGCCCAGTCTAAGACAACGACACCTCCTGTCACGCGAAAACCGAGGCTCATTTGACCAGTTATTCCGAAATCCGCCAGCTGCCCTACACGGCAAAGCAGATGTATGATCTGGTCGCCGATGTCGCGCGGTATCCGGAGTTTCTGCCATGGACCGCCGCCGCACGGGTGCGATCGGTCGTACCGCAGGACGACGGTAGCGAGGTGATGACCGCCGATCTGGTCGTCAGTTTCAAGGTGTTCCGCGAGCGGTTCACCAGCCGCGTCGTGTTGCGCCCCGAGGGCCGGGCGATCGAGACCGAATATCTCGACGGGCCGTTCAAATATATGATCTCGGAATGGGGGTTTACCGATACGGATGCGGGCTGTGACGTGTCGTTCAAGGTCGATTTCGAGTTTCGCAACCTGTTGCTGCAAAAGGCGGGCGGGTTGTTCTTTTACGAGGCGATGCAGCGGATCGTGCGCGCGTTCGAATCGCGCGCAGCTGACCTTTACGGCTGATCCGGCGCGCCGCTTTTCGGCCCTTGCGGGCGCCCTCGCGTCAACCACGCCCGGCAATGATATCCCGCCCGAACCGTAGTGCTTTCAGGACATTGCGCGCAGCAGAATGGCGAGCGCATGGGCACATGCGGCCTGCCGCACGGCGGCGCGGCCAAGCGGGCCGAACTCCTGTGTTTCGGTGCTCACCGGGCGCCCGCTACGTGCCAGACCAAAGCAGACCCGGCCTTCGGGCTTGTGCTCGGACCCGCCGGGGCCGGCGATGCCGGTGACCGAAACGGCCAGTTCGGCGTGGGCATGTGCCAGCGCGCCTGCGGCCATTTCGGCGGCGACCTCTTCGGACACCGCGCCGAAGTGGTTCAATGTCTCGGGAGATACGCCTAACATCTCTATTTTCGCGTTATTTGAATAGGTTACAAAGCCTCGTTCAACCACACCCGAGCTGCCCGGCACGTCCGTGAGCGCCGCGGCAACCATGCCGCCCGTGCAGCTCTCGGCGGTGGCGATCCGCAGGTCCGCGGCGCGCGCCGCATCGAGAACCGCCGAGGCGCTCACAGCCCCAGTACGCCGTGGCTGAGGCCGGCAAAGATCACAACGCCGAGTGCCGCCAGGGCGCCTGCGATGACATCATCGAGCATCACGCCCAGCGGGTCGCCACGTCGGTCGGCCCAGCCGACCGGGCCCGGCTTGGCAATGTCGAACAGGCGGAAGAGCAAGAAAGCCGCCACCCAGCCGGGCCAGAGTGCGGTGATCGCCGCACCCATGTGCCAAGCCCCGAAAGAGAGCGGCAACAGGGCAATCCACTGGCCCACCACCTCATCAATCACCACCTCGGAAGGATCGTGGTCTTCGCGCCCGCGCGTGACCTGAGCAGTGGCCCACAATCCCTTGATAAATCCGGCAATGATAGCGATAATCAGGAGCCACGGGCCACCAATGACATGGATCAGCCAGGCCATGGGAAGGGCGATGAGCGACCCCCAGGTGCCAGGCGCGGGACGCAGATGACCGACGCCGCCGACCGTAGCGATGAGGGCTGCGATTTTCATGGCTTTATCAACGCGGCGGTGGCGATGGCAGCAATGCCCTCTTCGCGCCCGGTAAAGCCCAGCCGCTCGGATGTGGTCGCCTTGACCGAGATACGCTCTGGCGCGAGGCCGGTGATCTCGGCGACGACGGCCTGCATCGCGGCGGCATGCGGGCCGATCTTGGGGCGTTCACAGACAAGTGTGAGGTCCAGGTTGCTGATATTGAATTTTTTTTCGGCGGCCAGAGCGACCGCGTGGCGCAGGAAGATATGGCTTTCGCTACCTTTCCACTGCGGATCACTGGGGGGGAAGTGGCGACCGATATCGCCTTCGGCCAGCGCACCATAGATCGCATCCGTCAGCGCGTGCAGCCCGACATCGGCATCGGAATGGCCCTGCAGGCCGCGCTCATGCGGCACAGCGACGCCGCAGAGCATGACGTGATCGCCGGGACCAAAGCGATGCACGTCGTAACCGTTGCCAATGCGAATATCCATTCGTCCCCACAGATGCGCCTCTGCGCGTGCGAAATCGCCCGGATGGGTGATCTTCAGGTTGGTTTCATCGCCCGGCACGATCACCACGTCAAGCCCGGCGGCACGGGCAATCTCCACGTCGTCGGCAGCGGGGGCGGGATGGCCCCTGTGGGCGGCAAGAATAGCGGCAAGATCAAAGCCCTGCGGAGTCTGCGCGCGATACAGCCCGGCGCGGTCCTGCGTGCCCGTCACACGACCTGCCTGCCCATGCCACAGCGCATCCGTGACCGGCAGCGCCGGGGCGACGGCATCGTAATGCTCCAACGCATCCAGCACTGCGTCGATGGTGCCCGGTGCGGTGCAGGGGCGGGCGACGTCGTGGATCAGCACATGGGTCACATCGCTTTGCGCCAGATGCTCCAGCCCGTTGCGTACCGACGCGCTGCGCGTGGCCCCGCCTGCCACGGCCTCGACTCCGGGTATTTGCGGCCAGTCGGGCAGGTTGTCGGGGTGCAGCACCAGAACCAGGCGGTTGATGCGCGGATGTGTCTGAAACCGGGCCAGCGTCCAGTCGATCACGCGTCGACCAGCAAGCGGTTGCCACTGCTTTGGTATAGGCCCGCCGGCGCGGGCGCCGTGTCCGGCGGCAACAATGATGGCTGCGACGATCATGATGGGTGTGATAGCGCGGTCGGCGTGATCTGTGCAATGATCGTGACAAGCGCTCATAATTTAGGCAGATACGCTTTGACGCGACGCAAAAAGGCCCTCGCATTCATTGCGGCACCGAGTATCCGCAGTTAGAAAGGCCACATTGCACAAGGATTGGGCATTTGTACCTGACGTTGCCGGACATGACCCTGACGCCGCCGGTACTGCTGGCACCACTGGCGGGAATCACCGATCTGCCGTTTCGCACGCTGGTCGCCGGCTTTGGTGCGGGACTGGTCGTGAGCGAGATGGTGGCCAGCCAGGAGATGGTGCAGGCCAAGCCGGGCGTGCGCGAGCGTGCCGAACTGGGCTACGGCCAAGAGGCAAGCGCGGTGCAACTGGCCGGGCGCGAGGCGTATTGGATGGCCGAGGCCGCGCGCATGGCCTGTGGCAATGGTGCGCGCCTCATCGACATCAACATGGGCTGCCCGGCCAAGCGCGTGACCAGTGCCAGTGGTGTGGGCGCGTCCGGCTCGGCGTTGATGAAGGATCTTGACCACGCGCTCAGCCTGATCGAGGCGGTGGTGGGAGCGGTCGATGTTCCGGTCACGCTCAAGACCCGGCTGGGCTGGGACGACGCACTTCTGAACGCGCCGGAACTGGCCCGCCGCGCCGAAGGTGCGGGCATCGCGATGATCACGATTCACGGGCGCACGCGGTGCCAGTTCTACAAGGGCTGCGCCGATTGGGACGCGATTCGCGCGGTCCGGGACGCGATACGCATCCCGGTGATCGCCAACGGCGATATCACGGACGCGGCTACGGCGCGTCGTGCGCTGGCGCAGTCCGCTGCGGATGGGGTGATGATCGGGCGTGGCGCGCAGGGGCGACCCTGGGTGTTGGCAGAGGTGGCGCATGCGCTCTATGGTGCGCCCGCGCCGACCATTCCGCAGGGCACCGCGCTGACAGACATGGTCGCACATCATTACGAGGCGATGCTCGGGTTTTACGGCACCGATCTGGGCCTGCGCGTCGCGCGCAAGCATCTGGGATGGTATCTGGACGGTGCCGGGACCGGCCCCGCGATGCGTCGCCGTGTCCTGACCAGCCGTAAACCCGCAGACGTGCTGCACCTGTTGCCCGAGGCGTTGACCGTGCCGCATAAGGTGGCGGCGTGACGCCCTCAGATGACGTGATCTGGGCCTCGCTGCCAGTTCCCGCCTTGATTCTAGATGCCCAAGACCGCATTGCGCGGATCAATCCGGCGGCCGAAGGGTTCCTGAACTCCTCGGCGCGGGCGCTGATCGGCGTGTCGGTCTGGGACATGCTGATGGTCGACGCCCCATTGGAACAGGCCTTTGCACGTGCCAGGCAGATCGGCACGCCGTTGTTTGTCAATGATGTGGATGTGGGCACCGGCAGCCGGGCCCCATTACAGTGCAACCTGCAGATTGCGCCGCTGGGCGGGGTCCCGGGGCAGATGCTGATGCTGGTTTCGCCGCGCGAACTGGCGGGGCGGATGACACAGAAACATTCGGTGAAATCGGCGGCGAAATCCGTCATCGGCATGGCCGAGATGATGGCACATGAGATCAAGAACCCGCTTGCGGGGATCACCGGGGCCGCACAATTGCTGTCGATGGGGCTGGGATCTGAGGATCTGGAACTGACCGATCTGATCGTGAGCGAAAGCCGCCGGATCGTCGGCATTCTCGATCAGGTCGAGCAGTTCGGCAATGTGACCGCCCCCCGCCTGCAGCCGGTGAATATCCACGACGTGCTGGATCGCGCTCGGCGCTCGGCGTTGCTGAGCTTTGCCGCCGACATGACAGTGATCGAGTCCTACGACCCCTCATTGCCGCCCGCCTGGGGCGATCCTGACCAGTTGCTGCAGGTGGTGCAGAACCTGCTCAAGAACGCGTCCGAGGCGGTAGGCGGGCAGGGCGGGACGATCACGTTGCACACCTATTATGAACAATCGCTGCGCATCCGCGATGCCGATGGTGTCGGGCGCTCGCTGCCGTTGCAGATCGAGGTGGCCGATAATGGTCCGGGCCTGCCGCCCGACATTGCCAATGATGTCTTTGACCCGTTCGTATCGGGGCGCGAGAATGGCACCGGCCTGGGGCTGGCACTGGCGGCCAGGATCATTTCCGAGATCGGCGGCGGGATTTCAGTCACTTCAGTGCCCGGACGCACGGTCTTTCGCATTTCACTGGCACGCGCCCCGGCTCTTGATAAGGAGAAGAACTGATGGATGGCACGGTTCTGGTCGCCGATGACGATCGTACGATTCGCACGGTCCTGACCCAGGCGCTGACCCGCGCGGGCTGCAAGGTGCATGCGACCTCTTCGCTTACCACGCTGATGCGCTGGGTTGCCGAGGGACGCGGCGATGTGGTGATCTCTGACGTGGTCATGCCCGATGGCAACGGGCTTGAGATGTTGCCCAAGATAGCCGAGGACCGCCCAGGCATGCCGGTCATCGTGATTTCGGCCCAGAACACCATCATGACCGCGATCAAGGCCGCCGAGGCCGAAGCATTTGATTACCTGCCCAAGCCGTTTGACCTGCCCGACCTGATGAAACGCACAGCGCGCGCGCTGGACAGTTGCAGCAAGCGCACGCAACGGACCGGGCACCAGGAGGCAGAGCGCCCCGACGATTTGCCCCTGATTGGCCAGACGCCGGCGATGCAGGCGCTCTACCGCGTGGTCGCCCGCGTGATGAACGCCGACCTGCCGGTGCTGATCACCGGCGAATCGGGCACTGGAAAGTCACTGATCGCGCGGGCGATTCATGATTTTTCCGACCGGCGCACATTGCCCTTCGTGACGGTCACGCCTGCCGATCTGGCCGATCTCGACGGGCCAGCGCGCGTCATGGCACGCGCAAGGGGGGGGACCATTGTGCTGGACGAGGTCGCCGATCTGGACGACGCGGCACAGGGCCGGGTCGTGCGGATGATGGACACGCCGGGCGAGCACCTGCCGCGGTTCATCGCCACAAGCCAGTCCAGGCTGTCTGGTCCGGGTGAAATGCGCGATGACCTTTATTACCGAATTGGCGCCATGGTGATCGATATCCCCAGCCTGTGCGAACGGGTCGATGACATCCCGCTGCTGGCCTCGCATTTCCTGCAAAAGGCCGAACGCGACGGCGCACCGGGCCGGCGGATTTCCGAGACGGCGCTGGCGATGATGCGGACCTATGGCTGGCCGGGCAACGTGCGCCAATTGGAGAATGCGGTGCGGCGCATAAGCCTGACCGCGCGCGCAGATGAGATCAGCCGCGACGAGGTCGGCGCCGTGCTGAGCGATCAGCCTGCCGCCACGCCGGTGATGGGGCCGGGCGATCCCGAACCACTGGCCAAGTCGGTCGCGCAGCACTTGCAGCGGTATTTCGACCTGCACGGGGCGCTTCTGCCGCCCTCCGGGCTTTACCCGCGCATCCTGCGCGAGGTGGAGCAGCCCCTGATCGAAATCGCACTTGATGCGACGGGCGGAAATCAGGCCAAATGCGCCGACTTGCTGGGCATCAACCGCAATACGCTGCGCAAGAAAATCACCGATCTGGATATTCGCGTGACACGCCGCCGTAAAATGATGTAAAACCGCAACAGACCTGTGGCGCAAAAGGGGCACTGCCCGTTGTCGCTACCAGATGTTGTGGAGTGGCATGTGGGTGTGCCTCAGAAACGGGGGGTGCCGGTGGCAACCGGGACACGCATTTTGACTTGGGACCGGATCGCGAGACTGCGGCGCTGGCGGCGTTTCCAGAACTTTGCGGCGCTTGGTCTGGTAGTGCTGGGGCCGGGTCTGACACTGCTCACGTTCCTGGTGATGGGGCCGCTCGAACAGGGCGCCCAATCCAACGTCTTGCGCATCGTCCTGCTGGCCGACCTGGTCTACGTGATCATGCTGGCCGCCCTGGTCCTGCAACGGGTGGTCCAGATGATCACCGCCCGGCGCGACCAATCCGCAGGATCGCGTCTGCACCTTCGCCTGACGGGGGTGTTTGCGATCATGGCGCTCTTGCCTACGGTCACGGTCGCCGTTTTTGCCACGCTGTCGATCAACATGGGGCTTGAGGCGTGGTTTTCCGATCGGGTGGGGCGGGTGGTCAGCAATTCGGTCGCCGCTGCCGAGGCCTATGAAGAGGAGCACCGGCGTGATCTGATCACTGACGCCGAAGTGCTGGCCTCGATCATCAACGCGACCAAGCGCGCGAGCGTGTTTCTGGATGACGGGGACATTCGCAAGGTCCTGTCGGAAGGCCAGCGTGAAATTCAACGCGGGCTGCGCGAGGCCTTTGTGATCGACGGGACGGGCGAGATCCGCGCACGCGGCCAGAGTTCATACCTGTTCGACTTTGAGGAACCGACGCCAGAGCAGATACAGCGCGCGCTGGCGGAAGATGTCATTGTCATTCAGGATTGGGACAACGACGAATTTCGCGCTCTTCTGCCCCTGCGGACCATTCCCGACAGATTTCTTTACGTCAGTCGCAACGTCGATGGCGATATCCTGAACCTGCTGGACGAGACCAAGGAAACCGCAGTTTTCTATCAACAACGCGAGAGCGAGCGGGGCCGGGTGCTGTTCGAGTTCGGGCTGCTTTATCTGGGCTTCGCCGTGATCCTGATTCTCGCCGCTGTCTGGCTCGGCCTGTGGTTTGCCGAGCGGCTGGCCCGTCCCGTGGGACGTTTGACCAGTGCTGCACAGCGCGTCGGCGCGGGTGATCTGGATACCCAGGTGCGCGAGGAAGAGGGCAATGACGAGATCGCCCAGCTCAGCACCTATTTCAACCAGATGACCCGGCAACTGAAGGCGCAGCGCGCCAAACTGCTGACCAACACCGAACAGATCGAACGGCGCCGAAGGCTGTTTGATTCCGTGCTCGGGTCGGTCTCGTCGGGGGTTGTCGGGCTTGACGCCAAGGGGCGCGTGGCCTTTGTGAACCGCGCGGCCGAGCGGCTGCTCGCCTGGCAGGAAGACCGCCAGTCGGTCGATCTGTCTGTGGCTGTCCCCGAGTTTTCAGAGCTCTTCGACCGGCTCAGGCGCAACGCCACGGGATTTGTTCAGGACGAGGTGCGGGTGACGCGCGGCGGTACGCAGGAACATCTGCTGGTCCGCATTTCCACCCGACGCACCGAGGCCGGGCGGCGCGAGGGATACGTGGTAGCCTTCGACGACGTGACCGACCTGGTCAGTGCACAGCGCATGGCCGCCTGGGGGGATGTCGCACGCCGGATCGCGCACGAGATCAAGAACCCGCTGACACCGATCAAGCTGTCGGCAGAACGCACCCAGCGCAAATTCTCCAAGCTGCTGGGAGAAAAGGACGCCGCCAGCCTGGCGCAGCTGACAGATGTGATTGTCCGCCAGACTGATGATCTGCGGCGCATCGTCGATGAGTTCTCGAAATTTGCCCGCATGCCAGAACCACAGCGCAAACCCGAGAGCCTGACACGCCTGCTGCGCGAGGCCACGCTATTGCAGGAGGCAGGCCAGCCTGACGTGGTGATTGAGGCCAGCTTTGCCGATGATGATCTATGGGCTGACGTGGATGCAACGATGATCAGCCAGGCCCTGACGAACCTGATCAAAAACGCCGGAGAAGCCACGGAAACACTCGTAGAAAAAGGTTTAGCACCTGATGGTTTCCGGCCAATGATACGAATTGAGAGCACGCGTGGTGATGGCCATGCCGAACTGCGTATCGCCGACAATGGCATTGGCCTGCCAGAGGACCGGTCGCGCCTGTTCGAGCCATACGTGACGACCCGCGACAAGGGCACGGGGCTGGGCCTGCCGATCGTCAAGAAGATCATTGAAGAACACGGCGGCAAGTTGGAACTGGTCGATGCGGACCCGTTTTCCGAGGGGGCGAACAGGGGAGCGATGGCCGTCGTCACCCTTGAATTGACAGTAGCGGAAAGCGGCGAAGCTCATGCCGCGGAAGCAGTGTGAGGGGACCTATGAACGATATTCTTATTGTCGATGACGAACGTGATATTCGCGAATTGATCTCGGATATCCTGCAAGACGAGGGCTATACCACCCGGCTGGCGGGCAATTCTGACGACGCCATGAGCGAGATTGCCGAACAGCCACCCGCCCTCCTGATCCTGGATATCTGGCTCAAGGACAGCAACATGGATGGGATCGACATCCTGAAGGCGGTGAAACGCGATTACCCCGATGTGCCGGTCGTGATCATTTCGGGACATGGCAATATCGAGATTGCCGTCGCCGCGATCAAGCAGGGCGCGTATGATTTCATCGAAAAGCCGTTCAACATCGACCAGTTGATGGTGGTGATCCGCCGCGGCATGGAAACCAGCCGCTTGCGGCGCGAAAACCACAGCCTCAAGCGGCGCGAGACCAGCCCGGCGGACATGCTCGGCGAAAGCGGCGTGTTTCGCGCATTGATCAGCCAGTTGGACAAGGTCACACGCTCTAACGGGCGGATCATGCTGACCGGCCCGGCGGGTTGCGGCAAAGAACTGGCAGCACGCTACATTCATGTCAATTCGAACCGTGCCGACGCGCCGTTCATATCGGTGGGCTGCGCCTCGATCGAGGCGGAGCGGATGGAAGAAGTCCTGTTTGGCCGCGAAAGCGACGAGCGCGGAGTCGAGCCGGGTCTGCTGGAAGAGGCCAATGGCGGGGTCATCTATTTCGATGAAGTGGCCGACATGCCCTCCGGCACGCAATCCAAAATCCTGCGCGTGCTGGTTGATCAGCAGTTCCTGCGCGTTGGCGGATCGGAAAAGGTCCAGGTGGATCTGCGTGTGATCAGCTCTACCAGTCACGACCTGGAGGTTGAGATTGCTGCCGACCGGTTTCGCCGCGAACTCTATCACCGGCTCAATGTGGTGCCGATCAGCGTGCCCTCGCTGGAGGAACGACGCGACGATATCCCACTGCTCGCAAACTACTTCATTGAGATGCTGAACAAGACACAGGGCCTGGCCCTGCGCAAACTGAGCGACGAGGCGAATGCCCTGCTTCAGACCATGCCGTGGCCCGGCAATGTGCGTCAGCTGCGCAACATGGTCGAACGGGTGTTGATTCTGGGCGACGGCTCGGGCGAGATCGAAGCGCACGAGTTGCCCGGAGAATACGAAGTCGGCCCCGAGGATGGCCGCGTCGTACTGGCCGGCGCGCTGGCTACGATGCCGCTGCGTGAGGCCCGCGAGGCATTCGAGCGCGAGTATTTGCTGACCCAGATCAACCGGTTCGGTGGCAATATCAGCCGCACCGCCGAATTTGTCGGGATGGAACGCAGCGCGCTGCACCGCAAGCTGAAATCGCTGGGCGTGGTGACATCGGCCAAATCGGGCGCGCGCATTGCCAAGATCGCCAGTGGCGAGACAGACGGGATGCCGGGGCGGTCTGATTTGATTTGACCCCGCACTCCCCCTCTGCCATGCCTTGGGCCCGATCAGGGCGCGAGGCTTGAGGTCACATGAAGGTCATCATCTGCGGCGCGGGCCAAGTCGGCTGGCAGATCGCACGGCATCTGTCGGGCGAACGCAACGACGTCACCGTGGTGGACAGCAATCCCGATCTGGTGCGCCGCGCAACCGATACGCTGGACGTGCAGGGGCTGGCGGGCTTTGCCAGCTATCCCGACGTGCTGGACCGTGCGGGCGCACGCGATGCAGACATGATCATTGCCGCCACCTATTCGGACGAGGTGAACATGGTCACGTGCCAGGTCGCCCATTCGGTCTTTTCCATCAGCCGCAAGATCGCGCGCCTGCGCAGCCAATCCTACCTCGATGCAATCTATTCGGACCTCTACCGGCGCGATCACATGCCGATCGACGTGGTGATCAGTCCCGAACGGGAAGTGGCCGAGGCCGCCTTGCAGCGGCTTGCGGCGCCGGCGGCTTTTGATACGGAAAAGTTTTTGGACGGCGAGGCACAGCTCATGGGGTTGCGCTTGGAAGAGGATTGCCCGGTCGTCAACACGCCACTGCGCCAGCTGAGCGATCTTTTCTCGACGCTGCGCGTGGTGGTTCTGGCTGTGCGCCGTGACGGGCGGTTCTTTGCGCCGGACGCGGGCGATCAGTTGTTTGTGGGCGACGAATGCTATGTCTTTGCCCCCAACGAGGATATTCCGCGCACATTGGAAGTGTTCGGCAAGGAGGCGCCAAAACAGGAACGTGTGGTGATTCTGGGTGGCGGCAATGTCGGGCTGGCCGTGGCCCGCGCGCTGGAAACCAGCGGGCGACGCATCCGCGCCAAGATGATCGAGCGCAATCGCGCCTGTGCAGAGCGCGCCGCCGACGCGTTGGAACGGACCATCGTCCTCAACGGCGATGCGCTGGATATCGCGTTACTGAACGAGGCGGGCATTTCGCGTGCCGATGCGGTGCTGGCCGTGACCGACGACGACAAGACGAATCTGCTGGCCGCAGTGCGCGCCAAATCCCAAGGCTGCCCCTTTGCCATCAGCCTGGTAAATGATCCGACCCTTGTGCCGCTATTGCAGCCGATCGGGGTGGACGCCTACATCAACCCACGCGCCACCACGGTCAGTTCGATCCTGCGGCACATCCGGCACGGACGGGTGCGCGGCGTCTATTCCATCGGCGATGCCGAGGCAGAGGTGATCGAAGCACAGGTGATGTCGACGTCATCCATCGCGGGTGCCGCGATCCGGGATATAGATTTTCCCGAAGGCGTGCTGATCGGCGCCGTCAAGAAGGGCAAGGAGATCCGCAAACCGACCGGCAGCATGCGCATCGAAGAGGGCGACGTGATCGTGATCTTTGCCATGACATCGGCTGTGGCGCGGGTCGAACAGCTGCTTCAGGTCTCGATTGATTTCTTCTAACCCGATATCAAACCGCCTTCTGCGGTTCCCGCTGATCCTGGTCCTCGCGGGGTTTGCATCGGTCGCGATGTTTCTGCCCGCGCTGCACGCGCTGGCGCTGGAGGATCACACGGTCTCGCGCAGCTTTGCCTATTCGGGCGTGCTGGGGCTGGCCACCGTCGGACTGATTGGCCTGGCCATGAGCAGCAATGTCCAGCGCGGCGAGGCCAGCGACATGAGCAATCTGCTGTCGTTGTGCCTGACATTCATCCTGCTCCCGCTGTTCCTTGCCGTGCCGTTCTACGAGGGCGTGCGCAACACCAGCTTTCTCAACGCCTATTTCGAAATGGTCTCGTCGCTGACCACGACGGGTGCCACGCTTTTTGACGCACCCGGACGGCTGGTGGACAGCCTGCACCTTTGGCGCGGCATGGTCGGCTGGTTTGGCGGGCTGTTGATGTGGGTCGCGGCCTCGGCCGTGCTCGCGCCGCTCAATCTTGGCGGTTTCGAAGTTACGGCGACGGCCGAGCCGGGGCAGGGAGAGACGCGGCTCGACCGATTCGAGCGCGCCGGAGCGGGCAAGCGGATAGGGCAGACCACCTATGTGCTGGGCCCGATCTATGTCGGGCTGACCGCGGCGCTCTGGCTTTTCCTGGTGCTGAGCGGAGACCGGCCACTGGTCGCGGTCGTGCACGCGATGTCGACCATGGCCACCAGCGGGATTTCGGCGGTGAACGGGGTGCAGAACGCCGGGTCCGGCCTTGGCGGCGAGGTGATCATCTTCTTTTTCATGATGTTCGCGCTGTCGCGGCTCACATTTTCCTCTGACACGATCACCACGGCACGCCCCGGATTGCACAACGATCCGGAATTCCGCCTCGGCATGCTGCTGGTCCTGGGCGTGCCTTTGCTGCTCTTTTCGCGGCACTGGCTGGGCGCGCTTGAGGTGGAGCAACTCGAAAAATTTCCATCGGCCTTCGCGGCGCTGTGGGGGGGTATCTTCAGCGTGCTGTCGTTCCTCAGCACAACCGGATTCGAAAGCGCCTATTGGGACGCTGCGCGCGACTGGTCGGGCCTAGGCACGCCGGGGCTGATCCTGCTGGGGCTATCGCTGGTGGGCGGTGGTGTCGCAACCACGGCGGGCGGGGTCAAGCTGCTGCGGGTGTACGCGCTCTACCTCAATGGCCAGCGCGAGATGGAGCGGTTGGTGCACCCGTCCTCGGTGGGTCGCGCGGGGGCGCGCAGTCGCCGGATAAGGCGACAGGGCGCCTTCGTGGCCTGGATATTCTTCATGCTCTTCGCGCTGACGCTGGCGGCGATCACGATCATTCTCACCGGCCTCGGGATCGGGTTCGAACCGGCCCTCATCCTGTCGATCGCCACGCTGTCGACCACTGGCCCATTGACCCAGGTGGTCGGCGAGACCCCCATCATGCTGGGCCAGATTGGTCCCGCGGCCAAGCTGGTGCTGTGCGCCGCGATGGTGCTGGGGCGGCTGGAAACCCTGGCGATCATCGCGCTGATCAATCCGGCGCTGTGGCGCGATTGAGACGGGTCTATCCGAAACGCAGGCAAGGAATTGACTTTTGGGCTGGAAACTCCTTGACGGGCAGGACATACTGACCCCTGATTTAAACTTCGGCGCGGATCCGCCGCGCAAATAAGAATAAAGGCTTTTGGGAAAAATGGCTTCTGACCGTCAAAATCTACAGGACGCGTTCCTCAACGAGGTACGCAAGACCAAAACGCCAGTCACGGTATTCCTGATCAATGGTGTGAAGCTGCAGGGTGTCATCACCTGGTTCGACAATTTCTGCATTCTGCTGCGTCGCGATGGCCAATCGCAACTTGTCTACAAGCATGCGGTTTCGACCATCATGCCGTCACAGCCGATCAACCTTTATAGCGGTGACGATCCCGCGTGATGGATCACACCCCCGTAGACACCCGCGCCTGGGTTCTGCATCCAGACATCTGGTCCCGCGAGGAAGCGACGCGCACGCCCGCGCTGGCACTGGAAGAGGCAATGGCCCTGGCACATGCACTGCCCGGGCTGAAGCCTCTCGGCGGCACGGTGATCAAGCTGCAAAAGGCACATCCCGGCATGCTCTTCGGCAAGGGCAAGATTGAAGAGCTGCGCACCCAATTCGAGACCGAAGAGATCGAGCTAGTCCTGATCGACGGCCCCGTGACGCCTGTGCAGCAACGCAATCTGGAAAAGGCCTGGGGCGTTAAGCTGCTGGACCGCACCGGGCTGATCCTGGAAATATTCAGCGACCGCGCCGCCACCCGAGAAGGTGTCTTGCAGGTCGAAATGGCGGCACTCAGCTATCAGCGCACGCGGCTGGTGCGTGCCTGGACCCACCTGGAACGGCAACGCGGCGGGTACGGCTTTGTCGGCGGCCCCGGTGAGACACAGATCGAGTCGGACAGGCGCGCCATCGACGACCATCTCGTGCGTCTGCGCCGCCAGTTGGAAAAGGTGGTCAAGACGCGCACGCTTCACCGTGCCGCACGGGCCAAGGTGCCGTTTCCCATCGTGGCGCTGGTGGGATATACCAACTCTGGCAAATCGACGCTGTTCAACCATCTTACCGGCGCCGAAGTGATGGCCGAGGACATGCTCTTTGCGACGCTTGATCCGACGATGCGACGGGTTGAGCTGCCCGAGGGTGGCCCCGAAGTGATCCTGAGCGACACGGTCGGTTTCATCTCGGACCTGCCGACAGAGCTGGTGGCTGCTTTTCGCGCGACGCTTGAAGAGGTGCTGAGCGCCGATCTCATCTGCCATGTGCGCGACATCGCCCACCCGGAGACCGAAGCCCAGAAGGCGGATGTCGAGGCCATTCTGGAAAGTCTCGATGTGGCCCAAGAAACGCCCCGGATCGAGATATGGAACAAGATCGATCTGCTCGACGATGCCGACCGCACGGCGATGATGACCCGCGCCGAGCGGCTGGAGGATGTGCAGGCGATCTCGGCGGTGACAGGCGAGGGGATGACTGCGCTGGTGGGCCGGATTTCGGCGGCGCTGACGGTCGCGGCCCAGGAAGTGCTGCTGCAACTGCGCTTTGACGAAGGCCGCAAACGCGCGTGGCTCTTTGAGCGCGGGCTGGTCGAACACGAGGTCCAGACTGACAAAGGGTTCGATCTGACGGTGCGCTGGACCGCGCGCGAGGCGGCACAGTTTCACGGCCTGGGCTGAGCGCGCTTCAACGGGTCACGGCAGACCAAAGCCATGCCGACGACATCTGTTAAAGCGTTGCGCGCGTTTCCCCTTTACCTGATGTCTCAGGTTAAAGGCGAAACGCAGTAGCAGGCACCCTGACAGCGCTACGGCTTTGCCGGTATCAACGTCGTCACGCCAACCGCCGCGGCGCGTGCCAGACGCGGGTCGAGCGACATCGGGATATATTCGCCGCGCCGCCAGAGCTGTGCGAGATCATCGTAGTGACGGCTAAGGAAATGCCCTGACTGGCCGGTAGATATCACAAATACGCTGCTGTCGGGGTCGGCGAAATCATAGACACCGCGATACCCCGCGCCGTGCACGTTCTGGAACGGGTCCGGGCCGGTGCCGCGCGTCAGCCCTCGTTGCAGCGTGTGATCGCCACCCGAGGTGGACTGGCGGATGTTCACGAAATACCGCACCCAGGGCACATCACCCAGCACCGGATGGTCATGCGTGGCCTGGTGCACATCGCCCCAACGCAGCGATTCCAGCGCCGTGCCGTAATGGTTGGTGATCCACACCAGCGCATCATCAAGCGCCAGCCGCGCGATATCCGTGCAGGTTTCGACCGGGCTGGATTGCACCACGTCGCACCACACTGCGGCATCGTCGATATCGCGGTAGACGCGCTCGATGAATATCGGGTCGGGATGGGTGAACTCGGAAATGAGCGGGCCAAGTTCGTCCTTGGCCAGCCGCGTCTGGAGTGCCCGCAGCCAGGCGGCGTAAATCAGCGGCTCGGGCAGATGCTCGTTCATCTCGCCGTTCCAGTCGGCAAGCATCGCCAGTGCGCGCTGACGCAGGCCTTGCGCGGTTCCCTCCGGCGCACTTTCACCAGTAAACCACAGGTCGGCGCCGATCAGAGGCAGCAAGGACCGGGCGGTGAAGCTGACCGTGTCAAGCTGCGCCTCGATAAAGCTGTCGCGGGTGTGCACCTGGCGGTTCTGCATCAGAAGTTGCCAGCGGTGGATACGCTGCGTATCGCCCCAGACATAGCTGATATGCTGCGGAAAGGGGCGATCGGCCGTCTTGTTGTTGGTATTACCCAGAATGCCGCCAACGGGCGCTATGAACTCGGGAGAGGCCGAATAGGGAAAATGCCCCTGCCAACGATTTTCGGCAATCCAGCCCCGGCTGGGCAGACGTCCCTGGCTTTCGTGGTCGGCGCTGCGGCGGGGCATGGTGCCGACCATCTTCATGGCGATCTGCTTGCGGTCCACCACGGTCAGGTTCTGGGCCGGCGCTACAAAGAGATCACCCACCTCCAGCGCCTCGCCCACCGAATCCGCCTGCATCAAGGCCAACGCAGCACTCATCGTCGTGTCACGCTGGCTGAGCGCCGTCCATGCGAGCGTCGCCACATGGCCCACCGGTGTCACGGTGCCCAGATCATAGTGCGAGCCGGGCAGAACCGGGCCGTTTTCGGTCCAGCGCAGGGTCATCGTGACCGGATCCTGATCTGATATGTTGATGATCGACCGACGCGTCTCGAACGGTTTGTACCCGTTCGGAGTCAGGTATTCTTCGGGGTTATCGGGGTTCAGTTGCTCGATATAGAGATCCTGATCGTCGAGATAGGCCGACGTGATTCCCCAACCCAGCCGGTCGCTGCGTCCGGTCAGAATGGCGGGCACGCCGGGGATCGTGCCGCCGATCACCCCGCCGCTGGCCAGTTCCAGCCGCGCCAGATACCAGATCGCGGGTGCGGAAAATCCCAGATGCGGGTCATTGGCCAGCAACGTGCCGCCTGCCGCTGAACGCGACGGGGCTGCGGCCCAGGCATTCGAGGCGCCGGCGCGTTCAGGCGGTGGAAACGGTGACAGCGGATGCTGTGGCATCGGCGTGCTGGCGGCGTAGCGGGGTAATTCCAGCCCTGGCATCAGCTGTGCGTAATCGGGCAGGGCGGCGATACCCGGTCCTGGCGCGTCGGGCAGGATATCGGCCAGACGCGCGGGATCGTTCAGCATCAGCGACGTGCGGGCGCGGCGCACCTCATGGCTCATCTGCGCCGACATCTGAACCGCCATCAGCTTGATGATCGCGATGCTGTCGGCCGGCGCCCAGGGCGAAACTGGCGCGTTAAAGAGGAACATCTCGGGCGCGCCGCGTCCCAGCGATGCTTGGTTGATCTCGGAGACACGGGCGTTCACCCCCGCGGAGTATGCCTCCAGCGCCGATAATGTGGCCGGGTTCTGCGACGCGACCGAGGCGCGCGCCGCGCTGTAGATGTCGAAACGGCGCATGAGCTTGTCCAGCGCCAGCGTCCGGGTGCCGAAAACTTCTGATAGCCGTCCCTGCGCGGTCCGGCGCAGCACGATCATCTGCCAGAGACGGTCCTGCGCATGCGCATAGCCGAGACCAAAGAATACACCGGCATCCTGGTCGCCGAAGATATGCGGCACATTGGCATTGTCCCGCACGATTTCCACCGGTACCGCGAGGTCCGGCACCTCAAGCGTCTTGTCATACTCGGGCAATGAACGCGACAGCAGGAAATAGAGCGCGGCAACCATCACAACAGCCAGAAATACCAGCGCGCTCGCGATTCGCATCAACCATTTGAAAAGGTCTGCCATCGGTCGTGTCACTTAACCTGTCATCAGAGCGTTCTGCCTACAATCCGAGCCGCAGACCTGATGCACAACGCCCACATCATTGAAGGGGCCTTTTCCGCCTTCCCCCAGACCGGGAAACCGCAAAAGGCTTTTGCCCTTGCATCCCGGGCCGGGATAGTCAGAAACTCGGGCCAAGACAATGGCAAGCGGGGAAAGAACATGAGTGATTTGGCATTCCTGGGTCTGGGGGTCATGGGATACCCGATGGCAGGTCATCTGCAGGCGGCGGGTCATTCGGTCTGCGTTTACAACCGGACGGCGACCAAGGCCGGGAAATGGGCAGAGCAGCATGGCGGCACCCACGCGCCAACCCCGCGAGAGGCGGCGGCAGGTGCTGATCTGGTCATGGCCTGCGTTGGCAACGATGACGATCTGCGATCTGTCTGTCTTGGAGAGGATGGCGCGTTTGCGGGGATGAAGCCCGGTGCGATCTTTGTCGATCACACGACCGTGTCAGCCAAGGTGACGGCAGAGCTATACGCCACGGCCAAGGCGGCGGGGCTGAGTTTTGTCGATGCGCCGGTTTCCGGTGGGCAGGCGGGCGCCGAGAACGGCCAACTGTCGATCATGTGCGGCGGCGACCAGCTGGCCTATGATACCGCAGAGCCGGTCATGAACACCTACGCCAAACTCTGCCGTCGGATCGGCGACAGCGGCGCCGGGCAGATGACGAAGATGTGCAACCAGATCGCCATAGCCGGTCTGGTGCAGGGGCTCAGCGAGGCGCTGCATTTTGCCGAAAAGGCGGGGCTCGACGGGCGCGCCGTCACCGAGGTGATCAGCCAGGGCGCGGCGGGCAGCTGGCAGATGGCCAACCGGTACGAGACGATGCTGGATGATCATTTTGAACACGGGTTTGCGGTCGACTGGATGCGCAAGGACCTGGGCATCTGCCTCGATACGGCCAACGATAACGGCGCATCGCTGCCGGTCACGGCGCTGGTCGATCAGTTCTACAAGGATGTGCAGAAGATGGGCGGCGGGCGCTGGGATACGTCAAGCCTGCTCAAACGCCTGCGCAAGCTGGGCTGAACCGGGACACCCCGGCAGCAGCAAGGGCAAACTCCTGCCCTGACATTACAGTGTTCCGCGAAAAACCTGACTCACAGATTTTCGCAGAACGCAGCGATATATATGACCGTTGCACGCATTCCGCCTTAACCAAGTGCCTCAGGTTCAAAGCGAAATACTTTAAGAAGCGGACGCAAGGCATTGCGTCCGCTTTATTTTTGCTAGATTTCCGAGTGGCTTACCCAGCCAGTGCCTTGTTCAGGTTCTCGTCCACCTTTTCGAGGAAGCCCATCGTTGTCAGCCAGCCCTGGTCGGGGCCGACGAGCAGCGCCAGATCCTTGGTCATGAAGCCGGACTCGACCGTATCCACGACCACCTTTTCCAGCGTTTCCGCGAAATTCATCAGTTGGGTGTTCTCGTCGAGTTTCGCGCGGTGCTTGAGCCCGCCGGTCCAGGCGTAGATCGACGCGATCGAGTTGGTCGAGGTTTCCTCGCCCTTCTGGTGCTGGCGATAGTGGCGGGTGACAGTGCCGTGCGCCGCTTCGGCCTCGACCGTCTGGCCATCGGGGGTCATCAGCACCGAGGTCATGAGACCGAGCGAGCCAAAGCCCTGCGCCACGGTGTCGGACTGCACGTCGCCATCGTAGTTCTTGCACGCCCATACATAGCCGCCGGACCATTTCATTGCCGCTGCCACCATGTCGTCGATCAGGCGGTGCTCATAGGTGATGCCCGCTTCTTCGAACTTGTCCTTGAATTCCTCGTCAAAGACCTGCTGGAACAGGATCATGAACTGACCGTCATAATTCTTGAGGATCGTGTTCTTGGTGGACAGATACACCGGCCACTTGCGCTGCAAGCCATAATTCATCGACGCACGGGCGAAATCCTTGATCGACTGATCAAGGTTGTACATCGCCATATAGACGCCAGAGGAAGGTGCCTTGAACACTTCCTCTTCCATGATGGTGCCGTCGTCGCCGACGAATTTCATCGACAGCGTACCGGGGCCGGGGAATTTCATGTCGGTCGCGCGGTACTGGTCGCCATAAGCGTGACGGCCAATGACGATGGGTTTGGTCCAGCCGGGCACAAGACGCGGCACGTTCTGGCAGATAATCGGCTCGCGGAACACGACACCGCCAAGAATGTTGCGGATCGTGCCGTTTGGCGACCGCCACATCTTCTTGAGGTTGAATTCCTCAACCCGGCCTTCGTCGGGCGTGATTGTCGCGCATTTGACGCCGACGCCGTATTGCTGGATCGCGTGGGCCGCGTCGATGGTGATCTGGTCATCGGTCTCGTCACGCGCCTCGATCCCGAGGTCGTAGTATTTCAGGTCGATGTCGAGATAGGGCAGGATCAGTTTCTTCTTGATGAAATCCCAGATGATCCGGGTCATTTCATCGCCGTCGAGCTCGACGACGGGGTTTTCTACCTTGATTTTGCTCATGGGTCGGCCTTTCGCGTGACAGGAATCGCATATTTGAGGTTACGTACCGTATAACTCCAATGAATGAAAGCGTGGTATGCAAAGGTATACACGTCTGACGAACACCACTCCCTGACCTGGTTCAGTACGGAGAAATAGCGGCAATACATAGGCTGATATTCGCCGCAAGCGCGCCCGGCGCGTGGCAGTGACGTTATTCGGGTTGCGCGATTTGTGCCGTGATGTCGTCGATCACCTGCAACCACAGATCAGTGCCCTGACAGCCCGGCACCGCATGCTGACCCGCAACGATGAAGGTCGGCACTCCGGTGATCCCCATCTTGCGGAATTGCGCATCGCGGGCGCTGATGTCGGCGCTATCGGCGTCACTCTTGAGCAGTTTGAGCACCACTGCGGCATCCATCCCCAGCCCGTCGGCCAGATCGCCCAGCAGGTCATGGGCGCCGATGTCGCGACCCTCTTCGAAATAGGCGCGAAACAGCGCCATCGCGGCCGCATCCTGCTTGTCTTCGATCCCGGCCCAGTGCAGCAGGCGGTGCGCATCGAGCGTGTTGGGCGTGCGCTGCATCGCCTCGAAATTGATCGTGAGATCCGCCGCCTTGGCGCGTTCGACCACGGGGGCATAGGCACGCACGGCGGCCTCCTTGCCGCCGAATTTGGTCTCCAGGTATTCGCGCCGGTCCATGCCGTCCGCGGGCATGTCGGGGTTTAGCTGAAAGGGATGCCACTCGATGGTGAATGGATGCTCTGGCCGCTCTGCCAATGCGCGGTCCAGCAATGTCTTGCCGATGTAGCACCACGGGCAGATCGGGTCGGAAATGATGTCAAGCTTGACCATGCAGGGCCTCGTAAATCTGCGCCAGTCCGCGGCGCTGTAATTTGCCATTGGCCCCGGTCGGCAGGGCGTCGATGTGAAAATAGGCGCGCGGGCATTTATACCCCGCAAGGGCCTCTTTCATGTGGCGGCTGAGCGCCTCGGCGTCAACCGGCACGGGCGCGGTATAGAATGCCATGATCAACCTTACATCACGGCGCACCTCGATATCGGTGACGGCGCAGCCGGTGATACCGGGGTAGGTGGCCAGCACGGCCTCCACCTCCAGCGGCGAGACACGGTAGCCGCCTGCGTTCATCATGTCGTCGTCGCGCCCCAGATAGATGATCGCGCCGCTGGCATCCATCTGGCCCAGATCACCGGTACGGAACCAATCGCCCTGCATCCTGGCCGCCGTGGCCTCTGCCGCGCCGTCATATCCCAGCATCAGGCCGGGATCTGCGCGGTGCACCGAAATGACGCCGGGCGTGCCAATGGAAACGGGGCCGTCGGGGCCCAGTATAGCCACCCGGCGGCCCGGATGCGGGCAGCCCAGCGTGCCCTGCGGGGCGGGTTGCGACGGCGAACCAGAGAGGAAGGTAGAGCATTCCGAGAGGCCATATGCCTCGAAGATCGGCGTGCCGGTGGCTACCTGCCAATCGTCGTGGATGGTCTGCGACAGCTTCTCGCCCGCCGAGACGCCATGGCGCATTTGGGGCAGGTCAAGCGGTTCATCGCGCTTTAACATCTTTCGGTAAACCCCGGGTGCCGCTGCAAAAATCGTTGCCTCATGTTGCTTGAGAAGTAGCGGCAGCTGCTCGGGTGTGATGCCCGGTTCGGGGATGAGTGCCGTCGCTCCGACGCGCCAGGGGTCCATCAGCCCGGCACCCATCGTATAGGTCCAGTTGAATGCCCCCGCATGCAGCAATCGGTCATCGGCGGTGATACCCAGCCAGCCGTCATGCATCATCTGCCGCGCCCAGATCGCACGATGGGCATGTACGACAGCGCGTGGGGTGCCCGATGTGCCCGAGGTGTAGACGATATAGGCGGGCCGCTCCGGATCGCCCATCTGCCACTCTGCTTGCGGGCCATCCCAGAACGCGCGCAGTGCCTGTATCCCCAGAATCGGCAGATCGGTTTCGGCACAGGCCACATTGTCGTCGTGCAGGATCAGCGCCGGGGCCAGATGCACCAGCACCTTGGCCACTTCGGGCGCTGTCAGTTGCGGCGAGGTGGGCACAGGCACCAATCCCACGGCAATCGCCCCGAGATAGGCGATGGGAAACTCGACGGTATTGCCCAACCGCAAGAGCACGCGGTCGCCGGGGCGCGCACCGGTCGCCAACAGGCCGTGCCCCGTGGCCAGCACTGCGTCCCGCAGCGCGCCATAACGCCAGTGAGTGGCACCCGTCAGGCCCAGCACTGACAGCGCTACTTTGTTCGGTTGCTTCTCGGCATGGTCCAGCACATGAGCGGCCATGTTGAAGGGGACGGGGCAGGGCGCATAAGGCCCATGATCGAAAACTGAAAGCATAGCGCGGGCCTAGGCCGCACACGCGTCTATTGCAAGCCTGCAAAGCGCCGATAAATTGGTGAACATCATGACCCGGCCGTAACGCTTTGGTTATCAAGGCAGGCCCGTAAAGGGCGCACCCCAGTCATCGAACACACAAGAAGGCGCTGCACCGCCGGGGTGCCGCCAGATGATACGATCCGCTATGCCGTCAGGCCGCGTGGCCGGTCAGAACCAACCCTGAATTCCGCGCGACGCGCCGGAAATATCGCGACCCACGCCGTCCACCGTGGCACAGCCCGCAAGTGCGGTCAGCATCGCAACTACGATCCACTTTTTCATATGATTGCCTTGCCTGCTTCTATCTTTGTTCATGTTATCACGCTGATTTTTCAGTCTTTGACAAACATCTACCGGTCTACTCGTCGGCATACCACCAGACTTCGGGCAGGAACCCCACGCCGTCGCCATAGATCGGCAGCCGGTCTTCAGGATAATGCAACTGACGGATATGGGCAACACGTCCGACCGAATACTGATGTATCGGAATGACATAGCGACCAGAAATCAACACCCGGTCCAGCGCGCGCGTGGCGGTGATGAATGCTTCGCGCGTGTCAGCCGACAGCATTGCGGCAATCATCGCCTCGGCAGCGGGGCTGTTCATTCCCATCAGGTTACGGCTGCCGGGGTTGTCGACGCCGTCCGCCCCCCAGTAGAAATACTGCTCGTTGCCGGGGCTGAGCGACAGGGCGCGCCGGATGAAAGTCAGGTCGAAATCATAGGTGCGCTCGCGTTCGGCATATTGCGCCTTGTCGATACTCTCGATGGACAGCTTGATGCCCAGCCGTTCCAGCGCGCGGGCGTAGATCTCCATGATCGACGTGGCCTGCTGGATCAGCCCGTCCTGTTGCAGCACCGCCGTCAGTTCCAGCGCCTTGCCTTCGGCGTTGCGCATGACGCCATCCTGCGGGGTCCATCCCGCCTCTTGCAACAGGTTCAGCGCCTTGCGGATATTACCGCGATTGCGCTGTGTGCCGTCGCCCTCGGGCAGGGCATAGCCTTCCAGTGCGCCGGGCAGCAGGCTGTTTCTGAACGGTTCCAGCAGCGTGCGCACGGCATCCGGTGCGGGGCCGGGCTGCATCGCCAGGATTGAGCCGGAAAAGTACGACGTGATGCGCGGCTGGCGCCCGCCGGTGAGCGTATCGTTGATATACTCGAAGTTGAACGCATGCAGCAGCGCATCGCGCACGCGCCAGTCATCCAGTGGCGCATGCCGCGTGTTCATCACGAAACCGGTGATGCCCGAGGGCATCTGATGCGGGATTTCAGATTTGATGATATCGCCGCGCTGGACGGCGGGGAAATCATATTGGGTCTCCCATTTCTCGGCGTTGAATTCGCGCACATATGACACGGCACCGCCCTTGAACGCCTCCTTGAGCACAGCATTGTCGCCGTAGAATTCGATGCGGATCTCGTCGAAATTGTTGGTGCCCCGGCGTAGCGGCAGGTCCTTGCCCCAATAGTCGGGGTTGCGGCGCAGCACGACATTGCGGTTCACCTCGTAGCTGGCGACCACATAGGGCGCGGTTCCGATGGGAATGTCATTGATTGCCCCGTCGACAAAGGCAGTCTGGGTCCATTGGTCCTTTTTCAGGATCGGCCGCAGCCCCGCCAACAGCGCCAGATCCTGCTCGGCTGCGTTGAAGGTCAGCCGTACCGAGCGCGGGCCGGTCTGCTCGATCGTCTCGACCTTGGACCACAGATCGCGGTAACGCAGATGCCCCTCGGTGCCGATGGTGCGGAATGACCAGATCACATCGTCGGGCGTGACCGGGGTGCCGTCAGAGAACCGGGCCTCCGGGCGCAAGGTGAATTCGACCCATTCACGATTTGGCCCGGTCTCTACCGATTCGGCCAAAAGCCCGTAGAGCGTGAACGGTTCGTCCCAAGACCGGCCCATGAGCGATTCGTAGGCGAAATAGCGCAACTGCCAGGGTGGGGCGCCGGTCAGCTGAAATGGATTGAGCGAATCGAATCCGCCCACATTGCCAGTCACCACCGTGCCACCGCTGGGCGCATCGGGGTTGGCATAGGGCAGCGAGACAAAATCAGGTGGGAGCGCCGGGGCACCATACATAGCGATACCATGCGCCGGATCGGCAAGCGTTGACTTGACCATGAAGATCGCCAGCAAAACTTGGGGCACAAGGACCTGAAGGCACTGCGTTGCACGGAATAATAGTGATCTCATTTTGGCAACAATCCCTCGTACCCGTTGTTTGTCTGGAGCAAACCGTAAAGCTGGATTCATGTCTTTTCAAACTTTTAGCTTGGATGTCGGAGCGAGATTGCGTATAAAGGTGTCACTGCTCGATAGGTTTCTTGCCTGTATGAAACCTGCCTCAATAACTTAACGCCAGCCTTGTGCTGGCGTTTTTTTTTGACCTGTCGGATTGGTCCGGTCCCCATCAGGATCGCGAGACCGTGTTTGCGCACCCCTGACATTCGCGTATGCAGCATGTTATGCTGCGCGAGCAACATCTGAATGGGAGTGCAGGATATGAGCGTCGAGGGCAAGACCGCAATCATTACCGGGTCGAATTCGGGTATCGGACTGGGCATCGCACGAGAGATGGCGCGCGTGGGTGCGCATGTCATCCTCAACTCCTTTACCGATTCGGATGAAGATCACAGTCTGGCGGCAGATATGGCCCGTGAATTCGGCACCGATGTACGCTACATTCAGGCCGACATGTCCAAGGGCGACCAGTGCCGCGCGCTGATCGAGGCCGCCGGTGCCTGCGATATCCTGATCAACAACGCCGGCATTCAGCATGTGGCCCCCCTCGATAAATTCCCCGTCGCCAAATGGGACGCGATCATTGCGATCAACCTCAATTCGTCCTTTCACACCACCGCCGCCGCCTTGCCGATGATGCGCAAGGCAGGCTGGGGCCGGGTGATCAATATCGCATCGGCGCACGGGCTGACCGCATCGCCCTATAAATCGGCCTATGTCGCGGCCAAGCACGGTATCATTGGCATGACCAAGGTTGTGGCGCTGGAAACCGCGCAGGAACCTATTACCGCCAATGCGATCTGTCCGGGCTATGTGCTGACCCCGCTGGTCGAGGCGCAAATTCCCGACACTATGGCAAAATACGACATGAACCGCGAAGACGTGATCAAGAAGGTCATGCTGGAGCGTCAGCCGTCCAGGGAATTCGCCACAGTCGAGCAGCTGGGCGGCACGGCCCTGTTCCTTTGCTCTGACGCGGCGGCGCAAATAACCGGCACCACGATCAGCGTCGATGGCGGCTGGACCGCGCTATAAGCATGTGAACCTGCAAACAGGACGAAACACTTGGAGCATATACACGCCGCCGACGCTTTGATCACTCGGCAGCGTCTTTTTCCACGGTTTCTGCTGTATCCTTGTTGCCCGGATAGACCAGACCCGCCGAGATCACCAGCTTGGCCGCATCCTCGACCGTCATGTCGAGCTCGATCACGTCCTCGCGCGGGAGAAAGAGCAGAAAACCAGATGTCGGGTTCGGGGTGGTGGGCAGAAAGATGCTCATCAGCTGACCGCCAGTTTCCGCCCGGCGCGAAATCTCGCCCTTGGCAGTGGTCGAGATAAAGCCGATGGCCCAGATCCCCTTGCGCGGGTACTGGATCAGGCAGGCTTTTTCAAAGGAGCGCTCGGACTGGGCAAAGATTGTCTCGGCGATCTGTTTCACACCGGAATAGATCGAGCGCACGACCGGCATGCGGTCCACCAGCGATTCGGCAAAACGGATCAGCGACCTGCCAATCAGCCCCTTGGCGACCCAGCCGATGATGATCGTGAAGACAAGAAAGAAGATGACACCAATGCCGCGCAGGTTGATGCCTATGTATTCGTTGGGGCTGAAATTATAGGGCACCAGCGGCAGTACGACACCGTCCACCCAGCCGATCAGGGTCCATATCAGCCAGATCGTCAGGCTGACGGGGGCAATCACCACCAGCCCGGTGAGAAAGCTGGCCCGCAGACGTGCCAGCAGCCCGGGGCGGCGTGGAGTGATCGGGTCTTCGTTGAAGGGCGTGTTCATCGGGCGTGCGGTTCCATCAGATTGCCGCTGTCTAAAGCGTTTCGGGTCCAGGTTGAGACACAACTTGAGTTCGAAACGCGCGCAACATCCATGTATCGTGGCCGTTCCGACATATTGTCGTGTTTCAACAATAGTCGGAACGCTTTAAGCGGAATTGCCTCTGACGGCAATGGGCTGTGACATATGCGGCGCAGGCCAAGGGCAGTGACGCCTCTGGGGCGCCCGTCATACGGTCAGCTACGCAGTGCGGTGCAGCAATGTGCGATTTAATGCGTTCCGCCTTGAACCTGAGGCGCTCAATCAAGGCGGAACGTTTTCGACGGCCAATCGCGCGTTGTTCTTGATCAGTGCAATATTGGCGGCGAACGAGGGACCATCGGTCAGGGCACGGCGAAGGTCAGCGATGCCCAGAGCGTTTCCCACACGGCACCGTGGGCCTCGCCCAGTGCCGCGGCAGGTTCGCGCAGCACCACATTGTCCAGCAGGTAGGCGTGGCCCGGCCTTACGGGCACCTGCGCAATACCTGTGTCATCGGTCAGGACAGTTGTTACAGTGACGCTGCCATCCGGCGCGCGGTCGAAAACCTCGACCTGCGCATCGACGCGCGGCGCGTCCTGATAGAATACCTGAACGGGCAGGGGGCCGGTTTCGCTGCGTGTATAGGGGTTTTGGAGCGCGACAATCTCGATCTCCAGCCCGGTCGCATGGTCCGCGCCCGCGCCAGAGCCGATCGCGATCAGACTCTTGGCGTAGCGGGTATAGACCTCGGTAAAATCCGCGTCGGGCAGATCGCGCGCCTTGTGCCGCGCCTCGATATCCACAAAGCGCTTGTGCAGGGCAAAGCGCGCGAATTTCTCCCATGTCTTGTAGCGCACGTCGCTGGCAGTCGATTGGTAGGTCAGGACCATCAACCCGGCCTCGGGCGCCGTCATGACCAGCGCCGGGTTGTCACCCGCGCGCCCGGTGACGGCGGTCGCGCCTTCGCCCATGCGCCAGTCAAACCGCACGATGCGCCGGTCGAAATAGGCCAATGTGATCCCCTCGAATTGCTCCCCGTTGCGCAGCAACGCCGTCAGCGGCGCGCCGGTTTCGACTTGAAACTTCTGCGGTTCGATCCAAAACTCGTGGGCTATCGCGGCGCGCGGCGCGGCAACAGCAATCAGCAGGCAGGCAAGCAGGGTGAATTTGGCATTTTTCATGAAGAACAAACTGTACTGGCAGGCCGCACTGTCAAGCCTGATCGTGCTCTGGTCCCTGTGTGCCGCCTCGGCGCATGAGGTGTCGCCCAGCATCGCCGATCTGACCATTGAGGCAGGAACAGCCGGGCTGGACCTTCAGATGAATGCAGAAGCCTTCATCGCCGGGATCAATCTGGACGCGGTGACTGATACCAATGAAACTGACCTGTCAGATCGCTATGATGCCCTGCGTGCGCTGACACCCGAAGCATTGGCGGACCGGTTGCGCGCCGTCTGGCCGGATCTGTCCGCGGGTATCTGGCTGCGCGCGGGCGATACGGCGGTTCCGCTGATATTGGAGCAGGTCGAGGTCGGCGAGATCGGCAATGTAGAATTGCCACGCCGGACGACCCTCACACTCCGGGGCGCGGTGCCCGCCGGGGCCTCGGTGCTGGTGCTGGGCTGGGGCGCGGGCTTTGGAGAGCTGGTGTTGCGCCAGCAAGGGGTGGATGATCCCTATACCGGATATATCATGGGCGGCGCACAAAGTGGCGAGATCGCCATCAGTGGTCGCGATGCGCAAACCGGCTGGCAGGCCTTTGGCACCTATGTACCGGTTGGGTTCGATCATATCCTGCCCAAGGGGCTTGATCATATCCTGTTCGTGCTGGGGCTGTTTTTCCTGTCGTCGCGTCTGCGTCCGCTCTTGTGGCAGGTCACCGCCTTTACCGCGGCGCATACGGTCACGCTGGCGCTGGGCGCGCTGGGCTGGGTGAACGTACCGGGCAACATTGTCGAACCGTTGATTGCCGCCTCGATCACCTATGTCGCGGTCGAGAACATCCTGGCCAAGGGGCTGACCCCGTGGCGTCCGGTCGTGGTGTTCTGTTTTGGCCTGTTGCACGGGCTGGGCTTTGCCAGCGTATTGGACGAGTTCGGCCTGCCTGCGGATCAGTTCATCCCGGCGCTGATCGGGTTCAACGTCGGTGTGGAATTGGGGCAGTTGACGGTGATCGCGCTGGCATTTCTGGCGGTCGGGCTGTGGTTTCGCAACAAGAGCTGGTATCGCCCCGCCATAGCCATTCCCGCCTCTTGCATCATCGCGGCGGTCGGAGCGTACTGGTTCGTGGAGCGCGTGTTTCTTTGAAGAGGCGCGCCGCCGGACAGGCCCGCCAAGACCCGCGCACAGCCTGCGGCAACTGGGACAAACCGCTTGCCCCCCCCTTGCGCCCGGCAGATGCCCGGTCTATACGCGCGGCATTGAAATCCGCAGGTACGGGCGGGCCAATGGGAGAGACATCCCCATTTGTCCACCGGTTGAGGCATCCGCCTCTCTCCCCGTGCCGAGGCGAAAACCGGAAAAGGAAACGACATGGCTCTTCCCGAGTTCACCATGCGCCAGCTGCTTGAGGCCGGCGTTCACTTTGGTCACCAGACGCAGCGTTGGAACCCCCGCATGGGCGAGTTCATCTATGGCGCGCGCAACGGCATCCACATCATGGACCTTACGCAGACCGTACCCATGCTGGATGCGGCGCTGAACGTCGTGCGCGAGACCGTGGCCAAGAACGGCCGCATCCTCTTTGTCGGCACCAAGCGTCAGGCCGCAACCCCGGTTGCCGAGGCAGCCGAGAAATGCGCGCAATATTACATGAACCACCGCTGGCTGGGCGGCACGCTGACCAACTGGCAGACCGTGTCGAAATCCATCCAGCGTCTCAAGCAGATCGAGGAAGCGCTGGAAACCGGTGCCGAGGGCCTGACCAAGAAAGAGCGTCTGGGCATGGAGCGCGACAAAGGCAAACTGGAAGCGTCGCTGGGCGGTATCCGCGAGATGGGCGGCGTGCCGGATCTCCTGTTTGTCATCGACGTCAAGAAAGAAGCGCTGGCCGTGGCCGAGGCCAACAAGCTGGGCATTCCGATCGTCGCGATCGTGGATACCAACTGCCCGCCCGACGGGATTGATTATATCATTCCGGGCAATGACGACGCGGCCCGTGCCATTGCGCTGTATTGCGATCTGGTCAGCCGCGCGGCGCTGGACGGCATGTCGGCACAGCTGGGCGCTGCCGGTGTGGATATCGGCGCGATGGAAGAAGCCCCCGCCGAAGAGGTCGTCGAGCCTGTCGCCGAAGTGGCCCCCGCCACGGAAGAGCCTGCAGCAGATGCGGCTGCCGTTACGGAAGAGCCTGCAACAGATGCGGCCCCCGCTGCAGACGTGACGGAAGAAGAAGCCAAGGCATAACGCCAAGGTCGGAACGTCACGACACTGAGTACACAGGGGGGCGGCAATCGCTGCCCCCATCCGATTTGAATTCTGAGGAGAGCCACAATGGCGATTACCGCTGTAATGGTAAAAGAGCTGCGCGACACCACAGGCGCGGGCATGATGGACGCGAAAAAGGCACTGACCGAAACCGATGGTGACATGGAAGCGGCTGTTGACTGGCTGCGCACCAAGGGTCTGGCCAAAGCGGCCAAGAAATCTGGCCGCACCGCGGCCGAGGGTCTGGTGGCCGTCACGGTCGAGGGCGGGCGCGGCGTCGCGGTCGAAATCAACTCCGAGACCGATTTCGTTGGCAAGAACGCTGAATTCCAGGCGATGGTGGGCGCTGTCGCAGATGTGGCCATCAAGGTCGCTGACCTTGATGCACTCAAAGCGGCCAACCTGGACGGCAAGACCGTCGAAGAAACAATCACCGCCAAGATCGCCACGATCGGCGAGAACATGTCGCTGCGCCGCATGGCCGCGATCGAGGGCGACACTGTCGTGTCATATGTACACAATGCCGCCGCCGACGGCATGGGCAAAATCGGCGTGCTGGTCGCATTCAAGGGCGACGAAGCCTTTGGCAAGCAGGTCGCGATGCACATCGCCGCAACCAATCCCGCCGCGCTAAATGAGGCGGAACTGGATGATTCCGTCGTGGAAAAAGAGCGTCAGGTGCAGATCGACATCGCGCGTGAAAGCGGCAAGCCCGAGCAGGTGATCGAGAAGATGATCGTCGGTCGGATGAAGAAATTTATCGCCGAATCCACGCTGATGGGGCAGGCTTTTGTGGTAAATCCCGATCTGACAGTCGAGGCGGCCGCCAAGGAAGCAGGCGCGGAGATCACCGGTTTTGTCCGGCTCGAAGTCGGCGAAGGTATCGAGGTCGAAAAGGAAGACTTTGCTGCAGAGGTGGCCAAAGCCGTCAAGGGCTGAGTTTTCCGCCCGGATCTGACTGGACCATACGACGGGGTGCCCGAAACGGGCGCCCCGTTTGCCATCAAGGGGCTTGTGCCGCCAATGTGATGATCTGCGCGGGCATCCCCAAGCGCCTGCCGCGAGGCGCCGACAGCCAATCCCCAAATTTGGACGACTGCCGGCATCCGGCAAAACCGGACAGGTCAGAGAGCCTTGTAATCACAAGGGTTCTGGCCCGATGTCCCCGGGCCTGCAAAGGCCACCACTCACGGAACATCACCAGCATGCGGGCTGTGTCGCAGCTGCAAAGTCCGGAAATCCTTACCTTTTGGAGAATTTCTGAGTGGGCCTTATAGGTCACGCTTGCGTGATGTAGATCTGATGCTGAAAAGATGCCTTCAGCACGGCCTGCGCCGTCGTCTCGACGCAAAGGGCATCACGCGCCAGGCGCAGGTGCTTCTCGATCGTGGCGGGGGTCAGTTCCAGCAGCAGGGCGATATCCTGCACTGTCTTGCCATCGCCAACCCAACTCAGCACTTCGCGCTGGCGCGGCGTCAGCACCCGGCCCGGCGCGACATAGGGCAGCAGGAGTATCCGCAGATGCGCGATTGTGCAGAGCGCCTGAATGTCCGCACCCTGCGCGCCCCAGATCCGGTCAACATCGGTCTGATCCAGCCCCACACGCGCAGTCAGCGCGATCGCGCCCTTGATCCGCGGCGAGGCGGACCGGAAGCTGACCGTATAGCCCGCCGTCACCCCATGTGCGGCGTTGAATGCCATCACCTCGCGCTCTGCCTCGGTCATCGTGCCATCGAGCGTCCGCGCGCTCAGAGCCGACCACGAAGAGGCCCCGTCATTTTCCAGTGCCCATTTGACCATCGGCGCATGAAAATACAGGGCATCGCCCACGAATTTATCCGTGTAGGCGGTTTCGTGAGTGCTGAGCAGGACAAAATCCTCGGGGTCGCCCAGCGACGTGCCGCTGCGGTAACGCGTCGCGCCATAGAGCAGCCGGTCAAATCCGGCCTCGGCCAGCCGCGTGCCCAGCATCTCCCACAGCTCTTCGATACTGGGCGCGCCCAGAAACTTCTGCAACTCTTCGGTCGGGATCATTCCGTCTGGCCGAGATGACCTTCCAACGCCTCCAGCGCCAGCGGGTAGCCCGCCGCGCCAAAGCCGCAGATCACGCCTAGTGCCACCTTGGCAATATAGCTGCGATGACGAAATTCCTCGCGGGCATGGATGTTTGAGAGGTGAAGTTCAACCACCGGAAGCCCAACAGAGCTGATCGCGTCCATCAGGGCCACAGACGTATGCGTGTAGGCGCCTGCGTTGAGGATGATCCCGTCATGCACACCGCGCGCTGCGTGGATGTGATCCAGCAGCGCACCTTCGCTGTTGCTCTGCTCGAATGCTATGGTAATGCCCAGAGTCTGCGCTTTTTCATGGCACATTGCCTTGATATCGGCGAGGGTGGTATGCCCGTAGACCTCGGGCTGGCGGGTGCCGAGCAGGTTCAGGTTAGGGCCATTCAGGATCAGGATCGAAGTCATTGTTACGCCTCTTTGTCACAGTCTTAGACCGGTGTACGCGCGGCTGTCGAGGCGCCATTGCGGGCGTCGCCTGAATGTGCCGGACGCTGTTGCAACGCCGCACTGGCTGCGCATGTGCAGATTGCCGATGCGAAAGCGGTGGAAAGTGCCTCTGCACCCTTTCCTTGAGTGGCGTTTTGATCTTTGTTAGGGGCCAAGTCAATCAACGAGCCGCAGGCGCGACGCGGGCGCGTGGCCAACAATACCATCAAGGGAGAGTGATGATGAAATTCAAACGGATTGCAGCGGCGGCCTCGGCCATCGCATTGGGGACGGCGGCGCTGGGAACGGCGGCAATGGCCGAGGCGCATATGAGCGATGTAAAGGTCGGCATGATCACGACGCTGTCAGGCGGCGGTGCCGGCCTGGGGATCGACGTGCGCGACGGGTTCCTGCTCGCGGTGAAGCTGGCCGACACCAAGCATGTTGAACTGGTCATCGAGGACGACCAGCGCAAGCCCGACATCGCCGTACAATTGGCGGACAAGTTGATTCAATCCGAAAAGGTCGATGTGCTGACCGGGATCATCTGGTCGAACCTGGCCATGGCGGTGGTGCCGTCGGCGACGGCGCAGGGCAAATTCTACCTCTCGCCCAACGCAGGCCCTTCGGCGCTGGCGGGCAAGGGGTGCCATGAGAATTACTTTAACGTTGCATGGCAGAACGACAACCTG
Source organism: uncultured Roseovarius sp. (assembly GCA_947503145.1). GTDB lineage: Bacteria > Pseudomonadota > Alphaproteobacteria > Rhodobacterales > Rhodobacteraceae > Roseovarius. The sequence goes on from CANNCP010000006.1 coordinate 164,485, forward strand.
CACGAGGCAGCGGGCGCCTACGCCAGTTCTGCCGGTTACACCAAGAGCTTTATCCTTGCCCCAAACTATCCGGCGGGCCATGACGCGCTGACCGGATATAAGCGGCAATATACCGGCGAACTGGCAGGTGAGCTGCTGACCCAACTGGGGCAAAATGACTATGCTGCCGAATTGGCACAGATCCGCGCCAGCGGGGCAGACAGCGTGTTCTTCTTTCTGCCGGGCGGCATGGGTATTTCGTTCCTCAAGCAATATGCCGACAGCGGCATCGACCTGCCCGTGGTCGGCCCGGCGTTCAGCTTTGACCAGGGCATCCTCCAGGCCGTGGGCGAGGCGGCGCTTGGAGTGGTGAACACCAGCCAATGGAACAAGGATATCGACAACGCGGCCAACAAGACCTTTGTAGAGGCATTTCAGGCCGAATACGGTCGCTTGCCGTCGCTCTATGCGTCGCAGGGATATGATACCGCCAACCTGCTGATCAGCGCCATTTCCAAGGCTGACGTCCACGACCCGGACGCGTTCCGCGCAGCGCTGAAAGAGGCTGATTTCGATTCGGTACGTGGCGATTTCGCATTCGGGTCGAACCATCACCCGATCCAGGATATCTACGTCCGCGAAGTGGTCAAGGAGGGTGACGTTTATACCAACAAGATCATTGGTGTGGCACTCGAAGATCATCAGGATGTCTATGTCGCAGACTGCAAGATGTAGGTCCAACTGCCCCGGCGGCCGCGCTGCCGGGGCCCATCAGGTTTTCCCATGACATTTGTCCTATTCGCCGAACAGATGCTGAACGGTCTTCAGCTGGGGGTGATGCTGTTTCTGATGGCGTCGGGCCTGACGCTTGTGTTCGGCGTTATGGGCCTGATCAATCTTGCCCACGGCTCGCTCTATATGGTCGGGGCTTTTGCCGCGGCGGGTGTCGCTGCGGCGACCGGATCGTTCCTGTTGGCGCTCGTGGCGGCGCTGGCGGCAGCGGCGGCGGCGGGTGCCATCGTCGAGATACTGGTCATTCGCAGGCTTTATGCGCGCAATCATCTCGATCAGGTGTTGGCGACCTTTGCCCTGATCCTGATCTTTTCCGAGGGAACGCGGTGGATTTTCGGGTCTTTCCCGCTCTACCTCAACGTGCCGGCCTATCTGGCGGGGCCTGTGACTTTGCCGGGGGGTATTCAGTATCCGCTCTATCGGCTGACGCTGATCGGGATCGGGCTGACAATCGCCGGCGGTCTCTACCTGATGATCGCGCGCACGCGGCTGGGCATCCAGATCCGCGCAGGTGAGGCGGACCGCGAGATGATAGCCGCACTTGGTATCGATATATCAAAGCTTTACACGATAGTCTTCGCGCTTGGCGCGGCCCTTGCAGGGTTGGCGGGCGCGCTGGTGGGCACGATCCAGTCGGTGCAGGTCGGCATGGGCGAGCCGGTGCTGATCCTGGCGTTCGTGGTGATCGTGATCGGCGGTATCGGCTCGATCAAGGGGGCATTGGTCGGCGCACTGCTGGTGGGGCTGACCGATACGCTGGGCGGCGTGCTGTTGCCGCGCGCATTTGCGACATTCATGGACAATTCCGCTGCCAGCTCGACCGGATCGGCGCTGGCCTCCATGCTGATCTATCTGCTGATGGCTGCTGTCCTCTTTCTGCGGCCCAAGGGCCTCTTTGGTGGTGCCACATGATCACAGAGAGGTATTTCAACGCAGCTTTGCTGGGTGGGCTGGCGCTGGTTGCGTTCTGGGCCTACGGCGCGGACGAGCCGTTTACCATCACACTGGTGACCAAGGTGGCGATCCTGGCGCTTGCCGGTGTCGGGCTGAACATCGCGTTGGGGCAGGGGGGATTGATCAGCCTCGGCCACGCGGTATTCTTTGGCATCGGTGGCTATGCCATGGGCATTCTGGCCAGCCATGCGCAGAGCTATCAGCCCCTCACCCTCGGGCCATTGGTGATCGAGGGCACCAACTCGATGCCGTTGATCTGGCTCGCGGCGATGGTCGCCGCAGGGCTGGCCGCGCTGCTGATCGGGTTGGTGTCACTGCGCACCAGCGGTGTCTACTTTATCATGATCACGCTCGCCTTTGGCCAGATGTTCTATTATTTTTCAATCTCCTGGCCGGCATATGGCGGCGAGGATGGGCTGAGCATCTATGTGCGCAACAGCTTTCCGGGAGTGAACACGCTTGACCCGATCCAGTTCTTTTTCCTGTGTTTCATGCTGCTGCTTCTGGCGCTGCTCTTTCACGCCATGCTGGTGCGGGCACCGTTCGGGCTGGCGCTGAACGCTGCGCGGCAATCACCCGAGCGGGCGCAGGCCGTGGGGCTGAATCCGTTCCGGCTGCGGCTCGCCGCGTTCGTCATTTCCGGTGTGATCACCGGGTTGGCCGGGGCTCTCTTTGCGGATCTGAACCGGTTTGTCAGCCCCACGATGTTCAGTTGGCAACTGTCGGGCGAGATCATGGTGTTCATCATTCTGGGTGGTACCGCGCGGCTGTGCGGGCCGGTGGCAGGGGCCGCGATGTTCATTGCACTAGAGCATTGGCTGGGTGGCCTCAGCGAGTACTGGCATATCTATCTGGGGCTGCTGCTGTTGGCGGTCGTCCTGTTTGCGCCCGGTGGGTTGATCGGGATCATAACGCGGCGCGGGGCGGCCCATGACTGAGCCGGTGATCGAAACGCGGGGATTGTGCAAACGCTTTGGCGCGCTAGAGGCCAGCCGCGATGTGACGCTCGACCTGCGCGCGGGCGAGATACATGCAGTGATCGGCCCGAATGGTGCAGGAAAATCAACTCTTATCAGCCAGATATGCGGTGTAGTTAAACCTGACAGCGGTCAGGTTCTGCTGTCGGGACGTGATGTGACCGGCTGGGATGTGGCGGCGCGGGCGCGGACCGGGATCGCGCGCACATTTCAGATATCGGCGTTGGCGATGGAGGATACCGTGCTGCAAAACGCGCTGCTTGGCGTATTCGGGGCGTCGGGGTGGCGGCTGGGCCTGTTCCGGCCCGCGCTGGGGTATGCTGACCTGCGGGACCGGGCGCTGGCGGCGCTGCGGCGTACAGGTCTGGCGGAACATGCCGCGATGCGCACAGGTGATCTGTCGCACGGTCAGCGGCGCCAGTTGGAGATTGCCATCGCGCTTACCCTTGCGCCCAAGGCGTTCGTCATGGACGAGCCGATGGCAGGGCTTGGCCTCGAAGGCTCTCGCGAGATCACGGCACTGCTGGACGGGCTGCGCGCCGAGGCCCCGGTGCTGCTGGTCGAGCATGACATGGACGCGGTTTTTGCGCTCGCTGACCGCATCAGCGTGCTGGTCTACGGGGCGATCATCGCCACAGGCACGGTGAGCGAAATCAGGGCAGATCCGGAAGTGCGCGCAGCCTATCTGGGGGACGCGGCATGAGCCTGCTGTCGCTGCAAGACGTGACCGCATCCTATGGCCCGGCACAGGCGTTGTTCGGCGTCTCGCTGGAGATTGCAGAAGGCGAAGTCCTGGCGCTGATGGGTCGGAACGGGATGGGCAAATCAACCACCGTCAAGGCGATCTGCCGGATGCTGCCCACGCGCGGCACGCTGCGCTTTGCCGGGCGCGACCTTGGCCCGCTCAGCAGCTTTCGCGCCGCACGGTTGGGGCTGGGGCTGGTGCCCGAGGGACGGCGCTGTTTCGCGCCGCTGACCGTGACCGAGAACCTCATTGCCGCCGCGCGGCCCGGCCATTGGGATATGCAGCGGATTTCACAGCTTTTCCCGCGGCTTGAAGAGCGACGTTCTCAGGTCGCTTCGACGCTTTCAGGTGGCGAGCAACAGATGCTGGCGATCGGGCGCGCGCTGATGACTAATCCACGTCTGCTGATCCTAGATGAAGCGACCGAAGGTCTGGCACCCTTGGTCCGAGCCGAGATCTGGGCGGCGCTTACGGCGCTGCGGACGCAGTCGGATATGGCAATCCTGGTGATCGACAAATCACTGGCGGAACTGCGCGTAGCGGCAGACCGCGCAGTGATCCTGGAGCGTGGCCGTGACGTCTGGCACGGAGCGATCAGCGCACTGGATGCCAAAGTTGCCGACCGGTTCCTTGGGGTGTAGCGCATCCTGCGAGAGTGTCGCGCGCTATCTGTATAACAGCGTAAGGTTCTGTTTTCAATCGAAAAGCAATTCTTGTCTTAGGTCTATTATTTACATAATACTGATTATACGAATAACGTACACCCAGACGCGACCCGACCCCATATTTACGATTGGCCTACGATTACGTCTGGAAAAACCCATGCGTGCTGATGCCTGATCTGTTTGTGGTCGGCACGATATGTGCCAACCTGGGATCAGGCATCAGCGTGTGCTCTGCGTCAAGCGAGCGCCCGATGGGATCAGAAGAACGCCTGCAGACCGGTCTGCGCCCGTCCTAGGATCAGCGCATGCACGTCATGAGTGCCCTCGTAGGTGTTCACCGTCTCAAGGTTCATCATGTGGCGGATGACCTGGAATTCCTCCGAAATACCATTGCCACCATGCATGTCGCGGGCCATGCGCGCGATATCCAGCGCCTTGCCGCAGTTGTTGCGCTTGATCAGACTGATCATCTCGGGTGCGGCATTGGCATCGTCCATCAGCCGCCCCACCCGCAACGCTGCTTGCAGGCCCAGCGTGATTTCGGTCTGCATGTTGGCCAGCTTCAGCTGGAAAAGCTGCGTTTGCGCCAGCGGCTTGCGGAACTGCTGACGGTCGAGCCCGTACTGCCGCGCGCCGTGCCAGCAGAATTCAGCGGCACCCATTACGCCCCAGGCGATGCCATAGCGCGCGCGGTTGAGGCAGCCGAACGGTCCCTTGAGGCCTTCTACATTGGGCAGCAAGGCGTCTTCGCCTACCTCGACCCCCTTCATCACGATTTCGCCGGTGACGGAGGCGCGCAAGGATTGCTTGCCGGTGATCGTGGGCGCGCTGAGACCGGTCATGCCCTTGTCCAGAACAAAGCCGCGGATCTTGCCGTCATGGGCGTCGGACTTGGCCCAGATGACGAAAACATCTGCGATCGGGCTGTTGGAAATCCACATTTTCGACCCGGTAATCCGATAGCCGCCGTCGATCTTTTCGGCGCGCGTCTTCATCCCGGAAGGGTCGCTGCCCGCGTCCGGTTCGGTCAGGCCAAAGCAGCCGATCAGCGTACCGGCGGCGAGGCCCGGCAGGTATTTCCGCCGCTGCTCTTCGCTGCCATAGGCGTAGATCGGGTACATCACCAGACTGGATTGCACGGACATCATCGAGCGGTATCCGCTGTCCACGCGCTCGATCTCGCGCGCGACCAGACCGTAGCCGACATAGCCACCGCCCAGCCCACCGTATTCCTCGGGAATGGTAGTGCCCAGCAGGCCCATCTCGCCCATCTCGACAAAAAGCTCGGGTGCGACGGTCTCTTCGGCATAAGCCCTGATCACGCGCGGCTGGAGTTTTTCCTGCGCAAAGCTGCGCGCGCTTTCGGCAATCATGCGCTCGTCTTCATCGAGCTGGTCATTCAGGCGGAACGGGTCCTGCCAGTCGAAATTGCCGAGATCGGGGGCGTCTTTGGCTTTGATCCTGGGGGCGTCGAGGCTCATGTCGGGTCCTTTCATGCGTTTAGCGCAAGACAAGTCACTTTAAGACGCTTCGCTTTGTTTGCGGAATCAGAAGCAAGGCAAAACGCAGTATGACCTGTCAATGTAGCGGGTGTTTCGCATTCAATTCGTGAATTAGGTTGAACGCGAAACGCTTTAGGTTGCCCTATACCGCGCGCACAGGCAAAAGAATAGCGAGGTTTTGGCAAGCTTACATGAGGAAACCGCATAGATGCCCCTGCCCCGCCGCTATCTGCCTTCCATCGCCAGCCTGCGCGCCATCGAGGCGCTCGACCGGTTGGGCAGCGCCACTGCAACGGCCGAGGCGCTGGCGCTGAGCCAGAGCGCGGTCAGCCGACAGTTGCAGACACTGGAGGAACAGCTGGGCGTGTCGCTGATCAGGCGCGAGGGGCGCAGCATGTCCCTGACGCCCCACGGTGCGGACTATGCCGCCGAAATCCGCAGCGCGCTTGGACAGATCGCGCAGGCCTCGATGAAGGCGGCGCTGAACCCGGCCGGCGGCAGCCTCAGTCTGGCGATCCTGCCCACCTTCGGGATGCGCTGGCTGGTGCCCCGTCTGCCGGACTTCGCACGTTTGCATCCCGAGGTGACGATTAACCTGTCAACGCGGTTCAAGGCGTTCAATTTCGCTGCCGAAGGCTTTGACGCGGCGATCCATTTCGGGCAGCACGACTGGCCGGGAACGGGCGCGATCCAGTTGCACCCCGAGGCGGTCATCGCGGTCTGCGCGCCCGAGGTGATTGCCGGACATGTGCCGGGTGCCGCACGGGATCTGCTGACGCTACCGCTCTTGCATATCGAGACCCGGCCCGAAGCCTGGCCGGCCTGGTTCGCGGCGCATGGCGTCGCGGCAGAGCGGGTAGCGGGTACAGTGCATGACCAGTTTTCGACCATCATCCAGGCGGCGCTGCACGGACTTGGCGTGGCGCTCCTGCCCGACTATCTGGCAGAGCAGGATCTGGCAACCGGACGCCTGGTGGCGGCCTGGGGCGGCGTCACGGCATCGCCGGGGGCCTATTGGCTGGTGTGGCCAGAGACAAAGGCGAAGCATGCGGCATTGGTCAAGTTTCGCGATTGGATCGCGGGCCAGGTTGGCGAAGAGGACCTGCTGCCACGTTAGAGCGTTTTGTAATGGCCCTGACCAACGGTCTGCCGCAAAATGCTCTAGCCGCGCAGAGGCACAGCGAGCGGAATCAGACCGGCGCGGAACCGGCGCATGTTTTCCTGATAATGCAGCGCGCTTGCCTTCAGTCCGGCAATCGCCTTGTCATCCAGTTGGCGCACTACCTTGCCCGGACTGCCCATCACCAGGCTGCCGTCCGGGATAACCTTGCCTTCGGTGATCAGGGCCCCTGCCCCGATCAGGCAGTTGTCACCGATCGTGGCACCGTTCAGCACCGTGGCCCCCATCCCGATCAGGGAATTGGTGCCGATGGTGCAGCCATGCAGCATTGCCTTGTGCCCGATGGTGCAGCCCGCGCCGATGGTCAGCGGATAGCCCATGTCGGTGTGCATCACGGTGTTTTCCTGCACATTGCTGCCCGCTCCGATGATGATCGGTTCGTTATCGCCGCGCAGCGTCGCGCCGAACCAGACCGATGTCCCGCTCTCCAGCAGGACCTGTCCGATCAGGTTGGCATCGGGCGCCACCCAGTAGTCGCCGTCTTCGGGGGTTTGGGGTTCAAATCCGTCCAGAGCATACAGGGTCATTTGCGGTCCTCGAATTCTCGTTGCAGGTTGCGCACATGGTGCGTCAGGCCGGGCTGCTGAATACGGCGCAGGCGCGCGGCAGAGATGATCTGTTTCAGCTGTACGGCAGCGGCGTCCAGATCGTCATTGACCAGCACATAATCATATTCGGCCCAGTGGCTGATCTCATCCCAGCTTTTCTGCATGCGCTTGGCGATCACCTCGGCGCTGTCCTGGCCGCGTGCTTCCAGTCTGCGGTGCAGTTCGGTGATCGAAGGCGGCAGGATGAAGATCGACAGCGTGTGCTTGCCCAGGTCAGAGTTCTGGATCTGCTGCGCGCCCTGCCAGTCGATGTCAAAGAGCACGTCACGCCCGGCCTCGATCGCCGCCGCAACCGGGGCCTTGGGCGAGCCGTAGAAATTGCCGAACACATGCGCGTGTTCCAGCATCTCACCATGCGTCACGTCGTGCCGGAACGCCTCTTCGCTGCGAAAATGGTAATGTTGCCCATCCACCTCGCCCTCGCGCGGCGCGCGGGTGGTGGCAGAGACCGAAAAGCTGAGGCTCGTGTCCCATTCCAGCAATCGCCGTGACAGAGTGGACTTTCCCGCGCCCGAAGGCGATGAAAGGATGATCAGAAGGCCGCGCCGCTGGGTCATGTCTCGTCTTTACTCCACATTCTGCACCTGTTCGCGCATCTGGTCGATCAGCGCCTTGAGCGCAAGGCCGATGGTGGTCAGCCCACCTGATTGTGCCTTGGAGCATAGCGTGTTGGCCTCGCGGTTGAATTCCTGCATCAGGAAATCCAGCTTGCGCCCTACGGCACCGTCCTGCGTCAGCAGATCGCGCGCGGCGGTCACATGGGTGCGCAGGCGGTCGATCTCTTCGGTCACGTCCGACTTGACCGCGATCAGCGCCAGTTCCTGCGTCAGCCGCGCCTCATCCACTCCGTCGGCATTGTCCAGCACCCGCGCCAGCGACACGCGCAGGGCAGCAGCCATCTCGTCGCGGCGGGCTTCGGCGGCCTCGATCGCGGCCTCCGTCAGCTGGGCCACTTCGTCCAGTTGGGCGGTCAGAACGGTGTGCAGTGCCTTACCTTCGGCCGCGCGCATGTTCTGAAACTCGGCCAGAACACCGTCAAAATCCTCCATCAGCGCCTTGGACAAGGCGGCGGTATCCTGTTCGGCGCTGGTTGTCTCCAGCACGCCGCGCACCGCCAGCACATCGCCGGGGCGCGCAGGTGCCAGTGACAGGCCCTGCGCCATTGCGCATGCCTCGACCTCGGCCATTGCGGCCAATACATCTTCGAGCTGCGCTGCATTCACGCGCAGCCGCCCGGTCTGTTCCTCGGCCTGAACCCGCAGCCCGAGCGAGACATTGCCGCGCGCCAGCGCCTTGGTCAGACGGGCGCGCAGCCCGGCCTCCAGCCCGTCGATCCAGTCAGGCACGCGCAGACGCAGATCCAGCCCCTTGCCATTCACACCGCGCAGCTCCCACGCCCAGCTATAGCCTTCATGCGCGCCGCGCGCCGAGGCAAAACCGGTCATTGATATCAGCAAGAGGAACCCTCCCAGGATAGCGAAGTCATGTCGTGCTTTGTTTCCTAAGGGGTTGCCCGTTCATAGGCAAGCACCCGCCGCACCGGGCCGCGAGTACGGCAGGTTAACCAAATGCATGGAATTTTAGGTAAAATGGTCACATTCTGTGCGATAGTTCAGGGGTGCTCGGACAGGTTGCCGGGCATTGCTGATTTGTGAGGTGAGTGAGATGCGTGACGAGACCCGGAATGACGGCCCCCACGCGAATAATCTGCGCCGGGTGGTGGGACGCATGATCGGGCGCGAGGATGCACAGGCGCTGGAGGCGTTTGTCACCTACTGGCAGAGCCGTCGCGTCAATGGCCAGGTGCCGCGTCGCGCCGATATTGATCCGCGCGGGATCGAGCCGCTCTTGTCCAATGCCTTTATCGTCGATCGGATCGCGCCGGGCCTGGCACGTCTGCGGGTGGCCGGTGTGCATCTGTCGGATCTGCTGGGAATGGAGGTGCGCGGCATGCCGATCAGCGCCTTTTTCAACCCCGGCCATCGCGATACGTTGGCACAGCATCTGGTTCAGGTCTTTGACGCACCCGCGATGATGCGCCTGTCGCTCCGCTCGGAGGGAGGATACGGCACAGCCGCGCTTATCGGTACAATGGTGTTGCTGCCGCTTGCCAGCGACCTCGGCGATATATCGCGCGCCCTGGGTTGCCTGATCACCAACGGCGCGCCCCTGCGTGCGCCACGGCGGTTCGACATCACCCGCAGCCACGTCGCCCCGATCGACCTGACTGGCCCGGCAGAGATCACGGACACTGCCCATGCCGAAGGCTTTGCAGAGATGGCGGCCCCGTTCGAGCGGCAATCAGAGGCCAAACGCCCATATCTGCGTCTGGTGCACTCACGACCGGATGAATGACTGTGGGCAGGTCGGCCCCTGACCGGGCTATGCAGCGCAGAAAGGAAAAGGCCGGACTGCTGTCCGGCCCTCCCGAAAAATCAGATCACTTTGGCAGGCCGCTCGGCGCGCAGGTTCGATAGCTCTTCGGCCACGAGAAACGCCAGTTCCAGCGATTGCGACGCATTGAGACGCGGATCACATGCGGTGTGATACCGTGCGCTTAGATCCTCGTCGCTGACCGCACGAACGCCGCCGGTGCATTCGGTCACGTCCTGGCCAGTCATCTCGAAATGCACACCACCGGGGATCGTGCCCTCAGCCTTGTGAACGGCAAAGAATTCACGCACCTCGCGCAATACGGCCTCAAAGGGCCGGGTTTTGTAACCCGACTCTGACTTGATCGTGTTGCCATGCATCGGATCACAGACCCAGACCACTTTGGCGCCCTCTTCCTTCACCGTGCGGATGAGACGCGGCAAATGCTCGTTCACGTTACCCGCGCCGAAACGCGCAATCAGCGACAGACGCCCCGCCTCGTTCTCGGGGTTCAGTCGCGCCATCAGCGCCTTGAGGTCCTCGGGTGTCATCGACGGCCCGCATTTGAGCCCGATCGGGTTCAACACACCGCGTGCGAACTCTACATGCGCGCCGTCCGGCTGCCGGGTCCGGTCGCCGATCCAGATCATGTGACCCGAGCCTGCCAGCCAGTTGCCCGACGTGCTGTCGAGCCGGGTCAGCGCCTCTTCATACTCCAGCAGGAGCGACTCGTGGCTGGTGTAGAAATCCACCGTCTGCAGCGCCTCGGTATTGTCGCTGTCCAGCCCCGCCGCCTTCATGAAATCAAGCGCGTCACTAATCCGATTCGCCATGTCGCGATACCGCTCGGCCTTTTCTCCCTCGGCAAAGCCCAGCGTCCAGCTGTGCACCTTGTGCATGTCGGCATAGCCGCCCTTGGAAAAGGCCCGCAGCAGGTTCAACGTGGCTGCCGCCTGCGTGTATGCTTGCAGCATCTTGGACGGGTCAGGCGTACGCGATGCCTGGCTAAAGGCTAGCTCGTTGATGATATCGCCGCGGTAGCTTGGCAGTTCCACACCATCCACTGTCTCGGTCGGCGCACTGCGCGGCTTGGCGAATTGCCCGGCCATGCGTCCCACCTTGACCACCGGCACCTTGGCCGCGAAGGTCAGCACCATCGCCATCTGCAACATCACCTTGAACGTGTCGCGGATCGCATCGGCGCTGAACTGGTCAAAGGCTTCGGCGCAATCCCCGCCCTGTAGCAGGAACGCCTCGCCGCGTGACGCGGCGCCCAGTTCGGCCTTGAGGCGGCGCGCCTCGCCGGCAAAGACCAGCGGGGGAAATTGCGACAGTTTCGCCTCGATACCGGCCAGTGCGCCGGTGTCGGTATAGTCAGGCATCTGAACCCGCGGCTTGGTGCGCCAGGTGGTTTTTTGCCATTCTGTCATGGTCATGATCTCCGCTGATCGTGTCTCTGCAAATGCTTCTTTAACAAAGCCACCCCTGATAGGCCATAAGGCGATGGTACGATTCAAGTCAATTCAGCAACCGGAGTCTTGTGTTCCACGACATTATCGTGGATCACCGATAAGGAGAAACCTCGGGACACAGGAGTGGCATCTGATGCTCGACGAAGTTGTAAAGGAGCAGCCAGGTGCGCGCGACACACCACGCCGTTTCGTTTTTGTGCTGGTCGACAACTTCACGCTGCTCAGCTTTGCCTCGGCTGTCGAATGCCTGCGCATCGCCAACCGGATGGCCGAACGCAAGCTCTACTCCTGGATCGTCGCGGGCGATTCCGACGAAACCGTCACCTGTTCGGCCGGCGCACGCTTTCAGATTGACATGAACCTGGACGAACTTTTGCGCGACGACACCCTGATTGTCTGCGGCGGAACCGATATCCAGCAGGCGAGCAGCAAACGACTGCTCAACTGGCTGCGGCGCGAGGCGCGGCGCGGTCTGAAGATCGGCGGCCTGTGCACCGCGTCCTACATCCTGGCCAAGGCCGGATTGCTGGACGGCAAACGCGCAACGATCCATTGGGAAAACCACGATAGCTTTACCGAGGAATTCGAAGAGGTGGACCTGAGCAAATCCGTCTTTACCGTCGACGGCAACCGGATGACCACGGCGGGCGGGATCTCGTCCATCGACCTGATGCTGAAACTGATCGCTGATGAGCACGGCGAAAAACTGGCCAGCGCGGTCGCCGATCAACTGATCTACAACTCGATCCGTACCGATCAGGACACCCAGCGCCTGTCCGTCCCCACGCGCATCGGCGTGCGCCACCCCAAGCTGAGCCAGGTCATCCAGATGATGGAGGCTAACATCGAGGAACCGATCAGCCCGTCGATACTGGCCAAGGACGCAGGCATGTCCACGCGACAGCTGGAGCGGCTGTTTCGCCGCTATCTCAGCCGGTCGCCAAAGCGCTATTACATGGAATTGCGCCTGCAAAAGGCCCGAAACCTGCTGATGCAGACCGACATGACCGTGATCAACGTGGCGCTGGCCTGCGGATTCTCGTCGCCCTCGCATTTCTCGAAATGCTACCGCGCGCATTACGACACGACCCCCTACCGCGAACGCGGAGCTCACGCCTCGCGCCTGTCGGTGTAATCCGCGGCGCTGCGATGGGCCTCAGAATTCTCGTTAAAGCGATCCGCGAAAACTTGCCTCACAGCTTTTCGCGGATCGCTTTAATACAAAATGCTTTGTGGCGAGAGCCGGTAAAGCGCGCCCTGCCCTTCGGACAGTACCCAAATCCTGCCGTCGGGGGCCTCTTGATACGCAACAGTCAGGCACGTTTGCCGGATATTTGTGCGACGCCCAGAACGTCCAGCACCTTGGTCTCGATCTGCGCCGCACTCAGCCCCGCAACCTTGTACATGTCCGCCGGGCCAGCCTGATCAATAAAGATATCAGGCAGCACCATCGAGCGGAATTTGAGGCCGGCATCAAACACCCCTTCTTCGGCCAGAAGCTGCGCCACATGGCTGCCAAAGCCGCCAATCGCCCCTTCCTCAATGGTGATCAAGGCTTCGTGGTCGCGGGCCAGTCGCAGGATCAGATCGCGGTCCAGCGGCTTGGCAAATCGTGCGTCCACGATAGTCGGCGTGATGCCGCGTGCGGCCAATGATTCGGCGGCGCGGCGCACTTCACCCAGCCGCGTGCCGTAACTGAGCAGCGCCACGCGCGCGCCTTCCTGGATCACCCGGCCCTTGCCGATCTCCAGCGGTACGCCGGTCTGCGGCATCTCGACGCCTTCGCCTTCGCCGCGCGGATAACGGAACGCGATGGGGCCGTCGTCATGCGCTGCCGCCGTCGCCACCATATGCACCAGCTCCGCCTCGTCAGCGGCGGCCATGACGACAAATCCCGGCAAATTGGCCAGAAACGCGATATCATAACTGCCCGCATGGGTCGCCCCGTCGGCGCCCACCAGCCCGGCCCGGTCGATGGCGAACCGCACCGGCAGGCGCTGGATGGCCACGTCATGCACCACCTGATCATAACCGCGTTGCAGGAAAGTAGAATAGAGCGCGCAGAACGGACGCAGCCCGCCCGCCGCCATGCCCGCCGCAAAGGTCACGGCATGCTGTTCGGCGATACCCACGTCGAAACAGCGGCTAGGATAGCGTTCGTTAAAGAGGTTCAGCCCGGTCCCGTCCGGCATCGCTGCCGTGACGGCACAGATACGGCTGTCGCGCGCCGCATGATCCACCAGCGCACGCCCAAAGACCGACGTATAGCTCGGCGCGTTGCTCGGCGCCTTTTTCTGCTTGCCCGAGACCAGATCAAACTTGGCGGTAGCATGGCCGCCATCATGCGCTTCTTCGGCGGGGCCATAGCCCTTGCCCTTCTTGGTCAACACATGGATCAGGATCGGGCCGGTTGCCCGCTGCTGCACAGTGCGCAACACCGGCAATAGCTGATCCATGTCGTGCCCGTCGATCGGTCCGATATAGGAAAATCCCAACTCCTCAAAGAGCGTCCCGCCCACGGCAATGCTCTTGAGCATGTCCTTGGCCCGGCGCGCGCCCTCCTGAAACGGTCCGGGCAACAGCGAAACCGCGCCCTTGGCTGCTGCTTTGAGGTCCTGAAAGGGAGCTTCGGCATAAAGTCGGGACAAATACGATGAAAGCGCACCGACAGGCGGCGCAATCGACATCTCGTTATCATTCAGGATGACGATCAGGCGCTTTTTCAGATGTCCGGCGTTGTTCATCGCCTCAAAGGCCATACCGGCACTCATCGCGCCGTCGCCAATTACTGCAATCGCGTCGCCATGACCGGTCTCGCTTGCCCCACCCAGATCACGCGCCACGGCAAAACCGAGCGCGGCACTGATCGAAGTCGAACTGTGCGCGGCGCCGAACGGGTCATAGGGCGATTCGGAACGCTTGGTAAAACCGCTCAGCCCGTCCTTTTGGCGAATGGTGCGGATGCGGTCGCGCCTGCCTGTCAGGATCTTGTGCGGATAGCACTGGTGGCTCACGTCCCAAACGATCTTGTCGCGCGGCGCGTCAAAGACCGCGTGTAGCGCTACGGTCAACTCGACCACGCCCAGCCCGGCACCCAGATGCCCGCCGGTTTCGCTAACCGCGCTGACGGTTTCGGCACGCAACTCATCTGCCAGTTGCGTCAGTTGCGCATCACTGAACCGCTTGAGGTCCGATGGACCGTTGACGCGGTCAAGCAGCGGGGTTTCGGGGCGGTTGGACATGGGATGGCTTGCCTCCGGAGGCGTGCTGGTTCAGGGCGGGGTGGCTCAGGTCTGGCGCGAGATAACGAAACGCGCCAATTGCCGCAAGGTTTCCGCGTCCTTACCATAAATAGATAGGGCATCCACCGCTTCGTCAACCAGCGTGGCCGCGCGGCGCGTTGCCCCGTCAAGCCCCAGCAGGGAAACAAACGTGGCCTTGCCTGCCGCGGCATCCTTGCCCACCGCCTTGCCTGCCGCCGCAGCATTGCCTGTCACGTCGATCACGTCGTCCTGTATCTGGAACGCCAGCCCCACAGCGGCGGCATAGTCGCTGAGCGGTGCGGGATCGGCACCGGCCATCCGCGCGCCGCATGTCGCGGCCCATTCGATCAGCGCCCCGGTCTTGCCGGCCTGCAGCGCCGTAATCTGATCGAGGTCAAGCGGCTGAGGTGCGGTTTCGGCCGCGATATCCAGCGCCTGCCCCAGCACCATGCCCTGCGCACCAGCGGCGCACGCAAGGCTGCGGGCAAGATCGGCGCGCAAATCGCCGCAGCCAACCTGCTTGTGGGTGACCAGTTCAAAGGCCAGCGCCTGCAGCGCATCACCGGTGAGGATCGCGGTCGCCTCGTCCCAGCGCATATGCACCGTCGGCTGCCCCCGGCGCAGCGCGTCGTCGTCCATGGCAGGCAGATCGTCATGCACCAGGCTATAGGCATGCATCGCCTCGATTGCCGCTGCGGGCCACAGCGCACGCTCCAGCCTGACACCGTGCAGCCGCGCGCCCTCGATCACCAGCGTGGCGCGAATCCGTTTGCCGCCCGTCACCGCATAGCGCATCGCTTGGGCCACGGGGACATCGCCGAAGGGCGCAAGCACCCGCACCAGATGCGCCGCCACCGCGCGCTGCGCCGCTTCCAGCCGGTCCCGCACGCGGATTACTGCTGCTCGACCGGGGTCGTTCCGATGGGCTCGCCCCCGGCATCAAGCGTGATCGCCGCGACCTTCTCTTCGGCCTCTTTCAGCTTCTCCTCGCAGCGTTTTTTCAGCGCTGCACCGCGCTCGTACAATGTGATCGACGCATCGAGCGCGACATCGCCACGCTCCAACTGACCGACCACCTGTTCCAGTTCGGTCATTGCCTCTTCGAACGTCATTTCCGGAACCGGTTTATCGGCCATTGGCGCTGCCTCCCTGGCGAATGAATGCCCGGGCACCTTAACCACGCACGCGGCGGGGTTCAATTCGGTTGACGCCCCGCCGGCGTTCGGCTCAATTGGGGTATGGCCCGCCCCGATACACCGCCGCCGATCCCTGATTTTGACAGCATGATGACGATCACACGCCTGATTGAGGCGGCCCGCACCACCGATCCGCGTGTGGCCGCGATCGAGCCGCGCCACCTGATCCGCCATGTGAAGGGCAAAAGAGCCGTCTTTCACGCTGAATTCGAAGGGCAGGATGCCGTGGTTCGCCTGTGCATGACGCCCGAGGACGGCAGCGCGGCACGCGAATGGGACGAAATGCAGCGCCTCTGGCTCTATATGTGCGAGGGACGTATGCGCATCGCGCGCCCCCTGTTTGCCTGCCCCGCACATGGCATCGTCGTCATCGCCGCCGTGCCGGGCGCACCACTGCTCGAGCACCTGTACACGCTCGACCCCGTCGACCGTGCGCCCTGTCTGCCCGCCGCAGCGGACTGGCTGCGCCAGTGCACCGCGATGAGCGAAGGCTGGCGCGTCGCCTCGGTCAAAGGCTGGCTGCGCCGCGCCAGGGCAGCCTCAGAAAAACAAGTATGGGATACGCTGGCCCGGCATGAAGCAGGCATTCTGACCGAGATGGAGCGGCTGGCCGAGCAGATCGAGAATGCACAATGGCGCACGGCGATCAGCCACGGTGACTTTCATCCCAATAATTTGATTACAAAGGGAAAACTCCTGACAGGAATCGACATCGGCGGCTCGCATAGAATGCCGATCTACAAGGACATGGCGCGGTTCCTGATGCATCTGGGACGGCGGCGGGTCGATATGGGTGGCCCGCTGGTTTACGGCGTCAACCGCGCCGGGTTCGAGGCCTTTTGCGCGGCGTTCCGGCTCGAATCCGCAGAGCGCGAGGTGTTCCTGCCGTTCATGCTGGGCTTCGAGGCGTTGATCCGGGTCGAATCCACAGCGCTGCCCAAATCACGCATAACGCGCGCCGAAAAGGCATATGGCGATCTCCTCGCGGATTTGCGTAATGCAAAAAAAGGGGCGCTATAAGCGCCCCTTTTCCGTTACTTATGCAGTGCACTTAATGTGCTGTCGCACCGCTACCACTGCTGTCACCCTTGAGCGCGGCCTCGGCGGCGGCGGCCTCTTCGGCGGCCTCGTCCCACTCAATGGGCTGCGGCACCTCGGTCAGCGCCAGGCGCAGCACTTCGCGCACATGAGACACGGGAATGATCTTGAGCCCCTGCTTCACGTTGTCGGGGATCTCCACCAGATCTTTCTCGTTCTCTTGCGGAATGATGACCGTCTTGATCCCGCCACGCAGCGCCGCGAGCAGCTTTTCCTTCAGCCCGCCGATGGGCAACGCGTTACCGCGCAGCGTCACCTCGCCGGTCATGGCGATATCCTTGCGCACCGGGATGCCCGTCAGGACCGAGACGATGGAGGTAACCATTGCCAGACCCGCTGACGGGCCGTCCTTGGGTGTGGCACCTTCAGGGACGTGCACGTGGATGTCCCACTTGTCAAAGCGCGGCGGCTTGATCCCGAGGGACGGCGCGACCGAGCGGACATAGGAAGACGCCGCATCGATCGATTCCTTCATCACGTCGCCCAGCGTGCCGGTGGTCTTCATCCGGCCCTTGCCCGGCAGGCGCAGTGCCTCGATGTTCAGAAGCTCGCCACCGACTGACGTATAGGCCAGTCCCGTCACAACCCCGACCTGATCGCGTTCTTCGGCCAAACCGAACTTGTACTTCCTGACGCCGAGGAAATCACCCAGATTGTCGGCATCGACACGAATGGTCTCGGCCTCCTTCTTGATGATCCGGGTCACCGCCTTGCGCGCGACCTTGGCGATCTCGCGCTCAAGGTTCCGCACGCCCGCTTCGCGGGTGTAGTAGCGGATGATGTCGGTCAACGCGTCGTCGACCAGTTCGAACTCCTTGGCTTTCAGGCCGTGGTTCTTGATCTGCTTTTGTAGCAGGTGCTGCTTGGCGATCTCGCGTTTTTCGTCCTCGGTGTAACCGGCCAGCGGAATGATCTCCATCCGGTCCATCAGCGGACCCGGCATGTTATAGCTGTTCGAGGTGGTCAGGAACATCACGTTGCTGAGATCGTATTCGACCTCCAGATAGTGGTCCACAAATGTGGAGTTCTGTTCCGGATCAAGCACTTCGAGCATCGCAGAGGCAGGGTCGCCACGGAAATCCTGGCCCATCTTGTCGATCTCGTCGAGCAGGATCAGCGGATTAGTCGTCTTGGCCTTTTTCAGCGCCTGGATGATCTTGCCCGGCATGGAGCCGATATAGGTCCGGCGGTGGCCACGGATCTCGGATTCGTCGCGCACGCCGCCCAGAGAGATGCGGATGAACTCGCGCCCCGTGGCACGCGCCACGGATTTACCCAGCGATGTCTTGCCCACGCCCGGTGGTCCGACAAGGCACATGATCGGGCCTTTCAGCTTTTTCGAGCGCTGCTGCACCGCGAGGTATTCGACGATGCGTTCCTTGACCTTTTCCAGACCGTAGTGATCGTCGTCGAGGATTTTCTCGGCACGGCTGAGGTCCTTCTTCACGCGGGATTTCACGCCCCACGGGATCGACAGCATCCAGTCGAGATAGTTGCGCACCACAGTGGCCTCGGCGCTCATCGGGCTCATGTTCTTGAGCTTCTTCATCTCGCCGTCGGCCTTTTCGCGCGCTTCCTTGCTCAGTTTGGTTTCCTTGATGCGCGCTTCCAGCTCGGCAATTTCGCCTTCGCCTTCTTCGCCATCGCCCAGCTCTTTCTGAATGGCCTTCATTTGCTCATTCAGATAATATTCGCGCTGGGTGCGCTCCATCTGGGATTTCACGCGCGTCTTGATCTTCTTTTCGACCTGCAGCACGCTCATTTCGCCCTGCATCAGGCCGTAAACCTTCTCCAGCCGCTCCGAGACAGATAGCGTTTCCAGCAGTTCCTGCTTCTGCTCCACCTCTATGCCCAGATGTCCCGCGACCAGATCGGCCAGCCGGGCAGGCTCTTCGGAGTCCGAAACAGCGGCCAGCGCCTCTTCGGGGATGTTCTTTTTCACCTTGGCATAGCGCTCGAACTCATTGCCGACGGTGCGCAGCAGGGCCTCGATGGTCGCGGCGTCGCCGGGCATTTCGGTCAGATATTCGGCGCGTGCCTCAAAGAAGTCTTCGTTTTCAAGGTATTCTGCGATGCGCACGCGTGCCACGCCCTCGACCAGCACCTTGACCGTGCCATCGGGCAGCTTCAACAGTTGCAGCACATTGGCCAGCACACCGGCCTTGTAGATGCCGGCAGCATCGGGATCGTCCACGCTGGGGTCGATCTGGCTGCTCAGCAGGATCTGTTTGTCATCGGCCATCACCTCTTCCAGCGCACGCACGGATTTCTCGCGGCCCACGAAAAGCGGCACGATCATATGCGGAAACACCACGATATCGCGCAGCGGCAGCACCGGGTAAGAGGAGTTGAGGGGCTCTTGCATGCTCTTTCCTTTGTATTGCCCGGAGTGCCTCCGGGTCATATTGGCAAAAGGGTCCGGTCCCGCCTGGCGGCAACCATGCCCTCTCCGTTAGAGGGTTGATTTGGGGGGTACCTGCCCCGCTTTCAACCGTGTTCGCAGCACAATGCCTGTGCCCACGCACCTCAGCAAGGGCGATCCCGCCGCCGGCGGGGCAAAAACCGGACCTGTCACAGATGATTGGGCACCGCAGCTTGTCCTTACGAACCGTTTCAGGATCGACCTGACTAACAGGCTTCCCTGAAATGCCCGCACGATCAACAGGTTACGTGCATTTCGCCATATTTTCGTGATCAAAAGGCAAGTCGGAGCGCTTTGGCCTTTCATTTTTCCGAAAATACTCAAAAGTGCCTCGGGTTCACAAGACGCCTACGTCAGAGCGGCGCGATATCCCCCTCGGCACGAGCGCGATCAAACTCTGCCTGCCACGCGACAAACCGGCCCGCCGCTATGGCCTCGCGCATCCCTGCCATCAGATCCTGATAGTAATGCAGGTTGTGCCAGGTCAGCAGCATGCCGCTGATCATCTCATGGCTGCGAAAGACATGGTGCAGGTAGGCCCGACTATAGCCCGTGCAGGCCGGACAGGTGCAGGCCGCATCCAGCGGTCGCGGGTCGTCGGCGTGGCGCGCGTTCTTGATGTTCACCACGCCGCGCCGGGTAAAGACCTGACCGGTGCGCCCGGATCGCGACGGCAGGACGCAATCCATCATGTCGATGCCCCGCGCCACCGCGCCCACGATATCGTCAGGCTTGCCCACGCCCATCAGGTATCGCGGCTTGTCTTCGGGCAGTTGTTCAGGCGCGAAATCCAGCACGTTGAACATCGCCTCCTGCCCTTCGCCCACCGCAAGGCCGCCGACCGCGTAGCCGTCAAAGCCGATGGCGCGCAGTGCCTCGGCGCTCTGCCCGCGCAGATCCTCGTCCAACCCGCCCTGCTGGATCCCGAACAATGCATGTCCGGGCCGATCGCCGAATGCCTCACGCGACCGCGCCGCCCACCGCATCGACAGTTGCATGCTGGCCTCGATGCGCGCCCGGTCTGCGGGCAGCGCCGGGCATTCGTCGAAACACATCACGATATCGCTGCCCAGAAGGCGCTGTATTTCCATCGACCGCTCGGGGCTCAGTTCGTGCATCGAACCGTCGATATGGGATTTGAACGTGACGCCTTCTTCGGTCAGCTTGCGCAGGCCCGCCAGGCTCATCACCTGAAAACCGCCGCTGTCGGTCAGGATGGGCCGGTCCCAGTTCATGAAGCGGTGCAACCCGCCCAGCCGGTCGATCCGCTCGGCCGTGGGGCGCAGCATCAGGTGATAGGTGTTGCCCAGCAGGATATCGGCACCCGTCGCGGCCACGCTCTCGGGCTGCATCGCCTTGACTGTGGCGGCCGTACCTACAGGCATGAAGGCAGGTGTGCGGATCTGGCCGCGCGGTGTATGGATCACGCCTGTACGGGCGCGCCCGTCGCGGGCCTTGAGGTCAAAGGAAAATCTGGTCATGGCCGGGGCTATAGGCCCTGGCGCGCGTACAGGCAATCGTATCACGCGTCGCTTGACTCAACCGGGTCCGCCCGGCAACACCAATACAAGGCCCATTGTACATATTGCTGCCGCAGCGTGCAGGGCCTGCCGAAGGCGCCAGGCGCATATGAAATGTTGCAGTTCACGCCTGTTGCGGCCATATTTTTTTGAACCGTCACCTATTATGTCACTATTATAAGGACGCCCACCTTGGATATTGAAACACTGCTCGGCGACCTGCTGGAACAAAACCTGCTCTACCTGCTGGGCGCCGTGCTGCTCGTCATACTGGTGATCAAGGCGGTCAAGATCGTCCCGCAGTCTGAACAGCACGTGGTCGAACGCTTTGGCCGATTGCATTCGGTGTTGGGGCCGGGGATCAACCTGATCGTACCGTTCCTCGATTATATCGCGCACAAGATTTCCATTCTGGAACGGCAATTGCCCACAGCCAGCCAGGATGCCATCACCAAGGACAACGTACTGGTGCAGGTTGATACTTCGGTGTTCTACCGGATCACCCAACCGGAAAAGACCGTCTACCGAATTCGCGATGTCGATGCCGCGATCTCGACCACCGTGGCCGGGATCGTGCGAGCCGAGATCGGCAGGATGGACCTGGACGAAGTACAATCGAATCGCAACGAGCTGATCTTGATGATCAAGAAACTGGTTGAGGATTCGGTGGATGACTGGGGGATCGAAGTGACCCGCGCCGAAATCCTCGACGTCAATCTGGATCAGGCCACCCGCGACGCGATGCTGCAACAGCTCAATGCCGAACGTGCCCGCCGCGCCCAGGTGACCGAGGCCGAGGGGCACAAGCGCAGTATCGAGCTGAATGCCGATGCCGAGCTTTACGCCGCCGAGCAGATCGCCAAGGCGCGCCGCATCCAGGCCGATGCCGAGGCCTATGCCACGTCCGCCGTGGCGCAGGCGATTGCCGATAACGGGCTGGAGGCGGCACAGTATCAGGTCGCGCTGAAACAGGTCGAGGCCCTGAATGCGCTGGGCTCCAGCCCCGGATCGTCCACCGTCATCGTGCCGGCCAGCGCGCTGGAGGCATTCGGTGATGCGTTCAAGATGCTCAAGGGCAAGACGTGATGGCGACTGCTGCACTCTGGTCGTTGTGGTGGGTTTGGCTGGCAGCCGCACTGGTGCTGGCCATTGTCGAGGTCATGCTGCCGGGGTTCATGTTCCTGGGCTTTGCCATCGGTGCGGCGCTGGTCGGCTTGCTGCTGGCGGCGACCGGCGCGGGCTGGGGGCTGCCGCTGCTGCTGGTGATCTTTGCCGGGTTGTCGCTGATTGCCTGGGCCGCGCTGCGCCGCGTCTTTCGTCTGCGCGAGGGGCAGGTGCGCTATTTCGACGAGGACGTGAACAAGTAGCGTGGTTTGAGCCGTTTTCGGCCCTGTTTTCCCGCTCCTCGCGCGCACGCAGTACGTCATTTGGCGGGCATAGCCCCAAGTTCCGCCCTTGGCCATAACCCGCCTTGGTCATGCCAATCTCCCGACTACGCGGGTTACCTCAGCCATGAAACCAACTAACCTGTGCCGAATCGCAATCCCCAATAAGGAGTGTCCCATGTCCCCATCTGAACCGGTCGAGCCACTGCAATTCGGCTGGGAGGAATGGGTTGATCTGCCCGATCTGGGCGTGCCGGCGCTCCGGGCCAAGGTGGACACCGGTGCGCGGACCTCGGCGCTGCACGCTTTCGACATCGAAACGTTCGGCCCAGCTGCCAAGCCAAAGGTCCGCTTTACCGTGCATCCGATACCGGGGCGCGACGATCTGATCATTCCGTGTTCGGCTCTGATCATCGACCGGCGCGACGTGACCTCGTCGAACGGCGAAAAGGAATCGCGCTTTGTCATCGAGACAAAACTGGCGGTGGGCGGTGACAGCTGGCCGATCGAGATCACGCTGACCAACCGGGCGGGCATGAACAGCCGCATGTTGCTGGGGCGGCAGGCGCTGAAGGATCACATCTCGATCGTGGCAACGGACCGCTTCCTGCAGCCCGAACTCAGCTATGACGTCTATCACACCGCCAAGATGCGCCACGCAGCACCTGAGCGGTCGCTGCGTATCGCCGTGCTCAGCCGCGAGGACAATTACTCGACCCGGCGTCTGGTGGAAGAAGGCGAAAAACGCGGCCATACGGTCGAGGTGATCAACACCACCCGCTGTTACATGGCGATCAACGCGATGGCCCCCGAAGTGCATTATGACGGCAAACGCCTGCCGCGCTTTGACGCCGTGATCCCGCGCATCGGCGCATCCATCACGCCTTATGGCGCCGCGATACTGCGCCAGTTCGAAACCATCGGCACCTGGTGCGTCAACGGCAGCACCGGGATTGTTGCCAGCCGGGACAAACTGCACGCGCATCAGATCATGGCGCGCGCCAAGATCGGCATGCCCAACACCGCCTTTGCCGCCAGCCCCCGCGATACCGGCAACATCATCGGTCTGGTGGGCACAGCGCCCCTGATCGTCAAGCTGCTGGAATCGACCCAGGGCAAGGGCGTCGTGCTGGCCGAAACCCGCAAGGCCGCAGAGAGCGTCATCGACGCGTTTCGCGGGCTCAAGGCGAATTTTCTGGTGCAGGATTTCGTCAAGGAGGCCGCAGGCGAGGATATCCGCTGTCTGGTGATCGGCGGCAAGGTCGTAGCGGCAATGAAGCGCACCGGCGCCGATGGCGATTTTCGCTCGAACCTGCATCGCGGCGGCAGCGCCGTATCGGTGCGCATCACGAAGGAAGAGCGCGACACGGCGCTGCGCGCAGCCAAGGCGTTCGACCTCAACATGGCCGGTGTCGATCTCTTGCGCGCGGAAAAAGGCCCCAAGGTGCTGGAGGTCAACTCGTCTCCCGGCTTTGAAGGGATCGAGAGATCTACCAGCAAGAACATCGTCGGCATGCTCTACGAGATGATCGAAACCCGTGTGCGCCCCGCCCCGATCCGGCGGCGCAAAATCAAGTGACCGGTTTTCGGCCCCTGCGGCCTTTTATCGACACGCGCGCTCTGGACGCGGGCGGCGGCAATCCCTATATGTTTGGTCAGGTAACGCAGCAGGCCCTGACATGACCGAAAATCCGCAGCCTTTCGAAGGCATTCCACTGATCGCCCCATCCAGCACGGATCATCCGCAATACGAAGCGGTGGTCGAAGCATGCCGCAGTGTGTTCGACCCGGAGATTCCCGTGAATATCTATGATCTGGGTCTGATCTATACCATCGACATAACCGAAGAGAGCGCGGTCAGCATCGTGATGACCCTGACCGCCCCCGGCTGCCCTGTGGCCGGCGAAATGCCCGGCTGGGTCGCCGAAGCGATTGAGCCGCTGGCGGGGATCAAGCAGGTCGATGTCGAGCTCACATGGGAGCCACCCTGGGGCATGGACATGATGAGCGACGAGGCCCGGCTGGAACTGGGGTTCATGTGACGTTATCCAACGCGTAGGCCATAACCGGCGTTATACATCAGGCAGCATATATCTGCCCGACGATCATCAGCACGACCATGATCATGATCATGATCATGATCATGAAGAAGATGATCGACATTGCGAAGCGCCAACACCTTCTTGCGGCAGATAAGCACCAATGTCTTGAGGTGGGTGGCCGTCACCTGTGACGGGCCATCTGCTGCACTTCCCCCCTGGTGGCGAGCGATTACACTTTACGATTGATTGGCCATCGCCCCGCACGACAGCGCGGCCATTGCGCCCTCATTCTTGCCCGATGGGGAATGCTTGGCCGCAAGGCCCTGAAACGTCAATATCGCTCCGGATGTGTCTACGGCTTGAGATCGCGGTACGGAGTCATTAGGTTTGTACCCACAAAGCGCGAGGTTCCAACATGTTCGGCATACCCGGCAAGCAAGCGGTCACCATGACCGACAAGGCCGCAAAGCAGATATCAAAGCTGATGGCCAAGGAAGGCCACCAGGGGCTGCGCATCGGCGTCAAGAAAGGCGGCTGCGCAGGCATGGAGTACACAATGGACTATGTGTCCGAGGTGGACCCCAACGATGAAGTGGTCGAGCAGGAAGGCGCGCGGATCATGATCGCTCCGATGGCGCAGATGTTCCTGTTCGGCACCGAGATAGATTATCAGATCAGCCTGCTGGAAGCGGGTTTTCGCTTCAGCAATCCCAACGTGAGCGAAGCTTGCGGATGTGGCGAGTCGATCAAGTTCGAAGGCATGTGATCACCGCACTGTAACCGGCTGTATTCAAAGCTACTTCCAAGATCCTGTGCGCTTGCATTGCGCGCCCCCCTGGCCGATGATACCGCACACGAAAACTGGAGGGATCATGCGACGGAAACTGGCCGCAGGTAATTGGAAGATGCACGGTCTGCGCGCCGATCTGGCACAGCTGTCGGCACTGAACACGGCCCATCCCGACCCTGCAATTGATATCCTGATCTGCCCGCCCGCGACACTGATCGCCCCTGCCTGTGCCGCCTGCGATGGCGGCGCGGTGCAGATTGGCGGGCAGGACTGCCACGCCCGTGCCTCGGGCGCATTCACCGGCGATCTGTCGGCCCTGATGCTCAAGGATGCGGGCGCCAGCGCGGTGATCGTCGGCCATTCCGAACGCCGCGACGCCCATGAGGAAAGCAGCGAAGATGTACGCGCCAAGGCCAAGGCCACCCATGCCGCCGGTCTGGTCGCCATCATCTGCCTGGGCGAGAGCCTGGCACAGCGCGAAGCGGCTAATACGCTTGATATCATTGCCGGGCAGTTGTCGGCTTCAGTGCCCAACAGTGCCGATGCGACCAACACCGTGATCGCCTACGAGCCGTGCTGGGCCATCGGCAGCGGCCTGACAGCCAGCCCCGAACAGATCGGCGAGGTGCATGATTTCATCCGCGCGCGCCTGACGGCCCGCTTTGGTGCGGCGCAGGCCGGCGGCATGCGCTTGCTCTATGGCGGATCGGTCAAGCCCGGAAATGCCGCTGAAATCTTTGCAGTGTCGAATGTCGACGGGGCGCTGGTCGGCGGCGCCAGCCTCAGGGCAGATGATTTCACACCGATCATTTCGGCGCTTGAAGCGGCCAGGTAACGCTTTGCGTCTTGCCGCCCCGGGCCTGACCCCGACCTCGTACCGAAACCGAGAGGCCCCGGATCAGGTCCGGGCGGGGACACCATCACAACCAATCACGCCTCGTTCAAAGTGGCAGCATGGTGGTCGATTTGATCTCTTCCATCGACAGCAATGCCGTCACGTTATGCACTTTCACCTCTGAAATCAGCGCCTGATAGAACGTGTCATAGGCCCGCGCATTGGCCACACGCACCTTCAGGATATAATCGATATCGCCTGCCAACCGGTGCGCCTCTTGTACCTCGGGCCGGTCCTGCAGCGCCTTCAGGAAGGTCTTTTGCCAGGCGGCATCATGTTCCGATGTGCGGATCAGGACAAAGAAACACGCCTCGAATCCCAGCGCTTCGGCATCCAGCAGATAGGTCTGCTGCCGGATCACCCCGCTCTCGCGCATCTTGCGAATCCGGTTCCATACCGGCGTCTTGGAACTGCCTATGGCCTTCGCAATATCGTCGAGCGACAGCCCGCCATCGGCCTGCAACTCCATGAGGATTTTTCGATCCAGATCATCGATTCGAACGGACATTCCGGTATCCTTTTGCGTTTGGAACAACCCAGCGCACTACGGAGCGAATGGGAACATGCGTCCTTATTCCGCCGAGTATCTAGCGCACATGTGGAACTATTTTCTATATTGAGGCAAGTCAACAGATGAACAGGCAGCCCTCAGATGAAACATTTTCCGATCTTCCTGAACCTTGAGGGGCGCCACGTGGTCCTGTCCGGCGGCGGTGATGCCGCACTGGCCAAACTGCGCCTGCTGATGAAGACCCAGGCGCGGCTGACCGTGTACGCCCCGGCCCCTGCCCCCGAGATCGTGGAATGGGCGCGCGACGGCGCTCTTGATCTCGTGCGCCGCCCGCTGGCACCCGGCGACACACGCGGTGCCGCCCTCTTTTACGCCGCCGACGAGGATGCAGCCGAGGATGAACGCACCAGCCGCATTGCCCGCGCAGACGGCGCGCTGAGCAATATCGTGGATAATCTCGAAGACAGCCAGTTCATCACCCCCGCCATCGTGGACCGCGATCCCGTCACCGTCGCCATCGGCACCGAAGGCGCAGCCCCCGTACTGGCGCGCATGATCAAGGCCGATCTGGAAGCCCGCCTGCCCGCAACTCTGGGACCGTTGGCGCGCGCTGCGAGCGCCTTCCGCCGGATGGCCGAGGCTCTGCCGGCGGGCCGGGCGCGACGCAGTTTCTGGACCGAATTCTTCTTTCGCTCCGGCCCGGACGCGCTGGACCGCAGCAGGGCCGCCGATCTGGGTCAGGTTCTGGACGCTCAGCTAAACGCCCATCTGGCCGCGCGCGATCATGCGGGCCGCGTAATCTTTGCCATCGTGGGGGCTAGGGACCCGGAATTGCTGCCGCTCAAGACACGCAACATCCTGCACGAGGCCGATCTGGTCCTGCACGATACGGATATTTCGCCACAGATCCTCGATCTGGCGCGGCGCGAGGCGGCGTTCGGCACCCTGCCCCGCTCTGCATCGCCGCTCATCGACGCCGCCGGTGCGGGGCAGCATGTCATTTGCCTGATACCTGCCGCACCGGACGCGCACATGCTCGCAAGCTGTCGCAGCGCCGGGATCACCGCGCTGATCATTCCCGGCATTACCCCGTTGCCCAACCTCACCCCGTTGCAGGAGACCGCCTGATGTCGCGCGAATTCACACCCAAAGTCATCACCGCCAACGCCCTGATCGAAGGCGATGTGGTCTACTTCACGGCTCATGACACCTGGTCCCGGGCGCTGCAGGATGCAGACGTGCTGACCGACGAGGCCGACGCCGCTCTGCGTCTGTTGATCGCCGAGGCGCGCAACGATGAGGTGGTCGGCGCCTACCTGGCAGAAATGAAGCCCGGCGCGGATGGCCCGGACCCGGTTCATTTTCGCGAAGAGTTCCGCCGCACCGGCCCCTCGAACCTTTTCCACGGCAAGCAGGCCGACATCGCGTCTCGGGCCTGACCCGGGACCTTGCGCCGCAGCCGTCCCACAGGAGACACGTCATGTACACCTATTCCGAATTCGATTCCGCCTTCGTCGCAGAGCGCAACCGTCAGTTCCGCGCGCAGGTGGAACGCCGTATTGATGGCTCGTTGACCGAGGATGAATTCAAGCCGCTGCGCCTGATGAACGGGCTCTACCTGCAACTGCACGCCTACATGCTGCGCGTCGCGATCCCCTACGGCACGCTGAACAGCCGCCAGATGCGCCAGTTGGCAATGATCGCCGAGCGTTGGGACAAGGGGTACGGCCATTTCACCACGCGCCAGAACATCCAGTTCAACTGGCCAAACCTGGCCAATGTACCCGATATCCTTGAGGCGCTGGCCAAGGTAGAGATGCACTCCATCCAGACGTCGGGCAACACGATCCGCAACGTGACCGCCGATCATTTCGCAGGTGCCGCCGCCGATGAGGTGGCCGATCCGCGCCCCGTGGCCGAGCTGATCCGCCAATGGTCCACCGACCACCCCGAATTCCAGTTCCTGCCACGCAAGTTCAAAGTCGGCGTCACCGGCAGCCCCAATGACCGCGCCGTGACAGCCTCGCATGACATCGGACTGCGCATCATCGAGAGGAACGGCGAGATCGGTTACCGTGTGCTGGTCGGCGGTGGTCTGGGTCGCACACCCATGATCGGCAAGGTGCTGGCAGACTTCCTGCCCGAGGCCGACCTGCTACCCTATATAGAGGCAGTGGTGAGCGTCTGGAACCTGCTGGGTCGGCGCGATAACAAGTTCAAATCGCGCATCAAGATCACGGTGCACGAGCATGGCATCGACGAAATCCGCACCCGCGTCGAAAAGCATTTCGCGATCATCAAGCCGAGTTTTGCAGGCATCGACCAGCAGATGCTGGCCGCGATCCGCGCCGATTTTGCCGCGCCCGCGTTTCTCACCGCATCCGAGACCCCCTACACCCATGCCCGCCAGCACGATCCGGTCTTTCGCAGCTGGGCGGATACCAACCTGTCCGAGCACCGCGTGCCGGGCTACGCCATCGTCTCGATCTCGCTCAAGGCGCATGGCAAGACCCCCGGAGACGCGTCGGCGCATCAGATGCGCCTGATGGCGGAACTGGCTGAACGCTACGGTCATGACGAGTTGCGCATCAGCCACGAACAGAACGTGATCCTGCCGCATGTCCACAAATCCTTTGTGCCCAGCGTGTTTGCCGCATTGCGCGCCGCTGGGCTCGGCACTGCCAATATCGGGTTGATCAGCGACATCATCGCCTGCCCCGGCATGGATTACTGCGCGTTGGCCACTGCGCGTTCGATCCCCATCGCGCAGCAGATCGCGACACGGTTCGACGAGCTGAAGCTGGAGTATGAAATCGGCGAGATGAAGATCAAGATTTCGGGCTGTATCAATGCCTGTGGCCATCACCATGTGGGCCATATCGGGATTCTCGGTCTCGACCGTGCAGGGGTGGAAAACTATCAGATCACGTTGGGCGGCGATCATCGCACCGATGCACGTCTGGGTGACCGCACCGGTCCGGGCTTTGCCGCAGATGAGATCGTCCCGGCGATCGAGCGGATCGTCTATGCCTATCTGGATCTGCGCACCGCCCCCTCAGAGACGTTCCTTGCAGCCTATCAGCGGCTGGGATTGGCACCGTTCAAGGCAGCGCTCTACAAGACCGAGGCACAGGCCTATGCCGCAGAATGATCCGGGCACGCGGGTTGCGTCGCTCAATGACTGGTATCGGGAGAGTGCCGCCCACACCGTCCTGCAGCACGCGCTGACCGGCCCTGATGCCGGGCACCTGGCGCTGGTCTCCAGTTTCGGGGCCGAATCGGTGGTGCTCTTGCACATGGTGTCGGTGCTCCGGCGTGACACGCCGGTAATCTTTCTCGACACCGAATTGCTCTTTGCCGAAACGCTGGTCTACCAGCATGAACTGACCGAATGGCTGGGGCTTGCGGATGTACGCATCATCCGTGCAGACCGTACGGAACAAGCAGCGCAAGACCCGGACAAGTCCCTGCACATTGCGGACGCCGATGCCTGCTGCGCCCTGCGCAAGGCGCGGCCACTGGAACGGGCGCTGCGCGGATTTGACGGCTGGATAACCGGGCGCAAACGCTATCAGGGCGGAGCGCGGGCGATGGCAAAATTCTTCGAGGTCGAAGAGGCCACCGGCCGGATAAAGGTGAACCCGCTGGCGCATTGGACGCCCGACGACGTGCGCACCTACATGGAGGAAAACCGCCTGCCGCGTCATCCGTTGGTGGCGCGCGGCTACCCTTCGATCGGCTGCACGCCCTGCACCTCGCCGGTGAAATCGGGTGAAGATACACGTGCAGGCCGTTGGCGTGACATGGAAAAAAGCGAATGCGGCATTCATGTCGCAGAAGGTAAAATCATAAGACAAGGAGTGAATGCATGAGCGTGATCGTCACCGATAACGGCTTTGCCACCGACGCCTGGACCGAGCCGTTCACGCCACTGGCCGAGGCCACGGAAACGACCCGAGTGGTGGATGTGCCTGCCGATGCCGATCTTGATGTGCTGGTGGCGAGGATTCCCACCCTGCGTATGGTGCGGGTGGATTTCCCCAGCGCAGCGGACGGGCGCGGCTTTACCATAGCGCGGCAACTGCGCCTGCGCGGCTATTCGGGTCGCCTGCGGGCAAGGGGCCATGTCATCGCCGACCAATACGCCATGGCCCGCCGCGTGGGGTTCGACGAGATCGAGATCGGCGCAGACCTCGCCGCGCGCCAACCCGAGGACCAGTGGCAATTCCGCGCCAACTGGCAGGCGCATGACTATCAGGCGCGGATACGCGGCTAAACGTACCCTTTTCCTGATCTACATCAACGCTTAGTAAGAGGGGCCAGCCTATACCGCTGGCCAATGGACCCATGAACGAGATTGTACCCGTGACAAAAGCCGCGCCGATCAAGCCTGTGCCTACGCTGCCCGACGCCCAGACCGTGACCGAGGTCACGCACTGGACTGATCGGCTGTTTTCCTTTCGTGTGACGCGACCGGTCTCTTTGCGTTTTCGCTCGGGCGAATTCGTGATGCTTGGCCTGATGGGCGATCCGGACCCCAAGACCGGCAAGCAAAAGCCGCTGTTGCGCGCCTACTCAATCGCCTCGCCCAGTTGGGACGAGGAACTGGAATTCTATTCGATCAAGGTTCAGGACGGCCCGCTGACCAGCCGCCTGCAACATATCAAGCCGGGCGATGAGATCATTCTGCGCCCCAAGCCGGTCGGCACGCTGGTGCATGACGCACTGCTACCGGGCAAGCGGCTGTGGCTCTTTGCCACCGGGACCGGCATTGCGCCCTTTGCCTCGCTCCTGCGAGATCCACAGACATATGAAGATTACGACGAGGTGATCATCACCCATACTTGCCGTGAGGTGGGGGAACTGGCCTATGGTACAAAGCTGATCAAGAGCATCCGCAATGACGTGATGCTGGAAGAACTGATCGGCGAAGGCTTTGCCGACAAGCTGCGCTATTATCCCTCCACCACTCGTGAGGAGAGCCCGAAAATGGGCCGCATCACCGATCTGATGCGCTCTGGCGAGGTGTTTGAGGAACTCGGCGTACCGCCCCTTTCCGCTGAGACGGACCGCGCGATGATCTGCGGCAACCTGGCCTTCAATCTGGAACTCAAGGAATTGCTCGAAGGCTACGGGCTGGAAGAAGGGGCCAATTCCAAACCGGCGCAGTACGTCGTGGAAAAGGCGTTTCTGGACTGACGTCGAGGCCCTGCAGCATGAAGTCCCGGGTCAAGTCCGGGGAATGTCAGAGACGAAAAAGCCCGCTACGGTGATCCGTAGCGGGCTTTTCCTTGGCTGTATGCGGCAATCAGAGGCCGAGCCGCTCGCGCAGTTGCTTGAGCACTTGCGCCAGCACGTCGGGGTTGTCGCGGGCTTTCTCCAACGCCGTTTTCGTAGTCATGCGTACGGCTGGATTGAGATCGGAGTTGTCCACGTATTCAACCACCTTGTCATAGTCGAATCCGTCCACGGTCAACAGATCGGCAATACCGTCGCCCGCAGCAGACGCAGTGTCCGCCGCCGTATCAGCAGCCGCGTCAGCGGCTTCTTCGGTGGCATTGGCTGCATCGGTTGCAGTGTCTGCCGCAGCGTCGGTTGCCGCGTCAGCGGCTTCCTCGGTGGCATTGGCTGCATCGGTTGCAGTGTCTGCCGCAGCGTCGGTTGCCGCGTCAGCGGCTTCCTCGGTGGCTTCGGCCGCATCGGCTGCAGTATCTGCCGCAGCGTCAGTTGCTGCCTCGGTGGTCTCTTCGGCCACTTCGGCGGCGCTTTCGGCGTTGCCGGTCAGATCACTGACCGCATCGGCTGCATCCTGCGCGGCCTCGTTCACGGCATCATTGACGTCCGTGGCAGTCTCTTCGGCCAGGGACTTGGCGTCGTCGGCGATTTCATTCACCGTTTCTTCCGCTTCCTGAGCGGCCTCTTCAATCTGCTCCGACGCAGTTTCTTCGGTCACCTCTTCGGCGGGTGCCGGTTCTGGATCCTCGACAACTTCTATTTCGGCGGGCGCCGAAATCGGCTCTTCGGTCGTGCCCATCAACTCGGTTGGCGACTTTCCGGTCATCAGGAAATACCCACCCACCAGTACAATCGCGGCCACGATGATCCATAGTAGATTTTTCATTGATCTATCCTCTTTTTCCGTTTGGCCACATGCAGGATCGCAGGCCTTTCGACAATGACAGATCAAATGGCGCCCCTCCTGCCAAGACACAAGAGGAATATCCGCATATTCGGCTCGGATCAGCCTATTTTGCGACTTGAAAGGACGGATGCGCGCGGTTAGCTTGCCCACTCATTCCACCCCGTAAATAATCAAAGGATAGAAACCATAGCCCGCAGACCCCACAACGCGCCTCCGACACGTGACACCGGTCCCCGCGTCAATGAGCGCATTCGCGACGATGAAATCCGTCTGATTGGCGCCGATGGCGAAAACGTCGGCGTCGTGTCCGGCCGCCGCGGCCTGGAGATGGCCGAAGAGGCAGGGCTCGATCTCGTCGAGATATCGCCCAACGCGAGCCCGCCAGTCTGCAAGATCATGGACTATGGCAAATACAAGTACGAGTCGCAAAAGCGCGAATCCGAAGCCCGCAAGAAGCAAAAGATCATCGACGTGAAAGAGGTCAAGTTTCGGCCCAACACCGACACGCATGATTATGACGTGAAAATGCGCAATGTTTTCAAGTTCCTTGAAGCCGGCGACAAGGTAAAGATCACGCTGCGTTTTCGCGGACGCGAGATGGCCCACCAGGATCTGGGCCGCAGATTGCTGGAGCGTATCGCAAACGATGTCGAAGGCATCGGCAAGATCGAGAATATGCCCAAGATGGAAGGCCGCCAGATGATCATGATCATCGGCCCCGTCACACGCTAGAAATTATCGAACTTGCGATTCAGGCGGCGCCCCGATTCGGGCGCCGTTTGCATTTGGACGCCACAAGCCCGAACCTACGCGTGTTTCTTCGTACCGTGCCGCCATTTGCGCAGGTCGTTGAAATCGAATCCCGGCGACATCGGACCCACCGCCAGAAGCAGCCACAGATAGCGACTGCAGCGAGGCCGATATCTGCGCGATTATTCTGCTGTGTCCTTTCGGCCCCGGCGCGGCATCGGACGGGTCGGAATTTCCTTCAGAAGTCCGCCCACTCCCATTCCCGCGATATCGGCAGCGGTGACCGCGATCCCGCAGGCCACCCGGCTCAGCACCCGATCCGCACCATTCAGTGACGGCGCACGCGCACAGCCCGGCAGACCGATCACCGGACGGGGGCCTAGCGAGCCCAGAAACAGCAGATTCCCCGGATCGACCGGCATGCCGAACCGCTCTACCTGTCCGCCCGCAGCCCGCAACGCCGCCGGGGCGGTATCGTTCGGGTCCGAAGTGGCCGAGGCAGTCAGGACCAGCACCATATCGCCCTGCGCCGCTGCCAGTGCCCGGGCAATCGGGTCAATCTCATGTGGCACGGTGATCTGCGTGCGCAATTCCATCCCAAGCGCTTCGAGACGCGCAGCAATGGCTTCGCTGCCCTTCTCGCCCGGCCCACCGGGGGTTTGCGTAATGATCAGCGTCGCGTCGCGCAGCACCGGTTGGCCAAGCGCGATGGCCCCCTGCACAGCCTCCGCCGCCGCGCGCGTGGCTGTTTCGGGCACTGCATAAGAAATGATCTTGACCGTAGCGATCATCCCGCCCGCGCGCATCTGCCGATATTCCGGCACCGTGGCGATGGTGATCATCGGATGTACGGCGTTTGCGGCGTCAATGCGCACCGGATCGAGCTGGACAACCCCCGGCCCCGCCGCCAGCAGGTTCACCCGACCGGTAAAGGCCCGGCTGAGCGTGATGCCCGGCGCGCCGCCTCGCGCCGCCTCAGCCATTTGCGTTGCCGCCGCATCCTCGTGCAGGTCCCCCGGCTCGGGGCGTGCGACGATAACTTCCGTTACACCGGCCTGCTCAAGCGTGGCGATGTGCGCCGCGGTCAGGACGACCCCCTTGCGCAACCGACCTTCGATGACCGAGACCGAATGCGCCAGGATGGCCCCCGCAGCATGCTCCAGAGGCACAGGACCAAATATCATGCGCCTTGCCTCAGTACGCGGACCATTTCCGCCAGAATGCTGACGGCGATCTCTGCCGGGCCTGCGGCCCCGATATCAATGCCGATAGGCCCGTGAATACGTGCAATCTGCGCATCGCTCAGCCCGGCCTGCTTCAGCCGGGCCACCCGCGCCGCGTGCGTCCGCGAGGAGCCAAGCGCGCCGATATAGAACACATCTGTCGCCAGTGCCTCGGTCAGTGCGGGATCATCAAGCTTGGGGTCATGTGTCAATAGCACCAGTGCCGTGCGCGTATCCAGGCCAAAGCCGCGCACACCCTCGTCAGGCCAATCGTCCAGGATCGTCTCATCGGGAAAGCGCGCAGCGCTGCCGAATGCCGGGCGCGGGTCGATCAGAACCGGATCATAGCCTGCCAGTCGCGCCATCGGCACCAGCGCCTGCGCCACATGCACAGCCCCCACGACCAGCAGCCGCAAGGGCGGGTTGTGGATCGCAACGAAAGTTTTGCCATCCGCCTCGAACCCCGAGCGGTCCATGCGGAACCGCTCCTTGTGTCCGTCATGCTCGATTCGGGGGGTGCCGGTCATGCCGGTGATGTAGGCAACCGGCGTGCGGGCGGCGCGGGCCGCGACCAGATCGGCCAGCAACGGCTCTGGCAGGACGCGGCCCACAGGTTCGACCAAAACGCGGATCGTTCCGCCGCAAGCCAGACCCACGGCAAAGGCATCACCGTCGCTGACACCGTATTCCAACATTACGGGTTTCTGAGAGTCGATGGTGTCGAGCGCCTCGGCCACCACGGCACCCTCGACACAGCCGCCCGAAACCGAGCCTGCGATCTCGCCCGTGCCCGAGATTGCCAGCTGCGCACCCGTCCGGCGCGGCGCGCTGCCCCAGGTCTGGACCACCGTGGCCAGTGCCGCGCCCTTGCCTGCCCGGTGCCAGGCCAGCGCCGTTTCGGGGATGTCATCAAACCGGTTCATTGCTGTATCTCCCTGGCCGCCTTTTGCACCAGAATGCCCCCCGCACAGACGAAGATCAATCGCCCCGCGACCCTGCCGCATCACATATATGGGCCGGAATGTGGCGTTTGTCGTCCAATTCTCATGGATACTCCAAAATTTTGCCCAGATTGCCCCTTAGACCCCACTCCAAACCGGCTGACAAAAACCGGACGAGCAGTAAGGACGCAATGCCATGCAGGACGCAGCCAATACATTCGACATGCCGCTTTCGGATCTGAAGGACCGAGATGCCTGGCTCGACAAGGTGGCTGAACTGACCGAAGAGGACGGGTATATGCAGCGTCTGGGCGACCGGCACGCGGCGATATTCGTCGAGGAAAAGCCGATCCTGCTGGTCACGTTCGAAACGCATCAGCGCATTGCCGAGATTTCCGAGGATTGCCAGCCGATGGGCTGGGACATGGTCAAGGCGCTCGGCTGGTCGCATCTGTGCCTGGTCAGCGACGGCGATACATGGTTCCGTGACCGCGCGGTCTACGGCTTTTTCGACCGGCTTGTCGATGACGGGTTCTTCGAGGACTTCGATCAGGTCATCTTTTACGGCGCAGGCCCTTGCGGCTATGCGGCGGCGGCGTTTTCGGTTGCGGCCCCCGGCGCCAAGGTGGTGGCGATCCAGCCGCAGGCAACACTCGATCCACGCGTTGCAGAATGGGACCACCGGTATCTGCCGATGCGTCGTACCGCGTTCGATGATCGTTACGGTTATGCGCCGGACATGCTGGATGCCGCGGCGCATGCTTATATCCTGTATGATCCCGAAATCGAGCTGGATGCTATGCATGCGGCGCTCTTTACCCGCTCCAACGTGACCAAGTTCCGCATGCGTTACATGGCCGAAGACCTGGACAAAAGCCTGATCCGGATGCAGATACTCTACCGTATCCTGGCGCAAGCCAGCGCCGACAAGCTGAATACTGCCGCATTGGCGCGCCTGTATCGCGCGCGTCGCAACGATACCGGCTACCAGTTCAACCTGCTGCGCCGCCTGATGGCCGATTCGCGTCACTATCTGACCATCCTGCTGACCAACAAGGTGCTGGAGCAACGCCGCGCACCGCGTTTCCGCCGGATGAGGCAGGCGGCCATCGACAGCCTAAAATCCGCAGGTGCAGCCCTGCCGCCGGGCACAGGTGACGACAGCGACTCTTCGGCCCAGACCGGCACCTGACACGGAGCGCCCGCACCCGCGCCTGCCTCTGGTGCTGCGCCGCGCGATTGTGTAAAGCCGGGCCATGACCCACAGGCTGACAATCCGTACCCCCGATGACTGGCACCTGCATCTGCGCGATGGCGCGATGCTGCGCGCTGTCCTGCCGCATTCCACCGCGCATTTTGCCCGCGCGATCATCATGCCCAATCTGGTGCCACCGGTCGTGACATCCACCGATGCCACAGCCTACCGCGACCGCATTCTGGCCGCCCGGCCCGAGGGCAGCGACTTCACCCCGTTGATGACCCTGTACCTGACCGAAAACACCGATCCCGCTGACGTTGCCGCCGCCCATGCCAGTGGATTGATCACCGCGGTCAAGCTCTACCCGGCGGGCGCCACCACCAATTCGGCCAGCGGCGTCGCCGATTTCGCCCGCGTACAACCCGTGCTGGAGCGGATGGCCGAGATCGGCCTGCCGCTCTGCGTGCACGGCGAGGTCACTGACCCCGACATCGATATCTTCGACCGCGAGGCGGTGTTCATCGACCGCGTCCTGGACCCGCTGCGTGCCCGCGTACCCGGCCTGCATGTGGTGATGGAACATATCACCACGGCGCGCGCCGCCGACTACGTGCGCAGCGCACCGACCGGCCTGGCCGCGACCATCACGACGCATCATCTGGTGATCAACCGCAATCATATCCTGGTGGGCGGGATCAGGCCGCATTACTATTGCCTGCCCGTGGCCAAACGCGAAGAGCACCGCCTCGCCCTGCGCGCCGCGGCCACCTCGGGTGATGCACGGTTTTTCCTCGGCACCGACAGCGCACCGCATGCCGACCCGGCCAAGCTGCAGCCCTGCGGCTGTGCGGGCTGCTTTACCGCGCCCAACACGCTGCCGATCCTCGCCCATGTATTCGAGGCCGAAGGCGCGCTGGACCGGCTTGAGGCTTTCACATCGCTGAATGGCCCTGCCTTCTACGGCCTGCCCCCCAACGACACGCACCTCACGCTGGAACGCACCGCCCCGGATATTCCCGCCCAGGTCGAAACAGATGATGGCCCCGTCACCGTCTTTGATCCCGGCTATCCTCTCAACTGGCGTGTAGCCTGATCTTCTTCTTGCTCAAAATATCCTCGCCGAAGGCATGAAAACCTGATGCGTGCCGCCCGCACAAAAGGAACTCGCCATGATCCCCGCCACCTACCCTGCCCAGGACGAAATCGCCCGACTGACCGCACGTATGCTGCTCGAAATCGGTGCGGTGCATTTCAACGCGAAAGAGCCCTATATCTATTCCTCGGGTCTGCGGGGCCCGACCTATGTCGATTGCCGTAAACTCATCAGCTTTCCGCGCATCCGCTCCACGCTGATGGACTTCCTGACAATCACGGTGATGCGTAACGCAGGGTTCGAGGCGTTCGACAACATCGCCGGTGGCGAGACCGCCGGCATCCCTTTTGCCGCGCTGATCGCAGAGCGTATGGCGCTGCCGATGACCTATGTCCGCAAGAAGGCCAAAGGCTATGGCCGCAATGCCCGGATCGAAGGCGTGATGACCGAAGGCGAACGCGTTCTGCTGGTCGAAGACCTGACCACCGATGGCGGCTCCAAGATCAGCTTTGTCGATGCGATCCGCGAGACCGGGGCCACCTGCGCGCATACGGCTGTGATATTCTACTACGGCATTTTTCCCGACACGATGAAGACACTGGGAGACCACGGTATCACCCTGCATCACCTCTGCACCTGGTGGGACGTGTTGGCCGAAGCCCGTGCACAAGCCGCCTTTGACGAAGAGACCTTGCGCGAGGTCGAGGCGTTTCTGAAAGCGCCCCGCACCTGGCAGGACGCGCGTCTCTGATACAGGCACAAGCCAGAAGATAACCGCCCCAAAGGGGACATGGTCTTGTGTGGATCGCGCCCGGACGCGGTGAAATCATGAGAAGACGAGCAGCCCCAGGATCCATGGCTCCAGCGCGATTCGCCGCGATCATTTGACATCAGGCAAGCGCCCCGGCGCCAATTGCCCGGCGCTGTCCCATCTTTGCCGCAATTCATATGTGCGGCATAGCGCGACATACCATATCTTGACTTCGAGGCGTCCGGCAGCGCAATATAAGCCAACCAAAACCGCCCACAGCTTATCCACAATAATATACAAGGGCGATGAAGGTAACTGTCCATTGCCCCACCGCGCACGGCAGCTGTATGACGAACTCCGCCAGCCAACGGGATCCGACATGAACGAAATCACCGCTTTCAATGCGACCGGCGCGCAGATTCAAAACGCCGACACGATGCCTCACTCGATCGAGGCCGAGCAACAGTTGCTGGGTGCGATTCTGACCAACAATGATGTCTACGACCGCGTGGCCAGCATCATCGGTCCGCAGCATTTCTACGACCCCGTGCATGCCCGTATCTACGAGACGGCGGCGGCACGCATCGCCAAGAACAACCTTGCTTCGCCGGTGACGCTCAAGGCATTTATGGAAGAGGACGAGGGACTGAAGGAACTGGGCGGCCCGGCCTATCTGGTCAATCTCGCAGGGTCCGCCATCAGCAGCTTCGCGGTGCGCGACTATGCCCAGATGATCTATGATCTGGCGATCCGGCGCGAGTTGATCGGCTTGGGTCACGACATCGCGGGCAAGGCCGCGCGCATGGATGTGGATAGCGAGCCCAAGGATCAGATCGTCGAGGCCGAACAACAGCTCTACAAGCTGAGTGAACAGGGCCAGACCCAGAGCGGGTTTCAGAGCTTTCTCAGCGCTGTAACGGACGCAGTGAACGTCGCCAACGCGGCCTATCAACGTGATGGCGGATTGTCGGGCATCTCTGCGGGCCTTGTCGACATGGACAAGATACTGGGCGGTCTGCACAAATCCGACCTGCTGATTCTGGCCGGGCGCCCGTCGATGGGCAAGACGTCTCTGGCCACGAACATCGCCTACAATGTCGCCAAGGCCTACCGTCGGGGCACCGGACCGGATGGTAGTCAGGGGGCCGTGGAAGGTGGCGTTGTCGGGTTCTACAGCCTGGAGATGAGCGCCGAACAGTTGGCCGCGCGAATCCTGTCGGAAGCCTCCGAGATTCCCAGCCAGCAAATCCGGTCGGGCGACATGACCGAGGCCGAATTCCGCAAGTTCGTCGATGCGGCCAAGCAACTGGAATCCTGCCCGCTCTATATCGACGACACGCCCGCCTTGCCGATCAGCCAGCTTGCGGCGCGCGCCCGGCGGCTGAAGCGGACGCACGGCCTTGATCTGTTGATCGTCGATTATCTGCAACTGGTGCGTGGTACCGGGCGGAACGAGAACCGGGTCAACGAGATTTCCGAGATCACCATGGGACTCAAGGCAATTGCCAAGGAACTCGATATCCCGGTGATCGCCCTGTCGCAGTTGTCGCGTCAGGTCGAAAGCCGCGACGACAAGCGGCCCCAGTTGAGCGACCTGCGCGAATCGGGTTCGATCGAACAGGACGCCGATGTGGTCATGTTCGTATTCCGCGAAGAATATTATGCCGAACGCGAGCAACCTTCCGAGGAACGGCTGGAGGAGATGGCCGCATGGCAGGAACGCATGGAACGGCTGCACGGCATGGCCGAGGTGATCATCGGCAAGCAGCGCCACGGGCCGATCGGCACCATCAAGCTGAGCTTCGAGGGCCGTTTCACCCGGTTCGGCAACCTGGTGCAACCCTGGCAGCAAACCGACGAGCACGAGTTCTGAGCCAGTTCCCTCAGTCTGCGCGAGGTTTTTCACCAAAAAGTCTGGAAGGAAGAAAGTTGGCGAATTTTCTTTGCCAGTGGCAGGGCGAGGCTCCTTCTGCGCAGGCGAGCCACGCTTTGCACTTGACCTCTGTGGCACCCATGTCAAAACCCCTGACATGAGCACGCCAATCCTTACCGTCGATCTGAACGCAATTGTCGCCAACTGGCGCGCACTGGATGCCCTGTCAGAGGGCGAGACCGGCGCGGCCGTCAAGGCTGACGCCTACGGTCTGGGCGCGGATCGTGTCTCGCGGGCGCTGGCGCGGGCAGGAGCGCGGACATTCTTTGTCGCGGTCGCCGAAGAGGCCGCGGCCCTGCGCGAGGCGCTCGGCCCCGGACCCGCGATATACATCCTGTCAGGGCATATGCCCGGGGACGCGGACATGATCGGCGATCTCGGTCTGGTACCAGTGATCAACTCGCTCGATCAGATGATCCGCCATGTCGAGGCATTACCGGGCCGGGGCTTTGGGTTACAGCTCGATACCGGCATGAACCGGCTGGGGATGGAGCCGTCCGAATGGAGCGCCGTGCGCGAGATCGCGCTGGCGCAGAATCCGCAACTGATCATGAGCCATCTGGCCTGCGCGGACGAGCGCGATCATGGGATGAACCCGCAGCAGCTTAATCAGTTTCTCGACATGACGCAGGGCTGCGACTGTCCACTGAGCCTGTCCAATACCGGCGCGATCCTGCTCGATAGCGCCTATCATTTCGATCTGACTCGTCCGGGAATCGGCCTTTATGGCGGACTGCCGTTCAGCGATGCGCGGCCTGTGGTCACGCTCGATATCCCGGTGATTCAGTGCCGTGACGTGCTGCCAGGCGAAACCGTGGGTTACGGCAACACCTGGGTCGCGCAACGTCCCAGCCGAATCGCCACGATCAGCGCAGGCTATGCCGATGGGATCATCCGCGCGATGGGTCCGCACGCGCAGGTCCACGCCGAAGATATGGCGCTGCCCGTTGCCGGGCGCATCTCGATGGACCTGATCGGCGTCGATGTGACCGATCTGGGCCGGGATCCGAAATCGGTGCAATTGTTGGGGCCGCATCAGTCGGTCGATACGCTGGCCAATGCCGCAGGCACCATCGGCTACGAAATCCTGACCTCCCTCGGTGCACGCTATACCCGGCGGTATCTGGGCGGATGACATGGATCGCCACCCTGCTCGCGTCGATCGGCCGGACGGTTCTGGGCGCGCTGGCCGCGATGGGGCGTCTCTCGATCTATGCGGGCGAGACAATCAGCCACATGATTCGTCCGCCGATCTACCTGAAGGAAATCGGCGGTGCGCTGCTGAGTGTTGGCTATTTCAGCCTGCCGGTCGTGGGACTGACCGCGTTTTTCACAGGCGGCGCGCTGGCTTTGCAGATCTATTCCGGCGGTGCGCGCTTCAACGCCGAGTCGGTCGTGCCGCAGATCGTCGCCATTGGCATGGTGCGCGAACTGGGGCCGGTCCTTGTCGGCCTGATGATTGCTGCCCGTGTCACGTCATCCATTGCCGCCGAAATCGCGACGATGAAAGTGACCGAACAGCTTGATGCGCTGGTGACGCTTTCGACGCATCCGATGAAATATCTCACCGTGCCGCGCGTGCTGGCGGGTCTGGTCATGGTGCCTGTTCTGGTGGGTCTCGGCGATATCATAGGTGTTTTCGGTGGCTATATCGTGGGCATACACAGCCTCGGCTTCAACCCCGCTGCATATCTGCAAAACACGGTGGATTTCATCGAGGCACGCGATATTGTCACCAGCCTTGCCAAGGGTGCTGCCTTCGGCTTTATCGCCACGCTCATGGGTTGCTACTATGGCATGAACACCTCGCGTGGTGCGGCCGGTGTCGGTAAGGCGACCAAGGGGGCGGTCGAAGCCGCCGCCGTGCTGATCCTGGCCGCGAACTTCCTTCTCACCAACATATTTTTCACGATATGATAGAGTTACAGGACGTTCATAAATCCTTTGGCCCCAAGCGGGTCCTGCGCGGCGTGACCCTCTCGATCCCGCGGGGCAGCTCGATGGTGGTGATCGGTGGCTCTGGCACCGGCAAGTCGGTGCTGCTGAAATGCATCCTCGGCCTCATTCGGCATGATAGCGGCACAATCACGCTGGACGAAGAGGACGTGACCAAGGTCGAGCGCGACGCGTTTCTTGCCCGCTTCGGCATGTTGTTTCAGGGTGGCGCGCTCTTTGATTCATTACCCGTCTGGCAAAACGTCGCCTTTCGCCTGCTCCGCGGCTCGCTCAAGCGCCCCAAGGCGGAGGCGCGCGAGATCGCTATCGAAAAATTGCGGCGTGTCGGCCTTACTGCGGATGTGGCGGATCTCTTTCCCGCTGAGTTGTCAGGCGGCATGCAGAAACGCGTCGGCCTCGCGCGCGCCATTGCGGCGGAACCCGAGATCATCTTCTTTGACGAACCCACGGCCGGTCTTGATCCGATCATGTCCGGCGTGATCAACGATCTCATCCGCGAGGTCGTGACCGAGATGGGCGCGACCGCCATGACCATCACCCACGACATGACCAGCGTGCGTGCCATCGCCGACAACATCGCGATGCTGCATGACGGGGTGATCCAATGGAC
The DNA here is from genome assembly GCA_947503145.1 of uncultured Roseovarius sp. Classification (GTDB taxonomy): domain Bacteria; phylum Pseudomonadota; class Alphaproteobacteria; order Rhodobacterales; family Rhodobacteraceae; genus Roseovarius. Next base: position 207,451 of record CANNCP010000006.1, read on the forward strand.
CGGGCCAGTGGCGGATATGGATGCCTCGGGTGATCCTTACCTAGATCAGTTCATCCACGGCCGGGCCGAAGGGCCGATAGAGGCGGTGCGGTAGAGAAGCAGCGCCGTGGCGGTTGCATGGTTGGCCTGCACGACATAGCTGATAGTAACCTTTCTCCGCCAAGGCTGCAGTCATGCTCCGTCTCGCCAACCTCGCCCTGCTCATCCTCTTCCCGCTGGCCTGGTTCGCGCCAATTATGCGTGCCGGGCTGCTGCCGCTCTTTGGTCTGAGCGAAATCAGCATCATCTCGGGGTTGCAATCCCTCTGGGATACGGACGTGGCGCTGGCGCTGCTCGTCACGTTTTTTGCCCTCTTTGCGCCCTATGCCAAAACCATCGGGCTGGCGCTCATCCATTTTGGCCTGATGCGCCGCAAGGCCCTGCCCGCGCTACAGATCCTGGGCAAGCTGGCGATGGCCGACGTGTTCCTGATCGCACTCTACATCGTGGTCGTCAAAGGCGTCGGAATGGCGACCGTCGAGACCGCCTGGGGGCTCTACTTCTTTACCGGTTGCATCCTTGCATCCATCATCATCGGCCATTTCAGCCAAAAGCGAAAACCACACAGGGTTTGACGCCGCCCGCGCGCTGGGGCATGACCCGGAGCATGGCGAAAACACCTAGCTTCACCTGCAATGCCTGCGGCGCGGTCCATAACAAATGGTCCGGGCGCTGCGATGCCTGCGGGGATTGGAACACGATCGTCGAAGATACCGGCCTCAGTGCCGGGCCTGCCGCGAATTCCCTGGGCAAGGTGCGCGGCAAGGGCATGGTGCTTACCGACCTTTCTGCAAAGGAAACGCCACCGCCACGCACCATGAGCGGACTGGAGGAACTGGACCGCGTTCTGGGCGGTGGCCTCGTGCCCGCCTCGGCGCTGCTGGTGGGCGGTGATCCGGGCATCGGAAAATCCACGTTGCTCTTGCAGGCCGCATCAGATTTTGCACGCAAGGGACTGAAAACCATATATGTTTCTGGTGAGGAATCCAGCGCGCAGGTGCGCATGCGGGCCGAACGGCTGGGGCTGCGGGATGCGCCCGTGAAACTGGCCGCCGAGACCAATCTGCGCGATATCCTGACCACGATGGAGGCGGAAAAGCCGCAGTTGGTCATCATCGATTCGATCCAGACCATGTGGCTCGATACCATCGGCTCCGCTCCGGGCAGCGTCAGTCAGGTGCGCGCCGCCGCGCACGAACTGACCAGTTTTGCCAAGCGCAAGGGCGTGAGCGTCGTCCTCGTGGGTCACGTCACCAAGGACGGCCAGATCGCCGGCCCCCGCGTGGTCGAGCATATGGTCGATACCGTACTCTATTTCGAAGGCGAGCGCGGCCACCAGTTCCGTATCCTGCGCGCGGTCAAGAACCGGTTCGGCCCCGCCGACGAGATCGGTGTTTTCGAGATGACCGGACGTGGCCTGGCGGAGGTCTCGAACCCGTCCGCTCTTTTTCTCAGTGAACGTGGCAAACCTTCGCCCGGCTCGGCGGTTTTTGCCGGAATAGAGGGCACCCGCCCCATGCTGGTCGAGTTGCAGGCGCTGGTCGCCCCCAGCCCGCACTCTCAGCCGCGCCGCGCGGTAGTAGGCTGGGACGGCGCACGACTGGCGATGATCCTTGCGGTGCTCGAATCGCGCTGCGGTATCCCGTTTGCCGGGCTCGATGTCTATCTCAACGTTGCAGGTGGCATGAAAATCAGCGAACCGGCAGCCGATCTGGCCGTTGCCGCTGCGTTGCTCAGCGCGCGCGAAGATAGCGCACTACCTGCCGATACAGTGGTTTTCGGCGAAATAAGCCTCTCTGGAGCGCTTCGACCGGCCCCACAGACGGAAAACAGGTTGAAAGAAGCCCAAAAACTTGGTTTCAACGCCGCAATCGTTCCTAAAGGTGGCAAGCCCGGTGGCGCGACCGGTCTAAGCCTGACAAGATTGGAAGATCTGACCGCTTTTGTGGGTGACATATTCGGCGCAGGCTAGCGCCCCAGCAGGACGAGGCAAGGCATATGGAAGGCTTCACCATCATCGACGGGGTCGTAGCGCTGGTTATCGTGCTTTCGGCACTTTTAGCCTATTCGCGCGGCTTCGTGCGCGAGACGTTGGCGATTGCCGGCTGGATCGTGGCGGGCATCGTCGCCTTCATCTTTGCCCCGCAGGTCGAACCGCTGGTCAAGGAAGTCCCCGTCGTGGGCGAGTTCATCGCCGACAGCTGCGAGCTGAGCATGATCGGGGCCTTCGCGGTGGTCTTTGCCGTCGCCCTGATCGTGGCGTCGCTGATCACGCCGCTCTTTTCGTCGCTGGTGCAACGCTCGGCGCTGGGAGGCCTCGATCAGGGGATCGGATTTCTCTTTGGTGTGGCACGCGGCATCCTGTTGGTGGCGATTGCCTATTTCGTCTACGAAACGGTCATTTCCTCGCAGAACATCCAGATGATCGACGACAGCCGTTCGGCACGCATCTTTGCGCATCTTACCGGGCGCATCGAAGACGGCAATCCTGAACAGGCGTTGGGCTGGATCACGGCGCAGTACGAGGCGCTCGTCGGCGCCTGCGAAGTGCAGCAGTAAGGCCATGTCCAACACGACCTTGATCGCGCTGGCGTTGATGGCAATATCGGGGGTAGCGATCTCCGTGCAGGCACCTCTCAACGCGATGCTGGGGCGCGGCATCGGCAGCCCGATGGGGGCTGCAACGATATCGTTCGGCATCGGGTTCATCGTGCTGCTGGTACTCACCCTGATCATCGGCGACGGCGCCAGCCTGGCACGGCTGGGCGCGGTGCCGCTCTGGCTGATGATCGGCGGAGCGATGGGGGCGATCTATGTGTTTTCCGCGCTCTGGAGCGTGCCGGTGCTGGGTGTCCTGACCGCCACGACAGTGCTGATTCTGGGCCAGATGATCGGCGCGCTGCTGTTGGATTATTTCGGCGCTTTCGGCCTTCCCGCCCAGGCGCTGTCGCCGACGCGGATGATGGCGGCCGCGCTGGTCGTCGGCGGCGTGGTGCTGTCGCGTTTCTGAGCGCGCGCCGCCGCTGACGCTGCGGTAGTGACGCCAAAGAAGATATGCTGCGGATCGGCTCGTGACATCAGGCATCGTACCGATTATGGGTAGAGCTTCTGTGACAATCGGATTCGGAGCTTTCCCGCCTTGTCCAAACATATGCCCCCCGCCCACCCGTTCGACACCTCGTATCTGCGCGATGTCGCCGACGAGGATAAGCTGAAAGAAGAGTGCGGCGTCTTTGGCGTGATCGGCGTGACCGAGGCCGCCAATTTCGTTGCCCTCGGCCTGCACGCGCTACAGCACCGTGGCCAAGAGGCGGGTGGGATCGTCTGCCACCATCCCGAACACGGGTTCAACAGCGCCCGCCGGTTCGGCTATGTGCGCGACAATTTCACCAAGCAGAGCCTGATGGAGACGCTGCCCGGCCCGCTGGCCATCGGGCATGTCCGCTATTCCACCTCGGGCGGCAAGGCACCTCAGATCCGCGATGTTCAACCCTTCTTTGGCGAATTTGCCATGGGTGGGGCCGCTATCGCGCATAACGGCAACATCACCAATGCCGACGCGCTGCGTCGCGAATTGATCGAACGCGGCAGCATCTTTCAGTCCAGTTCCGACACCGAATGCATTATTCACCTGATGGCCCGCTCACTGCAACGCACCATCCCCGACCGGATGCAGGATGCGCTGCGCCGGGTCGAAGGCGCGTTTTCCATCGTCGCCATGACCCGGACCAAACTGATCGGCGTGCGCGACCCGCTGGGTGTGCGCCCGCTGGTCCTGGGCCAGGTGGCGGATGGCTGGGTGCTCAGTTCCGAGACTTGCGCGCTGGATATCATCGGCGCGAAATATGTGCGCGAAGTGGAACCCGGCGAGATGGTCGTGATCAACGGCAATGGCGTCGAGAGCCATTTCCCCTTCCGTCGGCAAAAGCCACGCTTCTGCATTTTCGAACATGTCTATTTCAGTCGCCCCGATTCGATCATCGGCCAGCGCAGCGTCTATGAAACCCGCCGCCAGATCGGCATCGAACTGGCCCGCGAGGCTCCGGTAGACGCCGATCTCGTCTGCCCGGTACCTGACAGCGGCACGCCTGCCGCCATCGGCTACAGCCACGAGTCCGGCATTCCCTACGCGATGGGTATCATCCGCAATCAGTATATGGGGCGCACCTTCATCGAGCCGACCGAGCAGATCCGCAACATGGGCGTCCGGCTGAAGCTGAACGTGAACCGTGCGCTGATCAAGGGCAAGCGCGTGATTCTGGTCGATGACAGCGTGGTGCGCGGCACCACAAGCCGCAAGATCAAGGAAATGGTCATCGATGCCGGGGCGAAAGAGGTCCATTTTCGAATCGCCTCGCCGCCGACCGCCTGGCCCTGCTTTTACGGCGTGGATACTCCGCAACGCGAAAAACTGCTGGCCGCGACAATGTCCGAAGACGAGATGTGCGCGCATCTTCAGGTCGACAGCCTGCGGTTTATCACGCTTGACGGCCTATACCGGGCCGTCGGCGAAGCGTCTGGGCGCAACGCGGCATGCCCACAATACTGCGACGCCTGTTTTTCCGGCGAATACCCGGTGGAGCCATCCGATCAGATCGAAAAGGGATTCGAACTGAAGGCGGCCGAGTAACCGGCGCAATCCTAAAATGATCCCCGGCAGGCATCCGGTGGCACTTTGTTGCCATCAATGCGGCGTTGCGGCTTTATCCTGCCGATACTTTTCACCTCCCCTTTCGCATGTCTGCGCACAGGCATAAGTCAGCGCGCTGAAACACGCCTTGAAAGGGGATGACGTGACAGAGTTCAGCGATACGACAGCGCAATCGCAGGTGGTCAAGACCGCCGCGACACAAGAAGCCGATATACCGTCGGGCACCGTCCTGATCGGGACCGTCACAGCCGAGAATCGCGCCTATGCACTGGTGAAATCAGACCGGGGTGAGATCGTACAGGTCAAACCCGGCGACAAGATCGGTCGTCATACCGTGGCCGCGATCGAGCAGGGGCAGATCATCCTGATGCAGAACGGGCAGACGCTACGCATGCTCATTCCCGGAGGATGAGCAGCACTGCGGTCGCGGCCATGCGCATTGCCCCTTGATTTGCGCGCCAATGGATGAAAAGCCCTTGGCATGATCCAAGATACCCCCTCCCCCGTCGCGCTGATCACCGGTGCCTCGCGCGGCCTCGGCGCCGCGCTGGCCGAAGAGTTGGCCCCGCAATACCACATCGTTGCCGTAGCCCGTACCACCGGCGCGCTGGAAGAGCTGGATGACCGCATCCAGGCTGCCGGGTACAGCGCCACGCTGGCCCCGATGGACATCACCAACCCGGACGCGATGCGCCAACTCTGCCGCTCGATCCATGACCGGTGGGGCAATGTCGCGCTCTGGGCGCATACCGCAGTCCATGCGGCGCCCCTCACGCTGGCCGCGCATCTGGATGCGCGCGACTGGGACAAGTCAGTGGCCTGCAACGTCACGGCCACCGGGCAACTGATCCCGTTCATCGCGCCGTTGCTGGGCGAGAGCGGTCAGGCGATATTCTTTGAAGATTTCAAGGCAGGCGAGAAATTTTACAGTGCGTATGGCGCCACCAAGGCCGCTCAGATCGCTCTGGCGCGATCTTGGCAGGCGGAAACCGCCCGGACCGGCCCGCGCGTACACATCGTCAGCCCGGCACCGATGCCCACGGCCACACGCGCGCGATTCCATCCCGGCGAGGCCCGCGATGACCTGGCTGACCCACGCGCCGAGGCGCGCCGCCTGCTGAGCCTTCTGGGTTAAATCGAGATCTTTTGCCCCGAAAGCCTGCACGGAGGGCCGGGCAGACAGCAGCAGGTTTTCAAAGCGACAAATGACCACCGCGCCCGCTTGCCGGCTTGCCCCCTGCCCGCTACACAAGGGTAAACGCGGGGCAGGAGCGGTAAATTGCGCATTCTCATCACCAATGACGACGGTATCAACGCACCCGGGCTGGAGGTGATGCAAGAGATCGCCCAGGAACTGGCCGGATCCGGGGGGGAGGTGTGGACAGTGGCGCCTGCGTTCGAACAATCGGGCGTGGGGCACTGCATCTCCTACACCCAGCCGATGATGGTCAGCCAGATGGACGATCGCCGCTATGCCGTGCAGGGCAGCCCCGCCGATTGCGTGCTGGCGGCGCTGCATGACATCATGCGGGGGCAATTGCCCGATCTCATCCTGTCAGGTGTCAACCGCGGCAACAACTCAGCCGAGAACGCGGTCTATTCCGGCACTGTCGGTGCCGCGATGGAGGCCGCGCTGAATGGCATGCCGGCCATCGCGCTCAGCCAGTATTATGGCTCTGAAAACCGCGATCTGGATGACCAGTTCGATGCCGCGCGCCAGCATGGCCTGAGCACCGTACAGCGCCTGCTGGACAAGGGCATCTGGACACGTGACGATTACGGCATCTTCTACAACGTGAACTTTCCACCCGTACCCGCCGCCGCGGTCATGGGATTGCGTGTCGCCCCGCAGGGGTTCCGCCGTGACATGGGCTTTGGCGTGGTGCCGCATGATTCACCCTCGGGCCGGCGGTTCCTGTGGGTCACCGGTGCCCAGCAGAGCCAGCCCACCGCCGAAGGGTCGGACGCGGACATGAACCTCAAGGGCTATATCTCGGTCACGCCGATGCGCGCTGACCTGACGGCCCACGACATGCTGGAGCCACTGAAAGCCATCGAATGACCAGCCACGACCAGATCGCAGAACGCAAGATGCAGTTCCTCTACGCGCTGCGCTCCAAGGGGGTGACAGACACACGCGTGCTGGGCGCAATGGAAAAGATCGACCGCGGGCCATTCATCCGCGGCTATTTCTCCGATCGCGCCTATGAGGACATGCCACTGCCTATCGCTTGCGGACAGACGATCAGTCAGCCCTCGGTCGTGGGGCTGATGACCCAGGCGCTGAAACTTTCCCCGCGCGACAAGGTACTGGAGGTGGGCACCGGCAGCGGCTATCAGGCGGCGATCCTCAGTCAGCTGGCACGGCGGGTCTACACGGTGGACCGGCACAGGCGCCTGGTGCACGAGGCAAGCCAGATTTTCCGCAGCATGGATCTGACCAACATCACTGCACTCACCGCCGACGGCAGCTTTGGTCTGCCCGATCAGGCACCCTTTGACCGTATCATTGTGACTGCCGCCGCCGAGGATCCGCCCGGACCGCTCTTGGCGCAACTCAAAATCGGGGGTATCATGGTGGTGCCGGTCGGGCAGTCCGACGCCGTGCAGAGCCTGATCCGCGTGACGCGCAGCGAGGACGGCTTTGACTATGACGAACTGCGCCCGGTGCGATTTGTGCCGCTGGTCGAAGGTTTGGGCCGGGATACGGCTTAGGTTAATTGATTCAGGCAAAGCCCCGGCGCACAAGGGGCAAATGATGAGGACGTGATCGAGATGAACTTTTCCAATCGCCCCACTACTCTGATGGCGGGTGCTGCTGTGCTGGTTCTCAGTGCCTGCAGCGGTCCGCTCGACCTTGACATGCGCGGCGGCATCGGCAGCGGGCTGGATACCGCCCAGGCGGCGCGAAGCGCCACTGCCGACCGGCCCGATCCGGACAGTCGCGGCATCATCTCTTATCCCGGCTATCAGGTCGCGGTCGCGCAGCGCGGCGACACGCTGACCAGTCTCGCAGCACGGATTGGCGTCGATGCGGGCGAACTGGGCCGGTTCAACGGGATCGGCACCGACGACAATCTACGCCGGGGCGAGGTGATCGCCCTGCCCGGTCGCGTCGCCGAACCGACAGGCGGGCCGATCCGCCCCGGAAACGTCGATATCGCGGCCATCGCTGGCGGCGCAATCGACAAGGCGGACCAGAGCCAGATCGAGACCAGCACACTGAATCCTGCACAACAGGCACCACAGTCCGGCGCAGAACCCGTGCGCCACAAGGTCGCGCGCGGCGAAACCGCCTATACCATCGCGCGGCTCTACAATGTGTCGATCCGAAGCCTGGCTGACTGGAATGGGCTGGGCGCGGATTTCGGCGTGCGTGAAGGACAGTATCTGATGATCCCGGTCGCCCTGCCCGGCAAGACCGGCGAACCCTTTGACGCGACCGATGTGCCACAAACCGTACTTCCGGGCACGGGATCGCCCACGCCCGAGCCACCGAGTGCCGAAAAACCGCTACCCGAGGATGATACGACCCCGGTCACAGACCGCTCGACGCCCAAGGTCAAACCCGGCGACGCACCCGACCTGGGAGCGACCCAGACCAAAACGAGCAAGGCGCGTATGGGGTATCCGGTGCGCGGTGACATCGTGCGCGCCTATTCAAAAGGCAAGAATGACGGTATCGACATCGCTGCATCTCCGGGCACGTCCGTCACGGCCGCTGACAAGGGCACCGTGGCCGCGATCACCAAGGACACGGGCGGCAAGCCGATCATCGTCCTGCGCCATGCGAACAACCTGCTGACGGTCTATTCCAACGTCGAGAATGTCACGGTCGAAACCGGCGACAAGGTCAGCCGCGGCGACAGCCTGGCCAAAGTGCGCAGTTCTGGCCCTGCAGCGGTGCATTTCGAGGTACGCGACGGCTTCGAGAGCCTCGACCCGGTGCCTTACCTGACGGACTGACCGCTGAGATACCCGGCGACGGCCCCCGTCACCAATGCGACCAAAGCCGTTCCGCGAAAAATCTGACTCACAGCTTTTCGCGGAACGCTTTAACCGGCAAGGACCGGTTCCATGCAGCATCCATTCATTTTTCCATAAATACTCGAATACCCGGCCCGCAGCCCGAGGCTGCCTCAGGACACAATCGCCACGCCGCGCCGCCCGGCCAGATCGGTCACGTATTGCCAGGCCACCCGACCAGAGCGCGCACCACGTGTCGCCTGCCATTCGATCGCCTCGGCGCGCAGGGTGTCGTCGTCGATATCGATCCCGTAGGCGTCGCAGTAGCCCCGGATCATCGCCAGGTAGTCGTCCTGCGTGCAGGGATGAAAGCCCAGCCACAGCCCGAACCGGTCGCTGAGCGAGACTTTTTCTTCAGTCGCCTCGCTGGGGCTGATTGCGCTGGCGCGTTCATTTTCGATCATGTCGCGCGGCATCAGGTGGCGACGATTCGACGTGGCGTAAAAGACCACGTTTTCGGGTCGGCCTTCGATCCCGCCATCCAGCACCGCCTTGAGCGATTTGTAGTGCTGGTCATCATGACTGAAGCTGAGGTCATCGCAAAAGAGCACAAAGCGTGCATCACTGGACCGCAAGAGCGCCAGCAGGCGGGTGACACTGGTCAGGTCCTCACGTTGCAGCTCGACGATTTTGAGGGCCGAACCTTCTGCTACAACTGCGGCATGTACCGCTTTGACGAGGCTTGATTTCCCCATGCCCCGCGCGCCCCAAAGGAGTGCGTTGTTTGCGGGCAGCCCGCGGGCAAACTGGCGGGTATTTTCCAGCAGCGTATCGCGCGATCGGTCGACCCCCAGAAGCAGCCCCATATCAACGCGCGACACGTGTTTCACCGGCTGCAGCCGATCTGGTGCGACCTGCCAGACAAACGCATCGGCGGCGGCAAAATCGGGGGCATCAAACGGTGGCGGGCTGACGCGTTCCAGTGCCCCCGCGATCCGTTCCAGTGGGTCAGTCATGTACGTGGCTCCTCATTCGTCCCTTGCGGGTCGTCTTCGGGATGCAGATCATCGTCGGGCATCTCGATATCGTCGTCGTCATCCTCGAACCACAGTCCTTCGGCGCGCAGCTTTGCCTCGCGCTGCCGCTCGACCCGGCGGACGAGCATGATCGAAATCTCATAGAGACCGTAAACCACGACGAACAGGATCACCTGAGTGATCACATCCGGCGGTGTGACCAGTGCAGCCAGCACCAGGATACCGATCACCGCGTATTTGCGGACCGCTTTCAGCCCTTCGGCGCCGACGAGCCCGGCCTTGCCCATGAGGGTCAGCAGCACAGGCAACTGGAAACACAGGCCAAAGGCGACGATGAACTTGATCGTGAGATTCAGGTATTCCTGCGCCGAGCCCTGAAAGACCACGCTGAGCGGTGCAGGGCCCTGTACGCCCTCGATTGCCTCTCCTGACGTGCCGAATTGCTGGAATCCGAGAAAGAAATCATAGGCCAGCGGCGTGACGACGAAGAACGCAAAGCTCGCGCCGAGAATGAACATGAAAGGCGACGCGATGAGAAAGGGCAGAAACGCGCCTTTTTCGGACATGTAGAGACCGGGCGCCACAAACCGCCACATCTGGGCCGCGATGTAGGGAAAGCCGAGCATGAACCCACCCAGCAGCGACACCTTGATGGCGACGAAAAAACCCTCTTGCGGCGAGATGAAGATCAGGTCGCAGTCCTGCCCACGATCCGCCAGCACCGAACAGAGTGGCGCGGTCAGAAAGTTGAAGATCGGCGTGGCGATGGTAAAGCAGATGATCATGCCGATGATAAAGGCAATCGCCGACCGGATGAGGCGCGTGCGCAGTTCTGCCAGATGCTCGATCAGTGGCGCGCTGCTGTCTTCGATCTCTTCGGGATTGTTCATGCCTTGTCCTCAGGCGCCTTTTTCTTTGCGGGCTTGGTGGCGGTCTTTGGGGCGACGGCAGGTTTGGCAGCAGCGGTCTTGACCGCGGTCTTGGCGGCCGGCTTGCGGGCCGGGGATTTTTTGGCGGGCGCGGCTTTGGCGTCAGTGGATGTCTTGGCCGCGGGCTTTTTTGCAGCCGCCGGTTTGGCTGGCTTTTTGGCAGACTTCTTTGTGGTCGGTTTGGTCTTTTTATCCGCGGCGGTTGCTTCTGCCGCCTCTGTTGCCTGCCGTTTGGTGGCCTTTTCGGCAGCCGTCTGACTGACCTTGTCGGCGGTCTCCTGCCGTTCGGGGCTGAGCTTGGGCTTGCCCGCGTCCTGCGTTGCCTGGGTAAAGCTCTCGGTCGTCTTGCGGACTTCGGACATGGCGGATTTGACCGGGTTCGTGGCCTTGCGCAACGTGTCGGTTACATCATTGACGCCCGCGTCATCAGCCGCGTCGTTCATCGCGCGTGAAAACTCGCGGGCCATGCCCTTGGCCTTGCCCACGAACTGTCCGACAGTGCGGAACATTCCCGGCAGGTCCTTCGGCCCCACGACGATCAACGCCACGACGCCAATCACCAGAAGCTCGGTCCACCCAAGATCGAACATGTTGCGTTCAGGCCTTGTCTTTTTCGGATTTGGGCGTCACGTCCTTGGCCTCTTGGGCCGTCTCGTCCGCTGCATCTTCCAGATCCTTGTTACCCTCGGTGATGCCCTTCTTGAACGACGTGATGCCCTTGCCCACTTCGCCCATGAGCGAAGATATCTTGCCGCGCCCGAAAAGGACCAGCACCACAATGGCGATGAGCAGGATGCCCGGAAGCCCGATATTGTTCAGCATGGATATTCTCCCTGTCTGGGGGCGGGATTGCGTGTGCCCCAAGAATTTCGTCAGTAGTATCTAATCCCTCAGCGCGCAGGTTGAAAGAACCAAAGCACGGTAGCGCGGTCATTTTTCACAGAGTGCCCGATCAGCCCCCCGAGAAACGCCCCGATCAGGCCCTGCTCGTGCCCTTGCGTGCCGGAAAGACGAAACAACGATCGCGCCGAATCATCAGCCACAGGTTCTGGCCGACAGAGGGTAGAAAAACATTGGGGACCGTGGCGCGCAGGATCGATCCGTCATGCGCCATGCTGAATTCCACCAGGCTCTCGGAGCCCATGAACCGCGCGCGCCGCACGACGCCGAGCGCCGGAGACCCATCGCCCGGCGTCGGATTCGGACCGCGACCATGCCGATCAAAGTCAATCTTGATATGTTGTGGACGAATGACGATTTCCACCGCCTGCCCGTCCGGTACGCCGGGGGCCAGAAACTGACCAAAGGGCGTATCAGTCAGCGCACCCTGAACTGTGCCGCAAATCACGTTGATATCACTGAAGAACGCGACCGAATCTCGATCTACCGGTGAATTATAGAGGTTATAGGGTGCCCCTTGCTGCACGATCTGACCCGAACGCATCAGCGCGATCTCATCGGCCATCCGCATCGCTTCGACCGGCTCATGCGTGACCAGCAACACGGCGGCGTCCTCTTCGCGCAGGATATCCAGCGTCTCATCCCGGATGCCGTCGCGCAACCGGTTGTCGAGGCCCGAAAACGGCTCATCCATCAGCATGATACGCGGGCGCGGTGCCAGCGCTCGGGCCAGCGCCACACGCTGCTGCTCGCCGCCGGACAACTCGTGCGGAAAGGACGCCTCGAACCGGGCCAGCCCGACACGTCCCAACATCTCGCGGATGCGGGTCGTACGGGTGTCCCGGTCACCGGTGAGACCAAAGCCCACGTTTTCAAAGACCGACAGATGCGGAAAGAGTGCAAAATCCTGAAACATCAGCCCGATATTGCGCCGTTCCGGCGGCATCCGTGTGCGCGTGTCGCAGATCAGCGTGCCATCGACCCAGATTTCGCCCGAATCCTGCATCTCGACGCCTGCGATCATCCGCAATGTCGTAGACTTGCCGCAGCCCGATGGCCCCAGCAGACATGTCACCTGTCCCGGATGCACGGCGAGCGAAACGTCATCAACCACCACGCGCCCGTCATAGCGGCGCGTGAGGTTCTTGATTTCCAGTCTCGGTATCCGCTCTTCCACGGGCCGTCCTTTCGGCTTCCCCGATGAAAACTATCGGGATTTTCAATCGGCAGATAGCAACCCTTCCCGCCACGTGCAAGACGTGCGGCAGATGCCGGGACGTCAGGCCGGGCGGCAAGGCTCCGCCGCCGCCGTCCGCGCCGCTGACAGTGGCGGCGTCAGCGTGCTCAGAGCGTGGAATTGACTGCACCGCCATCCAGCAGGACGTTCTGCCCGACGATGAACCCGGCATGCTGCGAACACAGGAACGCGCAAGCGGCGCCGAATTCGTCCGGCGTGCCGTAGCGTCCTGCCGGGATCGTCGTGCAACGCTGCGCGCGGGCCTCTTGCATGGTGCCTCCCTGTGTGTCGGCGGCCCCTTGATCAAGCGCCGTGGCCCGGTCGGTGTCGTGGATGCCCGGCAGCAGGTTGTTGATGGTCACTCCCTTGCCCGCCACCTGACGCGCCGTGCCCGCAACATAGCCGGTCAGCCCGGCACGGGCCGAATTGCTGAGGCCAAGCACCGGAATCGGAGATTTGACCGATTGCGAGGTGATGTTGACCACCCGGCCCCAGCCGCGCTCCATCATGCCCGGCAGCAGCGCCTTCATCAGCGCAATCGGCGTCAGCATGTTGGCGTCGAGCGCCTTGATGAAATCGTCTCGGTTCCAGTCATGCCACATGCCGGGTGGTGGGCCGCCTGCGTTGTTCACCAGAATGTCCACATCGCCTGCGGCCTCCAGCGCGCGCGCCTGACCGTCGGCGGTGGTGATGTCTGTGGCCACTTCGATGACCTCAACGCCGAAGTCGTCGCGTATCGCCTGCGCCGCCTGAGCCAGTGCCTCGGTACCGCGCGCGTTCATCACCAGATGCACGCCCTCACCTGCCAGCGCCCGCGCACAGCCCAGCCCCAGCCCTTTGGAGGACGCGCAAACCAGCGCCCTTTTCCCTGTCAGCCCCATATCCATCTTTTGGTCTCCCTTATTCGCTGTTGTCAGCGCTCTGTGCTATCCAGCACGCGAATTACCCCGTGACGCCACCGCGCCCACGGGGCACAATGTCGTGAAATCCACCGCAGATCGGCCTGTCTTTGCCACAATTCTGCTCTAGCCAGAGCCTATGGCAGAGCCAGCCGGTGCAAAAGTCGAATAACGAGTCGTGTAAGATGATCCAAGCCCTTGTCCAATCCATCCCGGTCTATTCCGCCGAAGCGATCAGCGTGGTGAACGGTGCCAACCTGGGCGATCCGATATCGTTCGCCGCAGAGCTTGACCTCGACGACACCTATGAGCTGGGGCTGGGTGGCGTGCTGCAACGGCTCTCTTTCAGCACCGATGGCACGGGTGCGTTGACTGTGGCCGAGGGCACGCGCCTGGGCCGCGCAGGCGACGCGCTGCACATTGATTGCTGCCTGACGATGATGAGCGCGTCAGGCAGCACCACCGAAATCCTGATTCTCGTCGAGGTGGACCGCGCAGGCGACGTCGAGGGCGTCTTTGCCGTACCTCTGGCTCCGATGACGCCGCGTACGGATTATACGCTGGTGGGGATCGATACCCAAGGTGCTGCGGCGAAATTCGCCGAAGTGGCCTGCGTGTCATTCTCGCGCGGTACACATATCACGCTGGCCTCCGGCGCGCAGAGACCAATCGAAGACCTCAAGATCGGTGACATGGTGCTGACCCGTGATGACGGCCCGCAGGAAGTACGCTGGATCGGCAGTTCGACAGTGCGTGCTGTGGGGGCTTTTGCCCCGATCCGTATCCGCGCGGGGGCGCTGCACAATACCAACGATCTGCATGTCAGCCCCGATCACAGGCTATTCATCTATCAACGATCCGATGAACTGGGGGCGGGACGCCACGAATTGCTGGTGCGGGCACGGCATCTGGTGAACGGCGATACCATCGTTCAGGCCGATGGCGGTTTCGTGGATTACTTCCAGCTGCTCTTTGACGCGCATCAGATCATCTATGCCGAAGGAATCGCAGCCGAGACGCTGCTGCTGGACACCCGCACGCGCCCGGTCCTGCCTCGTGAGTTGAGCGAGAAGCTGGCACATGTCCTGCCTGGCCATTCAGAGCGCGTGCACCTCGATTTCGAAGTCAGCAAGGCGCTGCTCGACCATCCCGATGCAGCGGCCATGCTTCGGCGCGCCTCGACTCGGTGAATATTCTACCGGCTTTGGCTGGAATTTGCCTGTCGTGTGACATGAGTTTCCGCCGTTTCCGCTGATCTTCTGACACGCGGTCTTCATCGGACCGCCGTCCGGGGTCGGTGGCGTATTGCGCGCCCGGCATCCGCGCCGTATACGCGCCTCATGCTGGACACCGCCCAAAACCGCCCCGATCTGCCCACCGAAATTGCGCGCCGGCGCACTTTTGCGATCATCAGTCACCCTGATGCGGGCAAGACAACGCTGACCGAGAAATTCCTGCTTTTCGGCGGTGCCATCCAGATGGCGGGTCAGGTCCGTGCCAAGGGCGAGGCGCGACGGACGCGAAGCGACTTCATGCAGATGGAGAAGGATCGCGGGATTTCGGTGTCGGCCTCTGCCATGTCGTTCGATTTCAGGCACTTCCGGTTCAATCTGGTGGATACACCCGGCCACTCTGATTTCTCCGAGGACACCTATCGCACCCTGACGGCAGTGGATGCGGCGGTGATGGTGATCGACGGCGCCAAGGGGGTAGAGAGCCAGACGCAGAAGCTCTTTGAAGTGTGCCGCCTGCGTGATCTGCCGATCCTGACATTCTGTAACAAGATGGACCGTGAGAGCCGCGACACTTTTGACATCATTGATGAGATTCAGGAAAACTTGGCCATTGACGTGACGCCGGCCAGCTGGCCAATCGGTGTGGGACGCGATTTTGTCGGCTGTTACGACATGCTGCGCGATCGGCTGGAGCTGATGGATCGCGCCGACCGCAACAAGGTGACGGCGAGCATCGAGATCGACGGGCTGGATGATCCCGCACTTGATCAACATATCCCCGCCGATCTGGCCACCAAGCTGCGCGAAGAAGTGGAAATGGCACGCGAACTTTTGCCCGCGCTTGATCCACAGGCCGTCCTTGAGGGGCATATGACGCCAATCTGGTTCGGCAGTGCGATCAACTCTTTCGGGGTCAAGGAACTGATGGATGGTATCGGCACCTACGGCCCGCCACCACAGCCGCAAAAAGCTGATCCAAGATCAATTATGCCCGAAGAAACAAAGGTTTCCGGCTTTGTTTTCAAGGTTCAGGCGAACATGGACCCCAAGCACCGCGACCGGGTGGCATTCCTGCGCATGGCCTCAGGCCATTTCAAGCGCGGCATGAAGCTGACCCATGTACGCACCAAGAAACCGATGACCGTCACGGCGCCTGTCCTGTTTCTCGCTTCTGACCGCGAACTGGCCGAAGAGGCCTGGGCCGGCGATATCATCGGTATCCCGAACCACGGCCAGCTGCGCATCGGCGACACCCTGACCGAGGGCGAGGCAATCCGCGTGACCGGTATCCCCTCCTTTGCGCCCGAGCTGTTGCAAACCGTGCGTGCGGGCGATCCGCTGAAATCCAAGCACCTGGAAAAAGCCCTGATGCAGTTCGCCGAGGAAGGGGCCGCCAAGGTGTTCAAGCCTTTCTTTGGCTCCGGTTTCATCGTCGGCGTCGTGGGCGCGTTGCAATTCGAGGTGCTGGCCAGCCGTATCAAGCTGGAATACGGCCTGCCGGTGCGGTTCGAGTCCAGCCAATTCACCTCGGCCCGCTGGGCGAACGGGTCGAAAGCGGCGCTGGACAAGTTCATCGAAGCCAACAAGCAACACATCGCGCATGACAATGACGGCGACGTTGTGTACCTGACGCGGCTGCAATGGGATATCGACCGGATCGAGCGAGACTACCCGGACGTGACCCTCACCGCGACCAAGGAAATGATGGTCGGCTAAAGCCGTTTTGCCTTGAATCTGACTTCGCGATCAAGGCGGAACGCTTTGCCAGAACGTGATTTGTCACGCCTCAGGGCGTGCCGCGTTTCGGCCCGCCCTTGCCGCGCGGCGCGGATTTGGCAGACTCTTTGGCTGCCGCTGCGCGGGCGCGGTTCTTCTTGCTGTTGGGTTTGCTTTTGGGGGGCGGTGGCCCCTTCAGGTAATCGGACTTGTGCGGTTTCGCTTTTGAACCGCGCTTGGCCACCAGCGCACCGTCGTCCATCGCCGTTTCGGACTTGGTCTTGGGTTTCGGCCTGGCGTGTTTGGGCGCGCCTTCGGGTTTCGCATATCTGGACGCACCGGCGGGTTTTGTGGATTTCGGCGTACCAGCGGGTTTTGACGGGTGCGCGGATGTGTAGGTCTTGACGAAATCCGGTGCGCGATCCAATTGCGTGACTGTGGCCTTGCCCTCTATCGTGCCGCCGGGTCCGATGCTGTCCATGAAATACTTTGCGCTCGTCGCGCGGATTTCGACGAAACTCATATCGTCGCGTACCCGGATCGCGCCGATATCGTCGCGCGTGATCCCGCCCGCGTTGCACAGCACCGGCAACAGACGGCGCGGCTCTGCCCCTGCCGCGCGTCCGCCCGATACAGAAAACCAGACCGAGGGGCCGAAAGGCGCGCGCGGCTCGGGCTTGGCACCGGGGGCCGACAGTTCTTCGGGGGCCGAGTGACGCTCGGCGCGCAGCCGCAGATAGGCCGCTGCCAATTGCTCGGCAGAGAAATGACCCGTCAACTTGGCGACCGCTTCCTGCTCTCGCGGCGTTATTGCCTCGTGCCAGGCGGGATCGGCCAGCATGCGCGCCTCATCCTGCGCGATCACCTCATCGGCACCGGGCGCGGGCCCCCAGGTGGCGCGCACCTTGGCGCTGTTGAGGATGCGCTCGGCCTTCTTGTGCGACTTGGGCGGCACGATCAGCGCGCTGATCCCCTTGCGCCCGGCGCGGCCAGTCCGGCCAGAGCGGTGCAGCAACGATTCATGGCTCGATGGCAGTTCGGCGTGCACCACCAGATCCAGGTTGGGCAGGTCGATACCGCGCGCCGCCACGTCGGTGGCCACGCAGACCCGGGCGCGCCCGTCGCGCATCGACTGAAGCGCATGGCTGCGCTCGGCCTGAGACAGTTCTCCCGACAGGGCCACGACCGAAAAGCCACGATTGGACAGACGCGTGGTCATCCGGCTCACCATCGCGCGGGTGTTGCAAAATACAATGGCGTTGGGCGCCTCGAAATACCGCAGCACGTTGATGATCGCATTTTCCGCGTCCTGTGGGGCGACGGACATGGCGCGATACTCGATATCGGCGTGCTGGCTCTCTTCGGCCCGGGTGGACACACGGACCGCATCACGCTGATATTTCTGCGCCAGCGTCGCGATGGACTTGGGCACCGTAGCGGAAAAGAGCAACGTCTGGCGCTCCTTTGGCGACTGCCCGAGAATGAACTCCAGATCCTCGCGGAACCCCAGGTCGAGCATCTCGTCGGCCTCGTCCAGCACCACGGCCCGCAATGCCCCAAGGTCGATCGAGCCGCGCGTCAGGTGATCGCGCAGGCGGCCCGGCGTCGCCACCACGATATGCGCGCCGCGCGCCAGTGCACGCCGTTCGTCGCGCATGTCCATGCCGCCTACGCAAGAGGCCAGAACCGCCCCTGCCCCGGCAAACAGCCAGCTCAGTTCACGCTTGACCTGCAACGCCAGCTCGCGCGTCGGCGCGATGACCAGCGCCAGCGGTGCCGCAGCGGCGTCAAAGCTGTCAGATTCGGCCAGAATGGCAGGCGCGATGGCGATGCCAAAGGCCACCGTTTTGCCCGACCCGGTCTGCGCCGAGACCAGCAGATCAGCGCCTTCCAGCCCCGGTTCAGTGACAGCCTTCTGCACGGGGGTCAGGTCCGTGTAGCCACGGGATTGCAGGGCGTCGGCGAGGGCTTGTTTCACGTGCGGTCCGTCTCTTTGGGAATGTGGGTGCTGCGGGGCGGCCTACAGGAATATGGGCGCCGCCACCAGATAGCGGCACCTATACCGGCAAAGTCCGGATGTATAGCACAGATTGCGGGCTTTGCGCAGAATCTCGCGAAAGGCGAGGCTACCAGAACGGTGGCACCGGCGCGTTGTGCTGGGCAATTGCCGGGCGTCTTTGCTCAGCGGATGTTCGAATGCTCCGGGAACAGCACGCGCTCCTCCCCTTGCCTCTCAGGCTGCAGCTTCAGGCCGGACGCGCCACAGTCTGGCGCGGAGCCGCCCTGATACAGAATCGACGGCCACAATTTTGACAGGAAGTCTGACGATTCCCCCCAGCCCGGCCGCATAAGCTCCGGGGTGAATTGTGGTCGAGCGAGGGGGAGCTGCGGTGATTCCGGTAAATCCGGGCCAAAATGCGGCGCAAATTTGGCGTTGCAAAATCACCACGGCTTTCTACATATAGAGAGTAAGCTTAACACCACGTTTCCAAACCGAAAACAATTGATCCGGTTTCACGTGGTCGCAGCCATTTGATGCAATAAAACACACGCTAAAAGTGTATTTCCTTCAATTTGTGAGCCCCAATTTCCGGTGCATTAAGAAACAATGTGTTTCTCCGGATTTCGTTAAAGTCTCACTGAGAAATGTTAGGTTGAATCTTGTCGAATTAGAGGCAAATCTTTGTCTTTGAATGGTCAGGACCAATCCTGACCCTGACTTTTTAGGTGGCGGTGCCGAAGAATTACCTTGGCAGACCGCGCCGGGCGAACACGGGAAGCCGCAATTATAGCGGCACCGGGCAGAGGCAGCTGAGCGGTGTGATTTGGGTTTTGGACGAGTTGGAGTGCCTATGACCGATACGAATTTGTATATGGGCCGCCCCCATGGAATGACCAGTGAGCTGCAAACCGGATTTCCGCCGGCAAATCTGCTGAGCTACATCGCGCGCCCCTCACCCGACGAGGTGGAGGTGGTCGATTCGCTGCGCCAGCACAACCAGCACAAGCTGCCCCCACCAGCGCTGCCTGCTCTGCCCGCTCACAAGTTCTACCGCACCTCCGGCAAACGAATCTTCGACGTCGCATTTGTACTGCTGACCGCACCGGTCGCACTGTTGCTGATCGGGATCAGCGCCCTGATGTTATGGATAGAGGGCGGCGCGCCCTTCTACCGCCAGGACCGGCTCGGCGCAGGTGGCTCGGTCTTTCGCATTCTCAAGCTGCGAACGATGGTGCGCGACGCCGATGCCATGCTGGAAAAGATACTGGTCAAGGATCAAGAGATGCGCCACGAATGGGATACGACGCAAAAGCTGAAGCATGATCCGCGCATCACCCGTTGCGGGGCATTCCTACGCAAGACGTCCCTCGATGAATTGCCGCAGCTTTGGAACGTGCTGAGAGGCGAAATGAGCCTCGTGGGGCCGCGTCCGATGATGGTGAATCAACTGCCGATTTACGGTGATGCCCACCACTATTTTGCACTGCGTCCGGGCATCACCGGCCTCTGGCAGGTGTCCCAGCGCAACGAGAGCCTGTTCAAGCTGCGTGTGCGGCTGGATGCAGAGTATGATCGGTGCCTGTCACTGGCGCAGGATCTCAAGGTGCTGCTGTTGACTGTGGGCGCCGTGGTGAAGCGAACCGGTTGCTGAATTTTGGGGGCGCCTTGCCGGATCGGCAATCCGGCGGCATTTGTAAAAGGTGCGATAGTGGAACAAGTCAAAAACGCAAGCGGTGTACGCCGCACGCGAACAACACAATCCGTAACGTCGCAGCCCGCTCAGGGCTGCACGCGCGGCACCGATCACGTTGAGGCAACGGACATGCGAAATCTACCCTTTGACCTGGAATTGACGCGTCGCGTCAATGGCCAGTACATGCCAGCCAAATGGGGCACCCGCGACCCGTCGCAGGATCTGGTCGGGGTTCCCTTCCCGGACAAAGGCGAGATGATGGCCCTGCCCGCCGCACAGCGCGCGGCCCAAATCACTCAATATGACAACGGCAGTTGGGAAACGCTGGAAAATGTCCCGTTCGGCCGCGGCGCATCCTCGGCCCTGAGCGCGCAAATGGCACTGGCAGGTGGCGACAAGCGTATTCTGCGGGTGATCGACGACCTGCGCACGCAACTGCTGCAAACGCTTCAGAGCGAAGTGTGGAACCGCATCGCCGTGACCGCGCCCACATCCGGATGCGGCGCCACCTTCACTGCGGTGAATCTGGCGCTCAGCATCAGCCGCGTCCCAGATTTCCGGACCGTTCTGATGGACCTCAATCAGCGCAATCCCGGCATTGCCAAGACGCTTGGCCTGCGCGGTCCGGGCGACATGCACCGCTATCTCGCCGGTCAGGTCTCGACGCGCGATCATCTGATACGCTGCTCGGAGACGCTGGCAATAGGGCTGAACCAGGCGCGGCCCGTCAACCCGTCGGAAATGCTGCATTCCAAGCGCACCGGCGCCGTGCTCGACGATATGATCGGTACGCTTTTCCCCGATATCGTGCTCTACGATCTGCCGCCGATGCTGGAATACGATGACCTGGAGGCATTTCTGCCGCAGGTCGACGGTGTGCTTCTGGTCGCCGATGCCACCCGCACGCTCGGACCTCAGATCGAAGAATGCGAACGCCGGCTGCAGGGCAAGACGAACCTGCTGGGTGTCATCCTCAATCGCACGCGTGCCCCCTCGACCCAGATGGCAGCATAAGCGGCACAAATTGGCCGCATGTCATAGTTTCGCCTACTTGATATGCGAGGCGTGGAAACGAGCAGCCCGGGACCAGCCCGGCACGGATACCGCCAGAAGGCGCGTTTGAGGCAGAAGGCGATTACATGGGATCGATCTTTTCGATTGCAGATGCGATTGACATGGTGCGCCGCCGCGCCGTGACGATCCTTGCAGTGTTTTTGATCGGGTCCATTCTGACGTTCTTTTATGCCTTGTCGAAACAGCACCTCTATACGTCATCCGAAATCCTTCAGGTCCAGAGCCCGACGATCCCCGTCGATCTGGCTCCGACGACTATTCCCGGATCGTCCGCCCGCCGCCTGCAAATGATCGAGCAACAAGTCATGTCACGTGGCGGCGTGATGGAACTGATCGACAAGCTGGAGCTTTTCCCCGATGCCTCGGAAATGCCCGACAGTGAAAAGGTCGCGCTGATCCGCCGGTCGGTCACGCTCGAAGGGGTTGCTGCCGCGCGTGAGGGCTACAGTGACGACGGCACCGTTTCGCTGCTGCGGATCACCGCCAACTGGGCCACGGCGGAAGGTGCCCAGCAGATTGCGCATGAATTTTCGCAACGCACGATTGCGCTCAGCATCAGTTCCCGGCTGGAACAGGCCCGCGAGACGCTGGCCTTCTTCCAACTTCAGGAAGCGGCCGTCGGCGCCGAGATTGAAACGCTCGACGCCGACATTGCCCGGTTCCGCACCGAGAATGCCATCGCCACCCCCGGCAATCTGGAAACGGCGCAGCGCGAAGCCGAGACCGTGACCGAGGCAATACTGAACATCGACCGTAAATCACTGTCGCTGCGGCGCCGGATCGATGCACCTGCCAACAGCCGGGTCGAGAAACGCCAACGCGAAGCGGACCTGCTGGAATTGCAGGGGCTCGAAGCCGAGCGCGCTTTGCTGGTGCGCACGCTGGAAGAGCTCAACGATAGCCTCGTCGGCACGCCGGAACTGGACCTGCAACTGGCCGAATACACCCGCCAGTTGACCAATCTGCGCGCGCAGAAGCAACAGGTCAGCGCCCGGCGCAAGGAAGCGCAGATAGGCTTGCAGCTCGAAACCCAACGCCAGTCCGAGCGTCTGACCGTGCTGGAACCGGCACCGCTGCCCGAATATCCCTTTACCAAGGCGCGCAAGCAGATCCTGGTTCTGGGCGCGGTGGCCAGTCTGCTGCTTGGCGTCGGTGTGGCGTTCCTGCTGGATCTGCGCCATCCGGTGGTTCGCTCCGCCGCACAGATGGAGCGTGATCTCGGCCTGCGCCCGGTCATCTCCATCCCGGAGGTGAAGCCGGTTCGGCGACGCGGCGCATGGCGTTCAGGTCTGCGGCGTCTGCTGGGCCGCCGCACCTCGGACTCTTCCTGAGGCAACGACCGCATTGCCCTGAAATCGCTGCCTCATGGCACCGCCTTACCTGAACGCCCAAAGCCCCGCGATAGCCTCGGCATGCAACGTGATTGCGCCGATTGTGATCCCCAGCGCCAGAATAGCAAAGATCACATCGTGCAACACATCCCACGCCCGGTGCCGCAGCGCCAGGCCGATCAGAACCGGATGAACCAGCGTCATCGCGACCCCGTAGGAGGCCAGCCCACCAATCAGACCAAACCTGGTGAACCCGATGTATAGCAGCGCCATCTGCACCAACGACCGTGTGCCGGAAAAGACGAATGCGCCGCGCGAGTCCCCTGCCGCCAGCGCCGCCCGGTCATAGCTGAGGCCAATCGCCTGTGGCAGGAACCCGCAGGCCAACAGCACGATCATCGCCCCCGCCTGCCCGTAGCGGTCATCATAGAGCAGATCGACCAGCCAGGGACCGGTAAAAGCCATCCCTCCCAAGAGCACGAATAGACCGCCGGACATGAGAAACCGCATCTTGCGCAGACGCGCGCGGTAGACAGCAGATGCCCCGGGCGGGCGGTCGCGAAAGATCGGAATCATCAGTTGATGCGCCATCGTCATGCCCAGCATGATCGGAAAACTGGCTAGAAAAAACCCGATATTGTAGACCCCCAGCACGCCGAGGGTCAGCAACTTGCCCAGGATCGCCTTGTCGCCTTGCGAACTGACAAAGGTAAATGCCGTGCTGAGGAAGATCCATTTGCCAAAGTGCACTTGTTCGTGCACCGCCGCGCGCTCCAGCTGGAACCGGTTGGGCGCTCCGGGCAGGTAGCGCCAGGTCAGGATCAGCCTGGCCGCCGCGCTGAGTATCCCGCCCACCACCAGCGCCATCACCGATTGCGTGATGACAGCCAGGACCACCATCAGGCTTAATCCGATCAACTGCGCAATCAGATCAAGCATGGTCAGGCGGCCAAAGGCCAGATGCCGGCGCGCGGTCTCGATCCGCGTCGGCTGTAGTCCGGTGATCACCAGCGCCAGCCCGGCGATCGGCAGGTAGATGGCCAGATCCGGCTGGTCATAGAACCGCGCCATCGGCCAGGCCATAAGCAGCGTGATCACCCAGAGGATCAGCCCCCGCATCGCCTGGATCGTCCACGCGGTATTCAGAAACGCCGGGTCGTCGCCGCGCTTGCTCTGACTGATGCTGGGACCAATGCCCACATCCGAGAACATCATCAGGCCCACGGTGATGACCGTGACCAGCGCCATCAGGCCGAACGCTTCGGGGAACAGGATGCGCGTCAGGATCAGGTTTGACGCCAGCCGGATTATCTGCGCACCGCCAAAGCCGACCAGCACCCAGGACGTACTACGCAGGATGCGCGCGGTCAGTTGATTGCCGCTCATTGTCTTGATCAGAGTTTTTATCACGCCGCTTTTCCATGTGCCGCCAGCGGCTTTCGTCCCAGTCTGACGCTATGCGCAGCACTGCTTGTGGTCAATCGCTCGGGTTGCGCATTTTGCGCGTTTCAGGCGAACTGTGCCAAAACACGCGCAACCTGTTGATCATGTGGGTGTTTCGAAAATACTTATGAGGCAGGTTAATCTCAGAGCGCTTTAAATCTCGCGCACCGCGCTTTCCCTTTGCCACGCCCGCCCCTAATCTGCGCGCGACACACAGCCCGGAACCGACCGCCCTTGAAAATCGCCTATATCCTAAACACCTATCCGCAGCCCTCGCACAGCTTCATCCGGCGCGAGTTGCACGCGCTGGAGCGACAAGGGGCCGAGATCACCCGGCTGGCGATGCGCGCCGCCGATGTGCCGCTGGTTGATGCCCTGGACTGCGCCGAGGCGGAAAAGACGCATTATGTGCTACGCGCAGGGGTGTTGGCCCTGTTCGGTGCGTTTCTGCGCGTGCTGATAACGCGCCCCGGCGCAACGTTGGCCGCGGTACGGCAGGCATGGCGTATGGGTGCTGTTTCAGAGACAGGCCGTCTGCGCCACCTGATCTACCTCGCCGAGGCGGCCTATGTGGCGCGCCACTGTGCCGCCGAACAAATCGTACACGTCCACGCCCATTTTGGCACGAATGCCGCCGCCGTCGCGATGCTGGCGCATATGATGGGCGGGCCGCACTATTCGTTCACCGTGCACGGCCCCGAGGAGTTCGACGCGCCCCGCGCCCTGTCTCTGGGGCAGAAAATCGCCCATTCGGCCTTTACCGTGGCGATCAGCCAGTTTGGCCGCAGCCAGCTGTGTCGCTGGGTGGATTTCGCCCATTGGGAGCGGATCAAGGTGGTGCATTGCGGGATCGAGCCCGCCCGCTTTACCAACCCCGCGCCGATGCCGGAGGCGGGTCTGTCGCTCGTCGCGATTGGCCGGTTCGTAGAGCAGAAAGGCCAGATGGTGCTGATCCCGGCCCTGTCACAACTGGTCCCGCGTCACCCGGATCTGCATCTGACACTTATCGGCGACGGTCCGATGCGCGCCGATCTGGAAAGCGCGGTGCAGCGGGCAGGTCTTGGCGATGCGGTCACGTTCACCGGATGGCTTGACGAGGCGGGCGTGCGCGCCGCGCTGGCGGGTAGTCATGCGCTAATCATGCCCAGCTTTGCCGAAGGCCTGCCGATGGTGGTAATGGAGGCGATGGCCGCCGCCCGTCCGGTGATCGCCACCTATATCACCGGTACGCCCGAATTGGTGCAGGATGGCACGACCGGCTGGCTGGTGCCGGCAGGTGATGCGGATAAACTGGCGTCCGCGGTCGAGTCTTTGGCCAGACTTTCGCCCGCAACCCGAGCCAAGATGGGCGCCGCCGCCCGCGCCCGTGTTCTGGAGCGTCACGATGTCGATCACGAGGCAGCAAAGCTCGCGGCGCATATCCGGGAGGCCGCCGGGCACGCATCGGACTGCGCCGGAACGAACTGAACCTCACATTTTTCTGAAAGCGCGCCATGAAGATCCCCCCTGTACCATTCACCGTCACAGACTGGGACGCCGTTCCCGCAACCGAGCATCCCGGCACCACCGGCATGGCCACTTGGCGGGTGATCGTGATTGGCGACATCCGCATCCGTCAGGTCGAATATTCAGCCGGATATCTCGCCGATCATTGGTGCGACAGGGGGCATATCCTCTATGTTCTGGAAGGCGAGATGGTCTCGGAACTCAAGACTGGCGAGAAAACGGTGATGACGGCGGGGATGAGCTATCATGTGTCCGATTTCGGGGACGCCGCGCACCGGTCCTCTACTGAAACAGGCGCCAAGCTGTTCATCGTTGATTGAAACCTCCTGCAAACACATGCAAGGCGAAGCTCTTTAACGTCCGCGTGTCCAGCCACCCTGCCCCGGCAACCGCGTCGCCAGCGCGACGCCGCCGTAGACCGCGAAGCCCACCGGATCGCGCAACGCGCGGCACAGCAGCCCGCCGACACCCACGCCCCGTTTGTCATCATTGCGCAGGAGCTGCGGATACCGCGCGGCGATTTCGGCCACACCGCGATCCTGCCGCCGCCGGACCCGGACCAGATTGCAGAACCCCTCGACCATCGGCCAGCTATAGCCCTGAGCCACGCGCACCCTTTCATAGGGCGCAAAATGCAGCCGTACAAAAGTGTCGTCCGAAATGATCTGCGGCCAGTCCTCCCAGCGTGCGCGCCCCGCGGCATTCACCGCAAAAAGGCCAAAGCCCGGCGCGCTTTGCCGCATGAAGGGCAGCGTCTGCCAGAACCGCGCATAGACGCGTGTCACGGCACTGCGGGCGGACGCGATCAGGGGCGCGCCGCTGGCATAGCGTGGCTCGTCCACCGCCAACGCGGCGATCAGCGCGGCGATCAGCTCGCCGCTCACGATCACATCCGCGTCAAGATAAATGCGCGTGCCGTGCACCGCCGCCTGATCCCCCAGCCGCAACGCATGCAGTTTATCGCCCTGCGGCGTTTCGATCACATGCAGCGGAACCTGCGCACGCACGCCGATCTCGCGCGCGATGCGGGCGGTATCGTCCGTGCAGCCATTGGCAACGACGAGTATCTCGATCTGTGCCGCCCCCAGATCCGAAGAGGCCAGTACCGCGTGCAGGCAATCGACCAGATACTCCGCCTCGTTATGGGCGGGTATGATCACGCTGGCGGCATTGCGCGCGTTCATAACAACCGCGCGATGGCATTCCAGCGCGGGTTCGCGTCGCCGGGATAGCGCAACGCGCCCCAGCTGCCCCATTTCCCCGGTGCCTGCATGTCCGCGTAATGGGTGAATATCCCGTCCGTCAGGGCAAACCACCCCGCCTGTAATTCATCATAGAGCGCGCCCATCTGCGGCGTGTAGTTCAGATGTGTGAAAAACGCTGTCAGCACCTCGTCATTGACCTGCCCGCCGATACCGACCACATGCGTGCCGCCCTCATACATCAGCAATTGCAGCCCATGCTCGGTGGCGACAGCCGCATGATGGGGAAGCACCCGGCCCAGCAGGTCCGCAACCGAACCCTCCGCCTCGCTGGTGATACTACCGTCGCGCAATTCCGCCGCTGCCAGCTCTACCGCAGCGTCATGGCGATGCGCCTCGACATAGGCTGCCAGTGCGGTGCCCGTCAGACCCTGATCGGCGGCTTTTGCCTCAGCGTCTGCGCGGCTTTGTTTCAGCCAATCGTGCATCAGGCCGGCACGCTGGTCGGTCCCCAGTGCGTGGCCAAAATATCCCGTGACCGCATAGGCGTCGAACGCGGTATGCGGTGGCCGGTTCTGCGCAGGGTTTTCCGCCACATAGAGCGGCGCGCCCAGAATATCGCGCTCCAGCCCCAGCCAGCCGGTCTGGGTGGCAATCACATTGACCAGTCGCGCGCGATCCGCACCACTGAACACCTGCGCCCAGAGCCGCGCCACCTGCGCCGCGCGCATGCCGTGAAACTGCGCGCCGCGATGCGGCTGTCCCCAACGCGCCTCGGCCTGGGTATCGGCCCATTCGGTCTGCCGAAATTGCCAGTTCCAGACTTCGTTGGAATATTCCACATAGGCCCGACGCACCGGATCGAGCCGCGCGTTCACCACGCCCGCGAAGCCGTGCAAATAGGCGTCATCCGCCAGATGCGGCATGGTGAACCACGCGTCGGCCCCCAGCGTGTTCGCCAGATCAGTCATCACCTCGACCGGGACGCCGAGGCGCGTATAGGAAAAATCGCCAAGCCCGGGGCGAGCATCCCAGTCGCCCTGTTCGGAATCGTTGGTGTTCATCCAATCCATGAAGCGTAGCGCCGCACAGCCGCGCAGCATATCCAGAAATCCGGGGCGAAAGACCGCGCCCGCCTCGAATGCAGCACGGTCTTGCTCTCGCGTTACGGTGATATTGCGGACGTAATCGCCAGTGCCGCGTCGGTCACTGCGCTGAATGCGGATCTCGACCGGCCCCGGACCGGGGGTAAAGTCGAAACTGACCTCGCCCTTGCCATATCGCTTGTTTGTCGCGCGTCCACTCACCTCGACGATGCCGTCGCCGTCAAAACGCAACACATAGCGCCCCCCCAGATCGGCGGCCTCGGGCATGTCGGTCAGGATCAACGTGCCGATCGAGCCCAGATCAGACGGGATGTGCAGGGGCCAGCCATCGCCGTCCAGAAGCCCTAGCCCGGCCAGCGTGTCGAATTCCATACCGCCCCATTGGCCGGGCCGGTGTCCGATCCAGCGGCGGGCGGTTTTCATGATATCGAGGAAGGGCTGCTGTGTGCCCCAATCTGTCACCCGGGCAAGGTTCATCGCCACGGGCCGCGAAGCACCCCGCGCCCAGCCCGGCAGCCCCGCCACAGCCAGTGGGCCAAGCGCCAACGCCCCAAATCCGCGCCGTGTCAGTGTCGGTGTCATGGGGCCACTCCGGTCTTGGGATAGCGCGAGACGACTTCCCACACGGCTTTCTGCATCAGTTTGGCGACCTGCGGGCCGGGCGCGACCGCAGCACTGCCATCAGCGCGCTGTAACCGGTACGACAGGCCCAGCGGTGGGCGGTGATAGAGCACGGCATAATGCGTCAGCGCCACCAGATAGACCCCCAGATCGTTCAGATGGATTGTATCAAGGCTGCCATCGTCGCGGTGTTGAAAGAGGTCCTCGCGGCTCTGTACGTTTTCCAGCCCGCCCATTGTCTCGACGCTGCGCACGAAATGCGCCAGCACCTGACCTGCGGGAATGACCTGCATCGGCGGATGCGGCGCGTCGGGCTCCAGGTCACGCAAGAGCAGCGCATCCTCCCAATATTGCGCCAGATCCGCATCAAGCCGCACCAGCCAACCCTTAGGATCATCGAGGTTGTGCCAGCTTTCGTACAGATAGAGGCGCGGCGCAGGGTCGGCCTGCCGCGCCAACGCCGCCCATTTGCGCAAGTAGCCTGCGCTGTTGTGGTATTTGATCGCATCCTTGATCTCGACCATCTCGGTCAGCACCACGGCGTCATAGTCCCCCGACCCGACAGCCTCGCGCGCGTCGCGGTAGTGGGGGTGGTCGTTCTCGGTCTCGAACCCGTTGATCGGCAGGGTCGGCTCCCAATGCTCCTTGAGGGACGTCCCCCAGCCCAGTTGGCTCTCGTACCGGTGGCCGTCCCCTGCCAGTTGCGCCAGCATCGCGGGCATGTCGCGTCCCACCAGGCTGTGACCGAGGTGAAACACCCGCAACGGCCCCTCTGGTGTCGGCAATGGAGTGGCATAGGCGGCAGAAACCACCTCTGCCGACGGTCCCTTGCCGCGCAGAAATACCCAGCCTGCCGCCAGGGTGATCGCCAGGGACACCAGACCGAGGATTGTCCAGAACATCATTCGATTACGCATACCGCATCACCCACACCGGTCCTCTCGCAACAAAGCATGCTCATTGCCCCTGCATTGTCCAGCGTGGGTTACGGGCAAGGACCATTGCCGTGACGATCACCCCCGGCCGCAATGCGAACCGCCCGTGAATACAGGTGCCCGCAATGAATGGTCCGATATCACGGGTGAATGTCGCCTCGAACTGGCCGGTGTCCACGTCAGGTGTGATCTCCAGCGTGTCAAAGTCAAAGAGCGTGCCGGTCACGGCATACTGGCATTTATAG
This sequence comes from uncultured Roseovarius sp., assembly GCA_947503145.1. Taxonomy (GTDB): domain Bacteria; phylum Pseudomonadota; class Alphaproteobacteria; order Rhodobacterales; family Rhodobacteraceae; genus Roseovarius. The sequence goes on from CANNCP010000006.1 coordinate 237,218, forward strand.
GCGCATTCCTTGGCCGAGAAGATCAGCTTGGCCAGTCGGCCACGCGTCGTGTCGGGCTGAATCGCCAGCCATGCGCGCTCGGCCAGGGTGCATATTTGCGGGATCAGCGCAGACTCCAGCGGGCTGTCTTCCTCGACATCGACGCCGATGCTGCGCAGCCTGCCCGCCTCAGCCATCGCCGCGATGCAGATATCGCTGGTGTGGCTGATACTGCCGGTCAGAGCGGGCGGCCAGACCGGCGCTCGGTCCGCACCGCTGAGCACGGCCTGCGGCGGGTGCCCAAGCGCCTGCATCGCGTTGCGCGCCGCCGCACGACCTGCGGCAAACTCTAACTTGCGCGTCAACGTGGCGCGGCCCATTGCGACAGCTTCGGCAGGCCAAAGGGGCGCATGCGGAGCGCGCGGATCGGTGACCGAGACGGCAACATGCGGGCCAAGCATCTGCCGCAACTCCGCCTCCAGCGAGAGGTCGGCGCGCGCGGACGCGTCAGCCAAGACGGCGTGCGGCATGATCATTTCACCCTCCTCCCGGCCCGCATCGCGCGCCGTTTTGACATCGTGGCCGCCCGGTCGGGCGCTGCCTGAAACGGCGGTTGCGACGTGGGGGCAGGATCTGATTTCTGCTGTTGCGCCTCAAGATGTGCGACCAGATCACCAAAGACCGGAAAGCGGAAAATGTCAGTGATTGTCAGTCGCGCCCCGCCTAACTGCGCGCGGATATCGCGATGCGCCTGCACCGCCAGCAGCGAATGCCCTCCGAGATCAAAGAAATTGTCCCGCACGCCAATGCCCGGCACCCCCAGAATTGCGCTCCAGGCGTCGGCCACGATCCGCCCGATATCCGAAACCAGTGCCGTGCCGGTATTGGCGGGCTGTGGAGATCTTGCCGACAGGTTCGGCTCTGGCAGTGCGTTCCTGTCGATCTTCTTGTTCGGTGTCAGTGGAAAGCTTTCGATCTGCATCAGATGCGCAGGCACCATCGCTTCGGGCAGATGGCGTTGCAAATGGGTGCGCAGCAACGCCTCGGGCACGGTGGCAGGCGCTGTGTAATATCCTGTCAGCCGCACGTCTCCACCCTTGGCTGTCCGCGCTACCACCACGGCTTCGGTCATACCTTCCACCGCGTTAAGGCAGACTTCAATCTCGCCCAGTTCGATCCGCTGGCCGCGAATCTTGACCTGATTATCAGCGCGTCCGATGAACCGCAGCGTGCCATCCGTCTGCCACGCCGCCAGATCGCCGGTATCATATAGCCGTGCATCGCTGCCGCTGGCAGGTACGGGGCGGAACCGCTCGGCAGTCAGCGCGTCGCGCTGCCAGTAGCCGCGCGCCACTCCTGCGCCGCCGATCCAGAGCGTACCGGGCACGCCAATGGGCATCGCTGCGCCCTCGTCGTCCAGAACATGCATGTCGGTGTTGGCGATCGGCGCCCCGATCCCGGCGGCAGCGCCAGTATCGGGACCGACACGTGCCACGCTGGACCAGACCGTGGTCTCGGTCGGGCCGTACATGTTCAGAATTTCGGCTTGGGTCGCAGCACGCAGGTCACGCACCAGATCGCCCGTCAGCGCCTCGCCCCCCACTAGCAGGTGGCGGATCCGGCTCAGCGCGCTGCGCGCCTCGGTGTTCATCGCGATGATCCGCGCCATGCTGGGCGTGCATTGCAGATGCGTGACGCCGTGGCGCACGATCTGCGCCGCAATCGAGAAATCGCCCTCTTCCAGCGCCACCGGCGTATTGGCGCGCCGCAGCACTTCGGCCAGCGGTTTCAACCCCTCCAGCACCCTAGTTGTGTCAATGCCATAATCAATCAGGCAGGCGATCTCGGTCACGCCGATTGCCTTCAACTCTTCGGTGCGCGCCACGCCGTCCTCGACGGTGCCGAATAGCCCCGCATCGTCGAAATACCGCTCGAACGCGAAATCAAGGATCGCTTCCAGTTCATCCTCTTCCAGCGCGCCGAGGTCCATCTCGAACGCATTTTGCACGCCCTTGGGCCGCTTGAACGCCGGAAAGGCCCAAGCGTATTGTTTGATCAGGCCCGCCGCACTGCGCAGATAATCCTTCATCGGTTCGCGCGCGATACGCCGCGCGGTCTCGCGGTCTTGAGCGATGAAACTGTGCAGCATCAGCGTAATCTGGAAATCATCCGGGTCATGACCCGCTTTGCGCAGGGCGGCATGATAGATCTCGATCTTGCCTTTCACCTCTTCGATGCTCTGGCCCAGAAGGTGCGTCAGCACATTCGCCCCCAGTTCACCGGCCTCGCGCCAGGTCGCCGGGTTGCCGGCCGTTGTCACCCAGACGGGCAGTTCACGCGATACCGGGCGGGGCTGTGTCAGGACGCGGTGCGTATCACCTTTGGCCGTGGGAAATTCGACCTCCTCGCCACGCCAGAGCGCCCGCACGGTTTCCAGCGTGTCGTACATCGCCGGTTTGTTCTGTGGCGGTGTGTTCTCGGGGCGCAGGACAAAATCATCGGGCTGCCAGCCGGACGCAAAAGCGATTCCTGCCCGGCCATTGGTAAGGTTGTCGATCACCGCCCATTCCTCGGCAATCCGGGCGGGATGGTGTAACGGTGCTACACAACTGCCCGCGCGCACGCTCAGGTTCCGGGTCACGGCGGCAACGGCGGCACCGGTTACGGCGGGGTTGGGATAGGGGCCGCCGAACGCATGAAAATGCCGCTCGGGCGTCCAGAGCGAGGTAAAGCCGTGTTGATCGGCGAATTTCGCGCCTTCCAGCAACAACTCGTACTTTTTGGGGCCTGCCCCGTCATCGTTGCCCCAGTAATAAAGGCCGAATGCCATGCCCTTGTCCGACGCCGGGATTGCCCCGCCGCTGACGGCAGCCCGGTTTTCGTCACCGGCAATCACCACGCGCAAGCCACGCGCGAGGGTATAGAACAGCTCCAGCACCGAAATGTCGAACGCGAGGCTCGTTACGGCCAGCCATGTGTCGCCCTCTTTGCAGGTGATATGCGCGTCCATGCCGGTAAAGAAATTGGCCACGTTGCGATGTTCAACCATCACGCCCTTGGGCAGGCCGGTAGAGCCGGAGGTATAGATCAGATAGGCCAGATCGTCCGGCCCTGCAGCGCCATCCACCCTTTCGCGCTGCGTGCCGGGAATATCCTCCAGTGTGATCATGCGGGCACTGGTCTGCGGCAGCGCATCCGCCAACGCGGCCTCGGTCAGGATCACGGTCGCTGCGCTGTCGGTCAGGCAATGGTGCAGCCGATCCGCCGGATAGTCGGGGTCGAGCGGCAGATAGGCGCCGCCCGCCTTGAGGATTGCCAGCGCCCCGATCAAAAGGCCCGGCCCACGCCGCAGACAAAGGCCTACATTGACGCCCGGACGCACCCCCGCCGCAACCAGCACGCCCGCCACCGCGTTAGCGCGGGCATCGAGTGCGGCGTAACTGAGCGTCTCGGCCTCATGGATCACCGCCACGGCGTCCGGTGTCTTGGCGGCCTGCGCCTCGAACGCGCCATGGACGGTCTGGACTGTGGGCAACATCGTCGCGGTGTCGTTCCATTCAGCGATCCGCGCTGCATCGACGTCGCGCACGTCCTGACCACACAACGCTGCTTCAAGCCGGTCGCGCAGAAGTGCAATGGCCGCATCGCTCAGCCGCGCCCGATCAAAATGCAGTACCATGCTGCCGCCGTCACCGGGCTCTGCCGTCACCACCGCGCCGGGCAGCGGGCCTGCGTCGCTGATTGCAACTGCGGGCATTGCCAGATCGCGCAAATCCGGGTCGCGCAGCATGATATCGCGCGCAAATCCGCCACGCGCGTCCGCCTGTGACAACTGTTGCGTGATCTCCTCTGCGGTGCCGCTGCGCAGCGGCACCCAGGGCATGACATAGGCCGCAAGATCGCCAAGGTCCCGTAGCGCGGGACTGTGATAAGCGATATCGCCCATGCGCAGCCCTGCCCCGGACGCAGCCCAGTCTGCGACCACAGCGATCCGCGCGGCGCGCTCAAGCGCAGGCTCTACCGCGACTTTCACTTGCAGCAGATCCGACTCCGCCTGGCGTTTGACTGCCAGCGGGACGTCGATGGCGTGCATGTCCGCGAGGCGCGCGCGCCAAAATCCTTCGTTTCGGGCCAGCACTTTCATCGCGGGGTCCAGATGCTCTGCGCCCGAGGGCACCGATAACCGCGCGCCAACCTGGGCCAGCGCACCCGGATCGACGCTGCGCCCGGCCATGTCCCGCAGACCGGTCAGCCGTAGCGCGCCGTCCTGCACGGCGACGGTGATGCCATCCTCGGCCACGTCCAGAACCTGCCCCGACTGGCCTGTGCCCTCGACGCGTTCCGCCGTACCGACCGCCAGCAGAGTATCACCCAGAGTCAGCTTGGGCGTTGTCACCGGGTTCCAATACGGGCTGAAATCGAGCGCGCGGACCAGGTTCAGCAACGCCTGTACAGGGCGCGTGAAATCCAGATGACCGGCCATTTCCGGGCGTGCGTCCAACCCGAAATACTGCCGCCCTGTGGTATCCTGCGGCTGGCGCGCAGGCACGTCCGAGGCCAGTTCGTCGATCACTACGCCAAAGCTGTCCATCGCCTCGGCATAGCAGCGCGCGTTGAGAGTATGCGCGGTGTCGTCGGGCAGGATGTCGAACCGACGCTGGAGCACGATATCGCCATCGTCGATGCCGCCCGTCATGTGGTGCCAGGTGATGCCGTAAGCCTGTGCGCCCTGCAGCAGCGCCCAGACCGGTGTGTTCAGGCCGGCCATTTCGGGCAGCAGGCCATCGTGAAAGTTGACCGCCCCGCGTGCAGGCAGCGCCAGAATGTCCTCGGGAATGATCCGCAGGTTTGCGATGCTCAGAAGCCAGTCCACTGAACCGGCGGCGACCAGATCCTTGATATCCGCGATCCGGGCGACGACCGGGATGCCATGTCCTTCGGCCCAGAACCGTACACCGGCGTCGCGCGTGGCCACGGCGCGCACCTGCGCGCCGTGCTCGATCAACAGATCACCGCAGCCAACCAGAAGGGTTTCGTCACCGACCAGAATGCAGGAAAACCTGGACATCATTTCACATCCTTTGGGGCAAACCGGGGCAATGCGCCGGGGGTTTGGGGCGGCTTGCGGCGCAACATGCCACACAGCGCATGCAAGGTCAGATCGCGCAGAAAATGCGGCGGATCACCCAACGGTTTGCCGGACAGCGCGACGCGCAGCCGCCAAAGGGTGGCCCCCGCAATCCGTGCCATCGTGGCACCCGCCGCATAGGCGCGCCCGTGGTTCTTGATGAAGTAATGCCGTCGCGAATCGAACCAGTAGCCCGGCGTGCGCGCCCAGGTCTTCATGCCCGTCGAGACGGAGCCGACATGCACCACTTCGCTGGTTGGCACATAGAGCGTGTGCCAGCCCGCCAAAGCCGCGCGGCGGCACAGGTCCGTTTCTTCGAAATAGAGGAAGAACGTCTCATCAAAGAGGCCGATTTGCTCCAGCATGTTGCGGCGCATCAACACGGACGCCCCCGCGACCCAGTCCACCCGCGACAGTTCCGCGGGGATCGGCAGCGGCACGATGCTGTTTTTCAGCAGGCGCGAGACGACACCGGTGCGCGCCGCGCCCTCGAATTCCCCCGCGATGGAGGGAAAGCGAAAGGCGGTCTTGTGCGGCACGCCGTCAGTCCCGCGGATGAAACTGCCGGCGATCCCCGCGCGCTTGTCGTTCTGCATCACCTTCAGCAATTCCCGGATTGCGCCGGGTTCCGGCCAGGCGTCCGAATTGAGAATATAATAGAAATCGGGTGCCTCACCGGTGCTCAGGCCCTGTCGGATGCCAATGTTGTTGCCCGCGCCAAAGCCGCCGTTGCGCGTCGACTGTTTCAGCGTGACGCGCCCGTTCGTGCCCCAGCCGTTGCGCTGGATCGCGGCCGAGATCAGCGCGCAGCTGTCATCGCCCGAGGCGTTGTCGACAATGATGATTTCGCCGGCGATCCCCTGCATCTCGCGTAGCGCGGCACTGGTGGCCTTGATGGCCATTTCGGGCGTGCGGTAGTTCAGCACGATGGTCAGGATGGTGGGTTCAGGCATCGGGATCACTCCGCAGCTGTACAACGCGCCCAGTCAGGCGGCGGCACGTCGTCATGGGATGAGGCGACCTGATCCACAGACAGGTTCATGGATGTATCGGCGGCGCGGGCGAGTGCGCCCAGATGCTTGGCGAGAACGTTGACATTGGGCACCAGCACCATGCTGTCATGATCGCCCGGCACTTCGATCACCTGCGTACGCGGCGCGTGTTGGGTCCATTCATTGTCGGCAAACACATACTCGCGTGCGGCGCTCACCCAATTGCCGTTCGACACTTTCCAATGCCGGTCGAGCCGGGGCCGGAAGAGCGTCAGCGGCCCATGCCATGGCGCAACCTGATACTCGGCCACAGCTCTGAGAAAAGCGCCCGCGATCTCGGCATTGTTGAAGCTGCCTGTACCCTCCGCGTCGGCGTCAGGATCACCGCGCCGCATGGACATTTCCCAGGCGATGCGCGAACGTGCCCAGTCCAGCAGGTAGCCCGGCCCCTTGCGGCGCAGCTCGGCCAGCTTGATCAGCGCCTTGTCGCGGCGGTTCAGGTCTGGGCGCACCGGCAACGGCGTGTCGAGCAGCGCCAGGAGCCGTACTTCCTCGCCTGCGGCTTTCAGTTGTTGCGCCATTTCAAGCGCGGTGATCCCGCCGCCCGAAAAGCCGCCGATGTAATAGGGGCCGACCGGCTGCACGCTGCGGATTTCCTTGATGTAGTCACTGGCCGCGTCTGCGATGGCCGCATGCGGTGCCTCGTCGCCAATCAACCCGCGTGCCTGCAATCCCCAGACCGGGCGTTCGCGTCCCATCAAAAGCGCCAGATGCCGCAGGTTCAATACATTGCCGAACATGCCCGCCACGATAAAGAACGGCGTCTTGCTGCCCGACATGTCGGGATGCAGTGCCACCAGATGGCGACGAACCGGCGCTGCCTTCGCCGCCTCGTCCGACGCATGCGCATCGTCATCGACAGACCCGGCCTGACCGGTCTCTGCGGCGATCCGTTCGGCCAGCGCGGCAATCGTCGGCGCCTCGAACAGGACCGATATCGGGAATTGCACGCCGTAGTCGCGCTTTACCTGCGCAAAGAACCGCACCGCCAGCAGCGAATGCCCGCCAAGATCGAAAAAACTGTCCTCGACCCCCACTTCCGCCACGCCCAGCAGGCCGGACCAGATGTCTGCCAGTGCAGTCTGGACACCCGGCGCGGGATCCACGAAATCGCTGTCCAGGTCGGGGCGCTCAAAGCTGGTGCCGCCGCCCGCACCCACGCTGTCCTGCAGACCCGCCTGATCGATCAGCGCAGGCAGGTTCAGCGACGAGATGGCAATCTGGCTCTGGCCCGCCCCAAGCGCCCGGCGCAGGGCTTCGGGCCCTTCCTCGGCGCGGATTCCGAGCGAGATGTTGTGCATCAGACGCAGTTCTGCGGGCGACAGCGGTGCCGCCTCGACGCCCGCGTCGTCGAACCGCACGTCGCGGGCGGTCAGCGCGTGCAGCCCGGCCAGGCCTGCGCCGTCGAGGTGGCGCATCTGGAAGTTGCGGATATCGGCAACAACCGCACCCTCGGGCGTGGCAAGCGAGATATCGAAAATCGCGGTGTCGGCCGCTGCCGCGGGGTTGAGCCGGACCCAACTGATCAATTGCGCGGGCAGTGGAGCGTAAAGCCGCACCGTCCCGTAGCCCGCAGGCACCCAGAGTTGCGCCGGATCATAGACCCGGTGCAGCGCAATCGCCCAGCCGGTCGCGAGGTCCAGCAACGCTGGATGTGCCAGATACCCCCCCGCCAGATCGCCGCGTGCCGCCTCGGGCAGCGACAACTGCGCGAGGCCCTCGCCCTCGCCAAAACGCGCCTCGGTCACGACGCGCCAGCGCGGGCCGAAATCCAGATGCGCCTCCTGCGACGAGACAAACGGCGTGGTGGCCACATCCGTACAGCGCGCGGCGATGGCGTCGGGGTCTATGACGGGTGCAGGCCCGCTGAGCGGTGCCAGCCGCGCCTCGGCGGTCTCAATCGTGCCGCTGCGCCCGTCAAGGGTGACGCCGCCGCGCAGGTCCATCCGCCGCTCCGAACTGTCGCCGCTCAGCGTGAGCGTGATCTGCCGGGTCTGGCCAGTGGCCACATCGAACGGGCGCAGGAAATAGAGGTCGCTGATCTCGAACGGGATCCAGCCTTGTGATGCGCTCATCGCCTCTGCTGCCAGTTCGATCACACCGGTACCGGGTAGCAATATCTGGCCCGCACGGGTGCGGTGTTCGGCCAGCACCCAGTCATCCACAGACGACAGCGTAGCGTGGAAATGCTGCGCGTCGTCTGCATCGATCCACATCTCGTCCAGTAGCGGCGTCTCAAGCGTCCGGACTTCCGGTACATCCGCCTCGCCCAGCCGTGCAGCCATCGCCTGCGCTGCCATGCCGGTATCGCTCCACACGCCCCAGTTCACCGCCACAACGCGGGTCTGGTCATCCCTGCGGGCGGCGGCATAAGCATTGAGATAGGCATTGGCCGCGACATAATCGACCTGACCCGCCGGGGTGGTCCAGGTGCTGGTGGAGGAGAAAAGCACCATCAACTCCATACTGCCATCGGGGAAAACCGTATCGAGCACGCGCAGACCGCCGATCTTGGGGGCAAAGACAGCGGCGACGCTGGCCGTGTCCTTGGCCAGCAGCGGGGCATCGTCGATGCTGCCTGCGGCGTGGATGACGCCGGTGAGCGGGCCGAAACGCTCTGCAATATCCGCCGCCACGCCTTGCATCTGGGTGATGTCGGTCACGTCAGCCTGCACAATCAGCACCTGCCCGCCAAGCGCCTCGATCGCGCGCAGCGCGGCGATCCGCCGGCCCGTGCGGCTGGTGGCCGGGTAGCTGTCCCACACCTCGCGCGCAGGTACGGCGCTGCGTGACAAAAGCACGATGTTGGCCTGAAAATTCTCTGCCAGATCACGCGCGACACTCAAACCGATCCCGCCGAAACCGCCGGTGATCAGATAGGTTCCGCCCTGCCGGTAGGCTGGTGCGCCCCTGTCCGCATCCAGCGCAACAGGCTTGACCGATTGGACAAACCGCTTGGCACCGCGCAGGGCCGCAATCTGATTTTCAGGCTCTGCCAGCAGATCCTCCAGCAGCCGCAGGGTGAGCGCGCCTTGTACGACGTCATCAATGCGCCGTCGGCCAAAGAGACCTCGCCGCGCCGGGACTTGCGGCAGTTCGATATCCAGAAGCGCCGCAGTGACGCCGGGAAATTCGCGCGGGATCACACCGACGGGGCCCAGAACGCAGGCCTTTTCGGGGGCGATCAGCGCCTCATCGCGGACCTGAACCGCGCCGTTGCTGACAACGTGCAGGTGGCACGGTTGCGGCATCTCGATCCCACCCATCGCCTGCGCCAGCTGCATCACGCTGAGAAAGCCATGCTCGATGTTGCGATCGTAAAAGCTGCTGCCGGGGCGATGCGTCGCGTCCGCCGTTACCAGCCAGAAATGCGCGATGCGCTGCGGCAGGCGGCCATCGGCGGCCAGTGCGCCCAAGAGCGCCTCGTACCCGTCCGCACCCTGTTCCGGTGACAGGATATAGGCATCCTCGGCGCGGCGCTGAAAACTGTCACCGGAACGCACGGTGCAGACGCTGTGCCCGCCCGTGCGCAGCGCGGCGATCACCGGTGCTGCGACGCCTGCGCCGTCTTCGAAGATCAGCCAACTCTGCGGCGGACCCAGATCGGCGGGCACATTGAACTCACACGCGGCAAGGCTGGGCTTCCACACCGGGCGATAGCCCCATTCGGCCATATCCTCGGCCCGTGCCAGCGCAGGCTCGGCCACCAGCGCGGGTTTTCCCGGTTCGATGAAATAACGACTGCGCTGGAACTGATAACCGGGCAGCAGCACGGTGTTACGCTGCGCCTCACCCCAGATCTGGCTCCAGTCGGCATCAAACCCGCAGGCCCAGAGGCGGCCGATCACGCCGAGGAAATAGGCATCGTCGGCGATCTGCTGATCGGGGTGGCGCAATGTGCTGAGCACCTGCCCCGGCTTCAACGCATCGCTCATCTGCGCCAGCGAACTCAGCGCCTTGCCCGGTCCGACCTCGATAAATACGCGGTCGGATTGCGCGCCTAACATGTCGATGCAATCAGCAAAATGCACAGTATTTCGCAACTGCTGAACCCAGTATTCGGGATCGATCGCCTGCGCATCGGTGATCATCACACCCGTGCGGTTCGATGCAAGGGGAATGCTGGGCGCATTCAGTGTCAGCCCTTGCAGGAAGATACGGAATTCACCCAGAATAGGGTCGAGCATGCGTGAATGCGCCGCAATATCGATGGCGACCCGGCTGTAGTCGATCCCGTCCGCCTCCAGCCGCGCCTGCAGCGCGTCCAGCCGGTCCTGAGGGCCAGAGACGGCGCAGAGGCCCGGCGCGTTCACGCCGGCCATGTCCAGGTCATGACCCAGCATCGGCTCTAATTCCGCGCGCGGCAATGAGACGCTCAGCATGCCGCCTGCAGGTATGGTATCGAACAGCCGCCCGCGCAGCAGCACCAGATCGATGCAATCCTCGAACGCCAGCACGCCGGCAAGGCAGGCAGCGGTGTTTTCACCCATCGAATGCCCGACCAGTGCCGCAGGGCGCACGCCCCAACTGATCCAAAGCTGCGTCAGCGCGTATTCGGTGATCATGATCAACGGCAGCTGCACCGATGGCTTTTTCAGCGTCTCGGCGGCCGTGGCCTCGGTTTCAGGCGTGGGCAGCCAGAGCGCGCGGATATCGTAATCAAGCTGCGGCTCCAGATGTGCCAGCCCCCGGTCCATCCATTCAGCAAAGACCGGTTCCGTCTCGTAGAGGTCACGGGCCATGCCGGGATATTGCGCCCCGCCGCCGGGGAACATGAACACCGCCTCGGGTGCATCCCCCAGCCAGTCGTGGGTGAACACGCGCTGCGGATCGCCCGCCTCTAACAGGTTAGCCGCCTCTTCATGGGTTTCGGCCACCAGCACGCGGCGTTTGTCGAACCCGTGACGCCCCTCTTGCAGCGTCCAGGCCACATCGGCCAACGGTTGATCAGGATTGTCGCGCAGATGCGCAGCAAGCGCGGCCGAGTTTGCATCCAGCGCCGCCTTGTTGCGGGCGGATACACAGAGCACCTGAAACGGAAAGTCAGAGTCGTCCGACGCGCTGCGAACGGGCGCTTGCTCCAGCACCAGATGCGCATTGGTGCCCCCGACGCCCAGACAATTGACCGCCGCCCGGCGCGGGCCTGTTGCAATGGGCCAGTCGCTGAGGGAAGCGTTCACATAGAACGGGCTGTCGTCAAAATCTATCGCCGGGTTCGGGGCCTCATAGCCCAGGCTGGGCGGGATCTGACCATGATGCAACGCCAGCGCCGTCTTGATCACACTGACGACACCTGCCGCTGTGTCGAGGTGGCCGATATTGGTCTTGACCGACCCGATCCCGCAGAATCCGCTGGCGTCCGTCTGGCTGCGATACGCCTCGGTCAGGGCCGCCACCTCGATGGGATCACCCAGATAAGTGCCGGTGCCGTGGCATTCGACATACCCGATGGTCTCGGCTGGCACGGCGGCGTCTTTCATCGCGTTGCGCACCGCCTCGGCCTGGCCATCAACAGAAGGGGCCAGATACCCGGCCTTGGCGGCACCATCGTTGTTGATCGCAGAGCCCTTGATCACGGCCCATATGTGATCGCCGTCAGCCACCGCATCCTCCAGCCGCCGCAGCGCCACTGCGCCCGCACCGCTGCCGAAAACGGTGCCCTGCGCGCGGTGATCAAAGGCATGGCAATGCCCGTCCGGCGACATGATCTCGTTTTCCTTGAAAAGATAGCCGCGCCCCTGCGGCAGTTCGATCGTCACGCCGCCCGCCAGCGCCATGTCGCATTCCCCGTTCATCAGCGCCTGGCGCGCATAATGGATGGCAACAAGCGACGTCGAACACGCGGTCTGCATGTTCACGCTCGGTCCCCTCAGGTTGAAGATGTGACTTACCCGTGTGCTGAGGAAATCCTTGTCGTTGCCAGTATGGCGCAGCAGGAACATGCCGACATCATCCACCAGGTCAGGGTTCGAGCAGATGTTGAAATAGAAATAGCTGCCCATGCCGCAGCCCGCATAGACACCGATGCGTCCGGGGAATTGCGCGGGCGTGCGCCCGGCCTGCTCCATTGCCTGCCAGCTTACCTCAAGGAACTTGCGATGCTGCGGATCGAGGATCGCCGCTTCCTTGGGGCCAAAGCCAAAGAACTCCGCATCGAACGTGTCATAGCCTTCCAGCCGCGCCGCTACCGGGACGTAGTTCTTCTGGCGCATCCGTTCGGGCGTGTCGCCCGCTGCCAGCAGCGCCTCTTCGTCCTGTACTTCGATGCTCTCTACACCGTCGCGCAGCTTTTGCCAGAAACCCGCAACATCGGCAGCTCCGGGCACAGTCAGTGCCATCCCGACAATTGCAATGTCGCCGGACATACTTTTGGAACTGGGCTGGGTCATGGTGGGTGTCAAATCTCCACTGGATACAAAACACGGCTGTCTGACTGACAATGTAGTATCAAAGCTGGAAAAAATCACAAAGCGATGCAAATACTGGTAGTTTAAGATAGCACGATAGATAGTTGTTTTTGCAGCGAAATCAACTATTGTGGCAATAATGTGTTTAACCCGGCGCCAGCGACAAACGGCAATACGGAAACAAATTGGTCATGGTTTTTCAACAATCCCCCGGTCGTCAGTGATTCTGTGCCTTTTCCAGAGCTTGGCCCCCGGTGTTATTCCCTTGGTCGGTTCAGTGCGGCGCGCGGCGACGTTTTACCGGCGTGCCCATCACCGTCCGGCGGGGCGCCGCGGGCTGTGGCGGCCCCCTGAGCGCCTGAACGGTCAGCCGCTCGCCGCATCCCAGGATCGCGCCGGCCATCAACCAGGTGTAGGGCGTCAGGATCGCGTTCAGCAGCATGTCGATCAGCGTGATCGCCAGCAACAGCGCCAGCGGCGCCACATAGGCCGGGGCGTCGCGCGACGCGGTATGGCGCAGCACCCACCACAGCAGGATCAGAGGCCCGCCCAGCAGACCCATCTGGCTGATATACCCGAGCCAGCCGAACGTCCCGAATACGATGATCCACTCACCGTCCGGAATGGTGGTGATCTGCCCGGTCTGCATGTCATGCACCAGGTTGCGGCCCCAGCCGCCCCAGCCAAACAGCCACCTTTCATGGGCGCGCTCCAGCAACGCATCTTCGTTGTCAAAACGGTAGCCCAGCGATTGCGCGCGGTCGGGGTTGAAGGCTTCGGCCTGCCGAAGGATCGCGTCGACCGGGATCAGCCCCTGATCGCGCAGTATCGGGTAGATCACGGCGATCAGGGCAAAGATCAGCGCGATACGAATCTGCATCCTGGCGTTGGTGATCAACAGGATCGACCCCAGTAGCAGCGCATAGATCACTGACGCGAGGCTCTTGCACAGGACCAGAAGGACCAGCAGGTAAACCGCAAAGGCAAAAAACCGCGCCCGCTCGTCCCTGTCGGCCTGCAGCCCCAGCGCCAGCGCGGCCATTGCCGCGCTCATCACGAAGAACGCCAGCCACAGGGCGTGCGGCAGAAATACGAGCGGACGAAAGCCGCCGTCGCGCATCATCTGCTCAAAGCTGTGCTGGAAGAAGCCGTATACCCAGACGTTCATCTGTGGGCTGAGGCGGATTTCGATCAGCGCCGGAATGGAATAGATCAGCGCGCCGATCACCAGCGCATAAAGCAGCTCGCGCAGTCCCGTCTCGGTCGTAAGGTAGCTGCGCGCAAGGAAAAAGGGCAGCAAGACGATGATCTGGTTGATCACGACCGACAGCAGGTCCCGCAAGCCCAGTCCCGGCAGCGACGCGGTGGAAAATACGATGGGCGCTGTCTCGCCCAGCAGGGTAAAGATCATCGTATCGCCATTGGTCAGCACCGTCGGCACCACGCCGACCACGAATCCCACCAACAACAGCCGCATCGCCCAGTTCTGCGGCCAGAACGTGACGCGCTTTTTCAGGAAGAACACGCAGAGGACAAAGGCAGTGATGTTCGGGATCGAAACCTTGGTCATGTCCGGGACCAACGGCAGATCGAACTCGGCCGATTGCGGCAATAGAAGATACCCACCCAGAATGCTCCAGATGATGGCCCTTTCCAGCGAGAAACGCCGAAAGAAGAAGACGCAGACCACCGGCCAGATCATCAGCATCAGATAGGCAAGGGAGTTGGGCATCGTTCCTGTCGGTCTGCTCTGATCATAACGGGGCGGTCTGCTGCCGCGCTGGCCGCAGCCTAGCATGATCGCGCGGTCTTGTCCCGATTTGCGGCGCGGTGCGGATTTCGCTTTGCGCGCGGACACCTCCCCGCTAAGTCATGGACTGAAAGTCATGGGCCGACAATCAACCGATGGGGGAGCGCCGTTTTGCAATTTTCCATGGGCGAGAGCCAGATCAAGATCAACACGCCGACGCGCAGCGCGCTTATGGATGCGGTGCGCGCATCCCTCGCGGCGCGGCGCGGCTTTGCGCTGGCGACGCTGAACCTCGATCATCTGGTCCAGCTGCGCACCGATGCCACCTTTGCCGCCGCCTATGCCGCTCAGGACATTGTGGTAGCGGATGGGCGCCCCGTTGTCTGGCTGTCGCGACTGGCAAAACAACCGGTGGAGCTGCTGCCTGGCTCCGACCTCGTGCTGCCGCTTTGCACAATTGCCGCAGCCGAAGGGCGCACCATCGCGATGGTCGGCAGCACCGAAACCGCGCTGGGCGATGCTGCGGCACATCTGACAAGTGCGGTGCCGGGACTGACGGTGGCCTATGCGCATGCGCCTGCGATGGGGTTCGATCCCGATGGCGCGGCAGCGGCGGATATCCTGCGCGATCTCGAAGCCTCGGGCGCGGGCCTGTGTTTCCTGGCGCTCGGCGCGCCCAAGCAGGAACGTCTGGCAGCGCGGGGCCGCAAACTGGCCCCGTCCGTGGGCTTTGCCTCGATCGGTGCGGGACTCGATTTTCTGAGCGGGCACCAGCGGCGGGCACCCAGCGCGGTCCGGGCGCTGGCGCTGGAGTGGCTCTGGCGCGCGCTCAGTAGTCCGCGCCGGATGGTGCCGCGCTATAGGCGCTGCTTTGCAATTCTGCCGGGGCTGACGGCACAGGCGCTGCGGCAGCGCAGGAAAGGTTAAAGCGTTTCGTCAATCCCGCCCCACGACAAAAATCGAGAGGGCTTCGGGAACAAAAAATCTGCCCCCCAGATGTCGCCGCTTCATTTATATTCGATCAGCGCCGATTTCCGACCTCTCAGCCGACCCAGATAATAGCCAAGCGCCCCCTGTGCCTCTGCAAATTTGCCAAGCACGTTGAAAAACGCCCACTCCCAGCCGTGACCCCGCCACAGGCCCAACCGGATCACCTGCGCCGGATAAAGCAGCAGCAGCCAGAGTGCGTGCACATTCACCAATGCCACGACAAGGATCGTCAAAGGCAGCGCCGCGCCCCACAGCAACGCGCGCCGCGTCTCGGCGACCCAATGCCGTTCGGGGCGCGCACCATGCAGTGCGGCGCCTTCGGCATAGGCGTGACCGGCCCGTCTGGTGCGCCGCCACCACTGACCGAACCGCGTCATCCCCGCATCGTGCAGCGTCATCTCCGCCTCGATGCGCCAGATATGCCAGCCCGCCTGGCCCAGGCGCAGGCACAGTTCCGGTTCTTCGCCCGCGATCAGATCCGGGTTGAACCCGCCGACCTCGCGCAGCGCTCCCAGCCGCATCATCGCGTCGCCGCCACAAGCCTTGACCCGGCCCGCAGGCCCGGCCCATTCACGGTCGATCAGGCGGTTATAGACGCTGGCCTGTGGAGCAATCTCGCGCCGTCGCCCGCAGACCACCGCCGCCTGTGGGTGCGCCACCAGATGCAGTGTCGCCTGATGCAGCCAATCGGGTTGTACCTCGCAATCGCCGTCGACCAGCATCACCAGCCCGCTACCGTCCAGCCGCTCCAGGCCCGCGTTGCGGGCTCGCGCCGCGGTAAAGGGTTGATCCATATCAAGCCGAACCACCTCGGCGCGCTCCGCTTCGGCGGTAGCGATGCTGTCATCGGTCGATCCGCTGTCCACGTAGACCAGCCGCCGCACCTGCCCGCTGAGCGACGTCAGACATGCGGCCAGCCGCGCGCCTTCGTTGCGGCCGATCACCACCGCATCGACGGTCGGCAGGTCTGCTCCGGCTTCGGTCATAGCCCCAGCACCGGTACCATTTGATCGACGAACCGCCCCGAGCGCGCATAATCGCGCAGTACCTCGAACGCCGCCGCACTGATCCGCGTCCTTGCCGCCTCATCGCGCAAGAGCCAGTCAATCTTCTCGGCAAGATCGCTCAGGTCCCACGCGACCGGTACATAGGTTTCTCCCGCCACAAAAATATCCGGGTCGGTCATCACATGGCTCATGTCCTGCTTGAGCAGCACCGCTCCGGTCATCACTGCCTCATAGTCACGCCAGCAGACCTCACCGTAGCCGAACGGGCTGAAACAAATCTTTGATGCAAGCATCTCGCGCAGGAACAGATCATGGCGAATGCCCGTGCCGGTGACGCACCGGACGCCTTTCAGCGCCGCCACCGCATCGGCGCAGCCCTGCCGCATGGCGTGGTACCACGGCGTCCCCGCCACCGCGATCCGCGCATGCAGGTCCACCGGGCGCGGCCCCTGCGGCAGCGTGCCCCTATCAAAGACCGGCAACATGAAATCGGCAGTGGCAAAGGACGGCCCAAGATGCAGCCCATCCCAGAAACCATCCGGAATCGAGAACCTCTGCACGGCATGATCAAGGTCGAAACGCCTGCCATAGTAATCCATCAGCGTCGTATCGCCATAGGTCGGGCAATCATAGCGCCCGCGATCACGCAGCAGGTGTTTCGTCAGGTACCCATCCACATACGGCGCCACCCGCGCCGCCATACGCAGATCAGTGGGGGCGAACCAGTCCATATAGACGATCCGCGCGCCCGGGTTATGCGCCCGTATCCGCGACATGTCCCGCTTCAGATCCTCGTCCGAGATATTAAAATACGATTGATAGCAGACGGTTGTGGCCTCTTTCGGATGCGCTTCATGCTGACCGTAGTCGTCCATCACAACCTCGCGGATGTCAGCGTCATGCCGCTCGCGGAACCTGTCTGCGTAATGGTGAAACGGAAAATATTGGCTCTGCGGAATGCGGTGATCCACCGCCAGCAGCAGAATCCGATGCCTGGCGCGTGCCTCAAATGGCCGTTGAAACGCCCCCGCGCGGCGACGGGCATAGCGCATCGCGCCGATGCGACGGGTGATCCGCTCCAGGCTCATATCGCGTCCGAGACCAGCCGCCGGGGCCGGTCGCGCTCCAGCCGTGCGGCCAGTTGTTGCAAATGGCGCGCACGGCCTGCATCCAGCCCATCCAGACAGGCGGCATGCAGGCGGTACATCATGTCCGGAGTGCGGTGCAGCTGTTCCGGCTTACGCAGAAACGCCTGGACGCCGCCCGGCACATGCCCCAGCGCGCGCGTGATCCGCCACACATCTGTCGCACTGTGCAACTTGTGCCACAACGATCCGCCCTGCCGCGGCGGGGCGCTGAATCCTTCGGCAAAGGGAATATCGGCATATTCCGGATAAGCCCAGGCGATCACGTCATTATGCAACTGCTGGTCCTTTGTAACCGTATATGGCAGCGACATGCAAAAATTCGCAAAATCCTCATCCAAGTATGGGCAAAATACAATTTCTGATTTTGCAATAATAGCTTGCGGGACAAAGTTGATCTCGCGTCGCGTGCGGTGATACATCCAGAACACCTGATACGGGTCCGGCGCATCCGCATATTTCGCAATCGCCCGCCCGATATAATCGAGTACCTCCTCGTCCATGCCCGGCGAATAGAGCGGCCCCGCGCCCTGCCCCCAACCCGCCTGCGAGATGATCCGCCCGTGGCCTTCGACCAGTCCGCGCGCGATACCTGCAAAATCATCCGCCTGCGCCAGGCGATAGAACCGGTCCGCGTCATTGTCCGGGTTGGTCAGGATATCGCCCCCGATCCCGTCAAAGGCAGCCCCGCCCCGCGCCATCACATAGTCATGCAGCGCCATCATCTGCGCATGTTCCTCGGCGCACAGGCTGGTCATCGCGATGGCGCGCACCGCGTCGGCCAGACGCGGCCGGGCATGGCCCAGCACATCATGCCGCACGCCCGCGTGGACAGCCACGGCGCGGGCGGCCAGTGCCTCGGCGTTCATCGCACAACCATTGTGGTGAAAGGTCACGCAGATGTCGGGCTGTCGCCCCTGGTGCAGCATCTCCAGCAGGATATGACGCGAATCCCGCCCGCCACTCAGCGGCAGGGTCAGCGGCCCGTCCCAGCCTTCCAGGATGCGCGTCATGGATCTGCGGAAATGATGCATCATGCCCTCGACCGCGCCCTCACGGCTGATCTGCCGGACCTTTGGCACCGACACACCGCCTTCGATGCGCAGCTTGCCCGCCTGCCAGGTCAGGCGCCCGCCGGGCGGTAACGTGCGGATATGGGTCAGCGGCGTGTCATCATGGATGAAAATGCCGATGCGATGAAACACCGCCAACGCCCGCTGATCCTGTGTCGCATCGCAGCCCTGCGCGACCAGTTCCAGCAACGACGATGACAGCGCCACCGCGCCATCCTTTTCATAGACAAAGAGGTTGTAGAACCCGAACGGGTCCACCTCCGCCGTCAACCGCGTGCCGTCCCATTCCCACCGCGCCCAGAGCCGCCCGACGCCCGTGTCGCGCAGCGCCGGGTCCGACTGCCAGCGCGCAGCGCCCGTAGCATCAGCACGCCCATCCCGCCAGCGAAGGCAAAGAAAGGGGGCATGCGCCGTCTCATCTGTTGGTCGGGTCATATCCGCCCTCTCTTGGGTCTCAGGTCCATCACCCCCAAGCTTTTGCCGGGCATAAAAGGGGATAGAACGTGCTGCGGCAATGGCAAACCGGACGCTACGACATTATCGGTGTGCTGTAACGGCTTGTCAGCCACAGATCGGCCTGGATGGCTTCAGGGTGCATGTCTGAACCATTTCCAATGGCGCAGGGTGTCGCTGTCTGACCGCCTGTGGGCCAGCCTGCCGTCCTGCTTTCCTTTGGCCGCGCCGCTCTCCACGCCGAGGGTATCTAACCGCTGCTGCAGGCCGACCGCAGTGCGCTGGTGGGCGGCGGTGCTGAGCGCGCCCGACCTTTCATTTTTCCATAAATACTCACCCATGCCAAAGACGCCCACAGGGCGGATGAGGCGAGCCGCCGATCAGCGCCCGATAACGATATCGGCACAGAGCCCGCCCAGCCGTTCGGACTGCCCCAGCCGCAGGCTGCCGCCGTGGACGCGCGCCACATCTGCCGCGATCGACAGGCCCAGACCCACGCCAGTGCCCTTGTCCTGATTGCGCCCCGGCTCCAGCCGGGTAAAGGCATGTGTGGCCTCCTCGCGGCGCTCGGGCGGAATGCCCGGTCCGTCATCCTCGACCCGGATACGCAGCGATCGCTCGCTCAGGCGTACCGACACTTCGGCACGGCTGCCATAGCGCACCGCGTTGCCGATCAGGTTTTCGACCGCACGGCGAATACCGGCCTCGCGCAGACGCATCTGGCCGCTGTCGCTGATCTTGTACAGTGTCGCGGGGATCCTGGCACGTTCGCAATCTCCGACGATCTGCCGGATCAGGGCGACCGGGTCGATCAACTCCATCTCGCCTTCGGCCACATCACGGGCAAAAGCCAGAAATTCGTCCAGCAGCCTCTCCATGTCACGCACATCGCGGAGCATCGGTTCGCGCTCTTCCTCATCGTCCAGCATCGCCAGGCTCAGCCGTAGCCGGGTGAGCGGTGTGCGCATGTCGTGGCTGACACCCGACAGCATCAGCGTGCGCTGCTCAATCTGGCGTTCGATCCGGGCGCGCATGTTGACGAATGCCAGCCCTGCCGCGCGCACTTCGTTGGCACCTGCAGGGCGATAGTCCACGCTTTCGCCCCGACCAAAGGCCGCGGCGGCCTTGGCCAGCCGGGTGATCGGACGCAGCTGATTGCGCAAATAGAAAAAGGCAATAACCGTCATCAATACGCCAAACAACACCATGTTGACGAATATCTGGTGCAGGTTTGACGCCGAGACCCGCCGCCGGTCCAGGCGCAGCTTGACCGGCCCGGACTCGGCCTGAATGAACAGCGTCACCAACTGACTGTCCGCCAGCGATACGGCCTGCAGCCCCGGCAACAAGCGGTTGAATTCGCGGATCACGATGATGCCGCTGAAGTCATACCATGGCCGGATATCGCCCCGGGGAACCGCATCCTGTGCGATCGGGGTGACATTGATGGCGAGGATGGTAGCGGCGTGCGGTTCCGAGCGCTTGTCAAGCACCAGCTGTACCTCGCGCGCCGTGGCCGTGGTCATCTGCTTGGTCACGCCTTCGATCAGGCGCTGTACCGACACGACTGAAACCACCACCAATACCGAAATTACCGGCAGCAGCAGGATCAGCGCCGCTCGGCCATAAAGACCGCGTGGCATATATCGTTTGAGCCAAGCAAAGGACATGAGCTAAACCTAACCGGCGCACCGCCCGGCGCAAGTCGTTTCACCGCGTCGCCGTAACATCAGGAACCACATGCTCATGCCTGCAGATACCGCATTCGATCCCGTCCCCGGTCAGCCGGAGCAGGTCGCACCACGCCTGCGCCGCATCCTGGCCCCGAACCCGTCACCGATGACCTGGCGCGGCACCAACACCTACCTGCTGGGCGACAGCGACATCGCGGTGATCGATCCCGGCCCCGAGGACGACGCGCATCTGGCGGCGATCCTGGCGGCGCTCGCACCGGGCCAGCGGATCACGCATATCCTTGTCACGCATGCCCACCTTGATCATGCGCCGCTGGCCGCACGGCTGAGCGCCCATACCGGCGCGCCGGTCCATGCGTATGGTGACGCGCAGGCCGGACGCAGCGCGGTCATGACAGAGCTGGCCCAATCGGGCAGCATGACAGGCGGCGAAGGCGTGGATCGCGGATTTGTCCCGGACATCACCCTGGATGACAAGGCAGTGCTGGAGGGGCCGGACTGGCAATTGCAGGCGCTCTGGACGCCAGGCCATTTTGGCAACCACCTGTCGTTCCGGTCAGACGGCATGATCTTTACCGGTGATATGGTCATGGGGTGGGCCAGTTCGCTGGTCTCGCCGCCCGACGGAGATCTGAGCGATTTCATGACCTCCTGCCACCGCCTGCTGGACCTCGGCGCCGCCCGCTTGATGCCTGGTCACGGCGCCCCGGTCGAGGATTCGCAGGCCCGCCTGAAATGGCTGATCCGGCACCGGCACGCCCGCGAATCTGCAATCATCGAGCAGCTTCGCTCCGGCCCCGCCAATGCACGCCAGATCGCCGACGCGGTTTATACTGACACACCCGCTGTTCTGATGCCCGCCGCCGCACGCAACGTGCTTGCTCATCTCATTGATCTTTATGTGAAAACAAAGGCCGAACCGCACGGCCCACTCTCTGCCGACACCGCCTTCTCCCTGCGCTGAGCTGTGCGCAAAAATTTGTCACTATCCCTCTGGACGCCGCAAAGCGGGGTTGCTATACGCCTCATCGGTATTCCGGCGTAGCTCAGCGGTAGAGCAGTTGACTGTTAATCAATTGGTCGTAGGTTCGATCCCTACCGCCGGAGCCAAAAAAACCCCAAGAAAGCAATATCTTAGCTTAAACCGCTTCAAGCGGCCTTGGCGGATTTTGGCTTAGGGTAACATCTGGGGTAACGGATTCGCCTAGCCCGCGCAGTTCCACGACGCGTGATGAAGTAGTGTGTCTTGCGAAATGAAGCACACTGACGTAGTTTTCCTATTGGCCTTTATAGTCTTGAAATGTCGTGAGGCACTGAAATCGCACATTCCGTTGAGCAATACGAAAACAAACGCACCGGCCAGCTCCGTGAGGCACCGCAAGGATTCTCCTGGACAACGCTTTTCTTCGGCCCGTTCCCGGCGCTTATTCGCGGCCACTGGGTCGGGGCTGTCACCATCTTGGCCGCTGCGCTCATTACCGGCGGTTTGGCGGTTCTCGTGTTCCCGTTCTTCTACAATAGCTGGTACGAAGATCATCTGGTCAAAGAAGGATTCACGACTGTGAAACGCGGCACGCCGCCCCGGCCCTTGTAAGGGCAGATGTCGTGCCCGAACGTGTGATCATACGCCACCAATTATTAAATCATCTCGATATTGAATAAGCCAGCGCACCCTGCAAAAATGCGCTGGCCCGACACCGCGCCCCGCAGATACAGAAAAGCGGGACCGCGCCTTGTCGGGGTTTACCCACTCACCGACTAACGGGGTTGCTCTAACGAAGTGAACGCTTCGCCCGGCGCAACCTGCCTATTCGCTTTTCCAATCCACCAGTTCCAAAGCCTGAGCCGGATCAACGCCCGCCTCTTTCGCCAATGCCAGCGTCTGCACAACCGCGCCAAGCGCCCGCGCCCGCCCGCCAGCGTCATACGCCTGCAATGGCCGCATCACGTCCAGCGTCACCGCACTGCCCAGCTTTTCGCTGGCCTCTTGGCCGATCATCTTGGCAATCGGCATAAGCCCCCATTGGGCAAGGTGGCGTTGCGCTTCCCTCACCATCGGGCCGGTTGTGCTGATATTGCTCAGACCGGGCAGAACACCAAACACCATTTCGATACTGGCCCGCGATGCCGAAAGCGTTTCCTTGGTCATTGCCTTGGACAGATCAGGCGTCACGTCACTGGCCTTCCAATCCTGCGCCGGGGCTGGACCGCCGGCCGCTTGGACGTTCACACTTTCACGGATCAACACCCGGCCACGGTTGCCCCGGAACCCACGGGCCAGCGCATCCATGTCTTGTTCCGGTGCCTCAGGAAACGGCACAATCTGCGACCCGATAGGCGCATTGGTGTAAACCTCAGACAGGGCCGATTCCAGCGTTTGCAACAGCCCCGCCGTCAGCCGCGCCCGCCGCAAGGGGGACTGCCCGATATAGGGCATACCCATGTCGCAACCGATCCGCAGGTGCAGCACCTCGCCCGCCAAGACGGTTTGAGTGGTGCCGCCGCCCGTGTCAGGGATGCCGACACGATAAGCCGTGGGCTTGGAATAGCGCGTGGTCAAATCCCAATCGGAACACGGCAACAGACCGTCCTCACGGATCACAAAGACAGCTTCGCCCCTGAGCGCCAGAGCGCGCCCAGCAAGCGCCAGCATGGCCGGGGTCAACAGGTCGGTGCCTTCTACATCTGACAGGCTCAGACCGCCTTCCCAGAGGCTCACGCAGCCCTGCACCGTGCCGGTCAATTCGGCAACGCCATCAACACCGCCGATGTAATCCGCTCGCGCTTGCATGATTTGCGTGGTGTATCCGGTGCCGCTGGACCGGGTTTCAGTCTCAGGTTCTTTTCGTTTGAATGGCCACATATCAAGCCCTCCGATATGGGCGCAGCAGATCGCCCGCGCCACTCAGTTGCATTGCCTTTGCCACCCAAGCGGCAGAGCGTGTTTCCTCCAGGTCGATAGGTGCCAACCCGACCTTGAACCCCGACGCGCCGGGATGTTCTTCACCGGGGGCCAAGTATTCTGCCAGCCGCCGGAACGCCTCAGAGACAGGCGCAGGCACAGCACCAGCGCCGACCTGCGCAGTGATCCGGTAGGTGCCATCAAAGGGCAGACAGACGCCAAGCGGCCCGTCCAGCAAGGTCAGGGCTTCCCATTGATCGCCCCAGAAATGCGCCACGCGTGACACCACTGGCGTCAGGCGTGGGTGGAATTGATCGCCGCCATTGCCCTGCAAGGTCCAGACAACCTCGCGCGCAGAAAAGCGGTGCGCGATGAAAGCCTCAATCCTTGCCCAGATCATATCCTCATCCAGTGCAGATGCCGCCGTTGAAAGGCCGGTCGGTGCGTCAGGGTATGTCACCGGCACGGCCTCAAATTGCTTTATCAGGTCAATCATGCTCAAGCCCTCCATCTGTTCAGAGTGCGGTGCAGGCCGTTGCATGGATCGCCGCCGGTCCCTGCATCCCAATTCCGCGCCTCGACCTCTGTTTCGCTGTAAGCGGGCCTTGCCACCAAACTCAGTTCAAACAGGATTGCCTCGTGGATTGTGCGGATCATGGCGCGGCCTTCGCTTGGATCTTCTTCTTCAACGCTTTCCGCGTTCGGCACTGTCTGTTGAGGCGGGATGCGAAAGCCGGGGGAAATGCCCACGATCAGCCCTGCCGACAATGCCGACAGAGCGTCCCGCACATAGGACACGTCCATGATTTCCGCCGCTATATTGGCGTTGAACACAAGCGCGGCTGGCGTGTCCTCAAGGATCAATGACCCAGCCCCGCGACTGGCAAGGGGGCGGTCATAGCTATGACCAACCAACAGATGCACTTCTTGCTCAGTCTCGACAGAATGACGGAACGCGCCGGGGGCGAATTGTTCCTTGCGTGGCCTGCCCGTGCGGCCCCCATCACTGAGGACCGCACGGCTATTGTAGGGGAACCGGCCTTGCAGTCGGGCCGATCCATCCGGTTTGCGGCGTAGTTCAAGCCCGCCGTGAGCAAAGCCGGTCAGCATCATGCGTTCAACGAAGTCTGAACAGCGGTCAGCATTTCGAGTTGCGAACCCCGTGCTACAGTCACATCCATCGTTGCCAGCGCAGTCACCCGCAACCCGCCCGATGTTGCATCGCTGAATGGGTCGCGGATCAGATCGACCGCGCCCCACAATCCGACGAACATAGGCGACACACCGCCCGCGTTGGTGGTCAACAGGGCGTTGGTAGGCAACACGGTGCTGCCGGTCGGTGCTGCCAGCGCATTGGTGGTCATGACAATGTTGCTTGCCGGGATGTTGCGCAACATGCGGTCCCATTCGGTCACGTCAGTAGAATTGACGAAACTATCATCCATGAAGGCCCAGACCTCGGGCCGGATCATCAGCTTGACGGAACCGGGACCGCCCGCCGCGTTGGCCGTCATGAACCGGGTGACAGCGTTGCGGAACGCCGCCCATGTCGCGGGGCCAGATACGCCCGTTGACGTGATGCCATAGGTGCCGGGAGTGGTCATAACGCCCAACGGTTGCCCGGACGCGCCCGAACCAAGGAACACAACGCGGTCCATTTCGGTGCCCATAGCTGCCGACATATCGCGCCGGATTGCCTGTTCCAGCGCCGCGCCCGATTGCTTCAACGCCTTGCGGGTGATCTTCATTTGAACGCCCAAGGTGTTGTCAGGGGCAAGTGCCTTGTCAGCGGTCTTGTAAGCCGCCGCAGCACCTACCGCGCCGGTTTCGGTCGCCTGCCAGCCGACAGTTGCGCCATCGGTGGCAACCGGCCATTCAACCGCACCGTGGTCAATGTTGATCGACTGCGCTCCCATGCGCGCCGCGACAGAGCCGGGAAACAGGCGGTCAATGATAGGCCGTGTCTGGATAGGGTCCGCATTGTCAGACGCGATTGTCTCGCCCGAACGCTGTTCAAGTGCAGCGTAGGGGATCGGGATGCCACGGTATCCGCCTTGCGAACGCAGCTCTTGCACGATTTCCGCAGTCTGGCCCGACAGGGCCGCTCCCTCATCCAGAGCAAGCGCGACTTGCCGCATTTCAAAACCGGCCATCATATCGGCCCATTCGGTGCCAGAGCGGGTTTCCAATTCCTCGCCAGCCTCGCGGCGTTCGGTGTCTTCAGCAATCAGTGCCGCACGATACCGGGTTTCATTTGTGCGGTATTCCGCATCAAGTTCGGTCAGAGACCGGGTTTCATCCTCAGTCGGCTTTTCCTTGCCAACCAGATCGGCAAGCGATTGACGAATCTCGGACTGTCTCCGAGTGATCTTCACAGAATCAAGCATGTGTTTTTTCCTTATGCTCATTGGGGTTGCGCTGCATATCGCGCAGCAGGTCGCGCCATTGCTGGCGCTTCGGGGAAAGAGGCTTGTGGCCCACTTCCAATCTCGTTTTGCGCGCATGACAGCGCCCGCAGAGAATTTGCAAATTCGACAGGGTGTAAGACAGGTCAGGCCGATCACGGACGGGCAGAACGTGGTCACATTCCAGCCGCCGCCGCTCACCGCACTGGACGCATTGCCAGCCGTCACGGTCCAACGCCTGCATCCTCAGGGACTTCCAGCGCGGGCCGCGTGTGACCGTGGCCGAGTGGCGCTTGTAATCTTTTCTCAACCCCATGCGATACGCCCCGCTTTACTGGCAGGCGCGCGTGTCATGCGAACACCCTGAGCGACAGCAACAACCGTGGCCGACACCGGATCAATCCGGCCATTGGACCGGCCCGCTGCCAGCTTGTGATTGCCCGCCGGGTCAACCAGCGTGATCGCGTCAGAAAAGGCAGAGCGCAGCAGCAGCGACGGCATGGCCTTCACTTGCCCCTCGAACACCGCGCGGCGCAGGCGCTCGCAATCTTCTGAGCCGTCTTTCCAGCCAAAGCCGCGCCAGATGAACGGCACCCGATCAAGGCCCGCATCGCGTAGCGCCTCGACAAACTCAGCATGGCGGAACCTGTCACCGACGATTGCCGCTGGCGCTTGCCCGTCCAGCTTCTCAACAACGTCAGCCATGAACCGGGCGACAGGCACGGTTGCGTCACCCATCGTCACCAGTTCGCCACGATCCGCCATTTCGATGTAGCGCCCGCCCACGCCATCAGCCTGCCCACGATCCGCCAAGCCGGGTTTGCAGGGGAACGCCCCGACAGATTCCAGCCGTCCAGTTTCAGGCCAGTAGAGCGCCGCCGCTGACATTGACCGCGAACCGCCCAGATCAACGCCCAGGACAACCGGCCCGTCACGCGGGGGCAGATCGTCGGGCGACACCTCGCAGGACAACCATTCATCCACCGTCAGCAGCACAGAACGATTGTCAGATGCGACACGCTCATTGCGGTTCAGGTTGCGGAAACTGGACAGGGCAGAGCCGCCCCGCGCAATCGCCCGCCGCGCCTGCGCCGTCAGCCATTCCGCAGAGGGGCCGATGCCCTCAGCCGCGCCGGGATTCGCCACCAGCAGGCTTTCCAGATCGTCAGGCGGCAGGCCGGGGTCGGGCCGATGTTCCTGCACATAGGTTCCGGGGGGCGGTTCATCCATCCACCGGGAAAAGGTGTTCGCATCATCCGGCGCGCTCGTGCTGATAATCAGAGCGCGGCCATCCCGCTTGCCCAGACCGGACAGGATCGCATTTTCCAGCGCATCGCCCTTGTCGCGTTCCCATGCGGCCCGCTCATCCAAGATCGCCAGCGTGGGGGCACCGCCGAGAATTGACTTGCCGTCCGCCGCGATAACCCGCGCCAGCCCGCCGCCGTTCTCAGAGGTTTCAACTTCCAGCTTGGACCCGCGCCGGATCGTGAATTGCTCTTGCTCATCTTCTGGAAAGCCTTCGATGAACCCCAAGAGGAACCCGAAAGCGGTCTTGGCTTGGTCACGGTTGCGCGCCGCAAAGATGATTTCCCGCTTTGGCTGGGGGGCAATCTCACCCATCAGGTGCCCCAGAGCGATGCCAGCCGACAGAGCCGTCTTGGCATTGCCTCGACCGATCGACAGAATCCCCGCCTCGATGCCCTTGGCAAAAGCGCCGCGCACAAAGTCTTTTTGATATGTCGCCAGCCGCAACCGCTTCCCGGCCAACCGTCCCTCAGGAACGATCAGCTTGGGAAGGAAACGCAGCGCCGCCGTGGCCTCTTTGGATGCCCTAACCATGATTTTTCCCCCGATTTTTCGGGAGAGAGAAAAGAAGACCCCCCACTGCGGTCTCCCCGCCCAAATATTCCGGGGGCATTGGGACCATTTCAGCGCCGTCGATGAACGTCACGTCAGGGCGCGCCCCGCCGCTCAGGGCGGGCGCACAGCCCTTGGGGGTATGGGGGTGTGTGTCAATGAGCATTCAAAACTGACCCGGCTTCAGCATTTGATTTTGACCCGCCTGTCGGATGGCAAAGCCCCCAGT
>CANNCP010000007.1 GCA_947503145.1 uncultured Roseovarius sp.
TACCTGCTTGATGAAGGCCGCAAGACGATGGCGAGCCAGCCCATCGAGATCACCGAACCCGAAGTGACCGTCAGCGGGCCGGATGAGTTGCGGGCGGGTGACAAGCTGCGGTTTTCGTGGACCGGAGCGGTCAATCCGCGTGACTACATCCGCATCACCCCGATGGGCAGCGACGATGCTCATGACAAAGGTGATTATGTCCGCGTCGGCAAAAACTCCGAGGCCGAACTGACGGCACCCGAACAGACCGGATTTTACGAGTTGCGCTATACGCTCGATGAAGGACGGCGGGTGCTGGCACGGCACCGATTCGAGGTGCTCGCCGCCGATGCGCCGCTGAACACGGGTGCAAGCCTGACCGCACCCGACACGGCTGCACCGGGCAGCACTGTCGAGGTCAGCTGGAGCGTGGATGCATCCGAAGGCGATCAGCGCATCACGCTGGCACGGGGAGATCAGGCGATCTTTACCTGGATCACCGCGATCAAGACCGCCGACGGTCCGCCCGTGATGATGCCGATGCCAGCCGAGCCGGGCAGCTACGAACTGCGCTTTCTCGATGTCAGCAAGCAGGAGGTACTGGCGCGCAAGGTGATCACGGTGGAGTGAGCCTGTGACAGGATTCGCGCCCGGCGGCGACCAGGGTCGGACAAGGGCGCGAGGCCCCGGGTCAGGCCCGGGGCGGGGGCGGGCGCAGGTCTGCGGTCAGTCGCTCAGCCCATCTTGATCCAGCAGATGCCGACCGGCGCGGTCCTCTACCTCGATCACCCACAGATCGGGATCAAAGCCACGCTGGCGGGCTATGGCCGCGTCCACCTCGGCCTCTGGGCCTGCTGTCAGTTCGGTCCAGTGGCGCGCGCCGGTCATCAGATCGAAACTGCGCTGATAGGCGGTGGCACGCCCGTCAAGCGTATTGAGTTTGATCAGCACCGCGCCTGCGGTGTTGTCGCCATGCGCCACTACGAAGGCCGGGATCGCGACCGCGCGCAGGCGCGTGAGATAGGCCTGTACCCAGAACTCTGCGGTCAGGCGTGGCATGGCTGGTCGGGAATCCGAGTATTTCGGGAAAAATGAAGGGCCGGGGCACACATCAGTTGCCGTCCTTGAAATTGAGACCCATTTCCGTGTAGCGCTCGGCCTCTTCCAGCCAGTTGGGGCGCACCTTGACCTGCAGGAAAAGGTGCACGCGGCGCCCGAGGAATTCCTCCAGCTCTTCGCGGGCGGCCTTGGAGACGGCCTTGGCCGTTTCGCCGCCCTTGCCCAGCAGGATGCCTTTGTGACCGTCGCGCATGACATAGACGATCTGATCGATCCGGGCCGAGCCATCCTCGCGCTCTTCCCAGTTCTCGGTCTCGACGGTCAGCTGGTAGGGCAATTCCTGGTGCAACCGCAGAGTCAGCTTTTCGCGGGTGATCTCGGCGGCGATCATGCGCAGGGGCAGATCGGCAATCTGGTCTTCGGGATAGAGCCAGGGGCCCTCGGGGACATTCTCGGCCAGCCAGGTGCGCAGGGTGTCGACACCGTGGCCCTTTTCGGCGGAGATGAGATAGGTTTCGACGAAATCGAACCGATCATTCATCTCCTTGGTCAGCGCCAGCAGCGTTTCGGATTTCACGCGGTCGATCTTGTTGATCAACAGGGCCACCTTGCGACCTTTTGAAATATCGCCGAGACCTTCGAGAATCCGCTCGACCCCTTCGGTGATGCCGCGATTCGCCTCGATCAGGAGAAGCGTGACATCGGCATCCGCCACCCCGCCCCAAGCTGCGGCGACCATGGCGCGATCCAGGCGGCGGCGCGGTTTGAACAGGCCGGGCGTGTCGACAAAGATCAGCTGGCTGTCGCCTTCGATGGCCACGCCGCGAATCCGCGCGCGCGTCGTCTGCACCTTGTGCGTGACGATGCTGACCTTGGCGCCGACCATGCGGTTGAGCAGCGTGGATTTGCCTGCGTTGGGCTCTCCGATCAGGGCAATGAATCCGGCGCGGGTGGTCATGGGCATCTCTTTTCGTGTTGCGAAGGCCCAGCCCATATCCGATCGCAGCGCGTATGGCCAGATGTCTGCGACGGCACCGGGCAGAGGCACAAACGCCGAGCGCGCGGAGTTGGCAGGCGTCAATCCTTGCGCGGGGGGGCGACTTCGAGCCGTGCGAGCAGCGCCGTGGCTGCGGCCTGTTCGGCCTGACGTTTGGAGCCTGCCGTCGCCGTTTCGGAGTGACCGCTCTGGAGTTCTGCCAATATCGTGAAATACGGCGCGTGGTCCGGGCCAGAGCGGGCGGTTTCGGTATAGCTGGGCGGTGGCAGGCCGCGCGCCTGCGCCCATTCCTGCAACACGGTCTTTGCATCGCGCGCGTCCGACTTGACCGCGCCGACCCTTTCGCCCCACAGACGCAGCACCATATCGCGCGCGACCTCAAAACCGGCGTCGAGATAGACGGCGGCAATCACCGCTTCCATCGCGTCACCCAGAAGAGCCTGTTTGCGTCGCCCGCCCGAGAGCATCTCGGAGCGGCCAAGCTTCAGCACCGCACCGAGGTCGATCTGCCGCGCCACGTCGGCGCAGGCCTCCTTGCGCACCAACGCGTTGTAGCGTGGCGCCAGCAGCCCCTCGCTGGCGTCGGGGTCATGATCCAGCAGCGCCTCTGACATGACGAGGCCGAGCACCCGGTCGCCTAGAAACTCCAGCCGCTGGTTGTCGCGGCGCGTGGCCGAGGACATCGAGGCATGAGTGACGGCCTGCACCAGCAGCGAGGGCTGCACAAACTCATGCCCCAGCCGGGCGGCGAACGCTTTGATGTCGGCAGAAAGTTTCACTCGAGCCTCTTGAAGAAGCGATCCCCCCGCCATGTCCAGAAATAGAACATCCGGCTACCCGCAGAGGAAAAGATCACCCGGTTCGCGCGACCTATAAGGTTCTCGAAGGGGACGAAGCCGACCCCACCCACCGCCTGCGGAAAGCGGCTGTCAGTGGAATTGTCGCGATTGTCGCCCATGAAGAAGTAATGCCCTTCTGGCACGTTAAAGACGCCGGTGTTGTCCGAGCGCTGATTGGTGATGTTGAGGATCGAATGCGCGCTCCCGCCCGGCAGCGTCTCGATCTGGCGCGATTTGCTACAGATGGCGCCTTCGCCCACCACACCGTTTTCGCAGCGCGGACGCGAGCGTAGCGGGCCCTGCGCTTCGAACACCTCGTCAAAGCTGCCCGCATCGGCCAGACCCACCGGCGTATCGTTGATGTTCAGTACGCCCGCCTTCATCTGGACCTTGTCGCCCGGCATGCCGATCAGGCGCTTGATGAAATCGGTGCCATTCACCGGATGGCGAAAGACGACGATATCACCGCGCTCGGGCTCGCCGCCCAGGATGCGGGTATTGTCACCGTCTAGAAAGCCGCAGATATCCTTGGCGTCGATGTCGATACCCAGCGCGCCGATGCGGATCGACGGGCACGACGCGTAGGAATAGCCGTAGGCCATCTTGTTGACGAAAAGAAAATCACCGATCAGCAGCGTTTCCTTCATTGATCCCGATGGAATCCAGAAGGGCTGAAAGAACAGGGTGCGGAATATCCCGGCGATCAGCAGGGCATAAACGACAGTCTTGATCGTCTCGACAATCGAATTGGTCTTCTTTTCGTCGCTGGCCATGCGTGGGTCTCCGCCTGAAATCGGTCGCATGCTTCATGGTCGCGCCCGCTACGGGTGTCAAGGCGGGGCAGGTATCACGGCCCATTCTGTGCGGTTCGCGCGTGGTGCTTCTGGCCCTGGATCAAGCCCTCTCGGGGGCGTTGTGCGGGTGCGCCTCGATCACCACAAAGGCCTGAGCCCACGGGTGATCGTCGGTCAGGGTGACGTGGATGATCGCCTGGTGCCCCTCGGGCGTCATTTCGGCCAGCCGCTGAGCCGCCCAGCCCGTCACCTGCATCACCGGCTGCCCTGTCTCAAGGTTGCTCACGGCCATGTCCTTCCACGCAATGCCCATGCGCAGGCCCGTGCCCAGCGCCTTGGAGCACGCCTCCTTGGCGGCCCAGCGTTTGGCATAGGTGCCGGGTGTATCGGCGCGGTTCGCCGCCTTGTCCTGCTCCACCTGCGTAAAGACGCGGTTGCGGAACCGGTCGCCAAACCGGTCGAGCGTGGCGGCGATACGCTCGATATTGGCCAGATCCGACCCGATGCCGATGATCATTCCGACGCCCTCCACACCAGCAGGCCCAGCCCGACACAAGCCGCGCAGCCGGGCGCGAAACAGAACACCGCACCTTGCATCATCTGAGCAGCGCCACGATTGCGCCGGTCGCTTGATTGAGCGTGAATTGCAGCCAGCGTGGCACAAAATCCGTCCCGTCGTAGATATGGACATTCACGTCAAAGACCAGTCCGATGGATGGATTGTAATTTGCATCCAGACTGCCCCAATCAACATTGGAAAAGCCGATCGCGGACCCCACTCCCAGGGTCCGGCATTGCCGCCGGTTGACCTCATCATCGTAGGGCGGTGACAGGATCAGGATGTGATACGCGCCTGCCGCCGGTTCGGTCACGTCCATCAGCGCAAGACGCACCTTGCCGTTGGCGAAGGTGGCGGTGTGGTCCTCCCACGGCTCGACGATGGCATCGGCATGCGCGATCCAGTCGCAGGGGATCACCTGTTGTGCGGCGACCGGTGTGGCCAGCAGGCCCGCGATCAGGGCAATACGGTACATCAGTCAGACCTCCAGTCTGGTGGTGGGAATTTCCGGGCCGACCGCGGCGAAACAGCCGCGCGGGCGCATGGAACCGCCCGCGATGGTCCGGGCACAACAAGGATGAGACCCATTTCGCAACCGGTCATTCGCCCTTGCCCCGCGCCTGCCGGCCCAGCTCGGTCGAGACACCGATGCCAAAGAAAAACCGGTTCGAGATCAGGTAGGCCCCGGCGTAGATGCCCAGCAGGATCAGGAATTGCTGCGAGGCGAAGGCCGCGATGGTCAGCTTGCCAAACTCGGGCAGCAACCCGCCCGCCAGATAACCAAGCGCAAGGTTCAGCCCGGTCGCCAGCGCAGTGGCGATCCAGACGAAACCCCACATTTCAGCGCGCGTGGGCCTTTGGCTGCGGGTCCGCGCATGACGGTGCCCCTCGACCAGTGCCGCGATCATCGCCGGCACGATGAGCTGCGTGGACGAGCCAAGCTCGGATACCCGCCCCTCCAGCAGACGCACCACCAGCCCGGCGCCAAAGGCCACAGCCAGAAAAACGAGGGCGTAGCGCAGATAGCTCATCCGCTGGTTTTCAGCGTTTCGCTACGCGCGGCATCCATCAGCTCGCGCATCTGGGCGATGGCCGGTTTGAGGCCACAAAAGATCGCCTCGCCGATCAGGAAATGGCCGATATTCAGCTCGCGCACTTCGGGAAAGACGGCGACCGGTCCGACAGTATCGTACGTGAGGCCATGCCCGGCATGCACCTCCAGCCCCAGCGAATGGGCATAGGCCGACATCTCGCGCAGGGACTGCAATTCGACGTCGCGGGCCACATAGCGTTCTTCGGCATGGGCGTCGCAATAGGCGCCTGTGTGCAGCTCGATCACCTCGGCGCCGATCCGCGCGGCGGCCTCGATCTGTGCGGGATCGGCAGCGATGAAAATCGACACGCGGCAGCCTGCCTCGCGCAGCGGCGCAATGAAATGCGCCATGCGGTTTTCCTCGCGCGCCACCTCCAGACCACCCTCGGTGGTGCGCTCTTCGCGCTTTTCGGGCACGATGCAGACCGCGTGGGGTTTATGGCGCAGCGCGATCTGCATCATTTCGTCCGTCGCGGCCATCTCGAAATTCAACGGCACGCCCAGCCCCGCCATCAATGCGTCGATATCACGGTCCGAGATGTGCCGGCGATCCTCGCGCAGATGCGCAGTGATGCCGTCGGCACCTGCCTCTTCGGCCAGCTTGGCGGCGCGCAGCGGATCGGGCGTATCCCCGCCGCGCGCATTGCGCACGGTGGCGACGTGATCAATGTTGACACCGAGGCGCAGACGGTCGGAAATTGGCATGGCGGTCTCCTACGAACGAATGGATTAGTCACAGACTAGACTAAGCCGATTGCGTAGCAGGCTGAAAGGCAAAACTCCGCCACCCGGCGGTCTGGTAGTCGCGGCAGAACGCCTCACTCCGCGTCAGGAGCATCCGTATCCTTGAGCGCCGCTTTCTTCTTCAGCTCGGCCCACTTCTTCTTCAGTCGGTTCTTGCGGCGGTTCTGGTAGACGATCAGCAGCGGCAGGCTGAAGTAATAACACGCGATCCCCGCGATCAACCCCGGAATGATCCCGCCGACCATGTAGGGCAAGAACACATCATCATAGAAAACATGCAGCTTGCTCCAATGCGCCACATCGCCG
The DNA here is from genome assembly GCA_947503145.1 of uncultured Roseovarius sp. Classification (GTDB taxonomy): domain Bacteria; phylum Pseudomonadota; class Alphaproteobacteria; order Rhodobacterales; family Rhodobacteraceae; genus Roseovarius. The sequence goes on from CANNCP010000007.1 coordinate 6,371, forward strand.
GTAAAGAGCGCAAAGAGGTTGTCCTTGAAGTCATTCCCCGCATCGATGAACTTGCCGCCCAGTGAGCGATGCAGTTCCTCGGACAGTTTCCCGCTTTGGCCCAGCAGAAAATGCCCCGTCTGAAGCGAGATCGTCGCGATGGCCAGAAATGTCAGGGGGTTGCCGAAGAATGTCGCCAGCAGCGCCGCCAGGATATTGCCACGCATAACCCAGGCGACGAGAGCAGCGGCAACGAAGTGAAAGCCGAAGAACGGCGTGAACGAAACCAGGACACCGGCAAAGATGCCCCGCGCGATCCGGTGCGGCGGGTCGGGCAGACGGCGCAGCCGATGCTTGACATATAGCGCGGCGCGGCCCCACCCGCCTCTCGGCCAGAAGAAATCGGCAACAGCTTTCCAAACGGGCCGCTTGTCTCGACGTTTGAAAACCACCTGGATCGGCTCCTAGCGTTCGATGCGCGCTGCGGCTGCACCTTGCGCGATATCTCTGTGACGTGCCACTTCGGCAACGTTGCTTTCGGCGTCCAGTGCGGAAATGACACTGTGCAGTTGTTCGGCGTCGCGAAGCTCTACTTCGATCAGCAGCCGGTAAAAATCCGGTTTGCGGTCAACGAACGTCATGTTCGAGATATTGGCGTTCCGCTCGCCGATCAAGGTGCAAATGCGCCCCATGGCTCCTGCGTCATTGCCGATGGCCACATCAAGCGACACCTCATAGGCTGCCTCATGCGGGCCGGCGTGCCATTGCAGATCGACCCAGCGCTCGGGCTGATCCTCGAACGCAGTGAGGCCGACGCAGTCGATGGCGTGCAGAACGACGCCTCGCCCACGATACGTGATGCCCACGATCCGTTCGCCCGGGAGCGGCTGGCAGCAGCGGGCACGATCAAAGTACTGATCGGCCTGAAGGCCGATTACCGCACGGTCCCGGCTGATCTCGGTGCCGTCGGTCGGTGCCAGATCGGGATAGACCGCGTGCAGCACCTCGCGCCCGGCCAACTCGGCGCTGCCCATGCGGGCCAGCAGTTCATTGACATCGCCGATGCGCAGCGTGCTGGCCGCTGCCGCCAGCGCCTTTTCGGTCGCGCGCTTGCCGACATGTTCGAACGCAACGCGCGCCAGTTCGCGGCCCAGCTTGACATAGCGGCCCCGGTCCAGTTCGCGCAGCGCGCGGCGGATCGCGGACTTGGCCTTGCCCGTAGTGGCGATATCCAGCCAGGTCGCTTGCGGCGTCTGTCCATCAGCGATGATGATATCGACCGACTGACCGTTCTTGATCCGGGTCCAGAGCGGGACTCGCATGCCGTCGACCTTGGCGCCGACGCAGGCATTGCCGATCCGGGTGTGGATCGCATAGGCAAAGTCGATCGGCGTCGCGCCGCGCGGCAGCTTGACCACGTCGCCCTTGGGGGTAAAGCAGAACACCTGATCGGCGTACATCTCCAGCTTGACCACTTCGAGGAAAGCCTCGTGATCCTCCTCGGCGTCGAATTGTTCGGTCAGCGAGTTGATCCATTTCGCCGGATCAACGGCAAAGGGGTTCTCGGTCCGCACGCCATCACGGTAGGACCAGTGCGCCGCGACACCGGTTTCGGCCACATCATCCATCTGGCCTGTCCTGACCTGCACCTCGACCCGTTTGCCGTCCCGCCCCGAGACGGTGGTATGGATCGACCGGTAGCCGTTGGATTTAGGTTGGCTGATATAATCCTTGAACCGGCCCGGCACCGCGCGCCAGCGCAGGTGGATCGCGCCCAGCACTGCATAACAGTCATTCTCGGTCTCGGTGACAATGCGGAACCCGTAGATGTCGGACAAACGAGAGAAACCGAGCTCCTTTTCCCGCATCTTGCGCCAGATCGAATAGGGTTTCTTGGCCCGGCCTGTCACCTCGGCGGTGATGCCGACCTTGCGCAGCTCCTTGCGCATGTCGCCGGTGATCCGGTCGATCACGTCACCCGATTCGCGTTGCAACGTGATGAAACGGCGCATGATCGAGGCGCGCGCATCCGGGTTGATCACCCGAAAGGCCAGGTCCTCCAGTTCCTCGCGCATCCATTGCATACCCATCCGGCCCGCAAGCGGCGCAAAGATATCCATCGTCTCGCGCGCCTTTTGCACCTGCTTTTCCGGGCGCATCGCCTTGATCGTGCGCATGTTGTGCAGACGGTCAGCAAGCTTCACCAGGATCACGCGGAGATCCTTGGACATCGCCATGAACAGCTTGCGAAAATTCTCGGCCTGCTTGGTCTCGGAACTGGATAGCTGAAGGTTGGTCAGCTTGGTCACGCCATCCACCAGATCGGCGATCTCGCGGCCGAACTTCTGGTTAATGATGGCGTAGGAGGCTCCGGTATCCTCGATCGTGTCATGCAGGAGCGCAGTCACGATGGTCGCATCGTCCAGCCGTTGTTCGGCCAGCACCGCGGCGACGGCGACGGGGTGGGTGAAGTAGGGCTCGCCGGAATACCGGGTCTGCCCTTCATGCATCGCGCGGCTATAGGCATAGGCCGCGCGCAGCAAGTCCTGATCGGCCTTGGGGTTGTAGGTGCGGACCAGTTCGATCAGATCATCAACAGAGATCATGCGGTCCACGCCTCCGGGTTCAGGGACGGGGCAAAGGGCCAGATTCAGCCCTGCCCTTGCGCCTCCATCAGGGCGCGCAGCAGTTTTTCCTCGGACATGTCGTCTTCCTGCACCTTGTCCGCCTCGCCGCCGCCCATGAGCAGCGCCATGCTGTCTTCTTCGGGCTCGTCGACCTCGATTTCGGTCTGGTTCGATTCGATCAGCCGTTCGCGCAGTCCGTCGGCGCTCTGGGTTTCTTCGGCGATCTCGCGCAAGGCCACGACCGGGTTCTTGTCGTTGTCGCGGTCCACCGTCAACGGTGAGCCTGCGGAAATTTCGCGCGCCCGGTGTGCGGCCAGCATCACCAGTTCGAAACGGTTTGGAATTTTGTCAACGCAGTCTTCGGTTGTTACGCGGGCCATGAGACCTCCGGTCCAGTCATCCATCAGAAAGCCCGTATCTACGCGCTCATATCCAAATTGACAAGCGTCGAATCACAGCGCGCTTCACAGCGCGATCACCTCGCTGCGGGCCAGTGCGGGAAGGGCCGCGAGCATCTCCCGCACGGTAAGATCGAGCACCGGATGGCGCCAGTCCGGCGCGATATCCGCCAGCGGCACAAGGACAAAGGCGCGATCCTGCATCCGGGGGTGCGGCAGGATCAGCCGGTCCGGCGTGGCACGGGTCTGGTCTTTGGGCGGCAACCTCTGCCACCGGGTGAAACCCTGCAAATCCGGCAGCACCCGCCCGCCCGCCGCGATCAGGTCCAGGTCCAGTGTGCGCCGCCCCCAGCGCTGCACCCGCTCGCGGCCGAATTCCGCCTCGACCCTGTGCAACACCGCCAGCAGGTCCGCAGCGGTGCCATCGAAATCCAGATGCGCCGCGGCATTGACGTAATCGGGGCCCGCACCGGGCGGAAAGCACGGTGTGTGGTAAAGGCGGCTGACGCTTGCCACATCGCAGCCGCTTGTGCCCAGCATCGCCAGCGCGGCGCGCAGCGTTCGTTCCGGCGGGCCTGCCGTCGATGGCAAATTCCCGCCCAGCGCGATCAGGAAACCGTCATTTGACTTCACGTCACCTCCCCCGTCAGCCCACCGCCGGGGTCTTGCCGCGCTGGGCGATTACGCCTAGTTTCACGCATCTATTCCGCCCTTGCTGTCGGTCACTCACCCACTCACGCAGATACTCACGCAAACGGGCGGAAATTCATTCGAGAGGAATTTCAGATGTTTTACAAGGACGAACGGCTTGCGCTGTTCATCGATGGGTCGAATCTTTATGCGGCCGGCAAGTCGCTGGGATTCGACATCGATTACAAGCTGCTCAGAGCCGAATTCATGCGCCGCGGCAGGCTGCTGCGCGCATTCTACTATACCGCATTGCTGGAGAACGACGAATATTCGCCGATCCGGCCTCTGGTGGATTGGCTTCATTACAACGGTTTTTCGATGGTGACGAAGTCGGCCAAGGAATACACTGACAGTCAGGGCCGTCGCAAGGTCAAGGGCAACATGGATATCGAGCTGGCTGTCGACGCCATGGAGCTGGCACCGCACGTGGACCATATCGTGATCTTTTCCGGCGATGGCGATTTCCGCCCGCTGGTCAAGTACCTGCAGCGCCAGGGCGTGCGCGTTTCGGTCGTCTCGACGATCCGCAGCCAGCCGCCGATGATCTCGGACGAGCTGCGCCGCCAGGCCGATAATTTCATCGAACTGGAGGATCTCAAGGATGTGATCGGCCGCCCCCCGCGCGAACCGTCATCAGATCACGAGGACTGACCGCGAATGCCAACCAGCCCGCAACCCCGCCAGCACCAATGCGTTTCACGGTCAATCGGGCTCTCGGATTGAGTTCGAAACGCCCACGACATTGACAGGTCATGCCGCAATTCGCCTTGCTTGTGGTTCCGCAAACAAGGTGAGACACTTCATATGATCCACACGGGCGGCCCGCGTATCTCGGGCCGGTACCGCTTGGCCGACCATATCGGCGTGATCAAGGACGTGACCAGGGCTTTCTCCGGCCACAAGCCGGGCCGATACCGTGCCCGGCACAGCCTCGCAGCCCGATCTGGAAAATCCCGCCCCGACGGTTTACCTCGTGCACGATAGGCCCTACCTCTGGCCCGACAGGAGACAGACGATGACCAAGCCCCCCCTCACCCTCTATCTCGCCGCGCCGCGCGGCTTTTGCGCGGGCGTGGACCGGGCAATCAAGATCGTCGAGATGGCGCTCGAAAAATGGGGGGCACCGGTCTATGTGCGCCACGAGATCGTGCACAACAAATACGTGGTGGACGATCTGCGCGCCAAGGGCGCGGTGTTCGTCGAGGAACTGGCCGATTGCCCCACTGACAGGCCAGTGATCTTTTCCGCGCACGGCGTACCCAAAGCCGTGCCCGCCGAGGCCGCCCGCCGCGAGATGATCTATGTCGATGCCACCTGCCCGTTGGTCAGCAAGGTACATGTGGAGGCAGAGCGCCATTTTGACGCCGGATTGCAGATCATCATGATCGGCCATGACGGCCACCCCGAGACCATCGGCACGATGGGCCAGTTACCGCCCGGCGCGGTATTGCTGGTCGAAACCGCAGAGGATGTGACACGGCTGGAGGTGCGTGACGCAGACGCGCTGGCCTATGTCACGCAGACCACGCTTTCGGTCGACGACACCGCCGACATCGTCGCCGCACTCAAGGCGCAGTTTCCGGGCATACGCGGCCCGCACAAGGAAGACATATGTTATGCCACCACCAACCGTCAGGAGGCGGTCAAGGCGATGGCCGCCAAGGTCGACGCAATGCTGGTGGTTGGCGCGCCCAATTCGTCCAATTCGCGGCGTCTGGTCGAGGTCGGCGCACGCGCCGGGTGCAGCTATGCGCAACTGGTGCAGCGCGCGGACGATATCGACTGGCGCGCGCTGGAGGGGATGCACGGCCTCGGGCTGACCGCCGGGGCGTCGGCGCCCGAAGTCCTGGTCAACGAGGTGATAGACGCGCTCAGGGCGCGCTATGACGTGACCATCCGGCAGGTCGAGACCGCCGTGGAGAATGTCGAATTCAAGGTGCCCCGCGCCCTCCGGATGCCCGCATGAGCCAGCACCTCGTGATCACGGCTGGCACAGGCGTGGCCTGCTCGTCGGCAATACATTTGCTGAACCGCAGCCTTACCTTGCATCAGCCTATGGAGCGCGCTGCATGAACATCCCACGCTCTGCCCTGCTGCTGAGCCTTGCGGGGCTGATCCCGTTCCTGTGGGGCGCGCTGACCGTGCTGTTGCCGGATTTGGCCATGTGGACAGCGCAGACCATCGGCGGACGTTTTGCCGGGCCTTATGTGATGCTCTTTTACGGCGCGATCATCCTCAGCTTCATGTCCGGGGTGCTCTGGGGCTTTGCCGCCCGGCTGGAGGGCGCCCAAGCCGCGACCGGCTACGCGCTGTCGGTGATCCCGGCGCTCTGGGCGTTTATCATGACGGGGGGCGGCCAGACCAGCACCGGCATCTCATTGATGGCCGGGTTTGCCGGGCTGCTGGGCCTCGACTGGCTGTTCTGGCATCACGGGGCCGCGCCGGAATGGTGGATGACCCTGCGGGTGCCGCTGACGGCAGTGGTGCTGGCCTGTCTGAGTGTAGGTGTGTTTTCATGAGTGTCGATGGCGAAACCCTGAACGTCTACGGCGCGCAGGCCGAAAAATACGCGACATTTGCCGACGGTATCGCGGATGACCCGCATCTGGCACGGTTCATCACCGATATCGTACCCGGCGGCCGCGTGCTGGACCTCGGGTGCGGGCCGGGCACGGCAGCGGCGCTGATGGCGCAGGCGGGTCTGGCAGTGGACGCCACCGATGCAGTGCCCGAGATGGTCGATATGGCCACTGCCGCGCATCCCGGCGTGACCGCCTGGATCGCGACATTCGACGACATCGCGGGCGTCGATCTCTACGATGGGATATGGGCCAACTTCAGCCTGCTGCACGCCCCGCGCCACGAGATGCCCGTGCATCTGGCGGCGCTGCGTTCTGCGCTTAGACCCGGCGGGCGGTTCCATCTCGGCATGAAAACCGGCAACGAAGAGCGGCGCGACGCGCTCGGGCGGCTCTACACCTACTACGAAGCAGATGAGCTGTCCGGCCTGTTGAACGCGGCAGGCTTCACCCCGCGCGGCCAGTGGACCGGTGCGGATGCGGGGCTGGATGGCACCGTGGCCCCCTGGGTAGTGATCGCGGCCGATGGTTGATCTGATCGCCTATACTGACGGCGCCTGTTCGGGCAATCCCGGCCCGGGGGGCTGGGGGGCGCTGATACGTGCCATGCGCGGCGAAACGGTGATAAAAGAGCGCGAACTGAGCGGCGGCGCGCCCCAGACCACCAACAACCAGATGGAACTGATGGCCGCGATCCGCGCGTTGGAAGTGTTGGAACGTCCCAGCAAACTGACAATCATAACCGACAGCCAATACGTCAAGAACGGCGTCACCGGCTGGATTCATGGTTGGAAGCGCAACGGCTGGCGCACGGCAGCGAAAAAGCCGGTAAAGAATGCCGACCTGTGGCAGCGGCTGGATACGGCCCAGGCACGGCACGACGTAACGTGGGAATGGGTCAAGGGCCATGCGGGCCACCCCGAGAACGAGCGCGCGGACGAATTGGCGCGCGCGGGCATGGCACCGTTCAAACCGTCGAGAAAAGCCGCCGATTGAACACCCCGGCAGGCGTCTTGGCCAAGACAACACGACAGGGCTGGAAAAGCATCACCGACGCCCGCGCCCGCGGCCACGCCAGTGGGTCGGCACGATGATCAATGCACCAATCGAGGACAGGATCGCATCCACCCCTGGCGCGCCGATGCGGAGACCGAACATGATCCGGACGAAGTAAAACAGGAACGCGCCGCCCACGCAGATGATGATTGATTGCAGGTATCCATTGCGGGTAAAACCGGTCTTTTCCGACACGTAGCCGACGATCCCCGCGATCACCACCGTACCGATCAAAACTGGAAACATCTCTGACCTCCCGCTAGAGCCGTGTGCCGCGCGGCACCGGGTGGCCGCGCAGGAACGCCTCGCGATCCTGCGCGCGCCCCCCGGCCCGTTGCAAGCGCAAAAGCTGTACCGCGCCCTGCCCGCAGGCCACGGTGAGCGCATCATCCAGCACCTCGCCCGGCGCGCCGCAGCCCTGCCCCAGCCGTGAACCCAGCAGCTTGATGCGCACATTGTCCATTTCGCACCATGCGCCGGGAAAGGGTGCCAGCCCCCGGATATGCCGGTCCACCTCTGCTGCGCGCCAGGCCCAGTCCACCCGCGTCTCGGCCTTGTCGATCTTCTCGGCATAGGTGACACCGGTCTCTGACTGTGGTTGCGGCACGAGACTGTCCAATCGCGCCAGCGCCTGCGTGATCAGCGCCGCACCCATCTGCGCCAGACGGTCATGCAACTCGCCGGTGGTTTCCTGCGCCCCGATGGCGGTGGCTTCGCGAAGCACGACAGGTCCGGTGTCCAGCCCGGCCTCCATCTGCATGATGCACACACCGGTCTCGGAATCCCCCGCCATGACAGCCCGGTGGATAGGTGCCGCGCCGCGCCAGCGCGGCAAGAGCGACGCGTGAATGTTCAGACAGCCATGCACAGGCGTGTCCAGCACCGCCTGCGGCAGGATGAGACCGTAGGCCACGACCACCGCGACATCCGCGCCGAGGGCGGCAAATTCCGCCTGCACGTCGGCGGGTTTCAGGCTGACGGGGTGGCGCACCTCAAGCCCGAGTTCGGCCGCACGCGCATGCACGGGGGTCGGCCTGTCCTTCTTGCCGCGCCCGGCGGGGCGTGGCGGCTGGCAATAAACCGCTGCGATCTCGTGGTCCTCCGCCACCAGCGCATCCAGCACCGGCACCGAGAAATCAGGTGTTCCCATGAAGATGATCCGCATCGCGTCCCCCGGTTGTCAGTTATGGCCTGATCGCGGATTATGAGTATTTTTGGAAAAATGAAAGAAGTTTACCTGTCATTCATCGTTCCTGGACACTCGAACCCGCAGCCCGCAAGCTGCGACGCGTTCAGGCGCGTTTGCGTGCACGGCGCAGAAGCATGTCGCGCTTTACCTTGCTCAGCCGGTCAAAATACATCCGCCCCGCCAGATGGTCGATCTGGTGTTGTACCGACGTGGCCCAAAGCCCGACAAAGTCGCGTTCTTCAGTCTCACCTGCCGCATTGAGGAACCGCACGGTGACCGCGCGGGGCCGTTCGATCCGTGCCGATACGCCGGGCAGGTTCGGGCTGGCCTCTACGTGGCTGCGCAGTTTCATGCTGGCGTGCAACACTTCGGGGTTGGCCATGCGCACGGCCTGACCGCGCGGCTCGGACGCGTCCACCACCGCCAGCTGCAACATCACGCCGACCTGCGGCGCGGCCAGACCCACGCCCGGCATGGCCTCCATCGTGTCGATCATGTCCGACCATATGCCGCGCACCTCGTCGTCGATGACGGCCACAGGTGCTGCGGCGGTGCGCAGCCGCTTGTCCGGCCATGGCAGGCAGCGACGCACGGGCATCACTCAGCCCCGCGCCTTGTCGCGTTTCAGCTTCTGCATGCGCCTTGTGATCAGCTGTCGTTTCATCGGCCCCAGGTAATCAATGAAGAGCTTGCCGTCGAGGTGGTCGATCTCGTGCTGCACGCAGGTCGCCCACAAGCCGTCAAATCCGGCGCTCTGCTCGTGTCCGTCGCGGTCGATCCAGCGCACTTCCACCTCTGCCGGGCGGGTGATTTCGGCGAATTCATCCGGGATCGACAGGCAGCCTTCCTCATAGACATTTGTTGCGTCCGAGCGGGCCGTGATTTCGGGGTTGAACATGATCGTGGGGCGCGGTGCCTCGCCCTCTTGCTTGATGCAGTCGAGCACGATCAGCCGCTCGGTCACGCCCACCTGCGGCGCCGCCAGGCCGATACCGGGCGCGTCGTACATCGTCTCCAGCATGTTGTCCGCAAGGCTGCGCAGCGCATCCGAGAGGTCCGGCACGGGTGAGCAAACCTTTTTCAGGCGTGGATCGGGGTGGATGAGGATCGGCATTTTCATGGGCGTTGATGTAGGACATGCAGGCTGGCTCTGCAACGCCCTTGCGTCCAGCCGTCAATCGGCTAGCTTGCCCCATGAATGCACCAGAGGACGCGAGTAAAAATGGGTTTCGACCAGATCATCGACCGCCGCGGCAGCAACAGTACCAAATGGGATCTGATGGAAGCCGCCACCGGCGTGGACGCCGAGGATGCCATCGCCATGTGGGTTGCCGATATGGACTTTGCCGCACCCGATTTTCTGCAGGAGGCGGTGCAGGGGGTGCTGGACAAGGCCAATTACGGCTATTTTACCGGCGAGGCCGACATGAAGCAGGCTGTCGCATGGTGGATGCGCGAGCGTCACGGCTGGGCGGCGGATACGGACGCGATGTTCTCGACCTACGGGCTGGGCAACGGCATCGGCATGTGCCTGCAGACCTATACCGATCCGGGCGACGAGGTCATCATCTTTACCCCCGTCTACCACGAATTTACCAACAAGATTAACAAGGGCAACCGCGTGGTGAAGGAAAGCCCGCTGGTGATCCGGGACGGCGTCTACCGCATGGACCTCGACGCGCTGGAAGCCTCGCTGAGCGGACGCGAGCGCGTGGTGCTCTTTTGCTCGCCGCACAATCCGGCGGGCCGGGTCTGGTCACGCGAAGAGTTGCAGGCGCTGGCCGCTTTCTGCACACGTCACGAATTGCTGCTCATCTCGGACGAAATCCATCACGATCTGATCTACCCCGGACAGAAACACATTCCGATGGCGGTTGCCGCTCCGGACGTGTCGGATCGGCTGATCATGCTGACCTCGGCCTCCAAGACGTTCAATATCGCAGGCTCCCGGCTTGGTACCGTCACCATCCCGGACGAGGGGTTGCGCGCCCGGTTCGCCGCGATCTACCGCGCGCTCGATGTGTCGCCCAACCTGCTGGGCGTGGTCCTGACGCAAGCGGCCTACAGCCCGCGCGGCGCGGAATGGGTCGATGCGCTGATGCGCTACCTCGATACCAACAGGCAGGTTTTCCTCGACTCCGTCGCCGATATCCCCGGTCTTTCGGCCATGCCGATGCAATCGACCTATCTGGCGTGGGTCGATTTTGCCAACACCGGCATGTCGATGGACGAGGTCACCGCCCGGGTCAAACAGGGTGCGCGTCTTGCCCCCAGCATGGGGGCCGAATTCGGCACCGGCGGCGCGCAGTGCTTGCGCTTCAACCTTGCCATGCCACAGGCACGCCTGACTGAGGCCGCGGATCGGCTGCGCACGGCCTTTTCCGATCTGCAGTGACATGCAGTGTCCCGGCAGGCCGCGTCAGCCGTCCTTTTCGATTAACGCGACCGGGGCATCCGGCGCGCGTACGAAATCGAGCGGCTGCTCGCCCGAGGCGTCAGAGCGCTGCTTGAAATCGAACAGGATTTCACCGTCTTCTTCGCCTGAGGCCATGATCAGGCAATGCGCGAGATGGCGCTGCCCGTCATAAAGCTCGACCAGTCCGCGCTGTGGCGGTGCATCGGCAGCCGCCACCGAAATCCCGCCGGTCCAGGCGCGCAGCACCCGATAGCTCACCCCGTCCGCGACAATCCTCATACGCTGGGATTTCAGCAGCGCCGCATCACGTGCGGCGTCCAGCCCGGCCTGCACATCGGCCGACAAATGCGTGGTCATGGCGCGCTCCCTTTCTGCGAGTCGCAGTCAGGGTGGCCAATTTGCCGTTTCGTTCAAGCCAGGATTTCGCGGAAATCGCGAAAGTCACACTTTTGCAACCACTTTCGAGCACGGCACATGGGCAAAGCGTTTCCACATCCACCAGGCACCGGCCCATGTGCGCAGCAGCAAGCTGAAAGGCGCTGAACTGCCGGTGATGGACGACCTGCACTCGGCGTCGGTCGCGTCGGAAAGGTCGTGATGCCGGTCGCCGCCCATGATCACCCCGGCTGATCCGACAATGGCACGCGAAGCAGGCAATTGGCCCGCATAGCCGTCTTCGCAGATTCTCATTATATGCAGCCACGGCTCAGTCACGCCCAGATCCCGCGACGTAGTGATGAATATTCGGAGCTTCGGGGCTGAGGCCAGTGGCGGGTGCCTCCGGCAGGGATATTTCGGGCAAGAAGATGAGTCGGGCCCAGGTCTTTTGGGCGCTTTCGGTCCGCGCTGGTGATCGGCAGGCAGACGGCCCGGATGCACGCGATCTTGAACACATTGCCGCGCACAAGGCGGGTAGCCACTGGCAACGGCAGCGGCAACAGAAACCAAAGCGGTGTCTCGAAACATGGCCCAATCCGGACAGCCCGCACTGCAAAGGCTTGCGCCTGTGGCGCGAATCCGGTTGGTAGGCGCCAAAGCAATGACACGAATGGCAATCAGGGATCGTGCCGATGACCAACTGGATCACGATCTGCGACACCTGCAAGCGCCCCGTTCAGGGCGAAAAGGCCCGCCAGCGCCCGAACGGCGAGGGGTTGGCGGAATGCCGCACGGCTGACCGATCGATTGAGGCCGGGCAATGACAGTCTGCACCTGCCTGTTCCTCGCACTTCTGATTGACGCCGCACTGGGCGAGCCGCGCTGGCTGTGGTCCCGCGTGCCGCATCCGGCGGTCCTGATGGGCCATGCCATAGCCGCACTCGATCAGCGCTGGAACAGCGGTCCCGCGCGCAGAGCAAAGGGGGTCGCCGCAATGGCGGCACTCTGCGCCGGTGCGCTGGCGATCGGCATGATGCTGGACGCGCTGGGCGGGATTGTCAGCGCATTGGCAGTCGCGGTTCTGGTCGCGCAACGTTCGCTCATGGATCACGTTACCGCTGTCGCGGACGCCTTGCGCGTGTCGCTGGGCGATGGCCGCCGGGCGGTGGGCCAGATCGTCGGGCGCGACACGGGGCAGATGGGACGCGAGGATATCACCCGCGCCGCCATCGAATCGGCGGCAGAGAATTTCAGCGATGGGGTGATCGCCCCGGTCTTCTGGTTTCTGGTCGCGGGGGTGCCGGGCATTGTCCTTTACAAGATGGTCAACACCGCCGACAGCATGATCGGCTACCGCACCGAACGGCACCGCGATTTCGGTTGGGCCGCGGCGCGGCTCGATGATGTGATGAACTGGGCGCCCGCACGGCTGACCGCCCTTCTGATCGCCGTACTCAGCGGCGGGTTGGGCGCATGGCAGCAGATCGCGGCGGATGCGCGGCTGCACCGCTCGCCCAATGCAGGCTGGCCCGAAGCGGCACTGGCGCGCGCGCTGGGCGTGGCACTGGCCGGGCCGCGGTCCTATGACGGGGTGCGGCGCGCGTATCCATATGTCAATCCATTCGGGCAACAGTGGATCGGCCCGGTGGAGATCGACGCGGCCACCAGCATGCTCTGGCGGGTCTGGGGCGCGGTGCTGGCGGCGGCGCTGATTGGCGCCCTGGTGGTTTGAGACATTTTTTCAGGTTCCAACGTGTTTTCTCTCGTGGCGTCGCCTGCGCGTCCCGGACTTGATCCGGGACCTCTGACAGCTCTTGCGGCACAAGGCTCGCGACATTGACAGGTCATGCTGTATTTCGTCTTGCTTCTGATTGCGCAAACAAAGCGAAACACTTTAGACGACGATCCTCGTGCGAACCGAATTCGATTCAAATCCGTGCAATGCCCGGCTAGGCTCCTCTCGTACACCATATGACGAGGCCCCAATGCGTTTTATCAAGTATCTTTCCATCACCCTTTTCATCAGCACAGCCGCGCCCGCGCTCGCAGCGACACCCTGCGGCGGCTCTTTCAGCGGGTTCGTGCAGAATATGGCCAACGAGGCTGTATCGCGCGGGCATGACGCCGGAACGGTGAAACAATTCTTTGGGTCGGTCCGTCAGGACGGCAAGGTCCTGAAAGCGGACCGCGCGCAGGGGGTGTTTCAGAAACCCTTTACCGAGTTTGCGCAACACCTGATCAGCTCGAACCGGCTGAACACGGGCCGCGCCAAGGCCAAGCAGTACAGCAACATTTTCAAACGGATCGAGCAGCAATACGGCGTCAGCCGCGGCGTGTTGCTGGCGTTCTGGGCATTCGAGACGGATTTTGGCGGATTTCAGGGCGATTTCAACACGCTCAATGCGCTGGTCACGCTGGCGCATGACTGCCGTCGCCCACATATCTTCCGGCCACAGGTCTTTGCCGCGCTGGAGTTATTCGAGCAGGATGATTTCAGCCCGACCCGCACGACTGGTGCCTGGGCGGGCGAGATCGGCATGGTGCAGATGCTGCCGCGCGATATTCTGGTAAACGGCGTGGATGGCGACGGCGACGGGCATGTGTCGCTCAAGACTTCGGCGCCCGATGCGCTGATGTCGGGAGGCAAGATGCTGTCACATCTGGGTTGGCGCAAGGGCGAACCGTGGCTGCAGGAGGTCGCTGTTCCGGCAAACCTGGACTGGTCGCAGACCGGCCTGCGCACCACCAAACGCGCGTCAGACTGGGCCGCGCTGGGTGTGCAACCGCGCCACGGCAATTTCGCAGGCCATCTGCCCGCCAATATCCTTTTGCCGCAGGGGCGCAACGGGCCCGCCTTTCTTGCCTATCCGAATTTCAGCGTCTATTTCGAATGGAATCAAAGCTATACCTACGTTCTGACCGCCGCCTATTTCGCCAACCGGCTGGAAGGTGCGCCGGTCATGACCCGCGGCAACCCGGCCCCCGGGCTGAGCAGCGGGCAGATGAAACAGCTGCAACGAAAACTGGCCGCGCGCGGTTATGACGTGGGCAAGATCGACGGTATTCTGGGGGCCGGTACCCGCGCCGCCGTGCAGGACATCCAGCAAAAGCTTGGCCTGCCTGCAGATGCCTGGCCAACCGGCGCGCTACTCTCGAAGCTCTGAGGGCACACTGAAACCCTGACCTGCGACGCACCCTGACCGGCCAAGGCCCTGTTCCTGCGGAAATCGCGGGGTGGGGTCTTATCGTTCTCGCCGCTGGCCGCATCCCTCTTTGCGATGTCGCTGCTGAGTGAGGCCCCGGCCTGCTGCCGGGTGCCACGATAATCGTGCTGGCATCGTGCTCGCGATCGGCCAGTATGACAGACATGGCGCGCGGGGGATACGCGCCGACAGGCTCAGGCAACCATCGCCTCGGCCTTCCGCAGGTCCACCGACACCAGTTGCGAGACCCCCTGTTCGGCCATCGTGACGCCAAAGAGGCGGTCCATCCGGCTCATCGACACGGCGTTGTGGGTGATGATCAAGAACCGGGTGTCGGTGCGGCGGCACATCTCATCCAGCAGGTCGCAGAAGCGCGCCACATTGGCATCATCAAGCGGCGCGTCAACCTCGTCGAGCACGCAGATCGGCGCGGGGTTAGCCAGGAACACCGCAAAGATCAGCGCCAGCGCGGTCAGCGTCTGCTCGCCCCCCGACAGCAGGCTGAGAACGCTGAGCTTCTTGCCCGGCGGCTGGCACATGATCTCCAGCCCGGCCTCCAGCGGATCATCGCTTTCGACCAGCACCAGATTGGCCTCGCCGCCGCCAAAGAGATGCTTGAACAGTAGCGAAAAATTGCTGTTGACCTGCTCGAAGGCCGTCAGCAGGCGCTCGCGGCCTTCGCGGTTGAGCCCGGCAATGCCACCGCGCAGGGCCTTGATGGCCTCTTCGAGATCGATCTTTTCGGCAACAAGGGTGCTGTGCTCTTCCTCAACCTCTCTGGCGTCTTCTTCGGCGCGCAGGTTGACCGCTCCCAGCGCGTCGCGCTGGCGTCTGAGACGATTCACATCGGCTTCAAGCGTGTCCGAGGCGCGCATGTTCTCGGGGTCTGCATCGAGTGTTTCCAGCAATGCTTCGGGGGTGCAATCCTGCTCTTCTTCGATGCGGGTGGCGGCGGCGCTGCGCGCCTCGCGGGCGGCATCGGTGCGGGCCTCTGCGCGGGCGCGGGCCTCGCGCGCCTCGGATGCGGCACGTTCGGCGTCGCGCTCGGTCAGGCTGGCGGCACGGGCGGCGGATTCGCCTGCCGAAAGGGCATCGGCAGCGGCAGCCCGGCGCGCCTCGGCGGTACTTATATTGCCCGACATTTCGGCACGGCTCGCTGCGATCTGCTCTGGCACGGCCGCCGCTTCGCTCAGCTCTGCCTCGGCCGCCTCCTTGCGCTCGGCCAGTTCGGCACTGCGTTTCTCGGCAGTCTCCAGCCGGTGACGCCAACCGCTGATTTCCTTGGTCACTTCCTGCGTGCGGCGCAGGCGTGCCTCGCCTTCGCGGCGCAACTCGTCATGGCCGGAGCGGCGCGACATCATCGTGATCCGGGCCGCCTCGACCGTCATCTTGATATCATCGACACGAGCGCGCATCGCATCCAGATCGCCCAGTTCGGCCAGCCCCTGTTCGGCCTCTTTGAGCTGCGCGCGGGCCGCCATCGCCTCTTCTTCGTGACGCGTCACCGCTAGCCCCAACGCTTCGAGCTTGGACGCGGCAAGGTTGCGGTCCGCCTCGGCCCGGCTGAGGGCGCGGTTGGCCTCGTTCACGGCAGTGTCGGCGGCGCGGCGGGCTGCGCGCGCGTCCTTGTCCGCCTGTGTGCGCTCCGCCAGTTGCGCGCCCAGCATCTCGTGCGCGCCGCGCGCACCATCGGCGCGGGCCGTGGCGTGTTCCAGCAGTTGCTTCAGTTCTTCGAGCCGGTTGAGCTGCTCCAGCCGGAGCGCGGCGGCGGTCGGCGCGTCTTCGGCCCAGGCGCGGAACCCGTCCCAGCGCCACAGATCGCCCGCCAGCGATACCAGACGCTGACCAGGGTGCAGATCTGCCTGAAGGCGCGGGCCATCCTCGGCCTCGATCAGGCCGATCTGGGCCATTCTGCGGGCCAGAACACCGGGGGCAGTGACGTGGCGCGACAGCGGCGTGACCCCACCGGGCAGCGGCTGCGGCGTCTCGTAGGCGGGCAGCGAAGCCCAGCCGGAAGGGCCGCTGTCGTCCACCTCGGGGGCGCGCAGATCGTCCGACAGCGCAGCGCCCAGCGCCTTTTCGAACCCCGGTTCGACCTGAAGCCGGTCGAGGATCTGACCACCATCGCCGGTGTCGCGGTCTACCAGCCGGGCCAGCGCCGACACCTCGGCACCGAGCGCGTTCACCTCGCCCTCGGCCTCGGACCGTTCGGCGCGGGCATCGGCCTCGCGCGACTGGGTTTCAGCGCGCGCCTCGTCGGCAGCGATCAGCGCCTGTTCGGCCTGTTGGGCCGCTTGCGTTGCCGCGGCCTCGGCGGCGCCTGCGGCGGCGTGATCGGTGCCCGCCTGCTCCAGTGCGGCGCGCTGTGTGGCGGCGGCGCTGCGCGCGCGCTCGGCCTCGGCTTCGCTGCGGGTCAGCAGGGTGCGGCTATCCGACAGGAGCCTCTGGGCGGACTGGTGTCGCGCGGCAAGTCGCGCCACATCTTCGGTCAGGGTGCTCAGATCGCCCTCGCGATCCTGCAACACGGTGGCGGCATCATGCGCAGCGACGGCGGCGGCCTCCAGCCGGTCTTCGTGGCCTTCGCTGGTCTTGGCCAGTTCGCGCGCCTCCCATTCGAGCCGCTCGATCGTCTCGCCCGCATCACGGTTGAGGCCGCTTTCGCGGTCGATGTCTCGCGCCAGTTGCTCGATCCGTGCGGTAAGCGTCTCGATCCGGGCACGGGCGGCCTTTTCCTGATCGTCAAGCGCGCCGCGTTGCACTTCCAGCCGTTGCAGCACAGCGGCCGCAATCGCCTCTTCCTCGCGCCGGGCCGGCAGGGCGTCGTCGGCGGCGGCGCGGATCTTGGCCGCATCGCGAGCCGCGCCCTCGGCGCGGGCGGTAGCCGTGGTGCAGTCACGCAGCTCGGCCTGCGCGCGGGCCAGCGCCTCGTCCGCCTCTTTCCAGCGACGATAAAGCAGCAGCCCCTCGGCCTGACGCAGCTCTTCGCCGATGGCACGATAGCGCGCGGCCTGGCGCGCCTGACGTGCCAGTTGCGCCAGTTGTGCGGCCAACTGTTCAATCACATCATCGACGCGGGTCAGGTTGGTCTCGGCACCGCGCAGCTTCAGCTCGGCCTCGTGCCGACGCTGGTAAAGACCCGAAATGCCCGCCGCCTCCTCCAGAATGCGCCGCCGCGACTTGGGCTTGGCATTGATCAGCTCGGATATCTGCCCCTGCCGGACCAGCGCGGGCGAATGCGCGCCGGTAGAGGCATCGGCAAAGAGCATCTGGACATCGCGCGCGCGCACGTCCTTGCCGTTGACCTGAAAGGCGCTGCCCACATCGCGGGTGATGCGGCGAGTGATCTCTATGTGATCGCTGTCGTTGAACCCGGCGGGCGCAAGCCGGTCGCTATTGTCGATATGAATCGTGACTTCGGCAAAGTTGCGCGCAGGGCGCGAGGCGGCGCCGGCAAAGATCACATCCTCCATCCCGCCGCCGCGCATCGCGGTCGGGCGGTTCTCGCCCATCACCCAGCGCAGCGCCTCCAGCAGATTCGACTTCCCACAGCCGTTCGGCCCCACGACACCCGTCCGCCCCTCGGCGATGATGAGGTCGGTGGGATCGACGAAGCTCTTGAAGCCGGTCAGTCTGAGTTTCGTAAAGTGCAAATCGCCTGCCTGCCCTTTGCCGGGCACCCTGAGTTACATTGGAATTGTGGCACTCAATGTGCCGAGCGCCCCATGCACCTGTCAACGACAAACCCCATGATGTGCCCACATCAGAACAGTTATCCACAAGATATTGCGAATTTCGGGGCGATCCTTTGTCGGATTGCGCCGCGCCGCGTGCTTGCCTCGCCGTTTATCACGTGAAAAACGGGCCGAAAATCACCTGCTCCGGGGTAGAACAATTACAAAACTCCGGCATGCCGCACAATGCGGTCGGGGATACTTGTGGTTGCCCGGCGAAATCCCCATGCTCGACACAATGGAAAGGGAGTCGGCAAGACATGAAGATCATCGTTATGGGCGCGGGTGTCATCGGCGTGACCACCGCATATTATCTGGCCAAGCAGGGCGCGGAGGTGGTCGTGCTGGACCGTCAGGACGGTCCGGGGCTGGAGACGAGTTATGCCAACGCGGGGCAACTGAGCTATGGCATGTCATCGCCCTGGGCCGCGCCCGGCATCCCGGTGAAGGCCATAAAATGGCTGTTCATGAAGCGCCGCCCGTTGTTCATCTGGCCCTTGATCAGCCCCACCATGTGGAAGTGGTGCGTGCAGATGGTCGGCAACTGCAACGAGAAAAGCTATCGCATCAACAAGGGGCGCATGGTGCGTGTCTCCAGCTATTCGCGCGATGTGATGCCAGATCTGATCGCCGAGACCGGCATCGAGTATGATGGACGCGCCCAAGGCACCCTGCAGCTGTTCCGCACCGAAAAGCAGGTGAAGGCGTCGAAGGCCGATCAGGAGATTCTGGACGAATACGATTCCCCCTACGAAGTTCTGGATCGCGATGGCTGTATCAGTGCCGAGCCTGCACTGGCCGAGGTGAAGGACAAGTTTGTCGGTGGCCTGCGCCTGACTGCCGACCGCACCGGCGACTGTCAGCACTTCACCATCTCATTGACCGAGAAATGCGTCGAGATGGGGGTGAAGTTTCTCTACGGACAATCGATCAAGGCCATCGCCATCGAGAACGGCAAGGTCGCGGGCGTGGATACCGAAGTCGCCGGGCGCATCACGGGTGACGCCTATGTGTGCGCCATGGGCAGCTATGCGGTGAACGTGCTGAACCCGATCGGGATCAGGCTGCCGGTCTATCCGGTCAAGGGCTACTCGGTCACGCTGCCGGTGATCGACGACGCTTATGCGCCGCAATCCACCATCATGGACGAAACCCACAAGGTCGCGATCACCCGGCTGGGGGATCGCATCCGCGTGGCCGGCACCGCCGAAATCGCGGGCTATTCCGAACGCCTCGGACCGCACGCCACCGACACCGTGAAACACGTGATCGGCGATCTCTTTCCACGCGGCGGCGACATCTCACGCGCCGAAGGCTGGACCGGCCTGCGCCCGATGACGCCCGATGGCACCCCGGTGCTGGGCCCATCGAGATACAGCAACCTCTTTCTTAATACCGGGCACGGGACGCTGGGCTGGACGATGGCCTGCGGGTCGGGTCGGGCGGTGGCCGACGTGGTATTGGGCAAGACCCCGGAAATCCCGTTCGACGGGCTGACGGCCGAACGCTACGCTCGCTGATCTGCACATGCTGATCATCGAGCCTGGCCACCCTCTTGACGCTGGTCCCCGCGCCCTGCTGGAGCAGAGCCATCACTTGATGACAACGCTCTTTGCGACCCGAGAGAACTACTTTCTCGGGTTCGAGGCACTCTGCGCGCCAAAGGTGCATTTCCTTGTCGCGCGCGACGGGACAGAGTTTCTGGGGACCGCCGCCGTGGTGGACAAGGGGGATCACGGCGAAGTGAAATCCATGTTCACCAGCCCTGCCGCGCGCGGCAGAGGCGTCGGCGCGGCTCTGATGCGCGCGATCGAGGACCACGCCCGCACCTTGCACCTGCCGGTGCTCAAGCTCGAAACCGCACGTGAACTGCCCGAGGCCATCCGCCTTTACGCGCATCACGGCTTTACCGAATGTGATCGCTTTGGCGATTACATCCCCAACCAGACCTCCTGTTTCATGCAAAAGTTGCTCGATTAATACATTTTCGCACTGTCATGCCCGGTGCCTCCAATGACAGTACAAAGTCGGCTAACCTTGGCCAGAGCGCCGTCAGCCTGGTGGTGATCCCGGCCACCTTTGTCCATTTCGGCGCGCAGCCTGCGCACCTGGCAGCCTGACGCGGCCTCGATCGCCACGACTCCGCGTGGTGCTGTCGCCCCCATCCGCGGTGCCCATTCGGAATTGACGCGGATCGCCTCGGCGCGTTTGCCGGAGGTGCGCACGTCAAAGACACTCTGCGCAACCTTCACGCGCACCGGTTCGACCCCGCGAAACGCGGGGCTGGGAGTGTCGCACGCCATGAGCGCCGCACAGAAGATCAGGCAAGAGATTCCGCGCGTGGCCCGATCTTGGCCGCGAAATGGTTAACATTTCCTTGGCGCAACCGGGCCTGAGCCGGGCCCGGCGCAGCCCTGCTTGCCCCACCTGCATTGCGGTCATATAATCTGGCCAATTCACGCGAGCCTCCCATGCCATTCAGACCCGTCACCCCGGAAAAGCTCTCGACTGCCGTCACCCGGCAGATCGAAAAGCTGATCCTGCGCGGCATCCTGCGCCCCGGCGAACGCCTGCCGCCCGAACGAGAGCTGGCAGAGCGACTGGGGGTGTCGCGCCCCTCGCTGCGCCAGGCGGTAGCGGACCTGTCAGCCAAGGGGCTGCTCACCTCGCGCGCAGGCTCGGGCATCTTTGTCGCGGACGTACTGGGCAATGCCTTTTCGGATGCGCTGATCCGTCTCTTTGCCGAACATGACGAGGCGGTTTTCGACTACATCGCCTTTCGCCGCGATCTGGAAGGGCTGGCCGCCGAACGCGCGGCAGCGCGCGCCTCGGACACCGATCTACGGGTCATCCAGACCCTGCTGGACAAGATGGAGCGCGCCCATCTCAGGCCCGACGCCGATATCGAGGCCCGGCTCGATGCCGAATTTCACCTGTCGATCATCGAGGCCAGCCATAACGTGATCATGCTGCACATGATGCGCTCGATGTTCCAGCTCCTGCGCGAGGGTGTTTTTTACAACCGCCAGATCATGTTCCGCCAGCACAGCACCCGCCACATGCTGCTCGACCAGCACCGCGCGATCAACGCCGCCCTTCAGGCGCGCGACCCCGCAGCCGCCCGCGCGGCGGTCGAGGCGCATCTCGGCTTCGTCGAGGTCGCCCTCGCCGATCACAACAAGGCGACGGCCAACGAAGCGATCGCGCAACAGCGGTTCGAGCATGAAAAGGGACGTTGACAGCCAGACGGGTGAACGCCGGGCCGCGCGTCGAAAGAAATGCAAACGTCCGCAAATCACCGGTCACGGCCACTGCGCGGCCATCGCCCCTGCCGCATGCCTGCAGCGTTGCGTGTCCGACAGAAAATTATTTTACCATTTGATAAAATAATTTTCTGTGAGATAGTGATTCCATCTTATCCAGTAGCCAGAGGATCGCTCCCGTGACAGATAACGCCTTTACCCCCGGGATTCGTTCGGGTCGCCTGTCGGCCGATGACTACACCGAGAACTTCTCGGATCTGCATCCGCGACTTGACGATCACGAGGCGCTGGTGGCCGCCGACCGATGCTATTTCTGTCATGACGCGCCCTGCATCACGGCCTGCCCCACGGATATCGATATCCCGCTATTTATCCGCCAGATCGCCACCGGAACGCCCGAAGCTGCGGCCAGAACCATCCTGACCCAGAACATCATGGGCGGCATGTGCGCCCGCGTATGCCCCACCGAGACGCTCTGCGAAGAGGTCTGCGTACGTGAGGTGGCCGAAGGCAAGCCGGTCCTGATCGGTCAGCTGCAACGCTACGCAACCGACATATTGATGGAGGAGGGTGTGCATCCCTTCACCCGCGCGCCCGCCACCGGCAAATCCATCGCCGTCGTCGGCGCGGGCCCTGCGGGCCTGTCCTGCGCGCACCGGTTGGCGATGCACGGCCATGACGTCACGATGTACGATCCTCGCGCCAAGGCGGGCGGGCTGAACGAGTACGGCATCGCGACCTACAAGACGGTCGATGATTTTGCCGCGCGCGAAGTGGATTGGCTGCTGCAGATCGGCGGCATCACCGTCGAGACCGGCAAGGCACTGGGTGCTGACCTGACACTTGATGCGCTGCGCGAACGCCATGATGCGGTGTTTCTCGGCATCGGCCTAGGCGGAGTGAACGCGCTGGGGCTGGAGGACGAGGACAAGGACGGGCTGCGCGATGCGGTCGATTTCATCGCCGATCTGCGGCAGGCAAGTGACGTGGCGAATATCCCCGTGGGCCGCGATGTGGTGGTCATCGGTGGCGGCATGACGGCGGTGGACGCCGCCGTGCAGGCCAAGCTGTTGGGTGCGTTGAATGTCAGTCTGGTCTACCGTCGAGGCCGCGAGCGAATGAACGCCAGCGTTTTGGAGCAGGACCTTGCCGCCTCCAAGGGAGTGCGGATCATCACCAACGCCAGCCCCCGCGCGGTAATCGGCAACGGCGCCGTGCGCGAGATCGAGTTCGAATACACCAGCGACGACCTGTCCCCGACCGGCCAGACCTTTCGTCTGGCGGCCGATCAGGTGTTCAAGGCCATCGGCCAGACGCTGCAAGGGACCGACCTGCCCACGCTCGAAGGCCGCAAGATCGCCGTAAACGACGCAGGCCGCACCAGCCTGACGGATGTTTGGGCTGGCGGCGATTGTGCTGCGGGTGGCGACGACCTGACCGTCACGGCCGTCGCCGAAGGGCGCGACGCGGCGGAAGATATTCATGCCAGCTTGACCGCAGCGGCGGGCTAAAGCCCGCCCAACGCAGCACGCAAGGGAGCAACAACATGGCCGACCTAACAAGCACTTTCATCGGGATCAAATCTCCAAACCCATTCTGGCTGGCCTCCGCGCCGCCCACGGACAAAGAGTATAATGTACGCCGAGCATTCGACGCGGGCTGGGGCGGCGTGGTGTGGAAGACGCTCGGCGAGGCCGGCCCGCCCGTGGTCAACGTGAACGGACCGCGCTACGGCGCGATCTATGGGGCTGACCGGCGCCTTCTGGGGCTCAACAATATCGAGCTGATCACCGACCGGCCGCTGGAGGTGAACCTGGAGGAAATGAAGCGCGTCAAACGCGACTATCCTGACCACGCCCTGATCGCCTCATTGATGGTTCCGATGAACGAGGACGCATGGAAAGAAATCCTGCGTCGCGTAGAAGACACCGGGTGTGATGGTGTCGAGCTGAATTTCGGCTGCCCGCACGGGATGAGCGAACGCGGCATGGGCAGCGCCATGGGCCAAGTCCCAGAATACGTGGGCCAAGTTGCCCATTGGTGCAAGAAACACAGCGATCTGCCGGTCATCGTGAAGCTGACGCCGAACATCACCGACATTCGCAAGCCCGCACAGGCCGCCAAAGAAGGCGGCGCTGATGCGGTCAGTCTGATCAACACGATCAATTCGATCACCTCGGTCGATCTTGATCTTTTCTCTCCCGAGCCGACGATTGACGGTTTGGGCGCGCATGGCGGTTATTGTGGTCCGGCGGTCAAGCCGATCGCGCTGAACATGGTCGCCGAGATTGCCCGCGATCCGGCAACCGCTGGCCTGCCGATCAGCGGCATTGGCGGCATCACCACTTGGCGCGACGCGGCAGAGTTCATGACGCTGGGTGCTGGCAATGTGCAGGTCTGCACCGCAGCGATGACCTATGGGTTCAAGATCGTGGAAGAGATGATATCGGGCCTCAGCCAATGGATGGATGAAAAGGGAATGCAGGACACCGCCGAGATCGTCGGGCGCGCCGTGCCCAACGTGGTCAACTGGCAGGATCTGAACCTTAATTACATCGCCAAGGCCGTGATTGACCAGGACGCCTGCATCAATTGCGGACGGTGCTATGCGGCCTGCGAGGACACCTCACATCAGGCGATCTCGATGTCCGAGAACCGTATCTTCGAGGTGATCGACGAAGAATGCGTAGCCTGCAACCTCTGCGTCAATGTCTGCCCCGTGGAAGGCTGCATCTCGATGCAGCAGATGGCGCCCGGCACCACCGATCCACGCACCGGGAAAGTGGTCGAAAAGGACTATGCCAACTGGACCACGCATCCGAACAACCCGGGCCATTGCGCCGCCGAATAGCGCTGGAGATTTTTCCCGAAAAATCTTGATCCAAGAGAGTTCGCGGATTTTCTTAAAGCGTTCCGCGAAAAGCTGTGAGTCAGGTTTTTCGCGGAACACTTTAAGGCGTCAACAGCCGCCGGAACAACGCATCGAGATGCGCGCGCGCGCCTGATTGCACCTCTTTGCCCTCCATCAACACACCCACTTGCGCCTCGAAATCGGCATAATGCTGTGTCGTGGCCCAGATCGAAAAGATCAGGTGGCGCGGGTCCACCCGAGCCAGCGCGCCCGCGTCGATCCAGCGCTGGATCAGCGCCACCGACCTGTCGACCAATGGTTGCAGGTCGCGCTCCAGATGTGGGCCGATGCGCGGTGCGCCTTGCAGGATTTCATTCGCGAAAAGGCGGCTTTCGCGCGGAAACTCCTGACTCATCTCCAACTTGCGATACACATAGCGCATCAGCTCTTCCAGCGGATCGCCCTTGGGGTCGACCTCGCGCAGCGGCGCCAGCCAGCGATCCATCAACTGGTTCAGCAACGTGACATGGATATCTTCCTTGCCGTCGAAGTAATAGAGGATGTTGGGCTTGCTCAGCCCGGCCTCGTCGGCGATCTGATCGAGCGTGGCCCCGCGAAACCCGTATTTCGAGAACACTTCCAGTGCTGCATCCAGAATGCGCCCGCGATTGCGCAGCTGTATGCGGCTCATCGTGGCACCGTCTGCGGGCGTTGCGTCGTTCGGTGCCTGCCGCATTATCAACGCCTCCCCGGCTTTTGCGTGGGCCACGGCCCGGACGCGGCCCGCAATACGCACCGCATAGGTCAGCCTAAAGCCTTTTGCAGCTTTTCGGCATCAGGAAATGCGCAAAAGGCCCACGCTCCCACGATGTTGTGGGCGATTTGCATTTGATCCGCAATTCGGATCAAATGCAAATCGCGTCAGCCGGAAGCCTGCTGTTCCCCAAGACTATTCTTGACACTCTTGACCTGCTCCGCAATCGTATCTTTACCAAATGGTAAAAAAGCGGATAGCCATCAAGGTAAAACCGCACCGAAGACAGCAAGGAGGAAGGGGCATGTCCGCACCCGGTGAAAACCTGAGGATCAATGGCGATCGGCTGTGGGACAGCCTGATGGAAATGGCCAAAATCGGCCCCGGCGTGGCCGGCGGCAACAACCGCCAGACCCTGACCGACGAGGATGCCGAGGGCCGCACCCTGTTCCAGAAATGGTGCGATGCGGCGGGACTGACGATGGGCGTCGACACCATGGGCAACATGTTCGCCCGGCGCGAGGGGACCGACCCCGACGCGCTGCCGGTCTATGTGGGCAGCCACCTCGACACCCAGCCGACGGGCGGCAAATATGACGGCGTTCTGGGCGTTCTGGCCGGGCTGGAACTGATCCGCTCCCTCAATGATCTGGACATCAAGACCCGCCATCCCATCGTCGTGACCAACTGGACCAACGAGGAGGGCACCCGCTACGCTCCCGCCATGCTCGCCTCTGGCGTCTTTGCCGGGGCACACAAAGAGGACTGGGCCAAGGCCCGCGAGGATGCGGACGGCAAGAGTTTCGGCGCGGAACTGGAGCGGATCGGCTGGAAAGGTGACGAGCCCGTGGGCGCGCGCAAGATGCATGCGTTCTTCGAGTTGCACATCGAACAAGGCCCGATTCTGGAGGCCGAGGGCAAGGATATCGGCGTCGTCACCCACGGGCAGGGTCTGTCGTGGACGCAGGTGACCATCACCGGCAAGGACAGCCACACCGGATCGACCCCCATGCCCATGCGCAAGAACGCAGGGCTCGGCATGGCGCGGGTCCTGGAAAAGGTCGAGGAAATCGCGCTCAGCCATGCGCCCAACGCGGTCGGCGCGGCGGGCCATATCGACATCTACCCCAATTCGCGCAACGTGATCCCCGGTAGGGCCGTCTTTACCGTCGATTTCCGCTCGCCGGATCTTGATACGATCAACGGGATGGTGGCGCAGATGAAGTCCGCCGCAACCACGATTTGCGAGGATATGGGGCTGGGGCTGGAGTTTGAGAACGTCGGAGGATTCGACCCCGTCACCTTTGACGAGGGCTGCGTCACCGCCGTGCGCAACGCCGCCGAGCGGCTGGGTTATTCACACCGCAACCTGATCTCGGGTGCCGGCCACGACGCCTGCTGGATCAACCGCGTCACCCCCACGGCAATGGTGATGTGCCCGTGTGTGGACGGGCTGAGCCATAACGAGGCCGAGGATATTTCGAAGGAATGGGCCACCGCTGGCGCGGATGTGCTGATGCATGCGGTGGTGGAAACGGCGGGGATCGAGGGGTGATTGTCGCCCACGAAATACCCGCCCCGGGCTTGACCCGGGGCCTCGCGCCAAACCTGCCAGGAGGCCCCGGGTCAAGCCCGGGGCGGGATTTACACTTTGCTAATGATGTTTTGCCATCTCTGGGGCATGGTCCACTACGTCTACATCCTCGCTTCTCGTTCTTGTGGCGCGCTCTACACCGGGCGCAGCCGGAACTTGCGGACGAGGGTCGAGGCGCATCGCGCGGGCCTCTCGGCACATACCGAAAAATACAATATAAAACGTCTGGTGTGGTTCGAGGAGCATACCGATTTCGATGCATCGCTTCGGCGCGAACGCGCAATCAAACGCTGGCGTCGCGACTGGAAAATCGTATTGATCACCAATGCCAACCCAAACTGGCACGATTTGACTGCCCAAATCCCCTCCTGAGCCGCGGCAAGGTCCCGGCTCAAGGCCGGGACGGGTGAAGACAGGGAGAAGACAAAATGACCACTAAAGTCATCAAAGGCGGCACCGTATGCACCGCCGATCGCACGTGGAAAGCCGACGTGCTGATCGAAGGAGAGACGATCAAGCAGATCGGCGAGGACCTGAAGGGCGACGAATATATCGACGCTGAAGGTGCCTATGTCATCCCCGGCGGGATTGATCCGCACACCCATATGGAAATGCCCTTCATGGGCACGACAGCGGCCGAGACGTTCGAGACCGGCACATGGGCCGCAGCCTGCGGCGGCACCACGATGCTGGTCGATTTCTGCCTGCCCGGTGCCGATGGCAGCATCAAGAACGCGATCAACGAATGGCACCGCAAATCCGCGCCGCAGATCTGCACCGATATCGGCTATCACATGGCGATCACCGGCTGGAACGAGAGCGTCTTTAACGAGATGAAGGATGCCGTCGATATGGGCGTCAACTCGTTCAAGCATTTCATGGCCTATAAGGGGGCGCTGATGATCGAGGACGACGAGATGTTCGCGTCCTTCAAACGCTGCGCCGAACTGGGTGCGCTGCCAATGGTGCATGCCGAAAACGGCGATCTGGTCGCGGAAATGCAGCAGAAATACTTTGACCAGGGCATCACCGGCCCCGAGGGGCACGCCTATTCCCGCCCGCCCGAATTCGAGGGCGAAGCCGCGAACCGTGCCATCTGCATCGCCGATGCGGCTGGGGTGCCGCTCTATATCGTGCATGTCAGCTGCGAACAGGCACACGAGGCAATCCGGCGCGCGCGGCAAAAGGGCATGCGGGTTTACGGCGAGCCTCTGGCGCAGTTTCTGACGCTGGACGAAAGCGTCTATTTCAACACCGACTGGGACTATGCAGCACAGCGCGTCATGTCGCCGCCCTTCCGCAACAAATCGCATCAGGACAGCCTCTGGGCGGGGCTGCAATCAGGATCGCTTCAGGTGGTCGCAACCGATCACGCGGCGTTTTCCTCGGCGCAGAAACGCGCCGGGCGCGACGATTTCCGCATCATCCCCAATGGCTCCAACGGGCTGGAGGAACGCATGCCGGTGCTCTGGACGCATGGGGTGGAAACGGGCCGTCTGACACCCAACGAATTTGTTGCGGTGACGTCCACCAACGTGGCCAAGATCCTCAACATCTACCCGAAGAAGGGCGCGATCGTTGAAGGCGCGGATGCCGATATCGTGGTCTGGGACCCCAATATCTCCAAGACGATCTCGCATTCCAATCACCACTCGATCCTCGATTACAACGTGTTCGAAGGGTTTCAAGTCACCGCCAACAGCCGCTACACGATCAGCCGGGGCGAGGTCATCTGGGGCTGGGGCCAGAACAGCCAGCCGCAGCCTGGCCGTGGCAGATTCGTGCCGCGTCCGGCCTTCCCGTCGGCGCATCAGGCGCTGTCGAAATGGAAGGCGCTCACTGCGCCCAAGATGGTCCAGCGCGATCCTCTGAACATTCCGGCAGGGATTTGAATGGTTAATCAATTGCAGGAGACCTCAGGGAACCTTCTTGAGGCGGGCAGGCAGACGATCATCTCTGCCCAGAACCTCTCCCTCACCTTCCAGACCAACGATGGCCCGATCCACGCCCTCAAGGACGTGAGCCTCGATGTGCACAAAGGCGAATTCGTCAGCTTCATCGGCCCGTCGGGCTGTGGCAAGACCACGTTCCTGCGCGTGATGGCCGATCTGGAGACACAGACCGCCGGAACGATTACCGTGAATGGTGTCAGCCCCGCAGAGGCCCGCCGCGCGCGCGCCTACGGCTATGTCTTTCAGGCTGCGGGCCTTTACCCGTGGCGCACCATCGGCGGCAACATCCGCCTGCCGCTGGAAATCATGGGCTACACCAAGGCCGATCAGGACGTGCGCGTCGCCAAGGTGCTGAAACTGGTCGAACTGGGGGAGTTCGAAAAGAAGTTTCCCTGGCAGCTTTCGGGCGGCATGCAACAACGCGCCTCAATCGCCCGCGCGCTTGCCTTCGATGCCGATATCCTGCTGATGGATGAACCGTTTGGCGCACTCGACGAGATTGTGCGCGACCACCTGAACGAGCAGCTGCTGCATCTGTGGGCCAGCACGCAAAAGACGATCTGCTTTGTCACCCACTCGATCCCCGAGGCGGTTTATCTGAGCACCAAGATCGTCGTCATGTCGCCGCGCCCCGGCCGGATCGCCGACGTAATCGACAGCCCGCTGCCTCGGACACGTCCACTAGATATCCGCGATACGCCGGAATTCATCGAAATCGCCCACCGCGTTCGCGACGGGCTGCGTGCGGGGCATGACGATGACTAAGCACCTCCCTGCCCCGCACTCAGGTCTCGCCCCTGTCCGGGGTACAGATCCCTTCACTTTTCACGGTCATCGGCTCTCCAGCCTGTACCGTGACACCACTCAACTCCTAAATCCTTTCATTTTTCCTAAAATACTCAAATTCATCGCAGGCCACGAACGCTGTGCAATGAGTATTTGCAGAAAAATGAAGGGCTGTGTGCTTTGATGCGCAATGTTTTGCCCATCCTCACGGTCGTGGCCGCGATCTTTGTGCTGTGGTATGGTGCGACGGTTGCGCTCAATGCGCCCTGGGCCAAGGACAAGGCGGCGCGGGCGGGGGTGGAGCTGACATTCTCGGAGCTGGTGACCGATACCTGGAGCCAGAAAAAGCCAAAGCTGCCCGCCCCGCATCAGGTCGGCGCGGAGATATGGAAGACCACCGGCGCGATGGTGCTCTCGGGGCGCGGCTTTTCCAAGCGGTCGCTGATCTATCACAGTTGGGTCACCTTCAGTGCGACGGCGTTGGGCTTTGTACTGGGCACCATCCTGGGGTCGCTGCTGGCCATCGGGATCGTCTACAACCGCACCATGGACATGAGCGTGATGCCCTGGGTGATCGCCAGCCAGACCATTCCGATCATTGCCATTGCGCCGATGATCATCGTGGTTCTGAATGCGGTCGGCATCTCGGGTCTGCTGCCCAAGGCGATGATCTCGATGTACCTGTCATTTTTCCCGGTCGTGGTGGGTATGGTCAAGGGGCTGCGCAGCCCCAGTGCGATGCAGCTGGATCAGGTGCGCACCTGGAATGCCGGCCCGGCGCAGACCTTTTGGTGCCTGCGCCTGCCGTCCTCGATGCCGTATCTTTTCACCTCGCTCAAGATCGGGATCGCCGCCAGCCTGGTGGGGGCCATCGTCGGCGAATTGCCGACAGGCGCTGTGGCGGGCTTGGGCGCGCGGTTGCTGGCGGGCAGTTACTACGGCCAGACCATCCAGATCTGGAGCGCTTTGCTGACAGCCGCGGCGTTGGCCGCGTTGATGGTAGGGCTGATCGGCGTGGTTCAGCGCCATACCCTGCGCCGCATGGGGATAGCATGATGGGCTGGTTGCTTGCAGGATTCATCACATGGCTCAGCGGCTGGCAGCTGAACGTATGGCTGGCGCGGCGCCCGACGACAAGGGCGGTGCAGGTGGCGGTTCCGGTCATTTTTGGCCTGACCTTGATCGTCGTCTGGGAATGTGTGGTGCGCGGGCTGGATATCTCGAAGGTTCTGCTGCCCGCGCCCTCTCTGATCGCACAGACATTCGTCGCCTCGACCGAGCTGCTATGGCGCGATTTCGTGCAAACCGTCGTCAAGGGGGCGCTGTCGGGCTATATCATGGGCTGCGCCGCCGCCTTCGTGATGGCGATTGCCGTGGATCGCTTCCCGTTTCTCAAGCGCGGGCTGCTGCCCGTCGGCAATTTTGCGGCGGCTCTGCCGATCATCGGGATGGCACCAATCATGGTCATGTGGTTCGGCTTTGGCTGGGAATCCAAAGCCGCCGTGGTCGTGATAATGGTGTTTTTCCCCATGTTGGTGAACACGGTTCAGGGCCTGGACGACACCGACTCCATGCAGCGCGATCTCATGCGCACCTACGCGGCGGGATATTGGAAAACCCTGCTTAAATTGCGCCTGCCTGCCGCAATGCCATTTATCTTCAATGGCCTGAAGATCGGCACCACGCTGGCGCTGATCGGGGCAATCATCGCCGAATTTTTTGGCTCGCCCACCCTGGGCATGGGCTTTCGCATCTCGATCTCGGTCGGGCAACTGGCGATAGATCTGGTCTGGGCCGAGATCGTCGTCGCCGCTCTGGCTGGCAGCGCGTTTTACGGCGGGGTTGCCTTGGTGGAGAAAGCAATGACATTCTGGCATCCATCACAACGGGGCCGATGACAGTCCGTTCACAACACTTAACAACAGGGAGAAAAAAGATGAACAAATTCACAGCCACATTCGGGATAGCCGCACTGGGCGTCTGGGGGGCTGCCGCCGCGCAGGCTGCCGATGACGTCACGCTGCAGCTGAAATGGGTCACGCAGTCACAGTTCGCGGGCTATTACGTCGCCCAGGACAAGGGCTATTACGACGAAGAAGACCTGAATGTCACGATCAAGCCCGGCGGGCCGGACATTGCGCCCGCGCAGGTGATCGCAGGCGGCGGCGCGGATGTGGTCATTGACTGGATGCCGTCGGCCATGGCCAGCCGTGAAAAGGGACTGGAACTGGTCAATATCGCGCAGCCCTATAAATCCTCTGGCATGATGCTGACCTGCCGCAAGGATGCCGGTGTAGAAAGCCCGGACGATTTTGCCGGCAGGACGCTGGGCGTCTGGTTTGGGGGCAACGAATACCCGTTCCTGAGTTGGATGAACAAGCTGGAGCTGGCCACCGACGGCTCTGAAGGCGGTGTGACCGTGCTCAAGCAGGGCTTCAACGTCGATCCTCTCTTGCAGGGACAGGCGGCCTGCGTGTCCACCATGACGTATAATGAATACTGGCAGATCATCGATGCGGGCCTGACCCCCGAGGAGCTGGTGGTGTTCAAATACGAGGATCAGGGTGTCGCAACACTGGAAGATGGCCTCTATGTGCTTGCCAAGAACCTCGATGATCCCGGGTTTTCAGACCGCATGGTCCGCTTTGTCCGCGCCTCGATGAAGGGCTGGAAATGGGCCGAGAAAAATCCCGAGGAGGCGGCGATGATCGTGTTGGATAACGACGCCACCGGTGCCCAGACCGAAGAGCATCAGATCCGCATGATGAGCGAAGTGGCCAAGCTGACCGCAGGCAGCAACGGCACGCTTGATCCCGCGGATTTCGAACGGACGATCGAGTCGCTGCTGTCGGGCGGGTCGGACCCGGTGATCACCGCACATCCCGGTGATGCCGCGTGGACCCATGCGATCACGGACAAGGCGCTGAATTGAGCGGCGCCACTCACCTGACACAGGTGCCGTAACAAGGGGCGCCGGGGGAAACCCAAGCCCCTTACCGGATGTGTGGAAGATTGCGCGCTGCCATTGGCAGCGCGCTTTTCGTTCATTCTCCGAAGAGATCCCGCTCGTAGACTTTCCCTTTGGCAAGGCCGACCTTCATCGCCGGAGTTCGCTTCGTATCGCGTGATCCCATCCAGTTGTGATGGAAGCGGTAGATCTCGATGATCTTGAGCAGCATTTCCGGCTTGTAGAGGAAATACCGATCCCAGGTGCGGCCATTTGCGCTTGGGGTCGAGACAGGTCGGGAGGCTGGCCGCACATTACTGCGAATCTTGTGAAAATAGCTGTCCACGCTCCGCAGGGTGGCGAGTCGCATCAACCTCGCGCATCGTTCCGTTGAGAGATCCGGTCGATCCGTCTTGAGATCAATGACGTGAGAAGGTTCGGACTATCGTGTGATAGGGCCAGTCGAAAGGAGTGCCGAGAGGCCGACCAGCAAGCTGCTTCACGATTTCCCTGTCGATCTCTTCATTCAGCACGAATTCCGGCAGGCTATTGAGCTGATGCGCGGTCAATCGACATCGCGCAAGTCGCCTTCACGCTGATCGGTGAACTCGCGGATCCGGTCGTAGATGAAATCCAGCTTTCGGTAGACATCACGCGGCGCAACATTGGCGATCTCGGTGATCTTCGATAAGGAGGTTCCGTGAACGAGGAGCTTCAAAATCTGTCCGTTCTTGGATTGCCGCCGATGATTGCGCGCTGGATGTCCGACGGTGAAGGTCGATCGACACCGCTTACAGGCATATCGCTGATGTCCGGCCTTGGTCCTACCGCTTTTCAAGTAAAGGTCCGGCCACCTCTCCAGAGTCTTACCATGTGAAGGGCATCCCTCGTTGCTGCACGCTTTACCGTTGAAGCGTTGCAAACGCCGCAGGCGTGTGTATTCTTCGACAACGGCGCGGTTGTTCTTGATCACGGATTCCTGTCCGCAAG
Source organism: uncultured Roseovarius sp. (assembly GCA_947503145.1). Classification (GTDB taxonomy): domain Bacteria; phylum Pseudomonadota; class Alphaproteobacteria; order Rhodobacterales; family Rhodobacteraceae; genus Roseovarius. The sequence continues at coordinate 39,754 of CANNCP010000007.1, forward strand.
AACCGCACTCGAAGTATTTTTTGTCTCCAGTGCCGCCTACCTCGCCGCGAGGAAAGTTGGCATTGGCAGGACCAAGCTTGAGACCCCTGCCGTCGCGGGGATCGGGACGAACACCGAAATGGGCGCATTGCGCGTTCCGGCAAAAGTTCACATCCACCCCGAAAAATGGGAGTGGAAGCCGCCTTTTCCCGGCTGTCGCAGATTTTTGCGGGACGGACTTCACCTGACATCTCCATTCGTGGATTCGTTCAAGTCAAGTTTCTAACGATAAGGTTGGCCACTTTGTGGCCAACCGAAGCATTTTCCTCCACACATCCGGTAAGGGGCTTGGGGGAAACCTCGGCGCCCTTTTTTCATGCGCCGGGCTTTGGCCGGGCGTTCAGATGGCTCGCTTTGCGGCGGCATATCCGCCCGTCGGCAGCGGGCTGGAGTGTTTTCACAAAGAAGAAGATGAGGGCCTGCCCGGCGCTGCGGCTAGACACGCAAATATGACCTGTGCAACTCTGGGCCGGTTGGGATCATACACGCAGCTTGTCGGTGATTGTCATGCAGAGTTTCACAACAGCCCTGGTGGCGATGCTTGTCGCGGGCATTGCCGGATCGGTGGCCCCGCCTGTCCTGGCACAGACTGACGACGGCGCAACCCGTGCCGCGCTCTGCGGATCGGAGTCCGGCTCTGATCTGGCGGCGATGCATATCCTCAGCGGTACCGGCGACGCGTCGATTGACCGGGCCCTGATCGAAGAGTTGAACACCTTGTCACGCTTCTACGGCATTCGGCCTGCGTTCTTTGTCTATGCGGGCAATCCCAGGACGGCGATGGCGACGCTGGAGACGCATCCGCAAACCCCGCGCACGGATGGCACGGTGCTGTATCAACTGGGTATGCTGAAGGAGCATCTGACCTCTGCAGAATACGGAGGCTCTATCGTCTCGGGCGTGATCGCCCATGAGTTCGCACATATCCTGCAATGCAGTGATCCCGATCTCTTTCTCCGGCTTGCGAGCGCGCATGGCTCGGTCAAGTTCCTGGAACTGCACGCCGATTTCATCGCCGGATACTACATGGGAACCAAATTCGCCGCCAAGCCCTGGGCGCTGGAAACGCTGTCGCGCAAGATTTTCGAGCTGGGTGACACCCATTTCAACAGCCCCGGCCATCACGGCACCGCAGAGGAGCGGCACATCGCCCTCAAGGCTGGATTCCGGTTTTATCTGGCCGCCACGCGAACGGATATCGGCGCAGTGTTAACCGAAGGTGAAGCATTTGTGACCAGCGTTTTCCCGGCCTATTGAACCAAGGATGGATGGACATATGACCTTGCTCAGATACGTGATAGCCCTGTTGCTGCTGCTCGCGGCCCCTGTCGGCGCGGAATGTTATCCCGGACTGGGGGACTGCGAGACGGGCGGCGATACGCCCGGGCTGAAGCTGAATTACGGCACGCCGGGCCAGCCGCTGCCAGAGCCGTTGCCAACACCGCAGCCGACGCAGGCGGAGCCGGTCCAGCCCCCGACGCCATCGAACCCGATCTGCCATGTCGCCGATGTGCGCCCGCCCGATGCCTGGCTGGCAATCCGTACCGAGCCCAGTTCCAAGCGGGGTACGCGGCTGGCCAAGCTGCCGTCGGGCGTAGCGCTCGAAATGCTGGGCCAGAAGGAAGGCAACTGGTATCTTGTGCGGCTCCAGGACGGCACGGTGGGCTGGGTGTCCTGGGCGGTAGATCGCTGGATCGCCTGCTAAAGCGTTTCGCGAAACGCTTTAGCGCCGGGGGTCAGCCTGCCCGGCTGATCCGCGCGCCGAGACCGGCCATCAGCGGCTCGAAGATCGGGAATGACGTGGCGATCGGGCTGCCGTCATCGACGCTGACCGGGGCCTCGGTCGCCATGCCCAGCACCATGAATGCCATGGCGATGCGGTGGTCGAGATGGCTGGCACAGGTGGCCCCGCCGGGCACGTTGCCATGCCCGCGCCCGTGGACGATCCACCAATCCTCGCCCTCTTCGACCTCGATACCGTTGGCACGCAGGCCGACCGCCATCGCGTCGATCCGGTCGCTTTCCTTGACGCGCAGTTCCTTGACGCCGCGCATCACTGTGGGGCCGTCGGCAAAGGCGGCGACGACCGACAGCACCGGGTACTCGTCGATCATGCTGGCAGCGCGGGCCGGGTCGACCTCTATCCCCTTCATGTCCGGAGAGAACCGTGCGCGCAGATCGGCGACCGGCTCGCCCCCCTCAAGCCGCTCATTCTCATAGCTGAGGTCCGCGCCCATCTCGCGCAGCGTCGTGAATAGCCCGGCGCGCGTAGGGTTGAGGCCAATCCCGGGCACCAGCACATCAGAGCCCTGGGTAATCAGCGCTGCACAGACCGGAAAGGCCGCCGAGGACGGATCGCGCGGCACGGCGATGGTCTGCGGCTGCAACTCTGGCTGACCGGTAAGGGTGATCACGCGGCCTTCTGCGGTATCTTCGGTACTGATCTGCGCGCCAAAGCCCGCCAGCATCCGCTCACTGTGATCGCGAGTGGCCTCGCGTTCGATCACCACGGTCTGACCGGGTGCATTCAGCCCCGCCAGCAACACCGCAGATTTGACCTGCGCCGAGGGCACCGGCACCTCGTAGCGTACCGGCACCGGGTCAGCCGCACCCACAATAGTCATCGGCAACCGCCCGCCGCTGCGCCCCACGGCCCGCGTGCCAAACAGCGCCAGAGGGTCCGTGACCCGCGCCATCGGGCGGCTATTGAGCGAGGCGTCACCGGTGAAGGTCACGGTGATCGGCGAGGTCGCCATCGCGCCCATGATCAGCCGCACACCGGTGCCGGAGTTACCGCAATCAATCACATGATCCGGTTCGGCAAAGCCGCCGGTGCCGACGCCGTGCACCGACCATGCGCCGCCGCCATGATCCGTGACTTGGGCACCGAATGCCCGCATCGCGCGGGCGGTGTCCAGCACGTCCTCGCCCTCCAGCAGGCCAGTGATGCGGGTCTCACCCACGGCCATCGCGCCCAGGATCAGCGCCCGGTGCGAGATGGATTTATCGCCCGGCACCTCTGCCGTGCCGGTGAGCGGGCCACATTTGGCCGAAATCATGGGAATGGAAACATCGGGAGCAGACATATGCACGCGCCTTTCAGTAAATGAGGTGACAAGCCGGAGCAGCGCCCCGGTTATTGGTCGTCGCGGCGCTCATGCTCCGCTAGATAGATACCCTCGCCATGCTGGATAACCTGACTCATGCGCCGACTGGTGTGGCGCGGTCAATCCTGATCATGTCATGTATCTTCGGTTGAGGCCGGGCCGGTCTTGCCCAGCGATAATGTGTGGGCCCGCAACCACGTCATGAAGCCTCGCGGGTCACTTTCGAGCATCTCCATGCGCTCGGCGCTGATCGGTGCACCGACGATCGGTTTTTGCGGGCGATTGCAGCTGTGCACGACCTCGTGCAAGAGCAGGCCCTGCCGCAGCGTCGCCGAGATACGGTTGGCCACCTGATACCAGCGGCTGTTACCGCCGGGAAAGTAGATCGGCACCACCACAGCACCCGACCGGCGAATCATCTGCGCGGTAAATACATTCCATTCCCGCTCGATCGGGGGGCCGAATATCGTGTCCGCGTTCGCCACGACACCCGAGGGAAAGACGCTGATCAGCCCGCCTTCCTTCAGGTGCGCCATTGCCTTGGCGCGCATCTCGACCGATTTACGCTGCGCATCCGGCTCGTGCGGGAACGGCACCGAAATCATGTAGCTGGCCGCGACCTCGTCGATGCCCGTCAGAAGGGCGCGGGTCAGGATCTTGTAATCGGTGCGGCGCCGACCGATGAGATCGGCCAGTATCATCCCGTCCACCAGCCCGTGCGGATGATTGGAAACCACGACCACAGGTCTGTCGAGCGGTATGTTCAGCAACTCCTGTTCCGGGGTGAGCAGGTCAATGCCCATGACGTTCAATGCGGCCCGCCAAAACGCCTGACCGGTGGGTGCGCCGCTCTTTTCGAACGCACGGATCATGCGTAGAATCGTCAGCTTGCCGGTGAACATCTCGATCGCGCGGATCGTGAAAGCGGTCAAAGGTTTGTCAAAAGAATTGGCGTAGGTCAGGCTACGGCGGTCATATTTGGTAAAGTTAATCGTCCCGGCGGGTGCCTCACCATCCAGACTATCTTTTTGCTTCTCCACTAGGGCAGTCCCACTTAGTCCGGCGCCTGTCAGCGCTTACATATCTTCACCGAACCGGCTCGCAATCAGTGCCGTGATGGCATCCGCAAGTGCCCCGGCATCGGGGCCGCGCGTTTCAACGTCAATAGTGGTTCCATTGGCGGCTGCCAACATCAAAAGCCCCATTATGCTGTCTCCACTGGCCGATTGGCCATCGTGAAAGACTTCGGCGGTGGCATCGAAACCTTCGACAACCTCCACGAATTTGGCCGCTGCACGGGCGTGCAGGCCTTTGACATTCACGATTTCCTGCGGACGTCTGATTGCGTCGGGCATGGTCATTTCACCGATATATTCTGACTGTCTAAATATTTGCGTCCGGCATCGAGCGAATGGCGCACGGCTTCGGACAAGGGCTTGTCCCGGCTTTTCGCCAATTTTATCAACAATGGCAAGTTCGCCCCGTAGACAATCCGGCGACCTTTCGGCCGACAGGCCTTCAGCGACAGGTTCGAAGGCGATCCGCCGAACATATCGGTGACGACAACGACACCTGTCCCTGTGTCCACTTCATCGGCGGCGGCGCATATTTCGGCCTGCTTGGCGCAGCGGTCGTGATCGGCTTCGATGCTGATCGCGCGGATTCCGGGCTGAGGGCCGACAACATGCTCAATCGCGGCCAGATATTCAGGCGCGAGGCCGCCGTGCGCCACGATGACGATCCCGATCACGGCTTAATTCCCTTTACCGCGCGGCGTTGATTTCCGGTTTGTCCGGTGGCCCGGCCGCGTGACGTTCCAGTTCCCGGTGCCTAGTTGACACCTGCCAGCCCCTCTCTGCAAGGGCCGCAGCCAAAGATTCTGCAATCGCAACAGACCGGTGCTGACCACCGGTACATCCAAGGGCGATGGACAGGTAGGATTTGCCCTCGGCCTCATAGGCAGGCAGCAATAATAGCACCAGATCGAGCAGCTGCGCCTGAAACGGCGCGCATAGCGGATCCCCGGCGACATAGGCGTCCACCTCGGGGGCGCGCCCGTCGAGCGCGCGCAACGAGGGTTCCCAGTAGGGATTGCGCAGGAATCGGCAATCCAGCACCAGGTCGGCACTGCGCGGCAGACCCCGCTTGTAAGAAAACGAATGCACCGAAACCGCCAGCGGGCTCCCGGCGCTGGAAGCGAACCAATGCTTCAGTTCGGCACGCAGGTCATGTGGGCTGAGATCAGATGTGTCGATCAGCAGATCGGCACGCGCCCGAATCGGGCCGAGCAGGTCGAATTCGCGTTCGATCCCGGTCCGTGCACTTTCGTCAGGGGCCAGCGGATGGCGTCGGCGTGTTTCGGAAAAACGGCGCAGAAGCACATCGGCACTGCAATCAATGTATAGCAACTGCATCGGGCAGTCCGCGATCCGGTCCATCTGGTCGATCGCCTCGATCAACGCATGGGTGGAAAAATCACGGTTGCGCGTATCAACGCCCAGCACCAGCGGCCGCGCCGGGATCGGCTCGACCATCAGGCGCGGCAGTAGCGACAGCGGCAAGTTGTCGATCGCCTCATAGCCCATGTCCTCCAACGCGCGAATCGCCGTCGTGCGTCCCGCGCCCGACGGGCCGGTGACCAGGACAAGAGGCGGGGTGCTGGACATATCTGGCATTTCGGACACTCCATCAAAGCCGTAGTTGACGCTGTTGCGTCATTCATATCAGAGCGGCCGGAACATGCACGGGCAGGTTATTCGGTCCGTCCCTGCATAAGATACAGCTTCAGTGCGGCGGGAAAATGGGCCGCATCGACTTTTCGCGCCACTGGCAGCGCAATCCCGCAAATGTGATCGGTGTGAAACGGCGGCAGGCGGTCCGTTTCACCGTGATCCATGTCCGCGATCAGCGCCACGGCGCAGGGCGAGGCAACCGGGGCGTCCAGAATGCCGACGCCGCGCGCCTCGATCCGGCCGAGGATGGCCTCCGGCCCGGCGGCCATCACCCTGGTGTCCGCGCGCCACAGACAGGTCCGGTCATCGGCGATCAGCTGCGCGCCAAGCGCGATCATCTGTAGGGCAAGCGACGATTTTCCGCTGCCCGCCTCCCCCCGGATCAGCAGTGCCCGCCCGTCCAGCGCGACGCAGCTGGCATGCAGGGTGATTGCATCGCGGGGAATGGTGCGTCTGCGCGCGTGCATGTCCGCCCTCAGACAGGCAGGCCAACGACAAACCGCGCGCCCAGAGGGTCAGAGGTGATATCGGCATCGGTGGGGCGGATGTTCTCGGCCCAGATCACTCCGCCATGCGCCTCGACGATCTGTTTCGAGATCGCCAGGCCGAGCCCGGAATTGTTGCCAAAATCACTGGCGTCACGTTGCGAATAGAACCGCTGAAAAATCTTGGTCAACGCCTGATCGGGAATGCCGGGGCCGGTGTCCTCGACCACAATCAGCACGCGGTCTTCACGGCGCCGCGCCCACATGCGGATCGCATCGCCATCCTCGCAAAAGCTGGTCGCGTTCGAGATGAGATTGACGAACACCTGCGCCAGCCGCGCCTCCAACCCGTTGATCACGATCGGATCCTTGGGAAAGTCGGTGATGAAATCGATGCCTTTGCCCTTGGCCTCTTCGCCCAGATACTGGGTAAGATTGCGCAGCATGGTCAACAGATCAAACGGCTCCTGCTCTTCCTTGACCAGTTCGCTATCAAGCCGCGAGGCGTTCGAGATGTCGCTGACCAGCCGATCAAGGCGACGCACGTCATGTTCGATCACATTGAGCAGCTTCTCGCGCTGATCATCGCGTTTGGCCACACGCATCGTGCCCACAGCGGACCGCAGCGAGGCGAGCGGGTTCTTGATCTCATGCGCCACATCGGCGGCGAACTGTTCATTGCTGTCGATCCGGTTGTAGAGCGCACCAACCATGCCGCGCAATGCGCCGCTGAGGCGACCGATCTCGTCGGGCCGCGCGGTGAGGTCGGGGATGCGAATGCGGCCCCGGCCATGCTTGCCGCGATTACGTGCATCGCCGATCTCGGCGGCGGCGGCCAGATCGGCCAATGGGTGCGCAATGGTCGACGCCAGGATGAGGCTGAGGCCGATGGACACCAGCGTGGCGATGATGAACATCTGCAACACCCGCTCGCGCTCGGCCATAACGAGCTTGTCGATCACGCCCGATGGACTGACCAGCGCCACAACGCCAATCGCCCGCCCGTTATGCTCGATCGATGTCGCGACGGAGAAAACCGTGCCTGCGGCAACTTCGCCCGATGAAATCAGCGTCCCGGTCTCAATAACCTGCGGCACCTGGGCGCGTACCGTGTCCTCGACGCTCAGCGTCGATACGGGGCTGCGCGAGATGAACGGTGCCGACACCCAGCCCCAGAGCCGGCTCATCGCATCGGTGATAAGCGTGGGCTGCTCTACCGAACCCTTTTCGTCGCGCGTTTTCTGACCGACCACATGCCCGGCCAGAGTGCCACTGTCGTCGAACACGAACACCTCGGCACCCTTGAAAATGTCGAGGCCCGCCAGCGTCTGCTGCACGTCGATGCCATCGCCGGTCACCAGGTTCACCGGTGCGGCCAGCGGCAGTTGCACCTCAAACACGTCGGCCACCAGCTCGGCCTCGCCCACCAGCCCATTGGCGCGCTGCAGCGCCAGCCCGTCGCGCGAGGAATTGAGATAGAGAATACCCGCAACCAGGATGTTGAGCGCAATCAGGTTGAATGTGATGATCTTGCGTGTCAGCGGCGATGAGCGCAGCGAGGATATCCCGCGCCGCGCGCGCCGCACGCGCACCTCTTCTTCCACGTTGTCCGGAGCAACGAAGTCTTCGCCCAGAACCACATCACCGTCCCGACCCTTGACAGGTCCGTGTGCCGTGTCACGCACATTGATCCCCTCGGCCAAAGCCATGGCTATTCTTCGTTGTATCTGTAGCCTATACCATAAAGCGTCTCAATCGCCGAGAATTCGCTATCGACCGAGCGCAGTTTCTTGCGCAGGCGTTTGATATGGCTGTCGATGGTGCGGTCGTCCACGTAGACCTGATCGTCATAGGCCACATCCATCAGTTGATCACGGGATTTCACGAAGCCGGGGCGCTGCGCGAGCGCCTGAAGCAGAAGAAACTCGGTCACGGTCAGCGACACGTCCTGACCTTTCCAGCTGACCGCGTGGCGTAGCGGATCCATCCGCAGTTCGCCCCGCTCGATCACCTTGCCCTCTTCGGCTTCGCTTGCGGGCAATGTGCCGTCAATGGCGTCTTGACGGCGCAGAAGCGCGCGAATGCGTTCGACCAGAAGGCGTTGCGAGAACGGCTTTTTCACGTAGTCGTCCGCGCCCATACGCAGGCCCAGAACCTCGTCTATTTCGTCGTCCTTGGAGGTGAGAAAGATCACCGGCATCGAAGATTTCTGCCGCAGACGTTGTAGCAGATCCATCCCATCCATCCGCGGCATCTTGATATCCAGAACTGCCATATCGGGGAGCTTCTTGCTGAACGCCTCAAAGGCCTGTTGGCCGTCATGGTAGGTTTCGACCTCAAAGCCTTCGGCTTCGAGTGTCATGGAAACAGATGTCAGAATATTCCTGTCATCGTCCACGAGGGCGATTTTCGACATTGATACTGTCCTTGTACTGCTCTGGTTGCCGTTTTTTTCTTCACTATGATCTCCTTTCTTCTTTAGAATCAATCCCAAAGTGCGAATCAGGTCATGTTCCCGCCCCATTTGGGCGAGAAAGTCATGAAGAATGGCTAAAATGCCGCGCCCGAATAGATCGCATTTACCCTATTCCGGCGCGGCACCGCCGATGTGGGCCGGTGATTGCGCTAACGTCTCTCTGGTTGCGCTAACTGCCTAAAAGCATGCTGTTCATTTGCGGAAACGTCATGTTAAGAGGCGCCAACCGGGCGCAGAAGAGCCGCGCATTGCGACGAACCGACCTGTGCCCCTATAGCCGCCGAATTTGGCGATGGCCTAAATTGGAGACAGACGGGATGATAATGGGACGGGTAAATCCGAGCTTCCAGCTTGAGGATCAAGACATCAGCGGGCTTGGCGAAGTACATTACAACCTGATCGAACCGGCGTTGGTCGAAGCCGCGCTGAAAAATGACGAAGGCACACTGGGCCGCGGCGGTGCCGTTCTCGTCACGACAGGGAAATTCACCGGCCGGTCCCCCGGCGACAAGCACGTGGTCAAGACCGACAGCGTCGCCGACAATATCTGGTGGGACAACAACGCCGCGATGTCGCCAGAAGGGTTCGATGCGCTCTATAACGACATGATCGCGTATATGCAGGGTGGCCGCTACTACGTGCAGGACCTCGTCGGCGGTGCCGATCCCGCGCATGCGATCAAGGTGCGCATGGTGACGGAACTGGCCTGGCACGCCCTGTTCATCCGCCATCTGCTGCGCCGTCCCGACCGCGACACGCTGGAGCATTTCATCGCCGATTTCACGGTAATCAACTGCCCCGGCTTCAAGGCGGACCCAAGCAAACACGATTGCCGCTCCGACACCGTCATCGCGATGAATTTCGACCGCAAGATCATCCTGATCGGGGGCACCGAATACGCAGGCGAGAACAAGAAAGCAGTGTTCTCCCTGCTCAACTACCTGCTGCCGGAAAAGGGCATCATGCCGATGCATTGCTCGGCCAACCATGCCGAGGGCAACCCGGTCGATACCGCCATCTTCTTTGGCCTTTCAGGCACGGGCAAGACCACGCTCAGCGCCGATCCCAAACGCACCCTGATCGGTGACGACGAACATGGCTGGTCAGATCGCGGCACCTTCAACTTCGAGGGTGGCTGCTATGCCAAGACCATCAACCTGAACGCCGAGGCCGAGCCCGAGATCTATGCCACCACCAGCAAATTCGGCACGGTGATCGAGAACATGGTTTTTGACGAAGAAACCATGGAACTCGACTTCGACGATGACAGTCTGACGGCGAACATGCGCTGCGCCTATCCGCTGGAATATATTTCGAATGCGTCTGCCACGGCCATCGGCGGCCACCCCAAGAACATCATCATGCTGACCTGCGATGCGTTCGGCGTCTTGCCACCCATCGCGCGGCTGACGCCGGCGCAGGCGATGTACCATTTCCTCAGCGGCTTCACGTCCAAGGTCGCGGGCACCGAGCGCGGCGTGACCGAACCCGAGCCGACATTCTCGACCTGTTTCGGCGCACCCTTCATGCCGCGCCGCCCCGAGGTCTATGGCAACCTGCTGCGCGCCAAGATCGCCAAGCATGGCGCAACCTGCTGGCTGGTCAACACCGGCTGGACCGGCGGGGCCTACGGCACCGGCGCCCGCATGCCGATCAAGGCCACCCGCGCGCTGCTGACCGCAGCCCTGGACGGCTCTCTCAATAATGTGGAATTTCGCACGGACCCTAATTTTGGCTTTGACGTACCCAAGGACGCCCCCGGCGTTCCGACCGTGCTGCTCGATCCGCGCCGGACGTGGGACAAGCCGGACTCGTATGACCGTCAGGCAGCCAAGCTGGTCAGCATGTTCTCGAAGAATTTCGAGCAATATCTTCTTCACATCGACGACGATGTGAAGGCAGCGGTGATCAGCTGAGCCTGCCCCTGCGCCCCTGCCCTTCACGCGCCCCTGTGCTTTCTCGCACAGGGCGCGTCGCCTGTACTCTCAGCCCGCAAGCCACAGACCCAGATAGAGCACACTAGCACCGGCAAGAACTGCACCAATCACGCTACGCGTTATCCAGGCCACGACCGTCGCAGCAAGTGCCGATGCCAGGCGCGGCGCATCGATCGCCCCGTCCGTCGCCGGCGGCCAAAGCACCAGCGGTGCGATCAGCGCCGGCAACACGGCCACCGCCGTATAGCGCAGGTGCCGTAGCAGCCATGCCGGCAAAGAACGGTTACCGACCCACCCGATAAAGACGAAGCGGAGCAGGAAGCTGCCCGCGCCCAGCGCCACGATGACGGCCCACAAGGGAAACTTGTCGATCATGGCATTTCCGTCCTGCGCTCCACTTCGGCGCCCACCACCATGCCGATCATCCCCGCAACGATGACCCCCAGCGAATAGGGCAGCCATGTCAGCATCAGCGACGCGACGACCGCCGTCAGCGCCGCCACGCGGTGCGCCCCCGTGCGCATCATGGGCACGGCCAGCGCGATGAAAGTGATGGGAATCGCGAAATCCAGCGCCAGTCCGGGCGGAATTGCTTCGCCCACCAACGCGCCCAGGCCGGTAAAGGCCAGCCAGTTCGGCATGACCGGCGTCGCCACGCCGAAATAGAACGCCAGCCGGTCGCGCAGGGTCCAGTGCCGATTTTGTTCATAGGCCGCGACAGAACAGGCATAGGTCTGATCAACGACGCAATAGGCCACCGCCACCCGCACCGGCAAGGACGCAGAGCCCAGGTATGGTGTCAGGGCCGCCGAATACATCGCCAGCCGCAGGTTCACCGTCAGCGCCGCCACGATCACGATCAGCGTCGGCACGTGCTCGCTGAGCAGTTGCAGCGCGGTGAATTGCGCCGCCCCGGCGACAACCAGAGCCGACATCACCAGTGCCTCAAAGATGTTGAGCCCGGCCTCGGCGGCCACCACGCCGAAAAGCATGCCGAAGGGGGCAAGGATCAGGATAAAGGGAAGCCCCGCCGCGATGCCTTGCCTGTAGGGGGATTTGGTGGTTTGCATAGATGGGGTCCATTTTATCAAAGCTCCCACCGCGTACCCTGAAACCGAAGGAGGCACAATTGCCACCCAGCCCCAACCCCGGCCCCGCTTCCGGCGCCTATCTCATCGCCCCCGATCCGGCCGCGCCGGGACTGACGCGGGCCGTGCAGGGCACCGATCACCAAGGGCACGCCCAGACGATCAACGTGATCGAGGAACGCCCGCTGACCATTTTCCTCAATGCGCAGGAAATCGTGACTGCGATGACCATCGGCGACTATCCCGAATACCTCGCGCTTGGATTTCTGCGCAATCAGGGCATGCTACAGGACGGCGAGGCGGTGCTGCGGGTCGATTACGACGAGGACCTGGAAACGGTGGTGGTACGCACCGACGGGCAGACCACCTATGAGGACAAGCTCAAGAAGAAGACCCGCACCAGCGGTTGCGCCGTCGGCACCGTCTTTGGCGACATGATGGAGGGGTTGGAAGACGTCAAACTGCCTGACACGACTGTGAAAACCTCTGATCTCTACGCGCTGGCACATCTCATCAACCGGACCCCGTCGCTCTATCTGGAGGCGGGCGCGATCCATGGCACCGTGCTGTGTGAAGGGGCGCGGCCACTGGTCTACATGGAGGATGTCGGGCGCCATAACGCCGTGGACAAGATCGCCGGATGGATGTTGTCCGAAGGCGTCAGCGCAGACGGCAAGCTGCTCTATACCACCGGGCGGCTCACATCCGAGATGGTGATCAAGACCGCGCTGATGGGCATCCCCGCGCTCGCCTCGCGCTCGGGCTTTACCGCCTGGGGGGTCGAGATCGCGCGCCAGGTGGGTCTGACCCTGATCGGTCGGGTGCGCGGCCAGCGCTTTATCTGCCTGAGCGGAGAAGACCGGCTGGTGCGTGACGCCGATCCCGCGCATGTCGCTGACGAAGAGCGTAAACACCGGCGCAAGGGGGCGGATGAATGAAACAGCCCCTCGCGATCATCCTCGCCGGTGGACGGGCCACGCGCATGGGCGGCGGCGACAAGGGGCTGCTGCCATTGGGCGATGGCACGCTGCTGAGCCATGTCATAGACCGCATCGCACCGCAGGTCGCGGATATGGCGCTGAATGCCAATGGCGATCCGGCACGGTTCGCCTCTTTCGGCCTGCCGGTCCTGTCCGATCCGGTGGGCGGGTTCGCCGGTCCGCTGGCGGGCGTGCTGGCCGGGCTCGACTGGGCCGCCGAACAGGGCGCGGAGACGGTGGTGAGCGTCGCCGCCGACACGCCGTTCTTTCCCTGCGATCTGGTGCCGCGTCTGATGCTGGCCGCCGAGGGGATGCCGGTGCCGCTGGCACTGGCCGCCACGCCGGATGGCCGCCAGCCGACATTCGGCCTCTGGCCCGTCGCGTTGCGCGACGACCTGCGCCGGGCGTTGCAGGACGGGCTGCGCAAGGTGGTGATGTGGACCGGCCCGCACGACGCGCGGACGGCACTCTTTGATGCGTCAGGTGATCCCTTCTTCAACGTCAACACGCCAGAGGATCTGGCCCGTGCCCGCGCTATTCTGGAGGCCGCACCATGAAACTGTATGGCGTCACTGGCTGGAAGAATGCCGGCAAGACCGGTCTGATGGAACGGTTGGTGGCCGAAATTACCGCGCGCGGGTTTTCGGTGTCGACCGTCAAACATGCGCATCACAGCTTTGACGTCGATCATCCGGGCAAGGACAGCTATCGCCACCGCAGCGCGGGCGCGTCCGAAGTGTTGCTGGCCTCGCAGAGCCGCTTTGCCCTGATGCACGAGCTGCGCGGCACGGATGAGCCGCTACTGTCGGCGCTGCTGGCGAGGCTCTCGCCGGTCGATCTGGTGCTGGTGGAAGGTTACAAGCGTGATGCACACCCCAAGATCGAAGCCTACCGCGCAGTGACCGGCAATCCGCTGATCGCGCCCAATGATCCGACCATCCACGCCCTGGCGAGCGATACGCCGCTCGACCTCGACCGTCCGGTGTTCGATCTGAACGACACGACCGCCATCGCCGATTTCATTCTGGCCGAGGTCGGGCTGTGACGGGATTCGACAGTTTTCTGATGGTGGACTGGTCGGCCGCGAAACGCGCACCCGCAAAGCCGTCAAAGGACGCGATCTGGCTGGGCTTCGTGCAGAGCGGTGCGCCGCAAGAGCCGATCTATTGCCGCAATCGGATTGACGCCGAGGCGCGCATTGCGACGATCATCGAGACAGAGCGCGCCGCCGGGCGGCGTCTGCTGGCCGGGTTCGACTTTCCGTTCGGCTACCCAAAGGGCTTTGCCCGGATCGTGACTGGCCAGAACGACCCGCTGGCGCTGTGGGACTGGCTGGCCACACGGATCACCGACACGCCAGAGGGCGAGAACAACCGCTTTGACGTGGCCGAGGCGCTTAACGCGCTGTTTGACGGGCCGGGGCCGTTCTGGGGCAAGAGCCACCGCAACCGCTGGCCCGGCATCCCCTACCGCAAGGCCGGGATCGCCTTTGACCGGGTGGCCGAATGGCGCGCCTGCGACGCCACAGCGGGCACATCGTCGAGTTGCTTTCAGATGAATTATCCGCCCACCGTGGGCGGGCAGGTGTTGATGGGGCTGCCGATGCTGTCGCGGCTGCGTCGGCTGAGCGGCGTGGCCGTGTGGCCGTTCGAATCGTGGGAGGACGCGCCCGTTGTGCTGGCCGAAATCTGGCCGGGGATCATCGAACCTGTGGTGAAAACGCAAATGGCACGGGAAGGCAAAGGCGCCATCCGCGATCGCGAACAGGTACGACTGCTGGCCAACGCGCTGTCCCGGCTGGCGCCGGATGCGCTGCGGACGATGATGGCCGACATACCCGGAGACGCGCGCGAAGAGGCATGGGTGCTGGGCGCAGGCCACGCCGCCGCGCTCTGCGCGCGGGCTCCGGACGCGCCGCTCGCCCCGCCGCCGCTGCGCGACGATTGCTTTGCCCTGCCCGCCGGAATCCACTGGACCCCGGTAGACGAGGCGCTGACAGCGCTGCGCGCCCGGCTGCACCCCGTGGTGGGGCACGGCATAGCCGCGTTGGAGGATGTGGCGGGCCGCGTGCTGGCCGCTCCGGTTACGGCGCTGCGCTCCAACCCGCCCGCCCGCAATACGGCAGTGGATGGTTACGGTTTTGCCCATGCCAGCATAGGCCCCGGCGATCCGGTGCTGCCGCTCTGCGACGGGCGCGCGGCAGCAGGCGTGCCCTTTACCGGGGACGTGCCGGCGGGCCATGCGATCCGCATCCTGACAGGGGCGATCCTGCCCCGGGGTGTCGATACCGTCATCCTGGAAGAGGACGTACGAAGCGATGGCACCCGAATCGCGTTTCGGGGCGGAATCCGACCAGGCGCAAATACCCGCAGCGAAGGCGAGGACGTACGGGAGGGTATGGAGATCCTGCCCGCTGGTAGGGTTCTGACACCTGCCGATCTGGCCTTGCTGGCGGCGACCGGTACGGCGCGCGTGCCGGTGCATGACCGGCTGCGCGTGGCGATCCTGTCCACCGGCGACGAGCTGTGCGAACCGGGGCAAGCGACAGGTCCGGGACAGATCTACGACGCGAACCGCCCAATGCTGCGCGCACTGATGGCCCAGATGGGGTTTGACGTGCATGACATGGGCCGCGCACCCGATGACCGCGCCGCGCTGCGCGCAACGCTGGACCGCGCCGCCACCCTGAGCGATGCGATCCTGACCTCCGGCGGAGCCTCGGCGGGGGACGAGGATCATGTCTCGGCGCTGCTGAAGGAAAGTGGCGCGCTCAGCCACTGGCGAATCGCGCTCAAGCCCGGCCGCCCGCTGGCGCTGGGGATGTGGCAAGGTACGCCGGTCTTTGGCCTGCCGGGCAATCCGGTCGCGGCGCTGGTCTGTACGCTGATCTTCGCGCGCCCCGCGCTGGGGCTGCTGGCCGGCGCGGAATGGACCGTGCCGCAAGGCTTTGATGTGCCCGCTGGCTTTGCCAAGCGCAAGAAGCCCGGGCGGCGCGAATTCCTGCGCGCGCGGATGCGCGACGGTCGTGCAGAGGCGTTCGCCTCCGAAGGGTCGGGCCGGATCAGCGGGCTGAGCTGGGCCGAGGGGCTAGTCGAACTGCCGGACGGAGCAGCGGAGATCACACCGGGGGATATGGTGCGCTACATCCCTTATGGAAGTTTCGGGCTGTAGCCGTCTGGTTTTTGAGTATTTCAGGAAAAATGAAGGGCTGGCGGGTCGCCTCTGGGGCGTTGCCCCTTAGTCGAACGTGCCCGCAATACGACCCAGCAGCATGAAGGCCCGCGCTGTGCGGGTGTCCGACAGCTCTGATATCTCGGCGTCGGTCGCGGTCTCGGCGAAGGTGGCGAACATCCGGTCGAAGCGACGCAGGAAATGATGCGCGGCGTCGCGAAAGATCGGGTCCTTTTTCATCCGCGCGGCGCTGAGCGCCAGTGAAGAGCGGTCGCGGATGCCGCCAAGTGCCGCGATCTCGCGCCCGCGCGCGCCGGCGCCAAAGCGGCGCCAGATTTCGGGCCGCGCCATGTCGGGGTTGAGGTCGTCCATGTAGATGCCGTCCTGGCTGAGCAGCGTGAGGATATCCTGCGCGGCCTGGATCAGCAGGGATGTGGGCCGGTCCTTCAGCGCCTTGCGCAGGGCGTCGAAACCGGCCTTGTCCTCGACCGTCTCGGGGAAATTGAGCGCCCGGATGAAATCCGCCGTGGCGAGGGGCGGGCGCATCTCGTCCGCCGAAGTGCCCAGCGGCAGCGCCACCTGATCGCCATAGCCCGACTGCGTAGCGGTCGGGCGAGCGGCGGCGCGCGGCGGGACGGGCTGGCGCGAGGTCGAGAACGTCGCCAGCGCGGTTTCGGTCTTGCGCTGCGCCGCGGCGATCTCATCAAGCTTGCGCGCGACGGACACGCCATCGGGGTCACGCCCTCCGCCAGACTGGTTCTGGATCACATAGGCCTGGCGGATCGCATCGATCGCGGCCTGCAGGCGCTGGCTCTCTTCGCGCATCACGCGTGACGAGCGCGCCGCCGTCGCCGCCACCCAGATCATCGCGACCGGCATGAAGACCGCCAGCATCGTCAGCATGAAACCGAACCCACCGCCGGAATCGCCCTGCGTATCGTCCGGGGCCAGCACCAGAAAGAACACCGCAGACCCGACCAGCCACAGGCCCGACAGCACAAGCGCCGCCACCTCGATCCCGGTGATCGGCGCCTGCGGTATCTTGTCGTATATCCCCAGCGACGTGGGCCGGGTCGGCTTGGGGTCAGGCATCTTTTGCCACCTTGGGTCAGACGTATGCGATTTTCAGCACTTCATAGGCACGGTCGCCGCCGGGTGTGTGGACCTCGACGCTGTCGCCCTCGTCCTTGCCGATCAGGGCGCGGGCAATGGGTGATTTGATGTTCAGCAGGCCCTTTTCGATGCTGGCCTCATATTCGCCGACAATCTTGTAGGTCTTTTCCTCATCAGTGTCTTCGTCCACCAGCGTGACGGTCGCGCCGAACTTGATCGAGCCGGACAATCTGGTCGGGTCGATCACTTCGGCAAGGCTGAGCACGCCTTCCAGTTCCTTGATGCGGCCCTCGATGAAGCTCTGCTTTTCCTTGGCGGAATGGTATTCGGCGTTCTCCGACAGGTCACCATGCTCGCGTGCCTCGGCGATGGCGCGGATGATCGCCGGGCGCTCGACCGATTTGAGCTGTTTCAGCTCCGCTTCCAGCGCCGCATGGCCCGCGCGGGTCATCGGGATTTTGTCCATTCTCGTGTCCCTCTATTCGCAGACACTTCATGCGCGTCTGCCCAAGCTTTCTCAGGTCGCGCCAGACTGCCCCGACCTGCCACGCCTTTGCAATAGACGAAGCAGCATAACGGCGCAATCACGCTGCATGCGACGGCATGTTTCGCCGTTTTTCAGCCGGTTTAATGTTGCGTTCCAATTGACGTCCGACCGCCTCTCGCGCTACGCACATCTGCAACATTGTTGCTGGGTGGATCACCTGTGATCCCGACCCCTTTTGAGAGGATCGACCGATGTCCGACACGACGCGCGAGACGATGGAATATGATGTGGTGATCGTGGGGGCCGGCCCCGCCGGGCTGAGTGCTGCGATCCGACTCAAGCAACTGAACCCCGAGCGCGAGGTCGTCGTCTTGGAAAAGGGCAGCGAGGTTGGCGCACATATCCTGTCGGGTGCGGTTCTGGACCCCTGCGGGCTGGACGCGCTGATCCCGGACTGGAAGGCAAAGGGCGCGCCGGTGAACGTGCCGGTAAAGGACGACAACTTTTACTTGCTGGGCGAATCGGGTCGAATTCGCGTTCCCAACTTTCCCATGCCACCGCTGATGAACAATCACGGCTGTTACATCGTCAGCATGGGCAATGTCTGTCGCTGGATGGCCGAACAGGCCGAGGCGCTGGGCGTCGAGATTTTCCCGGGCATGGCCTGTTCCGAGCTGGTCTATGGCGACGATGGCGCGGTCAAGGGCGTGGTCGCGGGCGAATTCGGCATCTCGGCGGACGGCAGCAAGGGCCCGAACTACGAACCGGGCATGGAACTGCACGGCAAATATGTATTCCTCTCCGAGGGCGTGCGTGGGTCGCTGTCGAAAGAGGTGATGGCAAAATACGACCTCAGCCGGGGCAAGGAGCCGCAGAAATTCGGCCTCGGGATGAAGGAAATCTGGGAGGTCGATCCCGAAAAGCACCGTGAAGGCAGCATCACACACACGATGGGCTGGCCGCTGGGTGGCAACGCGGGCGGCGGCAGTTTCGTCTATCATCTGGAAAACAATCAGGTCTACGTGGGGTTCGTGGTGCACCTGAACTACAAGAACCCACATCTCTATCCCTACATGGAATTCCAGCGGTTCAAGCATCATCCGATGCTGGCCGATCTGCTCAAGGGTGGCAAACGCGTGGCCTACGGCGCGCGCGCCATCTCCGAGGGCGGATATCAGTCGATGCCCAAGATGGTGGCCCCCGGCGTGGCGCTGCTGGGTTGCTCTGCCGGGATGGTCAACGTGCCGCGCATCAAGGGCAACCATAACGCGATGCTCAGCGGCATGGCCGCAGCAGAGGCCGCCAATGCGGCCATCGAGAGCGGGCGCGCCAGCGACGAGCTGAGCGATTACGAGACCGAAGTGCGCACCGGCTCCATCGGCAAGGACCTCAAGAAAGTCCGCAACGTCAAGCCGCTGTGGTCGAAATTCGGGCTTCTGACCAGCCTTGCAGTGGGCGGAATGGACATGTGGACCAACACGCTGGGCTTTTCGCTGCTGGGCACCTTGAAACACGGCAAGACCGACGCCGAGGCTACCGAACCGGCCGCCAAGCACAAGGAAATCAGCTATCCCAAGCCGGATGGCAAGCTCAGCTTTGACCGGCTGACCAATGTCAGCTTCTCGATGACCAACCACGACGAGAACCAGCCTGCGCATCTCAAGCTCAAGGACCCAAGCATCCCGGTGGCGGTGAACCTGCCGAAATATGCCGGTCCTTCGGCGCGCTATTGCCCTGCGGGGGTTTATGAGTTCATCCATGAGGACGGCAAGGAGCCGCGCTTTCAGATCAATTTCCAGAACTGCGTGCATTGCAAGACCTGCGACATCAAGGATCCGGCCCAGAATATCAACTGGACCACGCCGCAGGGGGGCGACGGGCCGAACTATCCCAATATGTAAAACTCCGGTGAATTCCGCATATCGGTCGGGCGGCAGCACGCCGCCCGCCATTGCCTCTGACTGCCGCGAGGTTTAGGCTGCGGGCCAAACAGGCAATCAGAATAGGCAAAACCGCGCGTGAAATTTCGAGCCCTGACCTTACTCGCCCTGGCCGCCGTGCTGGCCGCGCCGCCGCAACCCGCCTATGCAGACGAGCCAGCGGGTGCCTACCTCGCTGCACGGCAAGCATATAATCACAACGACTACGAGAGCGCCGCACTCTATTTCACGCGGGCGCTGACCGAAGACCCGTCAAACCCGAACATCCTGGAACACGCCGTCGCGGCGCAATTGTCGCTGGGGCAGGTAGATCGCGCGCTGCCCATCGCCCGCCGGATGGAGGAAGGCGGTTTTTCCAGCCAGGTCGCACAAATGGTGCTGATCGCCGAAGAGATCAACCGCGGCGACTATGATGCGACGCTGACGCGGATTGCGGACGAACGGGGTGTCGGGCCGCTGGCCGATGGCCTGATTGCCGCCTGGGCGACGCTGGGACAGGGCGACATGGCAAGTGCGCTGGCGCTCTTTGACGAAGTCGCCGCAGAGCGCGGGCTGCGCAGCTTTGCCATCTACCACAAGGCGCTCGCGCTGGCGTCCGTCGGCGACTACGAATCCGCTGACGCGATCTATGCAGGCGAAAGCGACGGGCCGATACAGGCCACGCGGCGCGGCATCATCGCCTGGGCCGAGGTGCTGAGCCAACTGGAACGCAACGAGGACGCCATCAAGGTGATCGATGAAGCGTTTGGCAGCGACCTCGATCCGCAGATCGCAGCACTGCGCGACCGGCTGGAAGCTGGTGAACGGCTGAATTTCAGCCGCATCGTCGGCGCGCGCGAGGGTGTGGCAGAAGTCTTCTACTCGTTGGGCCGCGCCCTGCTGGCCGATACCAGCGAAGACTATGTGCTGTTCTACACACGCCTCGCCGAGTACCTCAGCGATACGCATATCGATGCGCGGATCATGTCTGCGGAGTTGCTGGATTCGCTGGGACAGTTCGACCTGGCCACCGATGCCTACAAGCGTGTGCCAAACGATCACCCTGCCTTTCACGCCGCCGAACTGGGCCGTGCCGAGGCGCTGCGCCGCGTGGGCAAGACCGATGCTGCGGTCGAGGTCCTGGAACAGTTGCGACGCTCGCACCCCGAATTGCCCATCGCACACGCCACTGCGGGCGATCTCTATCGCCAGTTGGAGCAGTTCGACAAAGCCACCGCTGCCTATGACGCGGCCATCACCCTTTACGATGCGCGCGACAATCCGCAATGGTTCGTCCACTACGCCCGCGCCATCACGCTGGAGCGTCAGGACCTCTGGGCTCAGTCAGAAGCGGATTTTCGCCGTGCACTGGAATTGAACCCGGAGCAACCTCAGGTGCTGAATTATCTGGGCTACTTGCTGGTCGAGAAGCAGATCAAGCTAGACGAGGCACTGAGCATGATCGAACGCGCCGTGGAGGCACAGCCTGACAGCGGGTTCATCGTGGATTCGCTCGGCTGGGTTCTCTATCGTCTGGGCCGCTACGGCGAGGCGATCGGGCATATGGAACACGCAGCAGAGCTGATGCCGGTCGATCCGGTGGTCAATGACCATCTGGGCGATGTTCTCTGGGCCGTGGGTCGCATCACCGAGGCGAAATTCCAATGGCGTCGCGCACTGTCCTTTGTGGACAAGGAAAACCCCGCCCCCGACGTGAAGCCAGACCGCATCCGGCGCAAGCTTGAGGTGGGGCTCGACAAGGTATTGGCCGAGGAGGGCGCACCGCCGCTTCGCGTCGCGGATGATGAAGGATGACAAATATGGGCGAACCAATGCACCACGCCACAGTCAACAGGGTCGCCGAATCCTTTGCTCCGGCAAAAATCAACCTGACGCTGCACGTGACAGGCCAGCGCGCGGACGGATATCACACCCTCGATTCGCTGGTGATGTTTGCCGATGTTGGCGACCATGTTCGTGCCACGGCGGCCCCGCAGACCAGCCTGCATGTGGTCGGCCCCACGGCGCACAGCGTGCCCAAGGGCGAGGATAACCTCGTTCTCAAGGCTGCGGCACTGATGGGCGTGTCGGCTGCACTTACGCTGGAAAAATACCTGCCGGTGGCTGCAGGCATCGGTGGCGGCGCTTCGGACGCGGCGGCCACCATTCGCGCCCTTTCCGAGCTGAGCGGACGTCCCATTCCGGGCGATCTGTGGACGCTGGGCGCTGATGTGCCGGTCTGTGCGGCCGGGGTGGGCGCCGCCCGAATGGCGGGAATAGGCGACCTGGTCACGCCAGTGCACGGCCTGCCGGCATTGCATGCGGTGCTGGTCAATCCCAAGATTCCCGTGCTTACCGGCGAAGTATTTCGCAGGCTGAAAAACCGCAACAATCCCGCGATGCCCGACACGCCGCCTGTCGGGACGGGGGCGGCCGGTCTGATCGCGTGGCTCTCGGGCATGCGCAACGACCTGCAAGAGGCCGCAATCGAATGTGAGCCGATCATCAACCAGGTCTTTACCTCGCTTCAGGTGACGCCGGGCTGCCTGCTCACGCGGATGTCCGGCTCTGGTGGGACCTGCTTTGGCCTCTATGGCGACGAAGAAACCGCCGCATCCGCCGCCGGACGCCTGAGTGAGGCCTACCCCAGTTGGTGGATCACGGCGACGCAACTGAACAGCTGACACTGCGGCGTGCCCGTCCGGTCAGCTTCCATGCACAGGTACGCGATCAGCAAGGCAAAGCCGGTTCAGGCCCGGAGCGCTTTGTCCGGGTCAGGTGACCCGCGCGACAACGTAATCGGCCAGATCCGCCAGCATCTGACGCACCGGGTGTTCGGGCAGTGTCGCAAGGGCGCTCTTGGCTCGCGCGATCCAGGCCTGCGCATCCGCCTGCGTTGCCTCCAGCGTGCCATGGGCATGCATCAAGGCAATCGCCTGCTCCAGATCACCGTCACGCTGGTCGCCCTTTTGAATGGTCCGCTGCCAGAATGCCCGCTCGGTCTGGTCTGCCGCAGCCACCGCCTTGATGATCGGCAGGGTCAGCTTGCGCTCGCGGAAATCGTCGCCGACATTCTTGCCTGTCGCAGCCGCATCGCCGCGAAAATCCAGCAAATCATCAACGATCTGAAACCCGACCCCCAGCGCATCGCCATAATCAAATAGCGCGCGGGTCTGCGGCTCGGGCGCGCCCGCGATAACGCCGCCGACTTCAGTCGCCGCTGAGAACAGCGCCGCTGTCTTGCCCCGCACCACCTGCAGATAAATCTCTTCGGTGGTGGCCAGATCGCTCGCGGCGGTCAGTTGCAGTACCTCGCCCTCTGCAATCGTCGCAGAGGCATTCGCCAGAATATCGAGCACCCGCAGCGATCCCGTCTCGACCATCAGCTGGAATGCGCGGGCAAACAGGTAATCGCCCACCAGAACGCTGGATTTGTTATCCCAAAGCAGGTTCGCGGTGGCCCGGCCCCGGCGCTGCGCGCTTTCGTCCACCACGTCGTCATGCAGCAATGTTGCGGTATGGATGAACTCCACCGTCGCGGCCAGCCGCACGTCATGATCGCCCGCGTAGCCGCTCAGCTCCGCCGCCGCCAGTGTCAGCATCGGGCGCAGGCGCTTGCCGCCGGCCTCGACCAGGTGCGCGGTCACCTCGGGGATGCGCGGCGCATGACGCGAGGCCATCCGCTGCGTGATCAGCGCATTCATCGCGGCCAGCTTGCCATCAAAGCGAGCAGCCAGTTGTTCATGCGGCTTGGTAGCGATGTGATCCAGTCTCATGTTTCTCTTTACGGGCGGCTCGACATTGTCTGCCGCAATCCTTAAATCATTCCCATGAAACAGCTCTTGCGCACCACCGACATGTCGATCATCGCGTTTGCTCAGGCCCTGCTTCAGGGCGAGGGTATAGACTGCTTTGAAATGGACGTAAACATGAGCGTTCTCGAAGGCGGCATCGGCATTTTCCCCCGTCGCCTGATGGTGCGATCCGATGACTTCCCGGCGGCCGCGCGGACGATGCGCGACAACGGGATCGAGGTGTATGACGGCCCCTGACCTGAGCCATGATGCGTTTCTGGGCGGGCGATTGCGCCTCTACCAGCCGCGCATCGGCTATCGCGCAGGGGTCGATGCCGTATTGCTGGCCGCCTCGGTCGACGCGCACCCCGACCAATCGGTACTGGAACTGGGCTGTGGCGCGGGGGCTGCAATCTTGTGTCTCGGCGCGCGGGTGCCGGGGCTGCAGCTGACCGGGCTGGAGGTACAGGACCGATATGCGGCACTCGCTCGCCGTAACGCCTTGGAGAATGACATCGCCCTCAACGTCGTGACTGGCGATCTGGCCGTGATGCCGGACCAGATCGCGCAGCACCGATTCGATCACGTTATTGCCAACCCGCCCTATTTCGACCGCAACGCGAGCAAGGCAGCGCTTGACCCGGGGCGCGAGGCGGCACTGGGCGAAGTCACGCCGCTGGCGCTCTGGCTACGGGTCGCGTCCCGGCGGACCGCGCCGGGCGGCTACGTTCACATGATCCACCGGGCCGAGCGACTGCCGGATCTGTTGGCCCATGCCGCGACCCATCTGGGCAGTATCGAAGTGCTGCCATTGGCCCCCCGCACGGGCCGCCCCGCCACGCTGGTGCTGATATGCGGTCGCAAGGGCGGTCGGGCAGCGTTTCGCCTGCATGCCCCTTGGGTATTGCATGCAGGCGATACCCATGACGGGGACCGCGAAAACTATACGGAACGCACCGCCCAGATCCTCAGGCACGGGGCTGCGCTGCCGCTTGGCGCGTGATTTCAACAAATCGTCGGCACTTTATCACCGAATGCTGCGCGTGCGGCGTGACAGGGTCGTGGATTTATGGTGCACTCGTCTTGCTACTAGAAATCACCAAAGAGGAGAGCCACATGACCTTGAGATCACATGTCGAGGAATTGAAGAGAAAACACCAGGCACTCTCCAACCAGGTCGATCAAGCGCAGCGCGCGCCTGCCACCGACGATCTGCATATCGCCGATCTGAAAAAGCAGAAACTGCGTCTCAAGGAGGAAATCACCCGCCTTTCCGAACAAGCCTGACGCCAGTCACGACAGGCTGCGGCCGATTTCATACGTCGGCAGCACACACCATAGACGCAACACCCTGATATCGGGCTGGTCCTCTGTGCCTGCAACGCAGAGGACCAGAGCGTATTAAGGTCATAATATCTGCGCCTTCTCCCTTGGCGGTCATCGGCTCTCCGGTCTGTACCGCCCAAAGCGTTCCGCGAAAAACTGTGATTCAGGTTTTCGCCAAACGCCTTAATAAGTTCCTGCACTTCTTCTTTGGTCAAATACCCGATTGCGACAGCATTATCAGCGCAATCCGTCAATCGACGCGGCGCACCATCAGCTGGTTTCCCTCGCGACGGGTCTCCAGCACCTTGATCGCGACGATAAGATCGCTCAGCTTCTTGTGCCCGTAACTGCGCGTATCGAAATCGGGGTTCGCCGTGGTCATCTGCTGGCCCAGACGGCCCAGCGCATACCATTCGCTGTCCTGATTGATGCTGTCCATCGCCTTGAACAGCAGATCACGCGCTTCGTTGAGGTTCTTGCCGCTGGGTTTAGCCGGCGTGTCCGGCGCACCGCTTCCTTGCAGATTCTCCAGATAGATAAACCGCTTGCACGCCTTGCGGAATGCTTCGGGGGTTTTCTGCGCACCGATGCCGTACACATCCAGCCCCTGCTCGCGGATGCGGCTGGCCAGCCGGGTGAAATCGCTGTCCGACGAGACCAGCACAAACCCGTTGAAGCGACCCGAGTGCATCAGGTCCATTGCGTCGATCACCAGCGCGATGTCGCTTGCGTTCTTGCCCACGGTGTTTGCGGGCTGGTGATGCGGCACGAGGCCGAATTCAGCCTGTACCTTGTTCCAGCCGCTCATTTGCTGGGACGAGAAATCACCGTAGCAGCGGCGCACGGATGCCTCGCCCATGCCGGCAATCTCGTCAAAGATCGCCTGCGTCCATTTCGGCGACGTGTTGTCAGCGTCGATCAGCACGGCGAGTAGCGGGGTGTGGATATCGGCCATCGGAAATCTCCCTTGTTGCCGTGGTGTTGCCACCTTGTGCCTGATCTGGAATCAAAGTGCCAGAAGATCGGTACAACCGGCTGTCCACAGGTGCCCGCCTAGAAAAACACCGCGAAAAAGAACGGGCTGAGATCGGCGGTACGCGACATTTTCTATCTGGTGTCAGAGGGTCATTCAGCCAGAATGGCAAAGCAGGCGCTGATGGCCACGATCACCGCCCGCATCGCGCTGCCATAGCGGGTTATTCGCCGCCGATCTTGTCCTGTGTCTGTGTCTCGAAATCGTTCGCTGCATGGCGTTCGTGCAATTGCATCGACGGCTCGCCGAACGCTCGGTTCACCATCCGTCCGCGCCGTACCGCCGGGCGTGCGTCGATCAGTTCGGCCCAGCGCATCACGTTGGTGTAACTCTTGACATCGAGGAAGGTCGCCGCACCGTAGAGCCGTCCGAGAACCAACTGCCCGTACCATGGCCAGATCGCCATGTCGGCAATGGTATAATCGTCACCCGCGATAAATTCGCGCTCTGACAATGTGCGGTCCAACACGTCGAGCTGGCGTTTCGTTTCCATCGCGTAGCGGTCGATGGGGTATTCAAACTTCTCGGGCGCATAGGCGTAAAAATGGCCAAAGCCGCCGCCCAGAAACGGTGCGCTGCCCATTTGCCACATCAGCCAGTTGAGCACCTCGGTCCGTGCCGCGCCGGTGGTCGGCAGGAAGGCACCGAATTTCTCGGCCAAATGCATCATGATCGATCCGCTTTCGAACACACGCACCGGCGCGCCGCCGGTGGTGTCGATCATCGCCGGGATTTTCGAGTTGGGATTGATCTCGACAAAGCCGCTGCCGAACTGGTCGCCCTCGCCGATGTCGATCAGCCAGGCGTCATATTCCGCGTCATGACCGGCCTCCAGCAGTTCTTCGAACAGGATCGTGACCTTGACACCGTTTGGCGTGGCCAGCGAATGCAGCTGGTAGGGATGCTTGCCCACCGGCAGTGTGGCGTCATGGGTGGCCCCCGCGATGGGCCGATTGGTCGAAGCGAACTTGCCGCCATTGCTCTTGTCCCAGGTCCAGACCTCGGGCGGGGTGTAGGTATCATCGCTCATATCGGGGGCTCCTTTCGTTGGCCTTGTCATGCCTACCTATCGGGCGGCGGGCCGTGGGCAACGTGCAGGGCCGCACACTGGTCTGTGCAGCCCCTTTTTTCTTGTGCGGCAGGGTGGGTGCAAACCCGTCCTTGCGCGGATCAGTAGACGACAACGCTGCGGATGCTCTCGCCCGCGTGCATCATCTCGAACCCCTTGTTGATCTCTTCCAGCTTCAGCGTGTGGGTGATCATCGGGTCGATCTGGATCTTGCCGTCCATGTACCAGTCGACGATCTGCGGCACATCCGTCCGACCCCGCGCGCCGCCGAAAGCGGTGCCGCGCCAGACCCGGCCGGTGACCAACTGGAATGGCCGGGTCGAGATTTCCTGCCCGGCACCGGCAACACCGATAATGATGCTCTCGCCCCAGCCCTTGTGCGCCGATTCCAGCGCCTGACGCATGACGTGCACGTTGCCGGTCGCATCAAACGTGTAATCCCCGCCACCGCCGGTCAACTCGACCAGATGGCCGACGATATCGCCAGAGACCTTCTTGGGGTTGACGAAATGGGTCATGCCGAACTGGCGCGCCAGTTTTTCCTTGTCGTCATTAAGGTCGACCCCCACGATCTGGTTCGCCCCGGCAAGGCGCAACCCCTGAATGACGTTAAGCCCGATCCCGCCGAGGCCAAAGACGATCGCGGTCGAGCCGATCTCGACCTTGGCGGTGTTGATCACCGCGCCGATGCCGGTGGTGACGCCGCAGCCGATATAGCAGATCTTGTCGAACGGCGCGTCCTTGCGGACCTTGGCCAGTGCAATCTCGGGCATGACGGTGTGATTGGCGAAGGTCGAGCAGCCCATGTAGTGCAGGATCGGCGTGCCATCGAGCATGGTAAAGCGGCTGGTGCCGTCCGGCATGACGCCCGCACCCTGAGTGGTGCGGATCTTCTGGCAGAGGTTGGTCTTGGGGTTCAGGCAATATTCGCATTCGCGACACTCGGGCGTGTAGAGCGGGATCACATGATCGCCCACTTCAAGGCTGGTCACGCCGGGGCCGACCTCCATCACGACTCCCGCGCCTTCATGGCCCAGAATGGCGGGAAATGCCCCTTCGGGATCATCTCCCGAGCGGGTGAACTCATCGGTGTGACACAGACCTGTGGCCTTGATTTCCACCAATACCTCGCCCGCCTTCGGGCCTTCCAGGTTCACCTCCATAATTTCCAACGGTTTTCCGGCTTCAAGTGCCACGGCAGCTATGGTGCGCATTGCGTATCTTCCTTATTTTTCATCACTGCGATTGTGGGCGAAAGCCCATGCACATTCAACAGAATTGCCATAACCATATTGAAAGCCCGGTCCGCAACGACAATCTGATAGAAACACATTCAGGAGAGCGACCGTGAACCGTTTTTTGAGTATGACCCTCGCCGCCGGCGTGATCGTGGCGATCGGCGCATTTACATGGGGACAGATGGCAGAAAAAACTGCAATGGATGCCAGTGATACATGCAAGGCCGCAGCCCAGGCGGACAAGATCGGTACGCCCCATACCTATCACGATTTTTCGGCCCCTGATCGCCCGCATCGGATTATCCCGCCGAATTCGGCGGTGACGCTCGATCACCGTCCTGACCGGCTGAACGTCGATGTGGACGACAACGGCATCATCACCCGTATCTGGTGCGGCTGACACACAGGCAGGCGGCTGTGCGACCCCGCCTGCCTGATTGTTGATCTGTCGGCCTCAACGCCCCGATTGTGCTTGCTTTGTGCCCGCTTCGGGGCAACTCTGATAGCATGAACTACCAGTCCACCCCCCCCCTGCCCGCGAATACCGGCGTACTGCAAGTGGCGTTTCACCGCACGGAACTGTCGCTGATCCTGTCACTCTACGGGCGTATGGTCGCTGCGGGCGAATGGCGCGACTACGGCATTTCCTGCCTGCGCGATGTCGCGATCTTTTCGATCTTCCGGCGCACTGCGGAACATCCGCTCTACCGCGTCGAAAAGCGCCCGAGCCTGCGCGGGCGGCAAGGGCAATACGCCGTGATCGGCCCGGACGGTCAGATCCTCAAGCGCGGCAGCGACCTACGGACCGTGCTGCGCGTGCTCGAACGCAAACTCATCCGCGCGGTGAAATAACACCGCCCGCAGCTTTCGGGTTTGCCCGGACAGAGCGCCACGCTCAGCCCGGCGCGTGGGCCATGCAGAGATGAATTGCAGCGGGAACCTTCACCCCTTCGGGCGTCTCACAGGCACTGATCTGTACCCGCACCGCGTCTTGTATCGCGGCAATATCCTCTGCCGTCGCGTTGCGTTCCTTGATCACGCGCGTCGCGGGGCCGATCCGTGTCGATAGCGCCGCGGCGTCCGCCGCAGTGCCGCCCGGCGTCAGGAATACCTCTTCACGCGTGACCGAGATATCCTGCAGCCCCGCAACGGCCAGCAGGTCCGCCACATATTCCCTGTCCTGAAACGCCATCGGTCCCGGCGCGCGCGGGTCAGAGGACGGCACATTCCCCAACCGGTCCGTCGCGGCCTTTGCCGGAATGGCAAACCACGGGTTGTCAGCCACACCACACCATGCGGCAAAGATCAGCGGGCATCCGGGCTTGAGCCCGCTGGCGATGTTGCGAAAGGCCTGCACTGGGTCGGAAAAGAACAT
The DNA here is from genome assembly GCA_947503145.1 of uncultured Roseovarius sp. GTDB lineage: Bacteria > Pseudomonadota > Alphaproteobacteria > Rhodobacterales > Rhodobacteraceae > Roseovarius. Next base: position 69,123 of record CANNCP010000007.1, read on the forward strand.
CATCCCGAACCGCGAGAGCGCCATATCGAACGCGCCCAGCTCGAACGCGTGGGTCTGTGCATCAGCCAGGATGAAATGCGCGCCCGGCACACCTTCGGCGCGGGCGCGGGCCTCGTCCAGCAGCGAGGCGGCAATATCCACCGCGACGACCCGGCCCGCGGGCGCAATACGCTGCGCGATCTTGATCGTGCTGGTCCCGGCGCCGCACCCGATATCCAGCACCTGCGCGCCGGGGGTCAGCCCGGCACGCTCCAGCACCAGATCCAGCACCGGGGCCATCAAGGTATCAAGCGCCTCGCGCTGCTGCACCCATTTACGCCCCGGCCCCTCGGACCAGTATTGCGCCTGATCGGCGTTGCCTGACACCTTAGCCATCCCGGCCCACCATCATGCAGAGCAGCTCAAACATGATCGACACCCCCAGAAAAGCAGTCCCGCCCGAGGCATCGAAAGGCGGCGATACCTCGACCAGATCGGCACCGACAATATCGACGCCGCGCAGTTCGCGCACCACGTCCAGCGCCTGATAGCTCGATGGGCCGCCCACTTCGGGCGTGCCGGTGCCGGGGGCAAAGGTGGGATCAACGAAATCGATGTCATAGGTGATGTAGGTCGGCCCCGTGCCCGCGATCTCGCGCACCTCGGCCATCACATCCGCCACGCCGCGCGCGTGAAACTCTTCGATCAGGATCAGGCGAATGCCGTTTGCGGCAGCAAAATCGCGGTCTTCTTCATCATACATCGTGCCGCGAATACCGACCGCCACATAGCGCTTGGGGTCCAGCAGCCCCTCTTCCACCGCGCGGCGAAAGGGTGTGCCGTGGGTGTATTTCGTACCGCCGAAATAGCTGTCGTTGAGGTCGGTATGACTGTCGAACTGCACCATGCCAACCGGGCCACCCCGCGCCACAGAGCGCAGGATTGGCAGCGTGCTCAGGTGATCGCCCCCCGCCGTCAGCGGCCGCATGCCCGCAGCCAGTGCCTGATCGTAAAAGGCAGTGATCCGCGCCATGCTGTCCATGATATCGGTCGGGTTCGGAGGCACGTCTCCCAGATCGGCGCAGGCCGCCGCCTCGAACGGGCGTATGCCGGACGTGGGGTGCTGCGCGCGGATCATGGTCGAGGCATCGCGCATCTGGCGCGGTGCGTGACGCGGTCCGGGCCGATTGGTCGTGCCGCTGTCCCAGGGTACGCCGATCAGCCCGATCTGCACCTCGTCCCACCGATTATGCCCCGGCGGCACATGCGGCAGACGCATGAAGGTCGGCACCCCGGCAAAGCGGGGCAGCTCGGACCCCGATGGCGGGTGAAAAAACGGATCGCTCATGGTGTGTCCTCCATACGTTTGATTGCCGTGATCGTGCCAAATTCGCGGGCCGCGATCCTGTCGATGGCATCCTGCACCGGTTCGCTGGCCACGCACATATGAAATGCATTGGCATGCAGCAGCGTCTGCGCATCCTGCATGATCCCCACATGCCGCTGCCAAAAAATCAGATCGCCGCGCCGCAATGGCGCACCCACCGCCACAGGCCGCCCGAGATCCTGCTGCTGCAGATCGCTGTCGCGCGGACACACCTGCCCTTGTGCATGCAGGGCCAACTGGATCAACCCCGAACAATCCACCCCTGTCCCGGTGTTGCCCCCCCAGAGATAGGGCGTACCGAGAAACATCTCGGCCACCGACACTGGATCATCCGCCCGCCATCCCAAAGGCACAAGATGCTGCCCCGCCATGTACCCGCCACCCGCAAGCGCATGAAAACCGTCCTCGGCCGCGCCCGCCTCGACCTCGGCAAAAAAGCTGAGGACGCCGGTATCGCGCGATTTGATGTCTGGCGCGGTATAAACATGCGCCAGCCGCGCGCCCACGCGATGCGTGGGCTGTACAGCACCCCCGATGGCATCTTCGGGCAGGTAGCCGACATAGCCGCCAAGCACATCAACAACAAAGGCCCAGCCATCACGAATATCCAGCACACGCACCGGCTGCCCGCGCAATATCTGCAGATCGCGGGGGCCGCCCGGACTGCGACAGAGATCGGCAAAGGGCTGGCTGCAGCGCATGACCTTACCCTGCACATAGTCCGGCGCATCGACCAGCCCGCGCAAGGACACATGCGCCACACGGTCGTTGGCCGCCCGAAAGCGACGATCGGCCAGCGCGCGGGTCACAGATCCAACATGCGCGGCAGCGCTTCCAGCAGCGCCCGCGCCCCCATGCCAACGCCCCCCTTGGGGCGTGCCGGGGCGGTGGTGGGGTTCCAGCCGTAGATGTCGAAATGCATGTATCTGGTATCCCCGACAAAACGCCGCAGAAAGAGCGCTGCGGTGACCGACCCGGCAAAGCCGCCCTTTGGCGCATTGTCCAGATCGGCGATGCCCGGCTCGATCAGCGACTCGTAGGGATCATGGAACGGCAACCGCCAGACCGGATCCGCCACCTGCGCCGCCGCCTGTTCCAGGGCGCTGACGAGCGCACTGTCATCGGCATAGTAGGGCGCAAGGTCCGGACCGACAGCGACCCGGGCGGCGCCGGTCAGCGTGGCCATCGACACCATCAGATCGGGCGCGCCCTCGGCCCCGAGACTGAGCGCGTCGGCCAGCACCAGCCGCCCTTCGGCGTCGGTGTTGTTGATCTCGACCGTCTTGCCATTGCGCGCGGTCAGGATGTCGCCGGGACGAAACGCATTGCCCGCCACCGCGTTTTCCACCGCCGGGATCAGCACCCGCAGGCGCACCGGCAGCTCCAGCGCCATGATCATGTGCGCCAGCCCCAGAACCGTGGCCGCGCCGCCCATGTCCTTTTTCATCAACCCCATGCTGGCACCCGGCTTGAGGTTCAGCCCACCGGTATCAAAACAGACCCCCTTGCCCACCAGTGTCAGAGTTGGCCCCGCATTGCCCCACGCCATGTCGATCAGGCGCGGCTCATCAGCCGCCGCGCGCCCGACCGTGTGGATCATCGGCAGGTTCTGCGCCAACAGCGCCGCGCCCCGGATCACCTCTATTGTCGCGCCATGCTCCGCCGCAAGCGCGCCGCAGGCAACCTCCAGGTCGGCCGGACCCATGTCGCTTGCGGGCGTATTGATCAGGTCGCGGGTCAGCGCCTCTCCGGCAGCGATAATTTCCAACCGCGCGGAATCGACCCCCTCGGGGGCCTTGAGTCGCGCCTTGGCCGGGCGCTGACTGGCATAGCGATCAAAGGCATATCCCGACAGAAGCCAGCCAAGCGCCTCTTCCGCAGCGCGGGTCGGGTCGAGGCCAGCCAGGGCATATATGCCTTCCGGCAGAGCCCCGGCACAGTCAGCCAGATGGAACCGCCCCCGGCGGCGCGCTTCGGCGCTGCCGTATCCGGCCAGCGCCAGCGCGATCTCTCCGTCGGCACCGGGCACCAGTAGCGTGCTGCCCAGGGCACCATTGAACCCGGCAGCACGCACCCACGCGACGGTGTGGCCCGGCTGCGTTTCCAGCCAGGCATCAAGCGCGTGACTCTCGATCACGTGCAGCGGGATCGCATCCGCATCGGCGGCGGCAAATGACAGGGTTTTGACAATCGGACTGGTAGAAGAGGTCACTTGGCACACTTTCAGGCTGGGACAGGTTTCGCCCAGCCTATCCGCCCTGCCAGCACCCGCAAGCCAAAGCGGCTTTCAGACGGCCCGACCGTGCAAGATTTTCGGCCGCTCCGGACCACCATCCGGCGTATAGCCCGTCAGACCGACATATCCTGCAGATCCCAGATCTCGCTCAGGCTGCGCTCACCGATCCGCAGCAACCGCGCCAATGTCGCGGCCAGCGCCACGCGGTCGCAACCATCGGTACAGCGCGTCACGTCGCAGGCCACCCGGCTGAGCAACACCATGCCGATCTGATCGGCAATCGCGCACAGGCTATGCGCCGATTTTCGCATGTCCGACAACCGCCCCTCGCGATAGCAGCGTTCGGTATGCGACAGGCGCACAGCCAGTTCTTCGAGCGCGCGACAGACCACGTTTTCGGCACCGGTTTCGCCCAGTTGATCGTACAGTTCCGCCAGCCGGTCCGGATCAAGGTGCACCGCCTCGTTCTGTTTCAATAATATCAAATGTTCCACAATCTCACCCCAGATCTTCACGAATGCCCGGACAGCCCCCACTCCTCCGGGCCAGGCAGACTGTGGTGGATGGACCTTCCCAAATGGTTTCGCGACGGCGCATTTATTTCTCGAATTCTCTGCGAATCCCAGCTATTGACCTCGGTCAATACACCGCCCGGGTGTTTCGTCAGTAACATAAGGCACCCATTCGGCGCGAAACACATACAACGATCATTGGCTTCACCGCATTTCTCCAAACGTTTCAATGAAGGACATACATGTATCGCGCCCGCCCTTTGCCACCCTATCTGGTCCAGCGCTACAAAGGCTGGAAGGCGACTACCTACGCCGAAAACCAGCCCTGGTATCGCCTGCTCGCAGACGATGGCCAGCACCCGCGCGCAATGATCATCTCGTGCTGCGACAGCCGGGTACATGTCACGTCGATCTTCGGCGCCGATCAGGGTGAATTCTTCATCCACCGCAACATCGCCAATCTGGTGCCCCCCTATGATAACGACGGCGGCCAGCACGGTACCTCGGCGGCAATCGAATATGCGGTCAAAAGCCTGCATGTGGCACATCTGATCGTGATGGGACATTCCAACTGCGGCGGCGTCAAGGGCTGCGACGACATGTGCACCGGCCTCGCCCCCGAGCTTGACGACAAGTCGAGCTTCGTCGGACGCTGGATGGACATCCTGCGCCCCGGCTACGAGCGTGTCGCCCATATCAAGGACGAAGCCGAACGCACTCGTGCCCTGGAAAAGCAATCGGTGCTTGTCTCGCTCGACAACCTGACCACCTTTCCGTTCGTGAACGAAGCCATCGAAGAGGGCCGACTGACCATTCACGGTGTCTGGCTAGATATCGGCGAAGGCGACATCGAGCAGTTCATTCCTGCCACGCGCAACTTCGCCCCGATCTGATCCTGCCCCGTCAGCGGCGACAACCGGTTCAACGCACACAGGCCCAAAGCGTTCCGCGTTCAATCTGGTGCACGGATTGAACCCAAGACGCGCTGAAAGAGAAAGCAATTGATCACCGCGCCAAACCCAATATCCTCAGCGGGTTGAACGCGACCAGAATCGGATCACCGGGGGGGATGGCATGGGCTGGATGAAGGACGAAACCGGGCTGGACAAACGTGCGGCGAATTTCGTGCCGCTCACGCCCTTGTCGCATCTGCGCCGCGCCGCGACGCTGTTTTGCGATCACGAGGCGGTGGTCTACGGGGATATCCGCCGCAACTACGGCGAATACCATGAACGCTGCACGCGGCTTGCCTCGGCGCTGAGCGCGCTGGGGGTAAAACCGGGCGAGGTGGTGGCCACGATCCTGCCGAACCTTCCGGCCCAGGCCGAGGCGCATTTTGGCGTGCCGGCCACGGGCGCGGTGCTCAACACGATCAATACCCGGCTGGAAGCTGACACCGTCGGCTATATTTTTGAGCACGGCGAGGCCCGGGTCGCACTGGTCGATACCCAGTTCATCCCGCTGGCCGAGGCCGCAATCGGGCGGATGCAGGGCGACGGGCCAACGATCATCGAGGTGGCCGATCCCCAGGCGGGCCATCCGGCCACCGACCGTTACCCCGAATACGAAGATATGTTGGCAGGCGCCGACCCCGATTTCGACTGGATCATGCCCGAGGATGAATGGGAGAGCCTTGCGCTCAATTACACCTCCGGCACGACCGGACGGCCCAAGGGGGTCGTCTGTCATCACCGGGGCGCGTATCTGATGACCATGGGCACGGCAGTCAGCTGGCAGATGGCACGTCATCCGCGCTATCTGACCATCGTACCGCTGTTTCACTGCAATGGCTGGAACCACACCTGGATGATGCCGCTGCTGGGCGGCACGGTGATCTGTTGCCGCGACATCACGGCCCGCGCGATCTACGACGCCATCGCCGACGAGGGCGTGACGCATTTCGGCGGTGCGCCCATCGTGCTTAACGCCATCGTGAACGCCAAGGACGCCGACCGGCGCGCCTTCGAGCATGTCGTCGATGTCTTTACCGCAGGCGCCCCGCCGCCCGCCGCCACCCTGCGTGCGATCGAGCCGCTGGGGTTCAACGTAACGCAGGTCTACGGCCTGACCGAAACCTACGGCCATGTAACCGAATGCATGTGGCAACGTGCGTGGGACGAAAAGACCGATGAAGAGCGCTACGCGATCAAGGCCCGGACCGGCGTCCCCATGTGCATGGTCGAAGACATCACCGCGATGGATGCCGGGACCATGAGCCAGACCCCGAAAGACGCCACGGCCCACGGCGAAATCATGATTCGCGGCAATACGGTGATGAAAGGATATCTCAAGAACCCGGAAGCTACCGAGGAGGCGTTCAGGGGCGGCTATTTCCACTCCGGCGATATCGCGCTTCAGCATCCCGACAGCTACCTTCAGATCACTGACCGCGCCAAGGACATCATCATTTCGGGCGGCGAGAATATCGGCTCGGTCGAGATCGAAGGCGTGCTGATGACGCATCCGGCAATCCTGCTCTGCGCCGTGGTCGCCAAGCCGGACGAGAAATGGGGCGAAGTGCCCTGCGCCTTTGTCGAGTTGAAGGAAGGGGCCGAAGTGGATGAGGCCGCCATCATCGCCTATGCGCGCGCGCGGCTGGCCGGGTTCAAGACACCCAAGAAGGTCGTGTTCCAGGAGTTGCCCAAGACCTCGACCGGCAAGATCCAGAAATTCGAACTGCGCAAACACGCAAAAGACCTTTGATCACACGGGCCGTTTCAGGCAGAAAATTCTCGGTGCCCGCTGCGGATGACGCGCAATTGAGCGCTCAGGCGCAACGTGTTAGGTTGGGCTCAAAGAGGCAGAGCAGGCCCGGCGCAGTATGACCGCACTTGATGAATATGATCGGCTGGAGGCTTCCGGGCTCTGGCGCGCAGCGCCCGATGCGCAACGCACCGAGGTCGTGGTATCCATCGGCGATGCGACTGTGATCATCAGTGATCTGCGCGACCGGGCGCTGACGCATTGGTCGATCCCCGCCATCACCCGCGCCAATCCCGGCCACCTCCCGGCGATTTATCACCCTGACGGCGATCCTGGCGAAACGCTGGAACTGGCAGCCCCCGAGACCGCCATGATCGACGCCATAGAAAAGCTGCGCGCCGCCGTCGCACGCCGCCGCCCGCATCCTGGGCGGTTGCGGCTGGTGGTGTTGCTGACGTCGCTGCTCATGGTGGCGGGGCTGGCGTTATTCTGGCTGCCCGGTGCAGTGCGCAATCATGCGGTTTCGGTGGTGCCGGATGTCAAACGCGCCGAAATCGGCCGCGCGCTGCTGATGCATATGCTGCCTGTCACCGGCCCGCCCTGCCGCGCTGCAGGGAGCACTGCGGCCCTGGCCAAACTCGCGACACGCCTGCCTCCCGATGAACGCTCCGGCAATCTGATGGTGGTGCGCAATGGTGGCGCCGATGCCATCACCCTGCCCGGCGGAACCATCGTGCTGAACCGCGCGCTGGTCGAGGATCACGAAGAGCCGGACGTGGTGGCGGGTTATATTATCGCCGAGCGGCTACGCGCGCGGGCCCACGACCCGCTCGACCGGCTTCTGGATCGTGTCGGGCTGATCGCCACTTTCCGCCTGCTGACCACGGGTCATCCCGGCGAGGCGGCACTGACCCGATATGCCGAACACCTGCTGACCGACCCGCCTGCCCCCCTTCGTGACGAGGTTCTGCTCGACGGGTTCCGCGCCTGGTCCGTACGCTCGACGCCCTACGCCTATGCGCGTGATATTTCGGGCGAGACGGTGCTGCCTCTGATCGAGGCCGACCCGTTCGAAGCATCCTCCCCCGAGCCGGTACTCAGCGATGGCGATTGGCTGCGCCTGCAGGGTATCTGCGGCGGCTGATGCACCAAAGGAAAAGGGCCGCCCCGCATCAGGACCGGCCCTTTCGTATCGCCTGCAATCAGCCGATTTTCCTTATTTGCGCAGCGTGGCGTTTCCGAAACCCGCACCGCGCACCTGCGACAGCGCCGAATTCAGTTGCGCCTGACTGCTGAACGGCCCCGCCAGAGCCAGACTGTAGGTCTGCCCGTTCCGGCGCATCGTTCCAAGGCGCGCCGGCAGCCCGGAGCGAGCGATACGCTGCGCCGCTTGCTGCGCCTGCGCCCGCGTCGAAAAGACCCCGGCCTGAACGAACCGGTGGCTGGCGATGGCCGCCGACTGGCTGTGTGCCACGGTGCTGGAGCGCGTCGAGACGATCGCCGTCTGTGTACCCTGGGCGGGTGCTGTGGCAGTCGATGCCACACCGTATCCACGCGTTTTGCTGCGCGCATAGGCTGGCGAAACATTGGCGCGCTTTTGCTGTTCATAGCTGGTGTAGGGGTACATCAGCCCCGGATAGGCCTGCGTGACCACTTGCCCGGTATCGCGGACGAACAGATGGCGCGGCACGGTCTTGCTCCAGACCAAGTCCATCTGCGCCTTGCCGGCAAAGGTCTGGTGCGCCCGGTGCGGATTCAGCCGTCCGTCCGTCCAGACCCGTTTGTACCCTTCGGGCGTACCGTCGAGGCCCTGATAGCTGGCGACCTGGTTTTCATAGACATGCTTGGGCGCGACACGGGTCGCGGGCGTGTGACCGGTGCCGGGTGCCGCCGCATGGGTCTTCCCGGCAGGCTGGTAGGTGGGTGCGGTGTAGGTCGGGGCCTGCGTATAGACCGGCGCGGGCACGACACGGCGCGGTGCGGACGCATTGTTCGAATAGGTGACGTGCCCCTCGGTCTGCGGGCCACAGCGCACGGCGTATGTGCTGCCCATGTAACGCTGCGAGTTGGCGCTGCGCCCGGTGCAGCCCGACGGCGCCTGGGCCACACGGCGCTGCGGTGCGGGGGCCGTGGTGACCGCCGGCTTCGGCGCAGGGGCCGCCGGAACGACGCGGACGGGCGCGGCGGTGCGGGGTGCGGCAGCCACGGGTGCAGGCGCAGGCACGGTCCTGACCGGTGCGGTACGCACCGGTTGTTGCGGAGCGGTTCTGACGACACGCGGCGCAGGCTTTGGTGCAGGGGCCGCAGCGACAGCCTTGGTGGGCTTGGCCTTGGCCTTGGCGGGCTTGGTCACTGGCGCTGGCGTGCGACCCGCATTTGCCAGTGACGGCTGGAAGCCACAGACTGTCTGGCGACCGCGTGAGACGCGCGGCACCCATGTTACGTTTCCATCGATCCCGGCCCGGATGAACACGCAGCCTTTGCTGTCCACATATTGCCGATCAGTAAAGGACGATGGTGGAAATTCGGCAGGCTCGTCGGCATTCTTCAGCGACTTCGCCTGAGCATATCCCAAGCCGCAAGACGCAGCCAGGACCGCAAGTGCTATGACTCTGGTGATTTTCATATTGCCCCCACAAGATGTGGGTAAACACTGCCTCAAATCAGACTCTGAGTAAACAGCCAAGCAGCCTACTTTGTGCCAAACATGCGATCCCCCGCGTCGCCTAGCCCCGGCAGGATATATCCTGCCTCATCGATCCGTTCGTCAAGTGCGGCGGTCACGATGGGCACGTCCGGGTGCGCCTCTTTCATCCGGGCCACGCCTTCGGGTGCTGCAAGCAGGCAGAGAAAACGGATGTCACGCGCGCCAGCCTTCTTCAGCAGTTCCACGGCGGCGGCGGATGAATTGCCCGTTGCCAGCATCGGATCGACAACAATGACCAGCCGCTTTTCCAGCATGTCCGGCACCTTGAAGTAATACTGCACGGGTTTCAGCGTCTTTTCATCGCGGTAAAGCCCGACAAACCCGACCCGCGCCGAGGGGATCAGCTCAAGCATGCCGTCCAGCAAGCCATTACCCGCGCGCAAGATCGAAATCAGTGCCAGTTTCCGCCCTGCCAGGGTCGGCGACTCCATTTCTTCCATCGGCGTCTCGATGACCTTCGTCGTCAACGGCAGCTTATATGTGACCTCATAGGCCAGAAGCTGGCTGATCTCGCGAAGAAGCTGACGAAAAACCGCCGTCGAGGTGTCCTTCTCGCGCATGATGGTCAGCTTGTGCTGCACAAGCGGATGTTGGACGATTGTAAGGTGGTCTTGCATGGGATCCCTCCGGTCTGACGCCTGCGTTGGTTTTAGCCAGTTGCGATGGCAAAGGGCAATGGCTGACACACTCTCGCAGGCCGACATTCAGAGAAAACTGCGCCCCGGCCCCTGCGCCGGAACGCCCAGATGCGCCGCAACGCTGGCAGCGATGTCCGACATCGCCACCTGGCCCAGCGCGCCACTGCCGCGCCCGGCGATCAGGACCGGCACGCGCTCGCGGGTGTGATCGGTGCCGGGCCACGTCGGATCATTGCCGTGGTCGGCGGTGATCAGCAGCATATCCCCCTCGCACAACTGCACCAGCGCAGCACCCAGCCAATCGTCAAATCGCTGCAGCGCCGCGGCGTATCCCTGCGGATCGCGCCGGTGGCCAAAGTCGCTGTCAAACTCCACCAGATTGGCAAAGGTCAGACTGCCATCCGCTGCCTTGCCGATCTGCGCGGTCAGCACCTCCAGCAGCGCGGCATCGCCACCCTTTACGGTATCGTCGATGCCCTGCATCGAAAAAATATCGCCGATCTTGCCCACCGCATGCACGGAATGACCCGCATCGTGCACCCAGTCACACAACGTCGGCAGGGGTGGCGCAATTGCAAAATCGCGGCGGCCCGGCAGGCGGCTGAACCCACGAGTCGCATCGCCGGTAAAGGGCCGCGCAATCACCCGGCCCACATTCATCGCGTGCAGCCGGGGGGCAATGGCCGCACACAGATTGTGCAGCCGCGCCAGGTCGAACACCTCTTCATGGGCCGCCACCTGAAACACACTATCGACGGAAGTGTAGCAGATCGGCCAGCCCGTTCGCAGATGCTCCGCGCCCAACCGTTCGATGATGGCAGTGCCGGGCGCATGGCAATTGCCCAGGATACCTGTCGTGCCCGCCGCCTCTGCTACGGTACGCGACAACTCGGGCGGGAATGCCGGATCGGTGTCACGAAAATAGTGCCAGTCCCAGGGAACGGGAACGCCCGCCAGTTCCCAGTGCCCTGACGGTGTATCCTTGCCGCGCGAGATTTCGGTTGCCGCCCCCCAGAGGCCGGTCGGCACCGTACCCAGGCCCGGCGCGTCCTCTTCCGAGGCCAACGCGACTGCAGCGCCCAGACCCAGCGCATCCAGATACGGCAGGTGCAACCCACCCACTGCCTGCGCGATATGGGCCACCGTGTTCGCGCCCGTGTCAGGCAGATCGCCATTGAAATAACGGTCCGCATCCGGCGCGCCGCCGATGCCGACCGAATCCAGTACGATGAGGAATGCACGCGTCATCAGCCGATCCGCGCCTGAACGAGATCGGGCACCCGCGCGGGCGCGTCACCGATCACGACTGCCGCACGCAGCGCTGCCTCGGCCCGGTCCGCCTGCGCCACGCGCGCCGCGTGAATGCAGCAGATAGGCTGCCCCCTGCTGACCTGCGACCCCAGCGGCAGCACATCGCTGAGCCCCACCGACGGATCCACCGGATCGCTTTCTACCTGCCTGCCGCCGCCCAGCCCGACGACCGCCATGCCCAGTGCCGTCCCGTCCATCGCAGAGATGTAGCCGTCGCACCATGCGGGCACCTCGCGGATCACCGTCGCCTCTGGTAGGAAATGTTGCCAGTCCTCGACAAATCGCCGGGGGCCGCCCATTGCCGCGATCATCCGGGCAAAGCATTCGGCCGCGCGCCCGTCCGAAATGGCCGACGCGATCCGCGTCGCACCTTCCTCCACCGTCGCGGCCAGCCCGGCCTGCTCCAGCGACACGCCACCCAACAGGATGCTCAGCTCTGCCAGCCGTCCGGCACACGTCCCGGTCAGCACCTGCATCACCTCCGCCACCTCCAGCGCGTTGCCGAGCGCCGGGGCGAGAGGCTGGCTCATGTCAGAAATCACCACGCTCGTGCGGCACCCGGCGGCATTGGCCGTCTCGTACAGCGCTTCGGCCAGCGCGCGGGCATCCTCGGGGCGTGCCATGAACGCGCCACTGCCGGTTTTCACATCAAGCACGAGCGCGTCCAGCCCCGCCGCCAGCTTCTTGGACAGAATCGACGCACAGATAAGGTCGATACTGTCCACGGTCGCGGTCACGTCGCGCACCGCATAGAGCCGCGCATCAGCGGGCGCGATCTGCGCACTGGCCGCCGCGATAACGCAGCCCGTCTGCGCCACGATACTGCGCAGGTGCGCTTCGCCCAGTCGGGTAGTCACGCCCGGAATCGCCTCCAGCTTGTCCAGCGTGCCACCGGTATGGCCCAGCCCCCGACCTGAAATCATCGGCACCGCGCCGCCGCAGGCAGCCAATGCCGGTGCCAGAATGAGGCTGACGCAATCACCAACTCCGCCGGTGGAATGCTTGTCGATCACCGGCCGGTCCAGATCCCATTCCAGCCGCGCGCCACTGTCGCGCATCGCCAGAGTCAGCGCCGTGCGGCCCTTTGGCCCAAGACCCCGCAGCCGGACCGCCATCGCAAACGCCCCGGCCTGTGCATCGCTGACCGCACCGCTGGCCAATCCCTGCGCAAACCAACGCAGAGCCTCCGGCCCCGGATCGGTGCCGTCGCGCAGGGTGGCGATGATCTGGCGTGCATCCATCCGCTATGTGCCGCCCATCTGGTCCGCAGCAAAAGCCCCCGGCAACAGATCGCGCAGCGATACCGTCCGCGACTGCCCGTCCAGCGTGCACATCGTCACCGGCACGTCGCCTGCGCCGAACTCGAACAGTTTCTGGCGGCAACCGCCGCAGGGCGCAACCGGCGCAGGACCGGCCGCGATCACCGTAACTTCTGCGATTTCCCTGTCGCCGCCTGCAATCATCGCCGCCACCGCCCCGGCCTCGGCACAGGTGCCTTCGGGGTAGGCCACGTTTTCGACATTGCAACCCCGATAGACCCGCCCCGACACAGCCCGGATCGCCGCACCGACCTGAAACCCCGAATACGGGGCGTAGGCCATGGCGCGCACCTCTGCCGCTACGTCCCGCAAATCCATCCTGTCGCCTCCATACCCTAGCGCACGATCCAGAGATTGCGCGCAGCGTTCCAAAGATGCAAGCTGGAGCCGAACACGCGGAGTCCGGGCACACCGGATGGAACAACCGGCCAAGATGGTTGAGCGCCGAATAGATTAGCGTCAAGGGACAGAACATGGACGAAAACGCCAACGATAACACGCGTCAGGCAGCGCTCAATTATCACGAGTTCCCAAAACCCGGCAAACTGGAGATTCGCGCGACCAAACCGCTGGCCAATGGCCGCGATCTGGCGCGCGCCTATTCGCCGGGCGTGGCCGAAGCCTGCCTTGAGATCCAGAGCGACCCCGCCAACGCCAGCCGCTACACCGCACGTGGCAATCTGGTGGGGGTCGTGACCAACGGCACCGCCGTCCTGGGATTGGGTAACATCGGCGCGCTGGCGTCCAAGCCGGTGATGGAGGGCAAGGCGGTCCTGTTCAAGAAATTTGCCAATATCGACTGCTTCGATATCGAACTGAACGAACCCGACCCCGAACGCCTCGCCGAAATCGTCTGCACCCTCGAACCGACATTCGGCGCGATCAACCTAGAGGACATCAAGGCGCCCGATTGCTTTATCGTCGAGAAAATCTGCCGCGAACGGATGAACATTCCGGTTTTTCACGACGACCAGCACGGCACCGCCATTGTCGTCGGCGCTGCGGCCACCAATGCGTTATACGTGGCGGGAAAGAAATTCGAGGATATCAAGATCGCCTCGACAGGCGGCGGCGCCGCCGGCATTTCCTGCCTCAACATGCTGGTGAAATTGGGGGTGCGTCGCGAGAATATCTGGCTGTGCGACATTCACGGATTGGTCTACGAGGGCCGCACCGAGGACATGAACCCGCAAAAGGCGAAATTCGCGCAGAAATCCGACTTGCGCACACTGGATGACATCATTGAGGGCGCAGACCTCTTTCTCGGCCTGTCCGGCCCGAACGTGCTAAGCCCCGAGATGGTCGCAAGAATGGCCGACCGTCCGATCATCTTTGCGCTGGCGAACCCTTCGCCCGAGATCATGCCGGACCTCGCGCACGAAGTTGCGCCAAATGCGATCATTGCCACCGGGCGCAGCGATTTTCCCAATCAGGTCAACAATGTCTTGTGCTTTCCGTTCATCTTTCGCGGTGCGCTCGACGTTGGCGCGACCGAGATCAACGACGCCATGCAGGTGGCCTGCGTCCAGGGCATCGCGGATCTGGCACGTGCCACCACCTCGGCCGAGGCTGCTGCCGCCTATCAAGGCGAGGCACTGACCTTCGGCGCTGATTACCTCATCCCCAAACCGTTCGATCCGCGCCTCTCGGGTATTGTCTCGACCGCCGTGGCGCGCGCCGCAATGGAGTCCGGCGTGGCCAGCCGCCCGATTGCCGACCTGGATGCCTACAAGGCCGGGCTCGATGCGTCGGTGTTCAGGTCAGCGCTGCTCATGCGTCCGGTTTTCGAGGCCGCCAAGAAAGACTCTCGCCGCATCGTCTTTGCCGAGGGCGAGGACGAACGCGTGCTGCGCACCACACAGGCCATCCTGGAAGAGACGACAGAACGGCCCATCCTGATCGGCCGGCCGACCGTCATCGACGCCCGGTGCGAGCGTATGGGGCTCGATATCCGGCCCGGACGCGATTTTGGCCTGGTGAACCCCGAGGACGATCCGCGCTACCGTGACTATTGGGGAACTTATCAAGAAATCATGCAGCGGCGCGGGATCACCCCCGATCTGGCCAAGGCGGTCATGCGTACCAACTCGACAGCCATCGCCGCGGTCATGGTCCATCGCGGCGAGGCGGACAGCCTGATCTGCGGCACGTTCGGCGATTTTCGCTGGCACCTAAACTACGTCAAGCAGGTACTTGGTAACGACGGGTACAGCGTGCAGGGCGCACTTTCGCTGATGATCCTGGAAGACGGACCGCTCTTTATCGCCGACACCCATGTGCACACCTTCCCCAGCCCCGAGAACCTGACCGAGATCGCCATTGGCGCCGCGCGTCATGTGCGCCGCTTCGGGATAGAACCCAAGATCGCCTTTTGCTCGCAGTCGCAATTCGGCAATCAAGGCGAAGATTCCGGCAAGCGCCAGCGCGCCGCACTGCGGCTGCTCGATACCGAACCGCGTGATTTCTGCTACGAAGGCGAAATGAACATCGACACCGCCCTCGATGCCGATCTACGCGCCAAATTACTGCCCAACAACCGGATGGAAGGGGCGGCCAACGTGCTGATTTTCTCCAACGTCGATGCCGCGTCGGGCGTGCGCAACATCCTCAAGATGAAAGGCGGCGGGCTGGAGGTCGGCCCGATCCTGATGGGAATGGGCAACCGCGCGCATATCGTCTCGCCCGGCGTGACGGCGCGCGGACTGCTGAACATGGCCGCCATCGCGGGCACACCAGTGGCGCATTATGGGTGAGGGCCGATTCGGAGCAGGTTAGCATGGCGCCATTTGCAAATTTGCAAAAACTGATCGACGCATCACGCCAGACAGGTCGAAAAGGAAAGTTTGCAAAAATTTGCACATCCCGGCGCGACCGGAATGCAAATTCCTGCGGCCATCCGACGCGCTGCACCGCAACACGCTTGCTGCAACGACATCGCGGCCCTAACTCAAGCAGATACATCGGAGGAGGATACAATGGCATACAAGGACATCTATGACAGCTGGAAGGCAGACCCCGAAGCCTTCTGGATGCAGGCCTCCGAAGCGATCGACTGGACCCGCAAACCCTCCAAGGCGCTCTTCGATGACAATGCCCCGCTCTATGAGTGGTACAACGATGGCCTGGTCAACACCTGCTATAACGCAGTGGACCGACATGTAGAAAGCGGGCACGGCGAACAGACCGCCATCATCTATGACAGCCCCATCACCCAGACCAAGCGCGAGATATCTTATGTCGAGTTGCGCAATCGTGTCGCCACGCTGGCTGGTGCCCTGCGCGCCAAAGGCGTCGAAAAGGGGGATCGGGTAATCATCTACATGCCCATGATCCCCGAGGCGTTGGAGGCCATGCTGGCCTGTACGCGGCTCGGCGCGATCCATTCGGTGGTCTTCGGCGGCTTCGCGGCGAGCGAACTTGCTGTCCGGATCGACGACTGCACCCCAAAGGCCATCATCGCCGCGTCCTGCGGGATCGAGCCCGGACGTGTGGTGCATTACAAACCGCTGCTGGACGGTGCCATTGAACAGGCCAGCCACAAACCGGACTTCTGTGTCATCTTTCAGCGCGAACAGGAGGTGGCCGACCTGATCGAAGGGCGCGATGTGAACTGGCACGGCTTCCAATATGGGGTCGAACCTGCCGAATGTGTCCCGGTCGAGGGAAATCATCCAGCCTATATCCTCTACACCTCGGGCACCACGGGCGCACCCAAGGGCGTGCTGCGTCCCACAGGCGGACACCTGGTGGCGCTGAACTGGACGATGAAGAACATCTACAACGTCGATCCCGGCGATGTATTCTGGGCCGCTTCGGATGTCGGCTGGGTCGTCGGTCACAGCTACATCTGCTACGCGCCGCTCATTCATCGCAACACCACTGTCGTGTTCGAAGGCAAACCCATCGGCACGCCCGATGCAGGCACGTTCTGGCGCGTCATTTCGGAACACAATGTGCGCAGCTTCTTTACCGCACCCACTGCCCTGCGCGCCATCAAACGCGAGGACCCAAAGGGCGAAGAAATCCAGAAATACGACATTTCCTGCCTGCGTGCGCTCTACCTCGCAGGCGAACGGGCCGATCCCGACACTATCGAATGGGCGCAGAAGGTCATGCAGGTGCCCGTCTACGACCACTGGTGGCAGACCGAGACCGGCTACACCATCGTCGGCAACCCGGCAGGAATCGAGGCGCTACCGGTCAAGATCGGCTCACCTACCCTGCCAATGCCCGGCTATGACGTGCATATCCTCGACGAAGACGGCCACCCCATGCAGCCAGGCAAGCTGGGCGCGATCGCCATAAAGCTGCCGCTGCCTCCCGGCACGCTGCCATCGCTCTGGAATGCCGAGGCAAGATACCTGAAATCCTACCTCACCACCTTCCCCGGCTATTATGAGACCGGCGATGCAGGCCTGATCGACGAGGATGGATACCTCTACATCATGGCGCGCACCGACGACGTGATCAACGTGGCGGGTCATCGCCTCTCGACCGGCGCGATGGAAGAAGTGCTGGCCAGCCACCCGGATGTGGCCGAATGCGCCGTCGTGGGCGTGTCGGACCAGCTGAAGGGCCAGGTTCCGATAGGGTTCGTCTGCCTCTCCAAAGGCGTGAACCGCCCACATGCCGATATCGCCGCCGAATGCGCCAGGCTGGTGCGTGACCGGATCGGCCCGGTCGCCGCATTCAAGCTCACACTGGTGGTGGACCGTCTGCCCAAGACCCGCTCAGGCAAGATCCTGCGCGGCACGATCGTCAAGATCGCCGACAGCGACACGTTCAAGCCGCCAGCCACGATCGACGACCCGGCCATCTTGGATGAAATCAAAGAAGCGCTGCAAACCATCGGCTACGCACGGTAACACGGCCCCGAACCTTCATTTTTCCACAAAATACTCTCGCCTAAGGCTGCCGTGCCGAAGACGCCCACAAGGGCGGATGAGGTCCCCGCACCCAAAGCGTTTCGCTCTAATGAAACAGGATGGCCCCGGCGGGACCACCCTTCTGACACAGGTGCCTGCGGCACGCGTCACTGCTTGGCTGCAAATTCGTCGACCTGACGTTCGGCTTCGTCTTTTGCGATACCGTATTTCTCCTGAATCAGACCAACGAACTGCCCGCGCTCGCCTGCGGCCTTATCCACTTCGTCATCGGTCAGCTTGCCCCAGTTTTCCTGGACAGAACCTTTGAGTTGCTTCCAGTTACCTTCGATACGATCCCAGTTCATGACAGATATCCTCTCTCTCGGGTCAGGTTACGGCACCGCGCTCATCGCCGCGCCGATCTACACCAGACAAACGCCCGCTGACACTGGCAGGTTCCGCACGCACTCAAGAAAGCTGTCATTTCAGACGAATTGTTCGCGCAGCAGTCGCTCTTCGAGGCCATGACCGGGATCAAACAGCAGGCGGTGGCTGATACGCGGCTCTGACATGATCTCGACCCACAGCACGTTTTCCACCCAGCGGCTGTCGGCCACCGCCATGACGGGCCGCTTTTCCGGGTCGATCACGTCAAAACGCACGGTCGCCGTCTTGGGCAAGAGCGCACCGCGCCAGCGCCGTGGGCGAAACGCGGCCACCGCCGTCAGCGCCAGAACATCCGACCCGATAGGCAGGATCGGGCCATGCGCGGAATAGTTATAGGCCGTGGACCCGGCGGGCGTGGCCACCAGGGCTCCGTCGCAGATCAGCTCTTCGAGCCGCAGGCGCCCATCCACGGTAATGCGTAATTGCGCCGTTTGCGGGCCGCCCCGCAACAACGATACCTCGTTGATTGCCAGTGCGCGGTGACGCCCTCCGTCGACCGATTCAGCCTCCATGACCAGCGGATTGATCACCTCTTCTTCGGCGGCCGCCAGTCGTTCCAGTAAATCCTTTTCGCTGTAGTCGTTCATCAGAAACCCGACCGTGCCCCGGTTCATCCCGTAGACCGGTACATCCAGGCCCTGGGTGCGGTGCAGCGTGTGCAGCATGAACCCGTCGCCGCCCAGTGCCACGATCACATCCGCCGCGTCCTCGGCAACCTCGCCAAAGCGATCCGCCAGCGCCGCGCGCGCAATCTTCGCGATCGGGGCGTCACTGGCAACAAAGGCGATTGCGACTGTCATGACCTCAGGGGTTCCGTTTCCGATCTACCGCTTCCTGCGCCAACTGGCGCATGCCTCTCCCCCCCTGCACCAGCCATGGCGGTCCTGCAAGGTAATTTGTCGCTTTACACCCTTACACACAGGCCGGGCTTCCGATAGGAGATCGCCCAACCGCAACCCCAGACGGAGCCTGCCCCATGTCCGATTCCGGTTTCTTCACCGAATCCCTCGCCTCGCGTGATCCTGAAATTTTCGGCACCATCACTGACGAACTTGGCCGCCAGCGCGACGAGATCGAGCTGATCGCGTCCGAAAACATCGTATCCGCTGCCGTGATGGCAGCGCAGGGCACCGTGCTGACCAACAAATACGCCGAAGGCTATCCGGGACGGCGCTACTATGGCGGGTGCCAATATGTCGACGTGGCCGAGACCCTCGCCATCGACCGGGCCAAGCAGCTGTTTGGGTGTGGCTTTGCCAATGTGCAGCCCCACTCGGGCAGTCAGGCCAATCAGGGCGTCTTTACGGCCCTGTTGCAGCCGGGCGATACCATTCTCGGCATGAGCCTTGATGCGGGCGGGCACCTGACCCACGGTGCCGCACCCAACCAATCCGGCAAATGGTTCAACGCGGTCCAGTACGGCGTGCGCCGCGAGGACAACCTGCTGGACTACGACCAGCTCGAGGCACTGGCCAAAGAGCATACGCCCAAGCTGATCATCGCCGGTGGCTCTGCCATTCCGCGCCAGATTGATTTCAAACGCATGCGCGAGATCGCCGATATGGTCGGCGCATGGCTGCTGGTGGACATGGCCCATTTCGCGGGCCTCGTGGCCGCAGGGGAGCATCCCTCGCCTTTCCCGCATGCCCATGTGGCCACGACCACCACACACAAGACACTGCGTGGCCCGCGTGGCGGCATGATCCTGACCAATGACGAGGCACTGGCCAAGAAATTCAACTCGGCCATTTTTCCCGGCATCCAGGGTGGCCCGCTGATGCATGTGATCGCCGCCAAGGCCGTCGCATTCGGCGAAGCACTGCGCCCCGAGTTCAAGGACTACATCCGCCAGGTGCGCGCCAACGCGGTCGCCATGGCCGATCAGTTGATGAAAGGTGGACTGGATATCGTCACCGGAGGCACCGACACCCATGTACTTCTGGTCGATCTGCGCCCCAAGAAGGTGACCGGCAACATTACCGATGCCGCACTGGGGCGCGCCCACATCACCTGCAACAAGAACGGCGTACCGTTCGACCCTGAAAAGCCGACCGTCACCTCCGGCGTCCGCCTCGGCACGCCCGCAGGCACGACGCGCGGCTTCAAGGAGGCCGAATTCCGCCAGATCGCCGATTGGATCGTCGAGATCGTGGACGGACTGGCCGCCAATGGCGCTGACGGCAACGATGCGGTCGAGGCCAAGGTACGTGGCGAAGTGGCCCAGCTTTGCGCCCGGTTCCCGCTCTATCCTAACCTGTGATCAAAACGCGGCGGTGCCCTTGATCGGGGCGCTGCCGCCGGTACTTCGCACAGACGAAACGGTTCAGATCAAACCGCGCCAACGCAGGATCGCGATCAGGGCCACCACGACGAGCATCAGGTTGAACACCAACCCACCCGCCATGCCCAGCAGGGCCCCCTTGCGCCGGTCCTTCGCATCAATACCGTCGAGATGGTCGTTGATCTCGGCCAGCGCGGCATCAATGCGGGCGACATCCAGCCGTATGCGCAGCTTTGGGTGTGGCATCCGGCGCTCGGCCTCGGTCAGGACCACCCCTGCCTGATGTCCCGATTTGGGCAAGCGTCGCCCCGCCCGGCGTAGCCGCGTGCGCAGATCCGCACCGCGCACGCCCAGCTTGGCGCGCAGCTTGTCCTTCAGCGCGGCGATATCGCGCGCGAACCGGTCCTGATCTATCACCGTTGCAGCCCTGCCCATACAATCGACTGTCACCATACCCCGCACCCGGACAAGCCTCAATGGACCGCAATCAGTGTGCCGCCCCCTGGAGTGATTTCCAGATAGTTTCGGGACAGCGTGCAAATCGGCCATTCAGTTTCGCGCATGAACCCCCTATCTAGGGGCCATGCTGAACATCATCGAACACGGAACCCGCACCGATCTGCCCGGCCTGTTGATCGCCCACGGCCTCTACGGCTCTGCCCGCAACTGGGGCGTGATCGCCAAACGGCTGTCGGATACCCGCCAGGTCATCACCGTGGACATGCGCAATCATGGGGCCAGCCCGTGGACGGCCAGCCACACATACCCCGAACTGGCGACCGATCTGGCCGAGGTGCTGAAAGAGCAGGACGGACCGTTTGATGTGCTGGGGCATTCCATGGGCGGCAAGGCGGCCATGACACTGGCCCTGCAACACTCCGATGCCGTCAGGCGTCTGATTGTCGCGGATATCGCGCCGGTGACGTATGAGCACAGTCAGATCCGTTATATCGATGCGCTCGGATCGATGGACCTCACCGGGCTGGAGAAACGCTCGGACGCCGCCGAACGGCTGAAACCGTTGGTCGATGACCCCGCCCTCATCCCGTTTTTCCTGCAATCTCTGGACGTCAACGCCGGGCGCTGGCGGCTCAACCTCGATACTCTGGGGGCCGCGATGCCGGACATCATGGGGTTTCCGCAGATCGACACCGCCTTCGGACGTCCCGCGCTGTTTCTGTCCGGTGGGCAGTCCGATTATGTGCGGACCGAACACCGGCCAGAGATCAAGCGCCTCTTTCCCAATGCCCGCTTCGTCAAGTTGCCCGAGGCCGGCCACTGGCTACATGCCGAAGCACCTCGGGCATTCGAGGCGACAGTGCGGGCCTGGCTGGACCGGCCCGACTGACGTTCCGCGTTACTTGGCCACCGCGGCATAGGCCGCCGGATACCCGTCAAGCGACAGCGGGATTTCCAGTACCCTTTCGGGGGAAGCTGTGAAAATCACCCGAGCGCCTTCTGCCTCGCCCAGCGCATCCAATTGTGCCGCTCCGATCCGGCCCTGCGAAACGCAATGCGTCGGCTCGCAATAAAGATAACGCATCAGGACCAGCGCCCCGTCCGCATCCGGGTCGTCACCTTCGGGTGTGCTCAAGGCAATTTGAACGCCCTTTTGCAGCAACACTTTCAGCGGTGTCTGGACCACGATCCAGAAATCATCCTCGCGCCCGATCCGCCCGACCCCCAACTGTATCAAGGGGCGCTCCATATCGTCATCGCCGCGCACCGTTACCTGAGTACGCATTTCGCATTGGTCCTGTGGCTTTTCGGTGCTGCCCTCTGGTGCGGGCCGCGAAATACATTCCGCCCTCCAATCGTCGAAAACCTGTGTCGCCCGTTTCGGCTGCGTCGCCTCCTGCGCCCCCGCCGATGCGACGAGACCTGCACAGATCAGCCCGGCGCAAACAGGCGGCATGAGGATTGATTTAGCGATGGCGAACATTCTGGGCTCACTTTCGTTTCTGACGGAGATAGCACGCCGCAGCGGGCGCGCCGTTGCATTAGGTCTGATCCGTGCGACTAAAATGGATCACAGCGCCGAGCGCAACCGGTCATGGGAGCATTCGAGCCGCATTTGGGCGATAACACGCCATTACAGCGTATTGCGTTTGACCCGATTTCAAGTCCTTTCCCAGTGCCATGTGGCAGCGTTTTCAGAGCAAATGCTTTCATGACACCGGGCAAATACTATTGAACGTAACATGCCGTGAAGTGTTTCACACCTTAGCGGGCACGCATCAGCTCGACCAGCGTACAACGTGGGTCCGCTGCGCGCAGCACCTGCCGCGATGTCTCGACCCAATCGGCGGCATTGATTTGCGGAAAAAACGTGTCGGGGGCGTCCACTACCAGATCGACCTCGGTGATCAGCAGCCGGTCCGCGATCTCTATCATCTCGGCATAGATGCCCGCGCCGCCGATTCCGTAGAGGCGTGCGTGCCCCCGGGACGCGGCAAAATCCAGCGCCTCTCGCACCGACCCAAAGCATTCCGAGCCGTCGATTTCACGCGATGACACCACGATGTTCAGGCGGTTTTTCAGCGGCTTGTAGGGCAGGCTATCCCATGTGTTGCGGCCCATGATGATCACGCCGCCCGTGGTTTCGCGTTGAAAGAACGCCAGATCCTCGGGTGCATGCCAGGGAATGTCTCCATCCTTGCCGATGGCCCCGTTACGGTCGCGGGCGACGACGAGCGACAGCATCCGCTCAGACCGCCACGGGCGCGCGAATGCCCGGATCGGGGTCATATCCGGTGATCTCGAAATCCTCGTAGCGGAAATCGAAGATCGACCCGACATCACGGGTGATGCGCATCTGCGGCAGCGGTTTGGGCCTGCGCGCCAATTGTTTCTCGACCTGCTCCAGATGGTTGAGATAGATATGCGCGTCGCCCAGCGTGTGCACGAAATCGCCCGGCGCGTAGCCCGTCTCATGCGCCAGCATATGCAGCAGGAGCGCGTAGGATGCGATGTTGAACGGCACGCCGAGGAACATATCAGCCGATCGCTGGTAGAGTTGCAGATGCAGCTTGCCGCCCGCGATTCGCACCTGCCACATCGTATGGCAGGGCGGCAACGCCATCTGGGGCACATCGCCGGGGTTCCATGCCGACACGATCATGCGGCGGCTGTCCGGGCTCTGGCGGATCAGCGTCAGCAGATCTTCGATCTGGTCAATGCTGCGGGCGCGGAACACCGGTGCGCCTTCCGCCTCTCCTGCCATCGCGCCCAGCGCCGGAAAGCGCCGCCATTGCGCGCCGTAGACCGGGCCGAGATCGCCATTCTCATCGGCCCATTCATCCCAGATCGAAACGCCGTTTTCCTTGAGATACCGGATATTGGTGTCCCCCGAGAGAAACCACAGCAATTCGTGGATGATCGAGCGCAGATGCAGCTTCTTCGTGGTCACCAGTGGAAAGCCATCAGCCATCCGGTAACGGCTCTGCATGCCGAAATACGAAATCGTGCCGGTGCCGGTCCGGTCGGTGGACCGCTCACCCTCGGCCAGCACGGTTCTCAATGCGTCGTGATATTGCTGCACCTATGCCCCCAAGGCTCTGCACTTTGTTCCAGAGTTAACCGGCAGTTTGACAGATCACAAGTTTCATCGCGCAGGTAGTCGGGGTTGGACGGCCCGGCGATTACCCCTAGACTCAGTGGCAACATTGAAAACAGGAGTACCCCGATGAACATCCGTTACCTGCACACGATGGTGCGCGTCAAAGACCTGGAGGCATCCATGGCCTTCTACAACCTGCTGGGGCTGAAGGAGACCCGGCGCATGGAGAACGAGGACGGGCGCTTTAGCCTCATTTTCATGGCCCCCGAAGGACAGGAAGAATGCCCGGTCGAATTGACATACAACTGGGACGGCGATGACAGGCTGCCCGACGACAGCCGCCATTTCGGCCACCTGGCCTACGAAGTCGGCAATATCTACGAGATGTGCCAGCACCTCATGGACCATGGCGTGACCATCAACCGCCCACCGCGCGATGGGCATATGGCGTTCGTGCGCAGCCCCGATAATATTTCGATCGAACTGCTGCAGAAAGGCGATGCGCTGTCACCTCAGGAACCATGGGCCAGCATGAAAAATACCGGCCATTGGTAAGGCTGATCTGCCTCTTCGGACCGTCCTGGTCCGGAGGGGCGTAACCATTGAGGCAGACACCGCATCAATAAATATAGCGAATCTGATCGGACCAGTACCGCTCGACCCGCCGCAGCGAGGTGGCGATCTGATCGATCCCATCCGTGCCCAGCACCCCCTTGCCCTGCAACCCGTCGGCGTGACGGCCAAACAGGCCGGCGATGATATCGCGTATCTCACGCCCCTTCTGGGTCAGGCGCACCCGTACCGAGCGGCGGTCGATCTCGCAGCGCTGATGGTGCATGTAGCCCATTTCGACCAGCTTCTTGAGGTTGTAGCTGACGTTACTGCCCTGATAGTAGCCGCGCGATTTCAGCTCGCCGGCGGTCACTTCATTGTCGCCGATGTTGAACAGCAACAACGCCTGGACCGCGTTGATTTCCAGAACGCCAACGCGCTCGAATTCATCCTTGATCACGTCCAGAAGCAATCGGTGCAGCCGTTCAACCAGCGCAAGGGCATCCAGATAGCCCGTCATAAAGCCCTGCCCGGCGCCGGGCGGCGTCAGAGTGTCGTGCATACTCATTATCATCTCCGTGCAAAACCGCTTGGAGAGTGACCCTGAACGAAAATGCCCAACAATCAGTTAAACTTTACGGATAGAGCCTAAAATGCGATCTATTTCGCCGTCGCGCCGTGTCGGATGATATCATCGGCCAGCGCCTGGAACCGCACAGGCGGGGCTATCTGCCCGGAGATCCATTGATAGAGATCCTGGTCATTTTCCGCCAGAAACGCCTCGTAGAGGTCCAGCATCTCGGGGTTCAACGCCGCCAGCCGCGCCGCCGCAAAGCGCGACAGCACGATATCCATTTCCTTGGTGCCGCGCCGGATAGAGCGCATGCCCAACCGCCGCAGCCGGATGGCCCGCGTCTCCTCAGACAATCTCGGGCTCGCGCATTTTCGCTCGCAGCGCTTTCTCGACGCGGATGAGCCGTTCGGAAGCCCGGCGCATCTGCGCGCTGATTTCGCGCACCTCGGTCAACAGGTCGGCGGACTCACGCGACAGCGTAAGGTCCTCGGGGTCGCCCGGCCCATCGCCCTGCCCGATCAACAGCCAACTGATCGATACATTGAGCAATCCGGCCATCATCGACAAACGGTTGGCGCGCGGCTCGGAATGGTCGTTTTCCCATTCCTCCATGGTCTTCTTTCTGACGCCCAGACGCTTTGCCAGTTCCGCTTGTGTCATCCCCGACTGTTCACGGGCTCCCGCGAGGCGATCGCCGAATGTGGTTACGTCCGGATCGTACCAATCTTCGGGTGATACTACAGTCATCATTGTCCTTTCTGGCGATCATGCTTGATCCACCTTCCGGCGCAACCTAAGACATTCAGAGACATTATTCAAACCGGAGCCCGCCATGAATCCCCTCTCCGCGACACTTTCGCGCGTCAAGCCGTCGTCAACGATCGCCGTCAGCACCAAGGCGCGCGAGCTGAAAGAGGCCGGGCGCGACGTCATCGGCCTTGGTGCCGGCGAGCCGGATTTTGACACACCCGAGAACATCGCCGCGGCCGGAATCCGCGCGATCCAGGAGGGCAAGACGCGCTATACCGCGCCCGACGGCATCATCGAACTGAAGCAGGCCGTCTGTGCCAAGCTGAAGCGCGACAACGCGCTCGACTACATCCCCAGCCAGATCAGCATCGGCACCGGTGGCAAGCAGATCCTTTACAACGCCCTGATGGCGACGCTCAATCCCGGCGACGAGGTCGTGATCCCTGCCCCCTACTGGGTCAGCTATCCCGACATGGTGCTGCTGGCGGGCGGCGAGCCGGTCATCGCCGAGGCGTCCATGCAGACCGATTACAAGCTGACCGCCGATCAGCTTGAGGCCGCGATCACCCCCAAGACCAAGTGGTTCATCTTCAACTCGCCGTCGAACCCCACCGGCGCCGGTTACAACTGGGACGAACTGAAGGCGCTGACCGACGTGTTGCTGCGCCATCCGCACGTCCTGATCATGACCGATGACATGTATGAACACCTCGTTTACGGCGATTTCGAGTTCTGCACACCGGCGCAGGTCGAGCCGCAGCTTTATGACCGGACACTGACCTGCAATGGCGTGTCCAAGGCCTATGCGATGACCGGCTGGCGTATCGGTTATGCTGCGGGCCCCGAATGGCTGATTGGCGCGATGCGCAAGATCCAGAGCCAGAGCACATCGAACCCCTGCACCATCAGCCAGTGGGCCGCGGTCGAGGCGCTGAACGGCACGCAGGACTTCATCCCCAAAAACAACGCGGTATTCAAACGCCGCCGTGATCTGGTGGTCAAGATGCTCAATGACGCCGAGGGCATCCAGTGCCCGACGCCGGATGGTGCATTCTATGTATACCCGTCAATCGCGGAGCTGATCGGCAAGACCAGCAAGGGCGGCACGGTAATCACCGATGACGAAGCCTTTGCCACCGCATTGCTGGAGGAAACCGGCGTCGCGGTCGTCTTTGGCGCAGCATTCGGGCTCTCGCCGAACTTTCGTGTCAGCTATGCGACGTCCGATGCGGCACTGGAAGACGCCTGCACGCGCATCCAGGCGTTCTGTGCGGCACTGCGATAGGCTTCGGTCTTCGACCTCCACAATCCACCGCCCGGTCACCTGATCGGCAGCGACTTATCCAAGTAATCCCGGAGCGATTTTAGCGCTCCGGGATTTTTTCTGCGCCGCGTATATTTGGGCAAAAGCAAAACTGCAGAGTATTGAAGCCAACCTGGGACGTGCCCCGCCTGAATGACGCAGAATTGGCGGACAGGTCAGGCAAACTTCCCAAGCATCAAATTGGTATTTACAATACCCATTATTTCACTATGACGGTATCACGCGCGCAGCTAAAGCGTCGGTGTCAATCTTGGGGCTGTTGCCAGGGTCAGATCATGGAAAACGGGAAAGCGGAGATGGAAAGCGGTTCGACAATGGCGCTTTTGCAGTCCGAAAGTCCGGCCCCCCGCAGCCCGGCATCACCGGGCGCTATCTTCAAGCAGGTTGAACGAAAGAAATTTCCCGTCAACCCGGCGATCAAGCTGATCGAAGTTGTGGTTCCACCGCCTGATGATACCCACACTGTCGGCGACCTTGAACGCCTGACAATGGCAATCGCAGAGCGCTCTGGCCTAGAGCCGGATGTCGGAATCGAGGTTCTGGCGTCGTTGCAATCAACGCTGCGTTCCAGTGGCTGGCGCGTCACTTGTGTTGTCAGGCTGGGCGACCAGCGTCGCAATGCCGAAGTCATCGATATCTTGCCCGGCGGGAGCATATCTTGCGCCTACGGGATTGCCGTCGATATAGGATCAACCACGATCATGGCATATCTGTGTGGACTCGCAACAGGCGATGTCCTTGCCGCAGCCGAGATAACGAACCCGCAGGTCTCTTATGGCGCAGATGTCATGACCAGGGTGAGCCATTCCATGATGTATCCGGGCACGCATTTGGAAATGACCGCAGCGGTCCGGGACGGGGTGCGCCAGTTGGTGGATCAGTTGACAGAGCATTGTGGTGTCTCCCCCGGGCACGTGCTGGATGCTGCTGTCGTCTGCAACCCGATCATGCATCATCTGTATCTTGGATTTGATCCCGTTGAACTGGGCCAGGCACCATTCACATTCGCCACCTCGAACGCCCTTTGTGTTGCGGCGCGGGACGTCGGACTGCCGATCCATGCGCGCGCGCAGGTCTATCTGCTTCCGGCTGTCGGCAACCATATAGGCGCGGATGCCGCCGCAGTCTTGCTGAGCGAGACCCCCGAAGCGGCCGACGCGCTGAGCCTGATTGTCGACATTGGCACCAACGCCGAGATCTTTTTGGGAAACGCCAGGGGCATTGTCGCCTCTTCGTCCCCGACCGGCCCGGCCCTGGAGGGCGCGGAGATAAAACATGGACAACGCGCCGCGCCCGGCGCAATCGAGGCCGTCCGCATTGATCCCGTCACCAAGGAAATCCGGTTCAGGGTGATCGGGTCGGACCTGTGGTCGGATGATCCGGCGTTCGAGGCGTCCATCATTGCCATCGGTGTGACTGGTATCTGCGGCTCCGGCGTGATCGAGCTTGTGGCGGAAATGCGCATGTCAGGCATCATCGACCAGACAGGGCGCATCGGCAGCCCCGAAGAAACCGGGTGCGAACGATGTTTTCAGGACGGTCGCACGTTTTCAGTGTCCTTGTATCAGGGCGCCAGCAACATCTCGTTCACCAGTAACGATGTCCGCGAAGTGCAGATGGCGAAGGCCGCGCTTTACGCCAGCATCCGCCTGCTGATGGATGAGGCCGGTGTGCAGGCCGTCGAGAAAACCGTACTTGCCGGCGCCTTTGGCAGCCACATCTCGACCAAGCACGCGATCGTGCTGGGCCTGATCCCTGACTGCGCATTCGACAAGGTGACAGCCGTCGGGAACGCCGCAGGAACAGGCGCATGTATGGCCCTTCTCGACGTGGGCGCGCGCCGTCGGATAGAGGCCACGGTGCGGACCATCAGAAATGTCGATACTGCGACCCACCCGAATTTTCAGAAGTATTTTTTGAACGCGTCTGACATTCCGAATGCGTCTGACCCGTTTCCCTGTCTGGCAACACATCTGACATTGCCCATGATGGATTTTCGAAAACGCACCAGCCGTAACCGGGCCAGGCATCAGTCTTCCTGAGTGTATGAAGACGCAAGATCGAAACGCCCGGTTGCTCTGCGCACTTTCCTAAGAGTGGCCCGCCTGCTATGTCCGGTGACAACCCACGACCCAAGGCATTGTTTTAAAGGGGCGCATATGGCCGGAGAGCTGCCGGAATACTACTTCAGGGTACGTGACAACGGCGCGTTCGTGTTCCGCGTCGACACCCAGAACCGGCAACGCCGGATCGAAATGGACCAGATCGCAGTGGTCAACATCCGCAACGGACAGATCAAGCCGCATGGCGAGCGGGCGCTGACCGACCGCGATATGGAGGTCATTCAGGACTGGATGTCCGAGCGGCTGGAATTGCAGGAATACCGCGATATAGACGACATCCACCGGGCCGTCGATTACCTGAACACCACAACCCACTGGGCCCAGTCCCGCGCTACCGACGATCAGCTGGAGGCGGTGACAGACGCGCTGTTGCTGGCGATGCACGACCTGCGGACGGTTCTGGTCCGCAAGAAGGCGGACCGGCTGCTGAAAGACGATGATGACGGGGACGATTAAAGATTTTTGCGCTTTCCCTGAATCAGGGAAAGTGGAAAAGGCTCACGCCGTCTCAGTCGTTATGGGCGTTTTGCACGCCGATCCGTAACTGTGATCAAATACAAAGCGTTTTAAGGTTTCTCGCGTTCGATTTGGTTCACGGATTGAACGTGGCGCGCTTTGGCGAAGCACTTGGCCCAGCCCCTCAGAACCCCGCCGCCAGTTCATCCTTCGGATGTCGCTTCAGCCAGCGCCAGAACCGCGCCAGCATGAACACCGCAGCAAAGGCCAACCCCACCGCAAGGCCCAGCCAAATGCCCATGCCGCCATAGCCCAGCGTGAAGCCAAAGACATAGCTGACCGGAATGCCGATGCCCCAATAGCTGAACGCAGCAATGAGCATCGGCGCGCGCGTGTCCTGCACGCCGCGCAACAGGCCCAGCGCCATGACCTGCCCTGCATCCGCCAGCTGAAACAGCGCCGCAGCCGCCAGCAGCCCGATGCCGATGGCAATCACTCCGGCGCGCTGGGGTTCCGCCGGGTTCATGAAAAGGCCGATCAGGAATTCGGGCACCGCAAAGAACACGATCATCGTCAATGCCGCCACCGTGAACGACAGCAAGACCGCGACCTTGGCACCGTCCTTCAGGGCGCGCATGTCGCCCAGCCCATAGGCCTGCCCCGCCCGCACAGTCGCGGCATTCGACAGACCCAGATGGATCATGAAGATGATCGACACGATCTGTAGCGCGATCCCGTGCGCCGCCAGTTGCAGCGTACCCAGCCAGCCCATCATGATCGAGGAGGCGGCAAAAAGGCCGACTTCGGCCAGGTTGGTCATCCCGATGGGCCAGCCAAGGCGGAAAACCGCGCGCAGCGCCTCCCAATCGGGGCGCCAGACGCGGGTGAACATCGCGTGTTCCGGCAGTGCTGCCGCCACATAGATCGCCAGCCCCACCAGCGACGCGATCGTGACCGTCAGGGACGCGATGGCAGCACCGCGAATACCCAGCTCGGGAAAGCCCATGTTGCCGAAGATCAACAGGTAGTTGACCACCACGTTCAGTACCACCGCCCCCAGCGTGACCCACAGAACGACTTGCGTCCGCTCCAGCGCCATGAGCAAGGATTTGAGCACCATCACCAACAGTGACGGGATCACAACGAAGCCCACGATACTCAGATACTGCCCGGCCAATCGTGAAGTCTCCGGGTTCTGGCCCAGCGCCAGAAAGAGCGGCTCGGAAAACACCATCAGCGGCAGCACCGCCAGGCCGAAGGCGATGGAAGCCCAACAACCCATGCGCGTGACGCGCCGCACTTGCGTCTCCTGCCCCCTGGCCTGTGCCGTGGCAACCATCGGCATCACGGCCAGAGCAAAGCCCGATCCCATGATGAAGAACAAGAAGAACAGCATGCCGCCCAGCACCTCGCCGGCCAGCGCGTCAACACTGTACCAGCCCAGCATCAGCGCATCCGTCAGCGTGATGGCAAACTGCGCCAGATGGCTACCGGCAAGCGGAATGCCCAGCGTCAGCAGACGCTTGGCGTGGTGGCGGTTCTGGTCTGGCTGCCTCATTTCCCACCTCTATGCCGCGCGCGTCCGGGCGGCAAGATATCGTTTGGGAGTAGCACCGATCTCAGCGCGCTGGCACCTTAAACACAATGGCCCATGCGATAGCTATCCAGCCAAAGCCTCAGCCACCGCGATATCCGCCATTTTCAATACTGCTTCGCGGGAGGCCGCCACCGCAATGAACCGACCCTTGTGGCAGAACTTCGCCCCCTTGACGCCGCTGACAGCTTCAAGCGCGCCGTCGGTCAATCCCGCCCACGCCGCAGGTAGATCAGCGCGGTTGTCAAACGTGTCATCGCCCAGACGGATCGTGGTCAGGGCCCAATCGGCGCCACGCGGGTGGATCACGAACAGCAGGTGACCCGCGCCTGCCTTTTCGACACCCGCGCGAAATGGCATGCCCATTGGCAGTTCAAGAACGCGCGCCTCACCAGCCGCCTCAATCGCCGCCAGCACCATAGCTTCGGCCCGGTATTTCGCGGCCTTGCGCCTGATCTGCGCCTCAACGAAAGCCCGCGCCACGGGCAGGGCCGCCATGAAGGCACAATCATCGGCCCCGTCTTCGCGGTCGTCAAACACTGGCTTCAGGCTTTCCAGCAGCACTGGCAAGGTCAGCCCGGCAAACAGAGGTCCGGCATCGGCGGCATTGACGGCACCGTTGTCCAGCAAATCGACCGGCAGAACAAAGCCTCGGTCAAACGAGCCGTGGATCGCCTCGATATCGTGCTCGGGCACGTCCATCGCGCGCAGATAGTCGCGGCCATACTGCGCCCAGATCAGGCCAAAAGAGCTGTAGGGTTGCCCATCTTCACGCAGCGGGCTGGGCCGCTGGTGGTGATCGAAAATCTGCGCGCCCGCATCGAATTGGCCACCGACATCATAGATAATCCTATCCTCGCCCGGCGTGATCCACGCCTTATCCCGGCTGCGGATCAACTCGGCCTCAGGAAACAGCCGTGTCAGGATGACCGAGGACAGCAACTCGTCGGCATGAAAGCCGCCGGAATGGGTGACGAGGTGGGTGATGGACATAAAAGGTAGGCTCCAGCCAGGTTAAAATGGATTTGGGCGACCAGTCAGGCCGCCCTTCAGCTCATTGCGAGAGTAGTTTTCGTGAGGGTCGGCACCCATCCGGATCGGTGTGGCGCATAGCTGCGCGGCCGCAACATATAAGTACAGCATCACCTTCGCGAGGCCAAAGCCCCGATTCCGAGACGATTTCGCCCCGTTTTACAAGGCTTCAGTGCGTCCAGACGTCCCGGCGATTGGTGGCAAAGTTGGCACCATAGCCACCGGAGCGGATATTGGCCTTGCGTGGCTTGGGGTCCTGCACAATGGCGTCGATGCCATGTTCGTGCGCATATTCGAGCGCCGCTTCCTTGGTCGGAAATTTCAGCCGTACCTGCGCCTGCGTGTCGCTGGACGATGTCCAGCCCATCAGCGGATCGACCTCACGCGCCGTGCTGTTGACGAACTCCAGAACCCAGTTGCGGGTTTGTGCCATACCCGATGACATTGCGTTTCGGGCGGGTCTGTAAATACGGGCAGGCATGCGCGTCTCCTTTGGCTCAGGCGTTTATCCCAAATTCACCGGCCATGAGCAAGGTGTCATCGCAGCATGGCGGCGGCACAAGACGCCGCAGGTACCTCTGGCTGCACAGCGGGGCAAGCGTCCGTGCTTCAGGCATAGGCCGGATACGCCAATGTCGATGATCTGTGATCCGTTTTCGCCAGGATTTCGCATCGCAGGATCTCTGGATCAACGCCCGCCAGTTCGGCCAGACGTCCGGGTTCCAGAATCTCTATGCTCATGCGCCCATCCGCCAGGATGATCCCGTCACTGACCAACTGACCCAGAGTGCGACAGACATGCACCGAGGACAGGCCGACAAAATCGCCAAGTACGCGCTGGTTCATGGGAATGTGGAACCTGCCCTGGATTGACTGGCCGATCGCCTCCAGCCGGGCATCCAGCTCCAGCAGGGCATAGGCCAGACGCATCGCTGCCCTGCCCCGCCCCAGCCGCAGCATCCGTCCCACCATACGGGCGCGTGCCGCTGCGCGAACCTCTTGGGAAATCCGCCCCAGATCGGGGCGTTGCCGCTTCATGGCTTCCCAGGCGAGAACCGGGACGACGGCGACACTGACATCGGTCAGCGCCTCGATGCTCACCGCCGAGACCGGCCCGCCCGGCGCACCGGTTTCGATGATCTCGCCTGGCAGCGCAAAATCGACAATCTGGATTTCGCCATCCGGCAAAGACTTTGACAAGGAGAGCCAGCCGTCCAGCAGACACAGGACAGAATTGGTCTCGTCTCCCTCCATCAACAGGTATTGCTCTGGTTTGACAGTCTGAATGCTGGTCCTGAGCATCCGTTCCAGCGGATCTCGATTGCGAGAGGGGGGCGGTGCGCCGCACGCATTCGGCTTTCCCAAAATCTGACTGACAGCTTGTAACATCTGAGCACCCCCATTTACGAGTTCAACAAGAACCGACAAGCCCGCGCGGCAGAAAACAAACGGCAGCACCGATTCGAGGCCAGTATTTCAGCAATGCGATATTTCAAATTGATCTAACGCAATCGTGCGCCGGGCTTTGCCCGATGTTAAAGCCATCGCTCCTTCAGGGCGGCAGATTGATGTCGTGAACGACACGAACGCTATGGGAGGTGGCTCATGTACACATTCAACACGATTACTTCCGGTCCGCTCCGGTCCAATCCAGGGTCCGGTGACTTGTCCGGGAACAAACGGGGCAGCACGGCACAGGTGACCCTGCCAAGTGTCCGGGATTGGGTCAGGCTTTGTCAGCAATGTGCAAATTCAGAGCCGCTGAGCGAAACACGACGCCAGCCCGCCACGGCACAAGCACAGCCTGCCGTCGTCATTCCGTTCAATATCCAAAGCAACACATGAAAAGGAGCCGACTCTGCCGCTGCCCCGCAAGAGGTCCGCTTACACGGCCCCAGTCGTATTATCATGGCCCGAACTATGCCCATGTTAACGGGCGTCAATGCACCAGCGTCCCGGTCGCTTCATGATCAGATCAGCGCACAGGCGTCTGTGCCGACAATCATGAAAGGAAAAGTCATGTCCATGGTGAAAGTCATCGAAGTCATCGCCCAGTCCGACAAGAGCTTTGACGCGGCAGCCCAGGCTGCTGTCACCGAGGCCGCGAAAACGATCCGTGACATCCAGCAAGTCTATGTCAAAGACATGAATGCCAAAGTCGAAAACGGCAAGATCACGCAGTTCCGTGTCACGGCCAAGATCAGTTTCCTTCTGTCGGATTGATTCTCACCAGACCGATCCACAGCATGGCCGCCGCATTCATTTACCTCGTAGCGGCGGCCATTTTCTCAAGCCGATCCTGCATGGTCGCCCCCCCCCAGCGAGGACCGACGCAAAACAGCGTCTGACGCGGTCAGGCTGGATCATCCAGCAGCTTGCGCAGAGCGCTCGAAAGCATGTCTATGCTATAGGGCTTGCGTAGAATCGGCCAGGTTGCATTGCCCGTCCCGACTGCAAAGGCCGTTGCCAGAATGATCCGCAATTCCGGGTAAAGGACGCTTGCCTTGTCGGCCAGTTCAAACCCGTCCACCCCACCCGGCATGACAACGTCGGACAGCATCAGCTTGATGTCATCCCGCTTTTCAAGCTGTGCCAGCGCCTCGGGGCCGTCCGCAGCTTCGACAACCGGATAGCCCAGACGATCAAGGCGGTTTCGGGTCAGGTTTCGCACCCGCAAATTGTCCTCGACCAAGAGAATGGTTTCGCCTTTCGCATGGCCGATTGCCGTATGCAACGCTGGTGACGGGCGCGGCGCTACAGTATCCCTTGCCGCTATGGCAGGCAGATAAAGCTTCACGACGGTGCCTTTCCCCGGCTCACTGTGCAGGGTTAGATCGCCGCCGCTTTGCCTGGCCTGACCAAACACCATGGAGAGCCCCAGACCGGTGCCCCTGCCCGCTTCTTTGGTGGTGAAAAACGGCTCAAATGCCTGCTTCAGCACTTCGGGTGACATACCCGATCCGGTATCACTGACCGACAGGACGACATAATCCCCCGGCGCAAGTTCGGCCTTGTCTTCAATCGGATGTTCTACATCGTTTGTCGCATTATACGCCCGGATCGTCAGCACCCCCCCTTTCGGCATCGCATCGCGGCCGTTGATCGAAAAGTTCAGCACTGCATTTTCGATCTGTCCCGGATCCGCCATCACCAGATCAAGGTTGTCGTCCAGATCCGCCGTGATCTCGATCTGCGCCCCCAGTGCGCGTACCAAAAGGGGCTGAAGCTCTCCGATAACATGTTTCAGATCCAGCCTTTTGGGTGCAAGCGGTTGCTTCCTGGAAAACATCAGCAGCTTGGAAACCAGTGCTGCGCCCAGATTTGCAGCCTCCAGCGCTTCGTCCAGAATGTCCTCGCGGCTGGGATCGTCGGGGCGCATTTCCAGCAACTCGATATTGCCGATCACGACCGTCAGCAGATTGTTGAAATCATGCGCGATGCCGCCGGTCAATTGGCCCACGACTTCCATTTTCTGGGCGTGTTCCAGCTGTTTGCGGCTTTCCCGTTCTCCGGTCATATCCCGGATAACCCCGAGAAACTGACTTTCGCCGCCGATCATCACCTCCTTCACCTTGAGATGGATCGGCACCAGTACCCCGGATTTGTGACGGGCTTCCAACTCGCGGCCATATCCGATGATCTTTGCGTTTCCGGTCGAAAGGTAGGCTGAAATATAATCATCATGCTGATCTCGGTGCGGGTCAGGCATAAGCATGTTCACGTTGCGGCCCACGACCTCGGATTGGGTATAGCCCAGAATCCTTGCCGAGGGCGGGCTGTAGCTGGTGACGATCCCCCTGGAATCGATCGTGACGATCGCCTCGGGCACAGCATTCAGAGCGGCCTCTAGCCGGGCCTCCCGGTCAAGCAGTGACTGTCGTGCCTTCTTTTGTTCGGTCACGTCCTCCAGTGCCACAAGGATAAGACCCGTTTCAGCATCCTCATCGGCCAGCTTTCGGGCGTTCAGAACCATATCCCTTTTGCCTTTTCCCGCCACATCAATCGACAGACTGAACGCCTCGATCGGCATCTCCTCCGGCAGGATACGCCCAAGAAGGCGGCGCAATTCGGGGATATCCCATTGGCCGTCCGCCAGTGCAAAAAGGCTTTTACCGATGACGTTACTCTCTGCCGTATCAAACAGTTGAAGAAAGGACCGGTTGGCCAGCGCCAAATTCAGGTCACTGTCGAGCACCAGCAAAGGGTAGCGGATCGTATTCACGATGTTTTCCATGAAGCGATGCGCCACAAGTATCTTGTGCTGAAGCTCCTTCAGGTCGGAGGCGTCCGAAAAAGCGGTCTCCACGACCGGAAAGGTGTCTGCTGCCGCCTTGGCCCGCGTGGCCTTATCGGTCATGGGTTTGGCTGTTGGTGCTTTTTTCCTGGTCATTCCTGTCCCTGCGGGTCATCCTGATCTCTTTCTATCAGCAAGACCGGCTTTGGCGACCCAAAGCGTTTCGGGATCACCGATATTCGCGACAACCTGCCGGAAGATATCCGTGCCCTGTGGCCAGAGCCATAAGGCGCGTGTCGCGCCTCAGTCCACACCTTCTACCAGTGCCTCCAGATGCTGCGGGCGCAGCAGGACGATATGGTGCAGGTTTTCGATGGAGATCAGCCTTGCGTTGCGCAGCTCTGTCAGACTGCGGCTGACGGTTTCCGTGGTCAACCCGAGAAAATTCGCGATGTCGGAGCGAAGCATCGGCAATTCAAATTCGACGCATTGCCCCTGCGGCACGCCGAGACGCTGGCCAAGAAGCGAAAGGAACGCAGCAACCCGGTCGCGGGCCGAGTGCTGGCCCAGCATCATGCAGTGGGTTTGCATGGATTCGATCCGTTGCATGGCGCCTTTCATCAGCATCAGATGCTGTTGCGGTTCAGTGCTGGCATCATACAGCAAACCGGGTCGATGGCGGATCACCTGAGCATCGCTGACCGCATCACAATCCGAAATATGAAGCCGCTCCGGGCCGTATCCCAGAATGTCGCCGGGAAAGCCGAAGCCGACAATATAGCTGCGCCCGCCACGTGTGAGACGGCTTAGCCGAAACACCCCGCGCACGACTTCGAACAGGCCGGAACATGCGTCGCCCTGGCGAAACAGGTTTGTGCCTTGCTCCACGCAATACGGCAACCGCACCCGTGGCTTGACCTGGGGAAACGTCGCGACCGGATGTGCCTTGAGCCTGGCAGGACTCGCCATTTGCATATCGATCTCCTTTCAATTTCAAGGCGACCATGGGCAAGCACTGTCACGGGGGTATCCCAGATTTGTATCAAATTGTATCTGCAGCCATGAATTGTGCCGGTCGGCGGCAATTCGCGCATGCAGGCGTTGTCTTCCCCCTAAAATGCCCGCAAAATATACCTATGGCATTTGAAACTTCTCTGGAGGGCGTTGCCGTATGACAGATACGCACATTCTTGTCGTTGACGACGATCCAAAGGTGCGCAATCTGCTGAAGCGTTGTCTGACCGGCGAAGGGTTCACGGTGACGGAGGCTGAAGACGAGCCTCAGGCGCTGGAACTGGTAAAGTGCACCCGGCTCGACCTTATCACGCTCGATATCAATCTTGGCCTTGACGATGGGTTCGAGGTTGCCCGCAAGGTGCGGGCCTTTTCGGATGTTCCGATCATCATGATCACCGGCAAGGATGATGTAATCGACCGGATCGTTGGCCTCGAACTGGGCGCAGACGACTATATCACCAAGCCGTTCCATCTGCGCGAGATGATCGCGCGGGTAAAATCCGTGCTGCGCAGGGCCAAGATCCGGCAAGCCGATCCTTCGGTGCCGCACACGGAGCCATCCGGCACGGACCAACACAGCGTCCCGAACAGCGAGAGCTTTCACTTTGACGGTCTGACGGCCATTCCCAACCGGTTCGAACTGCTCGACCGCGACGGCAAGCCTTGCGATCTGACCAGCAGCGATTTCAAACTGCTGGGCGAATTCCTGTTGCGCCCCAAGCGTATCCTCTCGCGCGAACAGTTGATGGACCTGATCGGCGGCGTCGACTGGACCCCGCTGGATCGGACCATCGACAATCGGGTTGCACGCCTGCGCAAGAAGATCGAACGCGATCCGGCAAATCCGACACTGATCACGACCGTGCGCGGCGTGGGTTATTCGTTCACCTGCGAGGTAGAGCGTTCGTGCCAGGCCGACGCATGAATCGCAATTCGCGACAGGCCACCCCGAAGCCGTCCGTGAGGCCCTGACATTGACTGCTTTCAATCAATTCGATCTCAGTCAACTGCCATGATATCTTCGCGAGCGCCCCTCGTGGGTCGGTCAGGCAGGTCCAATGCACAAGAGGGATTGCTTCAATCAAAAACCGGGGTGTTATCGTGACCGGTGGCACGGTGAGGATTGGTGACACCACCATGCCGGGATAAAACAGTTCAAAGCGTTTTGCGGCGTTTTGCAAAAGGCGATGCAGCCCGACGCCCGCGCGACGCTGCACCAACCTGCATCGACAGAGCGAGAAAGCCGGTCAGGTCCGAGACGGAAATCACGCCCAGCAACTGCGTACCATCCGCGACAAGATACTTGCGCCGCTTTGAATGGTTCATGATTTTAAGCAGGTCTTCGGCGGCCATGTCCGGGCTGATCGTATTGCTATCGTCGCCGGCGATGAACACATCGCCGATCCGGGTTATGGGCCAGTTTTCCTGATCGATCCTGACAATGGTATCCAGATCAATATACCCCAGCAGACGCCCCTTATCGACCACGGGGCTGAAACTGACGCGCTGCGCCAGCACGTTATCATTGACGAAGCCCGACAGGGTCTGCTC
The DNA here is from genome assembly GCA_947503145.1 of uncultured Roseovarius sp. Classification (GTDB taxonomy): domain Bacteria; phylum Pseudomonadota; class Alphaproteobacteria; order Rhodobacterales; family Rhodobacteraceae; genus Roseovarius. The sequence goes on from CANNCP010000007.1 coordinate 108,274, forward strand.
CGGTGTCGTGGTTATGACAGACGTGCTCATCAGGTATCTCACCGCCTGACCTGCCATCGTGCTGGTCATCAATTGTTGCTGATAGGCGTTCTTGGCGGCCCCCAGAAGAAACAACCCGATCACGACCTGCCACAGGCCGCTGATCTGGGCGCCGCCGAACAGGGATAATACACCCAGCCCGATCAGCACCCAAGCAAAGACGGTGCCGGACAAGGATGCAACACGCGTCGCCTCAAGCAGGTCGCCATGGCGCTTCCAAAGCAACGCCCGCAAGACACGCCCGCCATCCAGCGGAAAGGCGGGAAGCATGTTGAACAGGGCCAGGATCAGGTTGATCAGCGCAAGATAGGAAAATATTGCCACCAGCGTCTCGGGCAGAGACAACACGATCGCTATCATACCGGCCAGCCAGAACGCGGCCGCCAGCACGATGCTCATCGCCGGCCCCGCCAGCGCGGTCCAGAGTTCGGCTCTTGCGGTATCGGGTTCGGCTGCCAGTTCCGCGACGCCGCCAAACAGGAACAGGGTAATTCCCTTGATCTGCATGCCGAATCTTCGCGCCACCAGGGAATGCGCCAATTCGTGCAGGATCAATGAGCCGAAAAACAGGACCATCGCCATCAGGGCCATGACGGTATAGGTGGCGACGGACGCATCGGGGAAGACAATCGGGAAATACCCCGTTGCAAGGCTCCAGGTTATCAGGGCTGCGATCAGAAACCAGCTAGGATCGATCTTTATCTCGAACCCAAGCAGCGACATGAGCCTGAACGATCTGGAAAACACTGTGAACCTCCCCGAGCTAGAAACCCCAGCCTATCCGTCCGGCGCAGCACGGAATTGATAAATCTCAACACTCAGCATCAATCCGCGCCGACCGGACAGTACCGCGCAAATCAACGTCGTCCGGACATCCCCGTTCGATAGGCCGCGACAATCGCCTGACGGGTCTCTGTGGGCAATGTGTCCACCGCCTCGGCCAATCCGCGAAGCTCGCGCCGCAGACCGTGGATCTGATCCAGTAACGACAACACAATCGGTACGGCGTCGCTGGGCAGCGACATGTCCTTGCGCAGATCACAGACCAGACGGATGCGCGCCACGTCCAGATCGTCAAAGACCGGCCCCTTCTCGCTCTCGGCGGGCCTGACCCAGCCCTCGCGCACCCAAAGCCTGAGTTCCTGCAACTGCAATCGGTGTACCGTGGCCACGACATCGCGTTCCAGCATCACACTTCCCTCCAGAGTTTGGCGCGGGGATCTTCGGTTACATGGTCTCGCCAACGCTGCGCTATCGCCTCCATCTCGGTGTCGGGTTTGGCCGGGGTCACGATCTTGAGGCGCACATACTGATCGCCGACAGCGCCTTTTGCAGGCTTGACCCCCTTGCCCTTCAGCCGCAACCGTTGCCCCGAGAACGCCCCTTTGAGAACACCCATCGACACTTTGCCCGACAGGGTCGGAACCTCGATCCTGGCCCCCAGAACGGCCTCGTCAAAGGCAATCGGAACCTCGACCTCTATGTCGTTCCCGTCGCGTGTGAAGATCTTGTGCGGTCGCACGCCGATCTCGACATAGGCGTCCCCTGCCGGGCCTCCGCCCATGCCTGGCTGACCCTTGCCGCGCAGTCGCAGCGCCTGGCCATCACGCACGCCTGCGGGAATGGTCAGATCAATCGCGCTGCCATCCGGCAACGGCACCGCGCGTTTCGCGCCCAGCACGGCATCCTTGAAATCCACGTCGAGATGGTAACGCACGTCGGCACCGCGCGCGGCAAAACCTTGTGCGCGGCCTGTTCTGGCCTGTGCTCGCGCACCGAACAAGTCAGAGAACACATCCGACAGGTCCTCGAAATCGCCATAGCCTGCGCCGGAATCGTAGCGCCCCTGCGGATCGGCATCCGCGTATTCACGGTAATACTGCCTCTGTGGCCGCTCCTGCCCGCTCGCGTCAATCTCGCCTGCGTCGAAACGTTTACGTTTCTCCGCGTCTCCGATGATGTCATTGGCAGCGGCCACGGCCAGAAACTGCGCTTCCTTGGCCTTGTCGCCCGGATGCAGATCGGGATGCAGGGTTTTGGCCAGCTTGCGATAGGCCTTCTTGATCTCTGCTTGTGACGCATCTTTGGCGACACCAAGCACCTTGTAGGGATCGTCACTCATTGACTGCGACCTTTGATTCATTTGCTGCCGCCTTGTGCAGACCCTTGGCCAGGTCACGCAATTCGACCTCATTCAGTGTTTCGACCTCCAGCAGACGGCTGGCGGCGCTCTCAAGGATATCGCGATTGTTGGTCAGGATTTCCAGTGCTTGCGCCGAAACCTCGCGCAATACCTCGCGTACGGCATCGTCCATCGCCTCTGCCGTGGCCTCGCTATAGCTGCGTTCAAAATATCCGGGTGTGTGGCCGCCCAGAAAGCTGCCTTTCTCGGCCTCGTAGCTGACGTTGCCCAGATCCGCATCCATGCCATAGCGTGCGACCATCGACCGGGCGATATCAGTGGCGCGCGCCAGATCATCGGCAGCCCCGGTGGACAGATGGCCAAAAATCAGCTGCTCCGCCGCACGTCCACCCATCAGCACTGCGATCTTGTCGCGCAATTCGGCTTCGGTCATCAGGAACCGGTCTTCGGTCGGGCGCTGGATCGTGTAGCCCAACGCACCGATGCCGCGCGGAATGATCGAGACCTTGTGCACCTTGTCCACTCCGGGCAGCACCATCGAGACCAGCGCGTGCCCCATCTCGTGATGGGCCACGATCTTGCGTTCGCGCGGATTGATCAGCCGGTTGCGTTTCTCCAGGCCCGCCACGATACGTTCGATCGCATGGGTGAAGTCGTCCTTGGTCACGTGTTTGCCGCGCCGCCGCGTGGCCAGCAATGCCGCCTCGTTGACCAGATTGGCCAGATCGGCCCCGGAAAACCCGGTGGTCAGCGCGGCGATGTCGTCCATCTCCATGTTCGGGGCCAGCACGATCTTTTTCATGTGGACCTTGAGGATCTGCACCCGCCCCGCGCGGTCGGGACGATCCACCAGAACCTGCCGGTCGAACCGCCCGGCACGCAACAACGCCGGATCGAGGATCTCGGGCCGGTTGGTGGCGGACAGCAACACCACGCCTTCGCTGGGATCGAACCCGTCGAGTTCCGACAAAAGCTGGTTCAACGTCTGTTCGCGTTCGTCATTGCCGCCTTGTATCGTGCCCGCCCCACGGGCACGGCCCAAGGCGTCAAGCTCGTCGATAAAGATGATCGCCGGGGCGGCTTTGCGGGCCTGCTCGAACAGGTCACGGACACGGGCCGCGCCCACCCCCACGAACATCTCGACAAATTCCGAACCCGAAATCGAATAGAACGGCACCCCCGCCTCGCCTGCAACGGCGCGTGCCAGCAGCGTCTTGCCGGTGCCCGGAGGGCCGACCAAGAGAATTCCCTTGGGCATCCGCGCGCCCAGGCTGCCGTATTCCTTGGGTTTCTTGAGAAAGTCGATGACCTCCTGCAATTCGGCCTTGGCCTCGTCCACCCCGGCGACATCGGTGAAGGTCACCTTTGTATCGCTTTCGACATAGACTTTGGCCTTACTCTTGCCGATGGACATCATGCCGCCCATACCCTGCCCGCTGCCCATGCGACGGATTGCGAATATCCAGATGCCAACAAAGAACAGCGCCGGAAGAACCCATGACAAGAGCGTGGAAAACCATGTGTTTTCAACCGCGCCCGAATAGGTCACGCCAGTCTCGCTCAACCGGTCGGCCAGATCGGGCGGCACGGGCGTCGTCACAAACCCGGTCTTACCGCCCTGTGCGTTGGTAAATGTACCGCTGATCCTGTTGCTCCCGATCGTGACTTCCTTGATCGCCCTCTCGTCAAGATAGGTTTCGAACTGACTATAGGGGATCGCCTCGATCGTCTGGCTCTGGACCCAGAGATCACGAATGAAAACAACACCCATGAAGGCGATCAGGATGTACCAGATATTGATTTGGTTCTTGCGGTTCATGGTCTTTCTCCGGTTGGTGCGGGCATCGGATCATCCAGCGCATCATGCGCGGCCACCTTGTCCAATTCATCAGCGGCATCAAAACGGTGCATCCGAAACACCCATTCCACGACGTCACCCGTGCCGCCCAGATGCAGCCGACCCGCACTGTCCCGCGTCACGGCAATCACATCGCGGTAGATCGAAGGGGCCATCGGCGCGTTCAGTTCAAGCTCTCGCATCAGCATCTCACGGCGTTTCTGCAACGTCGAAAAATCGAGGTGATCATAGCGCACGTTGCGCTTGATCTTGTAGGCGTCCGCACCACTCAATAACACAACAGCCCCGTGTGTGCGAATGACCTCGGACTGGGGTTTCTCGCTCATCTGAACTCCTTGCAATTTCTCGCACATTTCCTCGGGCTCGGGCCGAACATGCGTTGAGGATTTGCGTTCATTTTAGGGCAGTTCGGCTGCTGTGTTCTTGATGGTTGTTAATGTGCCTCCTTCAAATGTGTGCTGAAATGACGGGTGGACGCGACGGCAACAGTCCGGTCGCAAGTGTCCGGCTTGACACATCCCAAGGAAAACGGTGTCTCCAACCTTGTCCAGGCGCCTCATGCGCAAGACACGGCTGACCTGTGACCGCGTGCAAGCTCGTGTCACGGCGATTGAAGCAGTGTCGCGGGTTGCAAGAGGACGCAGCGAGTGCTCCGTTACAACCCGATGAATGTGTAAATGAGCATAGCAATGACCAGAATGAGGCCGCAGGAAAGCCCGACCGCCCGGCAACGGGCGAGCGCGCGCATTATTGCGCCCGTTTCCCGGCCCTTGCGCATTGCGGGGATGTTGGCGGTCATTGCGGGGTTGATCTGGCCCATTCAGGCGGCGGCGCTGGCATGGGCCATTTCGGGCTGGGTGGCGGACGACATGAGCCGCACCGGCCCTGCCGCGCTGATTTTTGTGCTGGGTGGTGTCCTGCGTGCCGGGCTTGATCATCGCGCAGGCAGATGGCTGTTCGATGCCGCCGACCGGACGATTACCCGCGAACGTGCCGCCCTGATCGGGCGCGAGGCGCGCGCCCGTGCCGGTGCCGGTTCTGCCGAGATCGCCGCCCTGATCGTGCAGAAGCTGCCGTTGCTTCAGCCGTGGATCACCCGGTATCACGTCGCAATGATCCGGGTGTCGGTGCTCCCTTTTGTGCTGCTGGTATTGACGTTCTGGTTTTCATGGGTGGCCGGTCTGGTCCTGCTGATTGCCGGGCCGCTGATCCCGGTGTTCATGGCGCTTGTGGGCATGGCGGCGGAAGATGCGTCGCGCCGCCAGATGGACGAGATCGGGTCAATGAACGCGATGCTGATGGACCGCCTTTCTGCCATGCTCGACATCCGGCTTCTGGGGGCGACACAGCGGGCCGCAACAGATTTCTCGGACCGGGCCGAGGCGCTGCGCGTGCGCACGATGGCGGTGTTGCGGGTGGCGTTCTTGTCCTCGACCGTGCTTGAACTGTTCAGCGCAATCGGCGTCGCGATGGTCGCGGTCTTCGTTGGCTTCACTCTTTTGGGCGCGATCGGGTTCGGGAGCTGGGGCACGCCGCTCGGGCTTGGCGAGGGGTTATTCCTGTTGCTGATTGCGCCGGAATTCTTCCAGCCCTTCCGCGATCTGGCCGCCGCGTGGCATGACCGGGCCGCCGGGTTGTCGGTGATGGCCGATCTGGAGGCGCTGGACGCGGCCGAGCGGGTGGATTTCGTCGGGCAGGCCGATGCGTCGCCCCCCTTGCCTGGCCCCCTGAGTGTGACGTTTTCCGACGCGGTCGCCGCCCTGCCGGGACGAAAGGTGCCACTGCCCGATCTGCACCTGCATGCCAAAGAGGCATTGGCGCTGACGGGACCGAGCGGGGCGGGCAAAAGCACGGCCCTTGCCGCCATCGCCGGGCTTGTTCCGCTGGCGACGGGGCACATCTCGGTTTGCGGCACTGCCCTGAACGACGCCACAGCCGATGCGTGGCGCGCGCGTGTCGCACTCATCCCCCAAGCACCACATTTCCCCGATCAAACCTTGCGGGACTGGCTCGATCCCGATCGGCGTGGCGCAGACCCGCGGCCCGCATTGGCACTTGCCGAAGCGGAGGAGGTCGTCCGGCGCCTGCCCAACGGGCTAGATACCCGGCTGGGCGAGACCGGTGGCGGTGTGTCGGGCGGCGAAGCGCGGCGGCTGATGGTCGCCCGCGCGATCCTGAGCGGGCGCGAGCTGATCCTTGCCGATGAGCCGACAGCCGATCTCGACCCCGAAACGGCGGCGCAGGTCATCCGTGCCCTGACGCGGCTGAAAGGCGACGGGCACAGCCTGATCGTCGCAACCCACGACCCGGTGCTGGCGGATGCGATGGACCGATCCATCGAGGTACTGACATGAGGGCGCTTTTGCCGATTACCCGCCTGCTATTGATGGCAGCGCCATGGGCCATGGCGCGCGGCGCGGCATTGACGGTGATCGTCCTGCTGATGGGCGCGGCCCTGCTGGGCCTTTCCGGCTGGTTCATCACCGCGACCGGGATCGCAGGGATCGCCGGAATCGGAATTGCCTTTGATGTGTTTCGCCCCTCGGCAGGGGTGCGGTTTCTGGCGCTTGGCCGCACTGCCGCACGCTATGGGGAACGGTTGCTGACCCATGACGCGACGCTTCGCGCGCTGGCGGCGCTTCGGGTGACGCTGCTCCGACGGCAGGCCCGGCTGGGCGCCCGTGACCTGGCAAGCCTGCGCAGCGAGGCGGTGCTGACGCGGATCGTGTCGGATGTAGATGCGCTTGACGGCGTCGTTCTGCGGCTTTTGCTGCCGGGTCTGGCGGCGCTCATCACCCACGGGCTGGTCTTTCTTGCGCTGGGGTGGCTGGCAAGCTGGCTGGTCGCCTGGGCTGTTCTGGGTGGCTATGTTCCGTTGGCGGCTCTTATCTTCTGGCGCCTGGCGCGGCGCAGTATCCGGCCCTCGGATGCGGTCGAGACGCAAGACCAGACCCTTCGACGCGGCATCATCGACATGATCCGGGATCGCCAATCCCTGATCATTGGCGGCGGCCTTGCTTCGCGCGAAGCGGATTTGTTGCGGCTGGATGCCCAAACCCGCGATGCCGCGCAGGCGCTGGACCGTGCTGACCGGAATGCAGCGGCGGCACTTTCGGCGCTGGTTGCCGTGGCTGCCGCACTAGCCTTGATCTCCGGTGGCTGGCTGGTCGCCCGTGAAATCGCAGGTCCGGCCGTTGGTGCCATCGGTGTCTTTGTCGCGTTGGCGTTGGCCGAAACGCTGCTGCCGCTCAGGCGCGGTTTTTCTGATTACGGCAGAATGGTCGGTGCTGCCCGGCGTATCGGGAGCGGAGCAAAAGCCCAAGCAGCCGCGTCGGACAGGCATGAGGCAGGCGCAGAACATTCGGCGGTGCTTGCAATCCGCAAGGCCGGGCTGAGCCTCGACCTTGAAACAGGTGAGACAATCGCCCTGACCGGCCCAAGCGGCAGCGGGAAGACAAGTTTGCTCATGCAGATTGCCGGGCTTGCCGAAAGCGAGGGGATAACCATCCTTGGGCACCGCCCCGATCACTGGGACGATACGGCGCTGCGTTACATCGTGACGATGGTCCCGCAACGCAGCGCGCTGATTGCCGGAACAATCCGCGAGAACCTCCACCTTGCGGCTGAGGCGGACGATAGCGCGATATGGCACGCCCTGAGTGCAGTGGCACTAGACGGGGTGATCCGCGAACGCGGCGGCCTGGATGCCCGACTGAACGAGGCGGGCGCGGGCCTCTCGGGCGGGCAGGCACGACGTCTGACGCTGGCGCGGGCCATCCTGCGATCCCCCCGGCTATTGCTGCTGGACGAACCAACCGAAGGGCTGGATGCCGACACGGCGGATCGGGTACTGTGGGGTATTCGCACAGCGCTGCCACGTGCCGCGATTATCGCGACTCTCCATCGCGGCGCGGATCATTTGGTATTCGACAGACAAATGCCGCTTAACCTGTGATAATGTCACAACCACAAATGGGATAAGAAAGTATTGGCTGTTTCACCATGAAAGCATCCTGATTTGGCCTGCATCCGACAACCAACCGCCCCGAGAACGAGGAAAACGGAATAATGGATCTTGATATCGTCGAACTGTCACGCCTGCAATTTGCGATGACGGCCATGTACCATTTCCTCTTCGTGCCGCTGACATTGGGCTTGTCGGTGATCGTCGCGATCATGGAGACGGTCTATGTCATGACCGGGCGACCGATCTGGCGCCAGATGACCAAGTTCTGGGGCATGCTCTTTGGCATCAACTTTGCGATCGGCGTTGCCACGGGGGTCACGATGGAATTCCAGTTCGGCATGAACTGGTCCTATTTCAGTCATTACGTCGGCGACATCTTCGGCGCGCCGCTGGCTCTCGAAGGGCTGATGGCCTTCTTCCTCGAAGCGACCTTCGTGGGGCTGTTCTTTTTCGGCTGGGACAAGCTGAGCCGCGTCGGTCACCTGACCGTTACCTGGCTCGTTGCCATCGGGTCGAACTTTTCCGCGCTCTGGATTCTGATTGCCAATGGCTGGATGCAGAACCCGGTGGGCGCGGCATTCAACCCCGACACCATGCGGATGGAGATGACCAGCTTTTACGAGGTGATGTTCAACTCGGTCGCGCAGGCGAAATTCGTCCATACGGTTTCGGCGGGCTACGTCACTGCGGCGGTTTTCGTGCTGGGTGTGTCCGCCTGGTATCTGCTCAAGGGGCGCCATGTCGAACTGGCCCGCCGCTCAATCACGGTAGCGGCATCGTTCGGCCTTGCCTCGGCGCTGTCGGTGGTGCTGTTAGGTGACGAATCCGGTTATGACGTATCGCATAACCAGAAAATGAAACTGGCCGCCATTGAGGGCATGTGGGAGACCGAGCCCGCCCCCGCAGCCTTTAACCTGATCGGTTTTCCCGACCAGGAAGCACGCGAGACGCATTATACGGTCAAGATCCCATGGGTGATGGGGCTGATCGGAACCCGGTCGCTCACGACCGAACTGCCGGGGATCAACGAACTGGTCGTAGAGTCCGAAAACAAGATTCGGTCAGGCATCATCGGCTATGACGCGCTGATGACGATCCGCAAACAACGGGCCGAAACGCCGCCAGACGTGCGCCAGACATTCGAAGACCACGGCGGCAACCTCGGCTATGCCTACCTGCTCAAACGCTATCTGGACGATCCGCGCGAGGCCACCGAGGCACAGATCAAACTGGCCGCCAATGACACGGTGCCGAATGTCTGGCCGCTGTTCTGGTCGTTCCGGCTCATGGTTGCCCTCGGCTTCAGCTTCATTGCCGTGATGGCCTATTTCTTCTGGCGCTCCAGCTTTCGCGGGCAGGTCTATCCGCGTTGGGCGCTGTGGGGGGCTGTGGTGATCATCCCGACGCCCTGGGTCGCCGCCGAACTGGGCTGGGTCGTGGCCGAATATGGCCGCCAGCCATGGACGGTAGACGGCGTGCTGCCCACCGCGCTTTCGGTCAGCCATCTGTCAGTTGCCGATCTGCTGCTGACGCTGGCGGGGTTCATGATCTTCTACACGGTGCTGTTCATCGTCGAGATGGGGCTGATGCTGAAATTCATCCGCAGAGGACCGGTCGAAGATGTCGAAGAGACCGAAATCTGGACAACGCGGCACGAGCACCGGCTGCGCACCACTGACGGCAAGGACCCCTTTGCCGCAATGACGACGGAGCAAGCGCCATGATCCTTTATGAACTGATCTCTTACGATGCCCTGCGCGTTATCTGGTGGCTGCTTCTGGGCGTTCTGTTGATCGGCTTTGCGCTGACGGACGGGTTTGACATGGGTGTCGGCGTGCTGCTGCCCTTTGTGGCCAAGACCGACATCGAACGCCGCATCGCGATCAACACGGTCGGCCCGGTCTGGGAGGGCAATCAAGTGTGGTTCATCCTCGGCGGCGGTGCGATCTTTGCCGCCTGGCCGCCCCTCTATGCTGTCAGCTTCTCGGGCTTTTACCTTGCGATGTTCATGATCCTTGCCGCCCTTATCGTGCGGCCCGTAGCGTTCAAGTATCGCTCCAAACGCGACTCTGCGGCGTGGCGGTCCACCTGGGACTGGGCGCTTTTCGCCGGGGGCGCTGTGCCTGCGCTGATCTTTGGCGTCGCGGTGGGCAATGTGCTGCAAGGTGTCCCGTTCGAGCTGACAGATGACCTGTTCAGCCGCTATGAGGGCGCGTTTCATGCCAAGCTCTTAGGCCTTCTGAACCCCTTTGCCCTGTTGGCGGGGCTGCTATCACTGGCAATGCTCACCACCCACGGCGCCGCATGGCTGTCGCTCAAGACTGAAGGCCCGGTGGCAGCGCGCGCGCGCGCCATCGGCACCTGGTGCGGCCTCATGACAATCGCGGGGTATGCGCTGGCAGGCCTGTGGCTCGCCACCGGAATCGCGGGCTACGCATTGACGACCGAAGCCGTGGCAAACGGGCCGTCAAACCCGCTCTATTCAGAGGTGGTGCGCACTGACAACTGGCTTTCTGCCTATGCGGTGCGCCCGTGGATAGCGCTGGCACCTGCACTTGGCCTGCTGGGTATGGTGATGGCAGTTCTGGGTCTGCGCGCCGGACGTGAAGGCACAACGCTGCTGTGGTCCAAGCTCGGGATTTTCGGTGCGATCTCATCGGTCGGGCTGACGATGTTCCCGTTCCTCCTGCCCTCGTCGCTCGATCCGCGCTCTTCGCTGACGGTGTGGGACGCGTCATCCTCGCACCAGACCCTGTTCGTGATGCTGGTCGCGACAGTGATCTTCATGCCGCTCATTCTGGCTTACACCGCTTGGGTCTACCGGGTGCTCTGGGGCAAGGTCACCGAGGCCGACGTCACCGACTCCAGCTCGGCTTACTAAAGTGTTCCACCTTAAACCTGAGGCACTCAGTCAAGGCGGAATGCGTGCAACGGTCATATGTATCGCTGCGTCCCACGAAAAGCTGTGAGTCAGGTTTTTCGCGGAACGCTTTAGAAAAAAGGAACACAACATGTGGTATTTCGCCTGGCTACTCGGCCTGCCGCTTGCGGCGGTGTTTGCCGTCGTCAACGCGATGTGGCTTGAAATGCAACGCGACCGCGCATTGTCGGAAGGACACGAGCCAAGCGCGGAAAACGATCCGCGCTGAAACCGCAAAAGCGCGTCGCACCCGAGCTGATGAACCCGGGCACGAAACCAAAGTGGCGGCCACGCGTTAGGTTAACATCATTCGCTTCTGAACGACGCGTATCAAAGGGGATCATGCGAACGCGCAGATCCCGGAACAAACCCAAGAAAGGTATCTTGAGATGTCAAATGAGAAGATGATCGAATTTCTGAATCGGGCCGTCAAAATGGAAATGACCGCTGCCCACCAGTACCAACTCCATTCGCATGTTCTGGAGGACTGGGGCCTGGACAAGCTCGCGGCGCAGATGCGCGGAGAGATGGAAGAAGAACTGGAACATTCGGACTTGTTCATCGAGCGCATCCTGTTTCTAAAGGCCACGCCCGAGCTTGGCTTTGACAAGCCACCACAAACGGCAAAATCGCTGCCTGACATGTTTCGCTCTGATCTCGCGGACGAGGAAGAAGCCATCGCCGTCTATACCAAGGCCGCGCAACATGCGACCGAGCTGGGCGATATCGGATCGCGGACACTGTTCGAAAAGATCGTGCTGGACGAAGAAGGCCACAAAGCCTGGCTGGAGCTGCAACTCGACCTGATCGAACGCCTGGGCGAGAAGACCTACAGCGCGAAATTCATGTCGGTTGATGACAACGAGGACTGAACGGCCGTTATTCTACTATGTGGTCCGGCCGGTGATCCGGCGCTTCGCGACGGCCAAGGTTTGGGCGATCTACTTGCCGGGCAAGGGGCTTGCCCCCTCCGCGCTGCTCGATGGTGTCGGCGTGGCCGATCCGGCATAGATGGCCGAGCGGCTGATGGCGGCTGATACCCGAGTTCTCGGCTTCTGATCGGCCTGCTTGCTGCCCTCTCCCGCAGCGCCCTGTAAAAATGGCGCTGCGGGAGAGGTGCAAACAGGTGTTCTCGTTCTTATAGGAAAGCCACTACATGAAACAGGCAGACGGCAAATGGATCGAGCAATTTGAAGGGTTAAGGCGTCTGCCCGACGATCTGCGCGCGGCACTTGTCGCCGGAAGCGAGGTTGTGACGCTCCCCGGAGGCACCCAGATTTTCGCACCGGGGCAATCGGCGGATAACCTGCTCTTGCTTCTGGAGGGTACGGTGCGCGTGCAACAGCAATCCGAAACCGGGCGCGAGGTGTTTCTCTACCGTGTCCATGCCGGAGAAAGCTGTGTCCTGACCACAGCCTGCATGCTGGCCTTTGAAGAATACGCCGCCGACGGGCTGGCCGAAACGGATGTGCGTGCCGTGATGATCCCGCGCGCGACCTTCGATGATCTGGCCGGTCGCTCAGCCGTATTCCGCGAATTCGTGTTCAAGGCCTATTCGCGCCGCATCACTGATCTGTTCACGCTGATCGACGATATCGTGTTTCAGCGCATGGACGTGCGCCTTGCCGCGCGATTGCTGGAACTGGCAGAGAATGATATCGTCCGCGCCACCCATCTGGTGCTGAGCACCGAGTTGGGGACTGCGCGCGAGGTGGTATCGCGCACCCTGTCAGAATTCCAGCGCCGGGGCTGGATCGAACAGCGCCGGGGCGAAATCCGGCTGGTCGGACGCGCGGCGCTTGATCGCCTGACCCGCTCCGCCGGAGAACGGTGACGAAGTCACCGTGTGAGCCAGCCCGGATCGGTTAAGGCATATCAGGAAAGACTTGGGCAGGGATCTAGCGAAACGCGGCGAAACATATCGATGTTGCGGGCATTTCGCGCCAGATCAGTTGTTCAGGTTTATCGCAAACGCCTTAATACATGCACGATGCTGTTTCTTGAAAGGAGACTGCCATGACAAAGAACGTTGGAAATATTGATCGCATATTGCGGTTCGTGGTGGGAATCGTCCTGTTGATTGCCGCATTTACCACCGGCCTTGCTGCAACTGGCTGGATCTTTTGGGCGATGATTATCGTCGGCCTTGTCGCGGTCGGAACCGCGCTGATCGGGAACTGCCCACTTTACAGCATTCTTGGCATCCGTACCTGCGGGAAATAACATCATGGAAACTGTTTTCACACCTTGGCAGTCGCTGGGCGGCGGTGCTTTGATAGGGCTTGCCGCAACACTTCTGATGCTCAGCCTAGGCCGGATCTTTGGCGCGACGGGGGTTTTGGCCGGGCTGTTCTCTGTCGGCCCGTCCGAGGACCGGATGTGGCGGCTTGCACTGCTTCTGGGAATGATTAGCGGACCGCTGGCGGTGCTGTTGTTGTCTGGCCAGATGCCGGTCGTGCAGGTGCCGGGCTCGGCTTTCATGCTGGCGCTCGGCGGGCTGATCGTGGGCGTCGGCGTGACCTACGGATCGGGCTGCACCTCCGGCCACGGGATTTGCGGCATGGCGCGCCTGTCGCCACGTTCGATCGTGGCAACGGTGGTCTTCATGATTGCAATGGCGGCAACGGTTTTTATTATGCGCCATGTTATCGGAGTATAACCCATGAAGCTTCTGTCAACTTATCTGATCGGACTGATCTTTGGTATTGGCATTTCGATCTCCGGCATGGCCAACCCGGCCAAGGTGCTGAACTTCTTTGACTTTGCCGGGACATGGGACCCGTCTTTGGCGTTTGTCATGGGGGGCGGCCTGGTGGTGACCTTCATCGGTTACCGCCTCGTTCTGCCGCGCCGCGGCCCGATCTTTGGCACCGGCTTTCAACTGCCCACAAGCCGGGTGATCGATGCCCGGCTGATCGGTGGCTCTGCACTGTTCGGCGTGGGCTGGGGCATCGCGGGCTTCTGCCCCGGTGGTGCTCTGCCTGCCCTTGGCACCGGCCGTTGGGAGGTTCTGTTGTTTGTCGCCGCCATGGTGGTCGGAATCTGGCTGGCAAAATTTCTTCAATCTCTTGGCGTTGCCTCTGCCGCCGCCAAGCCCTGATCCACGACAAGGAGACACCGCAATGACGCAATACCCGGTCCAGATGGACGTGATCCCGCAAGTGCACAGCTTTTTCGACGAGGCTACGAATACGATTTCCTATGTCGTGAAAGACCCCGCCTCTGACGCCTGTGCGATTATCGATTCCGTCATGGATATAAACTATGCTGCGGGGCGCATCACCTATGAACACGCCGACAAGATGATCGCCTTTGTAAAGGACAAGGGCTGGACGCTGGAATGGATCATCGAGACCCATGTCCACGCCGATCATCTGTCTGCGGCCCCCTACATCCAGCAGAAACTGGGCGGCAAGATCGGGATCGGCAGTGGCATCATGGTGGTTCAGGACACGTTCGGCAAAATCTTTAACGAAGGCACCGAATTCCAGCGCGACGGCAGCCAGTTCGACAAGCTGTTCGAGGATGGCGATACCTATCAGATCGGTGAAATGACTGCTTTTGTCATATTCACCCCCGGCCACACACCCGCTTGCATGACGCATGTGATGGGCAATACCGCCTTTGTCGGGGATACACTGTTCATGCCCGACGGCGGTTCTGCGCGGGCAGATTTCCCCGGTGGCGATGCCGGTACGCTCTACGAGTCCATCCAGAAGGTTCTGACCCTTCCGGATGATATGCGGCTGTTCATGTGCCACGATTACGGACCGAACGGGCGTGATATCCAATGGGAAACCAGCGTGGCCGAAGAAAAAGCGCACAACATCCATGTCGGCGGCGGCAAGTCCAAAGAGGAATTCGTCAAGTTCCGCACCGAACGCGACGCCACACTCAGCATGCCGCGGCTGATTATCCCGTCGCTTCAGGTCAACATGCGCGCCGGAGAAGTGCCCTCCGACAAGGATGGCAATCCGATGCTCAAGGTACCGATCGGGAAACTCTGAACAACCACATCGGGAAATAGAGGCATGGAGCCGAGAAAGCTGACGGACCAGCCGGCGTTCACCGAAATTCAGGCAGCGGCGGCAAAGGCCGGAAAAGCGGCCTGACGGGGAGGGGGGGGGGGGGGCGAACCTGTCCAGATACCTGCCCGTCCCTGAGTGGGACGTCCCCATTCGGACTTGCGGAGCGGGGCCGACACTACGCCACATTCTGTCACTGAGCTTGATTGGAGCACGAAACAACGACAGCATGCAGGAAAGGACATTTCCCCCGGAGGGGGTTGATTACAAGGTGGAGTTTCTCATGCGTTCGATCATTTTTCTTTCCACGACATTTCTTTTGGTGATTGGCCTCATCGCTCCGGCGGTCGCAGCTCCATGCGGCGACACTTCCGGGGGCTTCAACAAGTGGAAAGCGGCCTTCGCGCAAGAGGCAGCAAATGCCGGTATCGGACAGCGCGGATTGAATGCACTTGCACAAGCGCAATATGCCTCCGGCACCATCGTCGCAGACCGCAATCAAAAATCATTCAAATACACGCTGGATAAGTTCATGACGCTCCGTGGGGCAGATACGATTGTGGCCCAAGGCCGCAAACGCAAGGCGCGCGATGCCCGCTTCTACCAATCTCTTGAAGTCCGCTATGGCGTACCCGCGGGTATCCTTATTGCGATCCACGGAATGGAAACGGGGTTTGGCGGGTTCATGGGCGACAGCGCAGTTGTATCGGCCATCACGACCCTCGCCTATGATTGCCGCCGGTCGGATTTCTTCAAACCGCACGCCATCGGCGCGCTGAAGCTGGTCGATACCGGTGCCATTACCGGATCCACCAAAGGCGCAAAACACGGCGAGCTTGGCCATACCCAGTTCCTGCCCGGCAACGCGCTGCGCTACGGCGTCGATGCCAATGGCGACGGGCAGGTTGATTTCTATAATCAAGCCGACGCGCTGGCCTCCACCGCAAATTTCCTGCGTCAAAAAGGCTGGAAACCGGGTGTGGGATACGGAGAAGGCCAGGCTAACTTTGACGTGATCAAGCAATGGAATGCAGCTGCTGTCTACCAAAAAGCCATTGCCATCATGGCCGCGCGGATCGACGGATAAGGACGGGAATAGCAGCGTTTTTACGCTGCTATAAATATGGGGGCTTCGGCGTTTTTTTCTGGTGCGGGCGGTGGGACTCGAACCCACACGGGGCTAAGCCCCAACAGATTTTAAGTCTGGTATGTCTACCATTCCATCACGCCCGCATCTGGGCGCGACAATAGCCAACGGCGGATGCGTGTAAACCCGCGCCGTTACAATTCCTGCTCCATTGCCTCCAGCACCGGCAGCAGGCTGCGCTCGTTCAGCCAGGGGTTCATGTCCAGCGCGGCGCGCAGGGCCAGCGCCGCTTCGCCGGTCCGCTCCAGCCGCATCAGCGTCAGCGCCAGACCGGTCCGCGCCGCGACGTGCTGCGGCACAAGGGCGATTGCGCGCTCCAGATCGGGCAGTGCGGCCTCGTATTCCTCGCGCAGGAAGTGGGCAAAGGCGCGCTGGTTGTACCCTTCTGCATAGTCCGGGCAATATTCAACCAACGCATGAAACGCCTTGAGCGCGCCGGCATAATCATAGACCTCGCGCCGCGCCATCCCGGTATCGAGCAACTCCTGCGCATAAGTGTCCGGTGCGATGGTCCAGTATTCCCACATCGCGTTCGAAATTGCCCGCCCCGTCTGCTGGTCGGGCGCCACCTGCGCCGCCGTCACCAGCGCTTTCAGCGATTCGGTATTGTCAGGCGCCGCAGGGCAGGTATCGGCCAGCGCGGGCAACGCAGCTGAAGCGGTCAGGATCAGGCTCAGTATCGCGCATCTCATGACCCTGGATAATGACGCAACGCCCGCCTGGGTCAAATCACGATCGCGCGGCCCACATCCGGCAGGCTGTTTTCCTTGACCGCCTGCATCGCCACATAGGTCGATGTTCCCGCCACATACGGCAGGGTCGATATATGCTCGGCCAGCACCCGGCGGTAATCCGACACGCTCTGGGTGCGGACCTTGAGCAGGTAGTCGAAATTGCCCGCGATCAGGTGCGCCTGCTCGATCTCGGGCGTGCGCGCCACTGCGGCGTTGAACGCTGCCAGCGCCGTTTCGCGGGTATCGGTCAGCCGCACTTCGACGAAACTGACATAATCCAGCCCTAGCAGAATGGGGTCGATCAACGCGCGGTACCCGGTGATCACGCCCGCCTTTTCCAGCCGCCGCAGCCGCGCCTGTGTCGGTGATTTTGACAGGCCGATCTCGCGCGCCAAATCGGTGATGCTGATCCGGCCATCGCCGGTCAGGACCCGCAGAATCGCCCGGTCGAACCGGTCCAGCGGAATCTGGTCACTTTGCATCGTCTTCACTCCATCCTTCGGGCGGTTTACCTTCTAAACCCGATCTATCGGGAGAAACAACTCCGCCACCCGTGATAACTAGGGTCAATTCACCTTGGAGAGCCCCAATGCCATATGCCACCGACCTGCGCCGCGCCATTGATCTGGAAACCTACCTCAATGAGTCCGAAACGATTGAACGCCTGACCGCCACGGCGGCGCTGAGCAAAGAGGATCGCAATCGCATCAGCGCCCGCGGAGCCAATCTGGTGCGCGACATTCGCGGTGCGTCCGACCCCGGCCTGATGGAGGTGTTTCTGGCAGAATACGGCCTGTCGACGGATGAGGGCATCGCGCTTATGTGTCTGGCCGAGGCGCTGCTGCGCGTGCCCGACGCCGAGACCATCGACGCACTGATCGAGGACAAGATCGCACCCAGTGATTGGGGCAAGCATATGGGCCACTCCACTTCGTCGCTGGTCAATGCCTCGACATGGGCGTTGATGCTGACCGGCAAAGTGTTGAAGGAAGATCGCAAAGGTCCGGTTGGCCACCTGCGCGGCGCGATGAAGCGACTGGGCGAGCCGGTCATCCGCACCGCCGTCGCCCGCGCGATGAAGGAAATGGGCCGCCAGTTCGTGCTGGGCGAAGACATCCAGTCTGCCATGAAACGCGCCGCCGGGATGGAGAAGAAGGGCTACACCTATTCCTACGACATGCTGGGCGAGGCCGCGCGCACCGACAAGGACGCGACCCGCTATCACCTCAGCTATTCGCGCGCCATTTCCGCCATTGCGCAGGCCTGCACCCATGATGAGATCGCCATGAACCCCGGCATCTCGGTCAAGCTGTCAGCGCTGCACCCCCGCTATGAGGTCGCCCAACGCGATCAGGTAATGGAGGTGCTGGTGCCACGCCTGCGCGGTCTCGCGCTGCTGGCAAAATCGGCTGGCATGGGGCTCAATATCGACGCCGAAGAGGCCGACCGCCTGGCGCTGTCGCTCGACGTGATCGAAGCCGTATTGAATGAACCG
Organism: uncultured Roseovarius sp.; assembly: GCA_947503145.1. Lineage (GTDB taxonomy): Bacteria > Pseudomonadota > Alphaproteobacteria > Rhodobacterales > Rhodobacteraceae > Roseovarius. The sequence goes on from CANNCP010000007.1 coordinate 126,602, forward strand.
TCGCTGGCAGGCTGGGACGGGTTCGGCGTGGTGGTGCAGGCCTATGGCCAGCGCGCCGGGGCGACGCTCGATTTTCTGCATGACCTGGCCACGCGGCTGGACCGGCGCATCATGGTGCGGCTGGTCAAGGGCGCCTATTGGGATACCGAGATCAAACAGGCCCAGGTCGCGGGCATCGACGGCTTCCCGGTCTTCACCCACAAGGCCGCGACCGATATCAGCTATATTGCCAATGCGCGCAAATTGCTGTCGATGACCGACCGGATCTATCCGCAATTCGCCACCCATAACGCCCATACCGTCGCCGCAATCCTCGACATGGCCAGCCACATGCCCGACGCCAAGTCGAAATTTGAATTCCAGCGCCTGCACGGCATGGGCGAGGCGCTGCACAATATCGTGCTCAAGGCCGAAGGCACCCGCTGCCGCATCTATGCCCCGGTGGGCGCGCACCGCGATCTGCTGGCCTATCTGGTGCGCCGCCTGCTGGAAAATGGCGCGAATTCCAGCTTCGTGAACCAGATCGTGGACGAAGACGTGCCGCCCGAAGAGATCGCGCGCGATCCCTTCGACATATTGGCAGAGGCCAGGGTCAACCTGCCCACGGGGCCCGAGCTGTTCCTGCCCGAGCGGATCAATTCCAAGGGGTTCGACCTCAGGCACCAGCCGACCCTTGACAGAATCGAAGCCGCCCGCGCGCCCTTTGCCACTCACCAGTGGAAGGCGGTGCCGCTGCTCGCAAGCAATGCCAGGCCGAACAAGGCGCAGCTGATCGCCAACCCCGCCGATCCCGCCGACAGCCCCGGCACGGTCAGCACCGCCAGCGCCGCCGATATCGAAACCGCGCTGGCCAATGCGAAACCCTGGGATATCCCCCCCGCCGAACGCAAGAGTATCCTGAACCGCATCGCCGACCTCTACGAAGAGCGGTTCGGCGAGGTGTTCGCGATCCTCGCCCGCGAGGCCGGCAAGAGCCAGATGGACGCGGTGGCAGAACTGCGCGAAGCGGTGGATTTCTTGCGCTACTATGGCGCCAATGCCCCCAGCTCTGCGCCCGTGGGTGTCTTTACCTGCATCAGCCCGTGGAACTTCCCGCTGGCCATCTTTACCGGCCAGATCGCGGCGGCACTGGCGGCAGGCAATGCCGTGCTGTCGAAACCGGCAGAGCAGACCCCGATCATGTCGCATTTCGCGATCTCGCTGATGCACGAGGCGGGCGTGCCCAAAACGGCGCTGCAACTGCTGCCCGGCGGCGGCGACGTGGGTGCGACCCTCACTTCTGACGCGCGCGTCGGCGGCGTGGCCTTTACCGGCTCGACTGCAACGGCGATGAAAATCCGCCGAGTGATGGCCGAAAACCTCGCCCCCGGCGCGCCGCTGATTGCGGAAACCGGCGGCTTGAACGCGATGATCGTGGACAGCACAGCGCTGCCTGAACAGGCGGTGCAGGCCATCGTGGAGAGCGCATTCCAGTCCGCCGGGCAGCGTTGCTCGGCCCTGCGCTGCCTCTATGTGCAGGAAGACATCGCCGAGGATTTCATAAAGATGCTCAAGGGTGCGATGGACGCCCTGGTGGTCGGCCTGCCCTGGGATCTCAGCACCGATTGCGGCCCGGTGATCGACGAGACCGCCCGCAAGGGGATCGACGACCACATCCAGACTGCCCGCGCCGAGGGCCGTCTGATGCACGAGTTGAAAACGCCCAATTCCGGCACCTACATCGCCCCCACGCTGATCCGGGTAAACAGCATCGCGGATATGAAACGCGAGATTTTCGGCCCCGTGCTGCACCTCACCACCTTTGACGGGACGGAACTGGACAAGGTGATCGACGCGATCAACGCCACCGGCTACGGTCTGACCTTTGGCCTGATGACCCGGATCGACGACCGCGTGCAATACGTGACCGAGCGCGTCCAGGCAGGCAACCTCTACGTCAACCGCAACCAGATCGGTGCCATCGTCGGCTCCCAGCCCTTTGGCGGCGAGGGGCTGTCGGGCACCGGCCCCAAGGCGGGCGGACCGAACTACCTCACCCGCTTTACCATGCGGCCCGCGCCCGCCAAGGGTGGCGACTGGTCCGCCGAGATGAGCACGACCGACGTGCAGAAGGCGCTGGACAGGACCAGCACCGCCCCCGAAACCCCGCGCGAGGCGCTCGTCCTGCCCGGCCCCACCGGCGAATCGAACCGGCTGACCACCCATCAGCGCGCGCCATTACTGTGTATGGGGCCGGGCAAGGACGCCGCCGAGGCGCAGGCGCGGTCGATCACCGATCTGGGCGGTGCCGCGACCATCGCGACCGGGCATATCGCACCGGGTACACTGACCTCGCTTTCGGGTCTGTCCGGCGCGATCTGGTGGGGCGACACAGAAACCGCCCGCGCCTGCGCCCTCGCCCTGAGTGAACGGTCAGGGCCGATCCTGCCGCTGATCACCGGCGCGCCCGATACCGGCCACGCGCTGCACGAACGCCACGTCTGTGTCGATACCACGGCGGCAGGCGGAAACGCGGCATTGCTGGGCGGTGCGGCTTGACCTCCGGGGAACATGGAGCATTAATGCCCCATGTTCCCCATCCGCGATCATAATCCTTCGGGCCGCACGCCTTATGTGACCTATGCGCTGATCGCGGCCAATGTCGCGATCTTTCTGGCCTACTGGCTGGCCATCGGCACGGATGAACGCGCACTGATGCAGTTCTTCTACGACTGGGGCATGACGCCGGTACTGGTCACACAGAGCGGCAGCTACGACACGCTCGCGACGTCGATGTTCCTGCATGGCGGCTGGATGCATCTGGCGGGCAACATGCTGTTTTTGTACATTTTCGGTGACAATCTGGAGGATGAGATGGGCCATGTCGGCTATCTCGTCTTCTACCTTGCTGCAGGCGTGGCCGCAGCACTGGCCGAAGTGGTCGCCGCCCCGCTCTCGGAGGTGCCGACGGTTGGTGCATCCGGGGCCATCGCCGGGGTCATGGGCGGCTATCTGCTGCTATTTCCCAGGGCCAGGGTCGATGTGCTGATTATCATCGTGATCATCTTTCGCATCCTGCCCATTCCTGCATGGCTGGTGCTTGGCCTCTGGCTGATCATGCAGATTTCCGGCGGATTCAGCGCTGTGCCGGGCGATGGCGGCGTCGCCTATTGGGCCCATGCGGGCGGCTTCATCGCCGGGGTCGTGCTGACTCTGCCCGTCTTTCTACGCCTCGGCGGCCCGCGTTTCTGGACACGCACCAAGGGGCAACCACCGCATCCCGAAGCACGCTATGAACTGGCCCGTTCCCGCATCCCGAAAGTGAGGCGCAAATGAACCAAGCCACCAAGACCAGCTGTCATTGCGGCGCAGTGAAAGTGCGTTAACCCCTCGATCCGGGTCAGATCGGCTGGACCGATGGTATCAACTCCCCCTCGGACCGCCAGCTTCTCAAGCCCTCGCGGGCTTTCCTCGCGAAGACGCCCGCAAGGGCGGATGAGCGCTCAGGCGTTCCGGATGACTTTTGCGAACTTGTCGAAGATCGGCGCGTTGGCGCAGATCACGGCGCCGCTTTCCAGCATCTCCTCGCCGGGCACCAGCGGCTCTACCAGCCCGCCCGCCTCGCGCACGATCACGATGCCAGCCGCGATGTCCCAGGAGTTCAGCCGCCGTTCCCAGAATCCATCATACCGGCCTGCCGCCACATACGCCATATCCAGCGCCGCCGCCCCCCAGCGCCGCACGCCGGCACAGGCGGGCATCAGCCGCGCCAGATCCTGCAAGGTCAACGGCAGATCGCGCCGCCCGCCAAAAGGCAGGCCGGTGGCAAAGATGCTCTCGATCATCTTGTCGCGCCCCGACACCCGCAGACGGCTTTCATTCATCCAGGCGCCCTCGCCCTTCTCGGCAAAAAACAGCTCGTCCTTGGAGGCGTCATAGATCACCCCCGCCACGATCTGCCCCTTGTGCTCCAGCGCGATGCTGACGGCCCAGTGCGGCAGCCCGTGCAGGAAATTCGTGGTGCCATCCAGCGGGTCGACGATCCAGCGGCGCGTCGGGTCCTTGCCCGGCTCCTCGCCACCCTCTTCGGCAATCCAGCCGTAAGTGGGGCGCGCGTTCATCAGTTCGGACTTGATGATCTGCTCGGCGTTGATGTCGGCACGGCTGACGAAATCGCCCGCACCCTTCATGCTGACCTGCAGGTTCTCGACCTCTCGGAAATCCTTGGCCAGGGCTCGGCCTGCCTTGCGGGCGGCCTTCATCATCACATTCAGGTTTGCACTTACTGCCACGACGCAACTCCGGTTAGGTTAAGAGCGCGGCTATAGAACGGCCCGCCGCGCCGCGCAAGGAGAACCCGCTGTTTCGCCCGCTTCGCGCAGGTACCGTTTTTCCGGCGGCAGCCGCGCAGGCTGAAACCGTACACCCTGATACCACGCGGCCAGCCAGTCGCACAATGCGCAGCAGGTTACCTGTTACGACATGAAGGGTCTTGTCGCGGAGTGCCGCGATTTGGAATGAGCCAGCAGCCTCAGTCCCTGCCTGACCCACACGCGGCCAGATCATAGGCGTTCAGCATGCGCACCTCATGGGCCTTCAGCGACGGCCGCACCGACGGGCCGTAGGCGCGCAGTCCGCTCTGGCGCAGTTCGGAAAAGAGCATCAGGATTTCGTCGCGCGATGCTGCCTCCAGCCGGTCCCAGGCCAGCGCGCCGGGGTGAAAGCTTTCGGATACGATCCCGGCGGCATGGACCAGTTCATGCCGGTCGAACATGATGTGGAAATACTCGACCATCCCGCCGTAGGCGCGCAGGATGTCACGGCCATTGACCAGGTGCTTGGCCGCCGCCAGTGTCTCGGACAGGCCCAGATACATCTCGGCTCGCCAGCCGCTCAGCAGAATGCGATGCTGCGGCGACACCCGCATATCGCAGTTGTTGCCCAGTGCACCCGCGCGGATCAGCACCGGCGCCAGCGCGCCCGCCGCCGACACACGCCGCCGCCCCACCCAGCGTAGTGGCCGCAACCCACGATCGACAGTCCAGACCAGATCACCCGGCACCAGGCGCTCTATTGGCACCGGTCCGCGTCCGGTGCGGATTTCGGTGCCACGCACGAAACAGGTCACGAAATCCCACGACTCACGCGATGCCTCCATGCCCGAATACGTGTTGCCCTCCAGACTATCGAGGCTGATCGACCGGATCGCCCCGGCCTCCAGCGCCACCATGTCGGCATTGGCCGAGAATTCGGGCGCCAGATAAGTGTTGCCGTTCACATCCTGAAAGATGACAGCGGTAAAGCTTTGGGTCGTGCCGTCGACATAGGTGATCGTGGCGTTGTAGTTCGCCGAAGCGTCAAAGATCTGGGCCGGACCGCCATCAATCGAAAATCGGTCGGTATCCCGCTGGCTGTTCTGGTCATAGATAGAATCTGACGCGCCAACCCGGCTGAACGAGACGAAATCGTCCACCAGTGGCGCCCCAATGCCGCCAAAGGCCTGACCGACCAGCGCCGATGCATTCTCGGCCATCCAGTTGCCTTCTTTTGTGTCGATATCGTCCAACCGACCCAGCAATATGACATTGAATGTCGTCGACATCCCCGCACCCCTCGAAAAAACACGCGCACATAACTGCTCGTAGTTTTAAGGGACACAGGTTTTGATTGGATTAAAGCGTTTGGAGTTCAGATTGAATCACCGCTTGGGAACGTCTGATTAACGCTATCGGCTACGCCGAGATTGTCGCGTGAACGTTGCGGCAATGTCTTTTTGAGGCAAGAGTATCCAGTTTGACGATTTATAAACCGCTCTTGCGGCGTGACACCCGTTTTCGGGCGGTCCCTTCCTTATGCCATGAGCTTTGGTACCGAAGAACCAGTCGTTGCCTTTTTTGTGGACAACATCTCGGGATCTCGCGCCCTGGCCTTGCTCCTGGCGACGAGGTGTGCATCAACCTCTGCAAACAGCGCCTCGGTCAGCCCGTGCCGTTCCAGCAGGTGGCGAAAGTTGAGGATGGTGGTCTCGTCCGGAATGCGGTCATCGCCCAACTCGATCCCGGCAAACGGCTCCAAGGCACCACTGTGTCCATCTCCGACAGGAACACCTCGCGCCGCGTCTACTTCTTCTTTATCGCATCTATTGCGATCTCGATAGTGACACCCGCACGCGCGCACAACGCGGCCAGCGTCCCGGGCAGCGCCGCGTCGCTGACGACACGTCCGACATCCGCCAGGTTGGCGATTCGCACAGGGGCATTGCGGCGGAATTTTGACCGATCCGCCACCAGCACCACCTCGCGCGCGCGGCGTAGCAGCGCCTGACCGACCTGCACCTCCTGCAGATCGAAATCCAGCAGGTCGCCGGTCTCGTCCACCGCCGAACATGCCAGCACCGCGCAATCAAACCGGAAGCTTTCGATACTCTGCACCGTCAAGGGCCCCACCAGCCCGTTATCGGCGGCGCGCAGCGTTCCACCAGTAACGATCACCTCGCCGCAGGCACCGGCGCGCAGAATCTCGGCCACGTGCAGATTGTTGGTCACCACCATCAGCCCACGATGAGCGCTAAGCGCACGCGCAACCGCCTCGGATGTGGTGCCGATGTCCAGAAAGACCGACGCACCGTCCGGTATCCGTGTTGCAGCCGCCCGCCCGATCGCCTGCTTTTCGACCGCGTTCAGCCGTCGACGGGCCGCGTATTCCAGATTGGTCAGACCCGAGGCCAGAACAGCGCCACCATGCACCCGCTCCAGCGCTCCGGCGCGCGTAAGGTTGGCCAGATCGCGCCGGATGGTCTGCGAGGTGACGCCGAACCGCTCCGCGAGTCCGCCCACCGTCACACGTCCGTCGCGGCGGGCGATCTCCAGAATATCGGGGTGGCGAAAGGTGGTGGACATGTTTGGGCGACCCATTCGTTTCTGTTCGGTTTTTTTGTTTATATTCCGCAAACTCCGAATTAACAGTCGGATATGCCGAAACATAACGCAATTTCTCGTTAAACCGAAAGTAAACGAACATCTCTGGATTGACTCGCACCCAAAGGCCGTGCTTTGCCTGCCACACGCACGAAAGGAAGCCACATGCCCGGCTCTGCCCCCTCCCGGCCCGTCGATCTGTTTGTGATCGGGGGCGGTATCAATGGATGCGGCATTGCACGGGACGCAGCCGGGCGCGGCCTCAGCGTGACGCTGGCCGAAATGAACGACCTGGCTTCGGCAACCTCTTCCGCCTCGACCAAGCTCTTTCACGGCGGGTTGCGTTATCTGGAGTTTTTCGAGTTCCGCCTCGTGCGCGAGGCGTTGCAGGAACGCGAAACACTGCTGCGGGCCATGCCGCATATCAGTTGGCCGATGCGTTTCGTGCTGCCGTATCACCGCGACATGCGGTTCGAGGTCGGCACGCCCACATCGCGCCTTCTGGGCCTGTTCATGCCCTGGATGCGCGGGCGCAGACCCGCGTGGCTGATCCGGCTCGGGCTTTTTCTCTATGACAATCTGGGCGGGCGAAAAATCCTGCCCGGCACAAGCTCTCTCGACCTCAGGCACGATCCGGCAGGCGCGCCACTCAAGGATAAATACAAACGCGCGTTCGAATATTCCGATTGCTGGATAGAGGATTCACGCCTTGTGGTGCTGAATGCCCGCGACGCCGAGGCCAAGGGCGCCACGATCCTCACACGGACCAAAGTCACCAAGGCCGAAAGGCGTGGCGATCTGTGGCATATCGTGATGTGCGACACCGATACCGGTGAAATCAGCCACGCCACTGCCCGCGCCATCGTCAACGCCGCAGGCCCCTGGGTCGAGCATGTCATCCGCACCGATATCGGGCTGCGCCCGCAAGAGGGCGTGCGGCTGGTGCGGGGCAGCCATATCGTGACGAAACGCCTGTTCGATCATGATCGGTGCTATTTCTTTCAGGGCACGGATGGGCGAATTATCTTTGCCATCCCCTATGAGGGCGACTTTACCCTTATCGGTACCACCGACGCCGACCATCCGGACCCCGAGACGCCGGCCACATGCACGCCCAAAGAAGCTGCGTATCTATGCCGTTTTGCGTCGGAATATTTCGAGCGGCCCGTGACGCAGACCGATATTGTCTGGACCTATTCCGGCGTGCGCCCGCTCTATGACGATGGCGCATCATCGGCCACCGCCGCCACCCGCGACTATGTGCTGAAGCTGGAGAAATCCGGCCCTGCCCCGTTGCTCAACGTCTTTGGCGGCAAGATCACCACTTACCGGCGTCTGGCGGAAAGTGCTCTGGCGGAACTTGCCCCGTTCTTTTCGCAAGCAGGCGCGAAATGGACCGCCAACGCCCCACTGCCGGGCGGCGATTTCCCGGTGGACGGGGTCCGCGCCCTGACAGCAGCATTAACAGCGGATTACCCGTTCCTGACCCCGGACTGGGCCGCCCGGCTGATCCGGGCCTACGGCACCGAAGCACGCGAGATGCTTGGCGATGCCAAAGCCGCAGCCGACCTCGGAACCGATTTCGGCGCGACCCTGACCACGCGGGAACTGGACTGGATGATGCGCCGCGAATATGCCCGCACCGCCGAGGACATGGTCTGGCGCCGCACCCGGCTGGGCCTGCGGCTGAGCCCAGAGCAGATCGCGGCGATTGATGATTGGATCGCAAGCCGCCCGATGTGAAAGTTTGCGATTTACTGTCATGGATGAGCGCCCGACCGCCCCCATTGACCGGGACTGTCCTTACTCTGCTATCGCAAACGTTGCGAAGCCTCAGCCACTCGCCCTAGACTCTGATTCTGTTCATTCGTCCGGAGCCCGCCCATGACCCATATCCTCGCCATTGATCAGGGCACCACCTCCAGCCGCGCGATTGTCTTTGATGCCGCGATGCGGCCAATCGCCACCGCGCAGCAGGAATTCACCCAGCACTTCCCCGCCTCCGGCTGGGTCGAGCATGATCCGGCTGATCTGTGGAACACCACCCTCGCCACCTGCCGCACGGTGCTAAAGAATACCGGGCTGAATGCGTCCGGCATCGCCGCCATCGGCATCACCAACCAGCGCGAAACAACGGTGGTCTGGGACACTGTCACGGGCAAGCCGCTGCATAACGCAATCGTCTGGCAGGACCGTCGCACCGCCGAAACCTGTCGCGCCCTGCGCGCTGCAGGCCACGGCCCGATGGTCAACCAGCGCACCGGGCTGCTGCTTGATCCCTATTTTTCGGGAACCAAGGTGAAATGGATTCTCGATCAGCACGAGGATGCACGCAACCGGGCGGCCAGGGGCGAACTGCTGTTCGGCACGGTCGATTGCTTTCTGATCTGGCATCTCACCGGCGGCGCGGTGCATGCCACCGACGCCACCAATGCCGCACGCACGCTGCTCTACGATATCCACGAAGGTAAATGGAGCGAGGAGATCTGTACGCTGCTGGATATCCCCATGCAGATGCTGCCGGATGTGCGCGACAGCGCCGACGATTTCGGCGAAACGGACACGCAGCATTTCGGCGCTCCGATCAAGATACGCGGCGTTGCGGGCGACCAACAAGCCGCCACGATGGGGCAGGCCTGCTTCCGGCCCGGGATGATGAAATCGACCTACGGCACGGGCTGCTTCGCGTTGCTGAATACCGGCGCGGCACCCGTGATCTCGCAAAATCGGTTGCTGACCACCATCGCCTATCAGCTGGATGGCAAACCGACCTATGCGCTCGAAGGGTCGATCTTTGTCGCGGGCGCAGTGGTGCAATGGTTGCGCGACGGGCTGGGTGTGTTTGATGAAGCATGCCAGACTCACGCGCTGGCCGAGGCCGCAGATCCGGGCCAGGACGTGGTGCTGGTACCTGCCTTCACCGGCCTTGGCGCACCCTATTGGGATGCGGAATGTCGCGGCGCGATCTATGGCCTCACCCGCAGTTCCGGCCCGGCAGAATTGTCGCGCGCCGCGCTCGAAAGTGTGGGCTATCAGACCCGCGATCTGCTGGAGGCGATGCGCGCCGACTGGGCCGGGCAGGCCGACACCAGTGCGCCAACGCTGCGCGTCGATGGCGGGATGAGCGCATCGGACTGGACGATGCAGTTCCTCGCCGACATTCTGGACGCGCCGGTAGACCGGCCAAAGGTCCTGGAAACCACGGCGTTGGGCGCAGCGTGGCTTGCGGGTATGCAGGTGGGACTCTATCCCGACCAGGACGGCTTTGCGAACGGCTGGGTGCTGGAACGCACCTTCACTCCGGCGATGGACCGCACCACGCGCGACGCAAAATATGCCCGCTGGAAACGCGCCGTGCAGGCGACACTGGCGGTTTGAGCGCCCCAAGGACCATATTAAAGCGCTCCGCCTTTAATGCAGCCCCCATAACCGCCGTCATTCCCGTCTTCAACGATGACAAGATAATCACCGCCGCAATTGACGCCAACAGAGCATTCCAGCCGTTCGTGCGGCACGCGGCACAGATCACGTTGCCGTTACAGGGCTTGGATGATGACGATTGAAGTGCAATGTTAAAATTGAGCCTTTGGCTCAGATGTAGCAAATGAAGGACAATCCGGCCATGCGCTGAGCTGTCCATTTTTCAAGTTGCCTCCCACCGCACGGCTGTCCCTCCGACGCGGTGACCTCCAGCCCCCCGTCAGCCTGTTCGCTGCGGGGGGTACTGCACTGGCATTGCGCCGGATACCTGCCACTGATCGTCGGCCCGCTGAATCGCCTCTGTCTCTGGTGGCTGTCGGCAACGCATCAACGTCCCACAGTGATCGCAAATCGAACCCGTCTGCTACCTGTCCGGCACACGCGCAGTATCATCGTTCTTTGCCTCTTCCACGATTTCCGCGTCGATCACTTTTGCATCCGTGGTGTCTGTGGCCGCCTCAGCCGACGACTTTTCCGCCTTGGCACGCTGATCCTCCAACTGGCCGACGATCAGTGGCAACATCTCGACGCCAGTGGGCATTGCGATGCTGGATGCCGGTGGCGATTTCCACGCCAGCGTGTCGAAGGCGTGGCAATTTTCACAAGCAGGCACCCAATCGGCGTGAATGTGCAGACATTTATCACAGATCCATTGCGGGCCGCGCGGCGCTGTAAGCGCTCGGGCAAGCCAGCCTTTCACGACCGCGTCGGGCGCTCCTTCGCCACGTTCGATCGCCGCCATCACCGTCAGCACGCGGGCGTCCGGGTCACTTTCGGCCAGATCACCCAGCGCCCGGCGCGCTGCCGGGAAATCTTCTTTGGCGATGTGCAGTTCCGCATCCAGCAATCTGGCTTCGCGGTGATCAGGCTTGAGCTTGATCAGCTTGTCGAACCGCTTGCGCCGTTGGGTAGGGGTTTCGTCCGGCTCGATCGCGGCAAAGACCGCAGCGAGATCGGGATGCGGCTGTGCGTCCCACGCCTTGCGGATCACACGGGCCGCGTAACGCTTGTTGCCCTGATCAATATAGCTGTGCGCAGCCATGACCGCAGCAGGCACCAGATGCGGTGACAGGCGATTGGCCTCGATCGCGATTTCACGGGCGGCGATGTCGCGTCCCTCTTCGGCCACTTCGCGGGCCTCCGACAGCGCCAGAACCGCATCGCGTCGCTTGTGCACGTCGCGCGGCAGCGTGCCATGCTTGAGCTTGGCATTGAGCGTGGCGCGCGCGCCCGTCCAATCCGCCTTTTGCGTTTGCAGTTGCAGCAGCGCGTCCTGGATTTCGGGATGTGCGGGCTTTAGCCCGAACGCCGTTTCGGCCAGTTTCAGCGCCGTTTCCGTATCGCCATCCACCAGCTTCTGCCGCAGGATGCCACGCACCCCGACAAAGCGCGTGTCCTTGTTGGCCACCAGACGCTTGTATGCTTCTTCGGCCTTGGCGCGATTGCCTGACAGTTCGGCGGCCTGAGCGGTCAGCAGCGTCGTCAGTTCCGGCTTTTTCAGGTAGCGCTCGGCCTTGCTGGCGCGGGACATGGCGGTGTTGCCATCGCCCGAGGCCAGCGCCATCATCCCTTCGGTCAGGGCGCGATAGCCTTTTTCCTGCCGATTGCGGTCGAAATGGCGCGAAATCGCGGTCTCGTCGCCGTTGATGAATTTCAACACCGCAATCAGCAGCGAGGCCAGCTTCAGCAGCAGCCACACCAGCACCAGCAGCAACACAAAGCCGATAACCGCCTTCATTGGCGTCAGGTTCAGTTCGACCCCGGCCATGACGATGCGCACGCCGCCATCCAGTTCGAGCAGGTAAGACGCGCCGAATGTCACCGCGACCACGAGCCCGAGGAAAACGACGATCTTGATGATAGACCAAAGCATGAAGCGTTAACCTTTCGAGGTCAGTTGAGTTCCGCGCCGAGCGCATCAACGGCGCGGGTCGCATCCATCCGTATGCGGGCGCTTTCAGCCCAGTCGGCCAGAGCCGCCCGCCCCGAGGGGGGCAGTGTCTCGATTTCTGCCAGCGCATCGCCCAGACGCGCCTCGCGCAGCGCAAACTCTGCCCGCGAAAGGATGGCATCAGGATCATCACCTTCGCGCGGCTCCAGTGATCGCGCGCCCAACTGATCGCTGAGGAAGGCCATAACGCCTGCCGGCGCCTCGCCGCTGTCACCCAGCTCCTTGCGGGCCTCAGCCAGAGCGATCCGCGCGGCGGGCGGAAACGCGTCCCGAAGGCTTGCCAGCGACGGCGCGCCCTCTGCGGCGACCGCGCGCAGCGCGTCGGGTACGTCCTGTCCAGCAGCCTCAAGATCGCCCAGCGCCCCGGCAAAACCTGTGCCGGTGTCCAGCGAGGTGCGGATGCGTGTCAGCGCGGCACGCTGTAGCGTTGCGGCCGCCGAAGCCTGCGCTGCGGCCTCCTGCGCTGCGGCGTCGGCACTGAGTGCTGCAAGCTCGGCCTGTTGTGTCGCAAGCATCTGCTGTAACGCGGTGATCTCGCCCTGTGTCACCGAGGAACCACCGGAGGCCGGCCGCGATCCGAGCGCGGACACCTTGGCCCCCAACCCGGCAACCTGATCCGAAAGGGCGGCCATCTGCGTTTGCAGATCACTCTGCGTGGCCTCTATGCCGCTCAGATCCGGAGCGTCACCCGCGCTGCCGGATGCCGCCGCGGCCTCTCGCGCCTCTGCCACCGCGCTGCGCAGCGTTTCGATATCATCGGCCTGCACCGCAATCTGCTCGGTCTGTACCGCCTGCACGCGCGTCACTTCGTCCCGAAAATCGGCGTCAGGCAGTCCAAGCACCCCCAGCTGCGGCAAAATGACATAGGCCAGCCCCGCGCCAATGCCGGCTGCGACAATACCGCCCCAGACCATCGGCCAGAACGCCGGTTTCCGCTCTGGCATTGGTGCGACGGGCACTAGCGCAGGCGCGGCACTATCGTCCGCAGGCTCTGGATGGGGCGTCTCGTGCGAAGTCTCATCATCGGCTCCGGGTGCGGCGGCGCCCTCCTCGGGCGCCTCGCTCTCTTTCGCGGTATCTTCTGGCGTGGCACCTTCTGGCGCGGTATCTGTTTGCACGCCTGTTGTTGCATCGTCTTCGGGCAGGTCCGAATCGGATTCGGCCCCGGTATCGGCAGGACCGCCACCAGCAAGGGCATCCACTGTCCCAGCCTTTTCGTCTGGCGCGGCACTGTCCTGCCCTGTCGCGTCCGGCGTGCTGTCAGCCGCGCGGTCTGCGGACGTGTTGTCCGCCTCCTCCGCCGCTTTCAGGCTGTCTTTGCCGAGATCCGCAGATACGGCACTCGCCTTCGCCGCATCCTTCTTGCGGGGTCGCACGCTTCTGGAAGGCTTCTTTTTTTCCGCCACTTTTTCAAAACCCTTTTCGAATCTGCCGTCGCCGAGCGTCCGGCAACCTTACTTCGGCCCTATTGCACCCTCAAGCCGCTTGGCCGCCGCCAGCGCGTCTGCCAGCCCCGCCAGCATCGCCTCGCCGTCCGGGCGCGCGGCCACCAGCGCCGCTCTGGCCAATGGCGCGGGCAAGGCCGCCACGGCGGCATCGCTGATCGCCAGTGGCACCAGCGGGCAGGTCGGAACAGTGTCCGCGATCACCAGCCGTGCGCTGCGCGGTGAAAACAGCGGCAGGATCACCGGGCACGCGCCAAGCAGAGCCTGTCGGGCCGTATCGTTCAGCGCGCGGGGCCGCTGCTTGTAAAGCACCGCATCGCGGGCCTCGATCCCCGCCTCGCGCAACGCGCCCGCCACATCGGCGGCTGCATGCTCACCGCGCAAATGCAACACTGGGCCTCGAACACCGTCCGCAAACATCAGCGCCAGCAGGTCCTCTGCCGCGCCTCTTGCCGAAATCGCCTGTATCCCTGCCGATTCGGCAGCCTCTGCGGTAGTATCCCCAACAGTATAACACGGAATGTCGCGCCGGTCGGTGCCCGCCGCATAGCCGAAAACGCCGTTCTGCGAGGTGAAGACCAGCGTTCTGATACCCGTCAGGTCCGGCACGGTCCCGTTCTGCTCGATTTCCATCACTGGCGAAAACAGCATATGGGCCTGCCCGCCATAACGCGCCCGTACCGCTGCCGCGAACTGGCTTGCGCCCGGCTCGGGCCGGGTGATCAGCACCAGTGGCGCCGTGGATGTGACCGGAGTTGTTTGCATGACCCTCTGGTGTTACCTGCCTAGAGGCGGCACCGCAACGGGCAGAACGATGGTAAAGACGTGGACGATACTGGGGTTGGAGAGCAGCTGCGACGATACGTCGGCAGCCATCCTGCGTATGACCGCAGATATGCGCCCCGAAGTTCTGTCGCTTGTTACCGAAGGTCAGGATGCCCTGCACGCTGATTTCGGTGGCGTCGTGCCGGAAATCGCGGCCCGCGCGCATGTCGAAAAGCTGGATCAGTGCGTTAGCGACGCGCTGGCTGCCGCGGGGCTGAAGCTGTCAGACGTGGATGGTATCGCGGTGACAGCCGGGCCGGGGCTGATCGGTGGGGTGATCGCGGGTGTGATGTGTGCCAAGGGATTGGCCGCCGGTACGGGCAAGCCATTCGTTGGCGTAAACCATCTGGCCGGTCATGCGCTCAGCCCGCAACTGACAGAGGAAACTCCGTTCCCCTATCTCATGCTGCTGGTTTCGGGCGGACATTGCCAGTTTCTGATCGTACACGGACCTGACCGGTTCACCCGCTTGGGCGGCACCATCGACGACGCGCCGGGCGAGGCATTCGACAAGACCGCGCGCCTGCTGGGACTGCCCCAGCCGGGTGGCCCGCAGGTAGAACAGGCCGCAAAGGCGGGCGATCCGGTGCGTTTTGCCTTTCCCCGCCCGCTGCTGGACCGGCCCGGCTGCGACATGTCGTTTTCCGGGTTGAAGACCGCCCTGTTGCGCACCCGCGACACGGTGATGGCGCAACGCGGCGGGCTGACACGCGCCGACCGCGCCGATCTCTGCGCCGGGTTCCAGGCGGCGATGTGCGATGTGCTGGCGGAAAAAACATGGCGCGCGCTGACCCATTGCGCCGAGACGGGCGTGCCGGTCAGCGCGCTCGCCGTCGCGGGCGGCGTGGCCGCCAACCAGAGCATTCGCGCAGCGCTGGAAGGTGTCGCCGCCCAGGCCGGTACGCGCTTTGTGGCGCCTCCCTTGAGGTATTGCACGGATAACGCGGCGATGATCGCCTATGCGGGCGGTCTGCTGCTGATGGACGGCCGCCGCGACGGCATGGACCTGAGTGCGCGGCCCCGCTGGCCGCTGGATCAGACCAGCGCGCCGATGCTGGGATCGGGCAAGAAAGGGGCAAAGGCATGATTGGAGTCATGGGCGCCGGGGCCTTCGGGACGGCGCTGGCCATTTCGCTGGCCGGAAACGGACCTGTCACCCTCTGGGCGCGGGACAAGGCACATGTGGCCGAGATGCAGGCTGCGCGCGAAAACGCCCGCCGCCTGCCCGGTGCCGCACTGCCCGACGCGCTGCGCATAACTGCCGAAATCGGCGATCTGCAACACACCACAACCGTGCTGCTGGCCGTGCCCATGCAAAAGCTGCGCGCCGCACTGACAGAACACGCCACAGCCCTGACCGGCAAAACGCTGGTTGCCTGCTGCAAGGGGATCGAGCTGGACACTGGGAAGGGCCCCGTGCAGGTCATCGCCGAAGTGGTGCCGGATGCCGTGGCCGCGATCCTGACCGGTCCCGGCTTTGCCCATGACATCGCACGCGGCCTGCCCGCCGCGATGACGCTGGCCTGCGCCGACGCGCTGGCCGGTGCGGCCCTTCAGGACACGCTCAGCACTACCAACCTGCGGCTTTACCGGACGACGGACACGATCGGGGCGGAGCTGGGTGGCGCGCTCAAGAACGTGATCGCGATTGCCTGCGGTGCGGCCATGGGCGCCGGGCTGGGCGAGAGCGCGCGCGCCGCCCTCATGACCCGCGGCTATGCCGAAATGCAGCGCATGGCGCAGGCGCTCGGCGCACGGCCCGAAACACTGTCGGGCCTGTCCGGCTTTGGCGATCTGGCGCTGACCTGCACCTCCGAGCAGTCGCGCAACACCCGCCTTGGCCGCAGCATCGGACACGGCGAGGATTTTGATCCGGCGGTGACTGTCGAAGGGGTCGCGACGGCCCGCGCCGTCCAGATCCGCGCCCGCAGCTTGCAGATCGACATGCCGATCACTGATGCTGTATGCGGATTGACAGATGGTGAACTGCGCGTGGATCAAGCTATGGACAAGCTTCTTTCGCGCCCATTGAAGGAAGAAAAATGCTGATCGCTCTCATGGCCAAGGACAAAGCCGGCGCGCTCCAGACGCGGCTCGACAATCGCGATGCACATGTCGCCTACCTCAAGAGCAGTGGCGTGGTCAGTCAGGCCGGTCCGTTCCTCAATCAAGGCGGCGAGATGATCGGCTCGCTGGTGATCCTCGACGTGTCCGATATGGAAGCCGCCGAGAAGTGGGCCGCCGAAGACCCCTACGCCAAGGCTGGTCTGTTTTCCGAGGTCAGGATGATCGCGTGGAAAAAGGTAATCTGACATGGCGTTCTGGCTCTTCAAATCCGAACCATCAGCCTGGAGTTGGGACGACCAGGTAGCCAAGGGCGAAACAGGCGAGGAATGGGACGGCGTGCGCAACTATCAGGCGCGCAACTTCATGCGTGAAATGACAGTGGGTGATCGTGGGTTTTTCTATCATTCACAGACCGAAAAGGCCGTGGTGGGCATCGTCGAAATCTGCGCCGCAGCGCATCCCGACAGCACCACCAAGGATGACCGCTGGGAATGTGTGGACATCAAGGCGATCAGGCCGGTGGTGCGCCCCGTGACGCTGGACATGATCAAGGCCGATCCGCGTCTGGCCGACATGATGCTGGTCAGAAATTCGCGCCTGTCGGTGCAGCCGGTGACGGACGCGGAATGGGTAATCGTTTGTGACCTCGCCAGAACGCCCCTCGATTGATCCATACGAGAGGGAAGGGAACTTTTACCCGCCTGCATAGTTAATACTCTACTGCCGAGGTGTCGATGATACCCCCGGCGCTACTCTTGACGTCTTGTCAAAATCAACTGTGTACTGGAGTTTTAGTTATGATCAAATTTCTCCCAATTCTTGCCGCCAGCGCCTTCGCCTTTTCCTCATCGCCTGCAGTTGCAGACGACGCAGCGACGCTCGCCCCGACTCAGGTTCTGCCCTCCGCCGGAGATGAGATTTCGCTCTTCCGCAATGCCGGCGCATGGAGCATTCACAAGAACACAACGCGGAAATCATGCTTTGCCTCCTACGAGAGCGAGACCGGCGAGGTGGTTCAATTCGGTTTCACCGACAATGAAAAGGTCGGTTATCTCGGGCTGTTCTCGCAGCGCGCCGAGGTCGAAGAAAGCGATCAGGAAGTGTCCGTGATCGTCAACGGCAATCTCTATGTCGGCGAAGCGACCGGTACGGGGGCCAATCTCAGCGATGGGTATCAAGGGGGCTACCTTCTGGTGAACAACCCCGAATTCATAAAAGACGTCGAGGCCGGACAGGAGCTGGTTGCCTTTCCCGAAATGCCGAACATGTATATCGTCGATATGAAAGGCGCAAAAAACGCAGTCTACGAAGTGCGCAAATGCACTCAAGAGATGAAGTAAGGATCGCGTGCTGACGCAATCGGTAAACTTCGCAAAGGCCCCGTTCCACGGGGCCTTTTCCGTGTCGCCCCCTGAAACCGGACCAGGCCCGGCTTCGCGCGCAGGCTCGGGCCAGAAAAAGATGGGCGCATAAAAAACGGAGGGTTCTGGCCAAAGCCGAAACCCTCCGTCACCCCACGTGCTCCCTACGCACCACACATGTAATCTATCGAAGGTCTCGACCATCCTGGCCTGTTATATCGTACCCTAGCGTCTCCTGCGGCTTGGGGCAATTTTCAAATGCCTAGAATGTGTTTCAAATCGGACACTTGGCACGAAATAGCCCGGCGGGCAGGTGCCAGCCGGGCCAATGGATTTCACCGTATCAAAGCGTGTCGCCCTGCATCTGATTTCGCAAACAAGGCGAAACGCTTTGGCGAACGGGACTCAGGCCGACAGCTTGGTCTTGCGCAGATAGGGCAGGACTGTCTCGAACTCACCGAATTTTTCCTTTGCCGCCGCATCGTCCAGCGAGGTCGGGATGATGACATCTTCACCGACCTGCCAATCGGCGGGCGTGGCGACGCCTGCCTTGGCGGCGGTCTGCAACCCGTCGAGCGCGCGCAGCACTTCGGCAAAGTTGCGGCCCACGTTCATCGGATAGGTCATCGACAGCTTCAGCTGCTTGTCCGGGCCGATGATAAAGACACTGCGGACGGTCGCGCTGTCATTCGGCGTGCGGCCATCGGGCAAATAGGCCTCGGCGGGCAGCATGTCGAACGCCTTGGACACCGCAAGGTCTTCGTCACCGATGATCGGAAACCCGGCCTTGGTCCCCGCGACGGCCTCGATATCGCCTTTCCATTTCTTGTGATCCTCGACGCCGTCAACAGAAACGCCGATCACCTTGGTTCCACGTTTTTCCCATTCCGCCGACAGTCGTGCGACCGCACCAAATTCGGTGGTGCAGACCGGCGTGAAGTCCTTGGGGTGCGAAAACAGGATTGCCCAGCTGTCGCCGATCCAGTCGTGAAACTTGATCGGTCCCTGATCGGTTTCGGCGGAAAAATCGGGAACGATATCGTTGATGCGCAGGCCCATGATGGCACTCCTTCGTTGTTGAATTTCGACTCAACCCGCAAGATAAGCACGCACCGGGCAAATTGCACGCCCCTGTCACTTGCCCCTGCCTGCAGTGGGTGACAAGGTGCGCAAAGCAACGCTGCCCGGCCATCGCGAGGCGGCGCATCACCCGTTTATTACATGGAGCAAGACATGATCGAGAAACGTCAATTCTACATCGACGGTGTCTGGACCGATCCGGCCACCAAGAGCGATCACAACGTCATCAATCCCACCAACGAAGAACCCTGCGCCGTGATCACCCTGGGCGGGCAGGCTGATACCGATGCCGCTGTCGCCGCCGCCAAGGCAGCCTTTCCGGCCTGGGCCGCAACCGATCCGGCGACCCGGATCGCCCATGTGGAAAAACTGCTGGAGGTCTACAACAATCGCGCCGAGGACATGGCGCAGGCAATCAGCCTGGAGATGGGCGCGCCCATCGACATGGCCCGCGAACAGCAGGCAGGTGCAGGCAGCCACCACATCAGCACCTTCATCGACATTGCAAAGAAATTCAAATTCGTCCACGAAATGGACCCTAACGCCCCCGGCAGCATGATCGCGCATGAACCCATCGGCGTGACCGCGCTGATCACGCCGTGGAACTGGCCGATGAACCAGGTCACGCTGAAAGTGATCGCGGCGCTGGTAGCAGGCTGCACCATGGTGCTGAAACCGTCCGAGGAATCGCCCCTCTCGGCGATGGTCTTTGCTGAAATGATGGATGAGGCGGGCATTCCCGCAGGCGTCTTCAACCTGGTCAATGGTGACGGCGTAGGTGTTGGCACGCAGCTCAGCACGCACCCGGACGTGGACATGGTCAGCTTCACTGGCTCGTCCCGCGCGGGCAAGCTGATCTCGAAGGCGGCCGCCGACACCCTCAAGCGCGTCAGCCTGGAATTGGGCGGCAAGGGGGCAAACCTGATTTTTGCCGATGCCGACGACAAGGCCGTAAAGCGCGGTGTGCTGCATTGCATGAACAATTCGGGCCAATCGTGCAACGCGCCGACACGCATGCTGGTGCAACGCGAAATCTATGATCAGGCCGTCGAGACCGCCGCAGAGGTTGCCAGCAAGATAACCGTTGGCGCCGCCAACGAAACAGGCCGCCATATCGGTCCGGTGGTGAACGAGGTGCAATTCAACAAGATTCAGGGCCTCATCCAGAAGGGTATTGACGAAGGCGCGCGTCTGGTTACGGGCGGCACCGGTCGGCCCGATGGCCTGAACCGGGGGTTCTACGTCAAGCCGACGGTTTTTGCGGATGTGAACAACCAGATGACCATCGCACGCGAGGAAATCTTTGGCCCCGTCCTGTCGATCATCCCCTTCGACACCGAAGAGGAAGGCATCGAGATCGCCAACGACACGCCCTATGGCCTGACCAACTATGCCCAGACCCAGGACGGCGCACGTGCGAACCGTCTGGCACGCGCGCTGCGTGCCGGAATGGTCGAGATCAACGGCAAGAGCCGCGGTGCCGGCGCCCCCTTTGGCGGCATGAAGCAGTCCGGCAACGGGCGCGAAGGCGGCACCTGGGGCATCGAGGACTTTACCGAGGTGAAATCAATCTCGGGCTGGACCAAGGTCGGCTGATATGAAGGTATGCGCGTTCGTCCTTCATCTCAGGCGTGCCGAAACTCGGCGTGAGAATGCGCAAACCCTGCTAGACACCTGCGGGCTGGATGGTGAAATCTGGCCCGCAGTTGATGGAGCAAAGCTGTCGGAGGCTGACATTGGTGCTGTCTATCATCCACGACTTTTTGCGCCCCACTACCCATTCCAGTTACGTCACGGCGAGATTGGAGCTTTCTTGAGTCACCGCCAGATATGGGCCGAGATCCTGCGCCGCGATCTGGATGCCGCATTGATCCTTGAAGATGACGTGGCGCTTGATCAATCGCTTTTTGGCCCCGCACGTGATCTCGGATTGGAGAACGCCGCCCGATTTGGCTATATAAAAATGCGCCATAATGCTCCCGGTGGTCAATCATCGGTGATCGACAGGAGGAGCGACGTTACTCTGGCTCAGGGGCAGTATCCGGGTCTTGGTGCAACGGGACAGATTGTCAGTCGTGAAGGTGCCGCCCGCTTGCTAGAGCGCTGCAAGCAGTTCGACCGCCCCGTTGATACATTCGTTCAGAGCCATTGGCACACCGGGTTGCGTCCCGCGACTGTCTTTCCGAGCGGCGTCACGCATATCGACAAATATTTGGCTGGCAGCACAATTCAACAACAGAGTAAAACAGTCTTGCAAAAACTACATCGTGAAGGCGCACGCGTGCTCTACCGCAGTGCCGTTCACCGCTACGCACGACACAGCAACGCCACGGATTCGCTGGAGATGCCATGACTGCGGACGCCGCCAAACGCGTCACTAAGCAACGCACCCGACCCAGTCTATGAGAAGGAAGTATGCAATGACCAATCCAGCAGAAGCAATTACGGTAAGGCTTCTTGGCGGGGCCGGGAACCAACTATTTCAATATGCCGCTGGGCGCGCATTAGCCGATCATCTGAACTGTCCACTCGCACTTGATTCTCGTTATGTTGCGGGGAGCAGAGATCGCGGCGATTGTTTCGAGCATTTCGGCAATGCCCGTTTCACCCGCGATATTCGGCTCCCCCCGGCCAAAAAAAACAGTATCCTGAAATATGGTCTTTGGCGCACGATTGGGCGCCTCCCGCGCCTCCCGCGCCTTCACCGTGAACGAAGCTTCAGCTTCGACCCGACATTTTTCAAACTGCCCCGCGGAACCTACCTGCAGGGGTACTGGCAATCCCCCCAGTACTTCGGCGATCCAGCAACATTGCGCCGGGATCTCGCTTTTACGACCGCGCTAGATGCATCAAACTCAGTAATGGCCACGCATATCAAAGCAGCCCAAGGTGCAACAGCGCTGCATGTACGCCGGGGCGATTACTTGACGATTGACGCCCATGGCGCCTGTCCACCCGATTATTATCGCCAAGCTGTCGACGAGATATCTATGCGCACCAGCGGCCCATTGACCTGTTTCGTTTTTTCGAATGATCCCGACTGGGCACGCAGCAATCTGAACCTCAACCAAGAGACGATCATTGTCGATCTTAACGACGAGTGCGCCGGTCATTTCGATATGGCTCTGATGGCCACCTGCACACATCACGTGATCGCCAATTCAACATTTTCATGGTGGGGTGCATGGTTAAGCAATGAACCGGGCATTACGGTCGCGCCAAAGGTTTGGTTTGCGGATCCCAAGCGGTACAACCCCGACATTTACCTCGCCGACTGGCTGCGCGTTTAACTCCACCTAGGCGCGCGCAAGGAAACACACTAAGAGAAGTCCATGACACTGCCCCCGGATATCGCCAACGCGCCCTTTGTCCCCGAGACCGTGCACAAGCGCGATATCTTTTCCGAAACCATCTCGGGTCACCTGAAGGGCGTGCCGGATTTCCCCGTCGTCCTGCGCAGACTGGACGGCGTGCCGTTCTATGCGCGACCCCTGGCATGGGCGCTCGCACGCAGGGAAATCAAGGGGTTGCGGGCGGTACGGGGCATCGAGGGCGCGCCGTTGCTGATCCGGGTGGACCGCATCGGCCTGCTGCGCAGCTGGACACGCGCCACGCCGCTGCATCTGGCCAAACCCACCAGCGCCGACTGGTATCGCGACGCCAAACGGCTGCTGCGCGAGATGCGCCGTGCCGGTGTCACCCATAACGACATCGCCAAACCGCAGAACTGGCTGATGACACCGGACGGGCGGGCGGCGGTCATCGACTTTCAACTGGCCTCGGTGCACCGCCGTCGCGGGCGACTCTTTCGCGTAATGGCGCGCGAGGATCTGCGCCACCTGCTGAAACAGAAACGCGCCTATGCGCCCGATCTCCTGACCCCCGCCGAACACGCAATGCTGGCGCAAAAGGCGCTGCTCACACGGATCTGGATGGCCACCGCAAAACCAGCCTATAATTTCATCACCCGCCGCCTGATGAACTGGTCCGACGGCGAAGGCACCGAGGACCGAATCGCGCGTGACGGTCCCGCCCTGCGCGCCGCCCTGATGGCGCATCCGCAGATCGCCGATGTGGCACTGGCCACCTATGCCCTGCCTGCCAAGGGTGTCGGACTCTATGCCTTTGTCGAAACGCCGCTGAACACCACAGCGGTTGCAGCCCTCGCACCCGCCCCCCGGCCCGAACTGATCCAGACCGTGCCCGCCCTGCCGCGTGGCCCCGACGGCGACGTGCGCGAGGACGCGCTGCATCTGATCGCCGCCAACCGCCTTGATGAATTGCAACTGCTGATGGACGCCGATCCCGGCCTTGCCGCTACCCTGCGCCCGATCGTCGCCGCCCGCCTCAACCTGACCGACCGCTCGCGCTGACCGCTCAGAAAGGAGCCTTGGCGCGAAAGCTCAGGCCACGCCCGCCATCGGGATGCTTCAGCCGCAACTCTTCGGAGTGCAGCATCAGACGCGGATACTCCCGTGCCGCACCATTCGCATAGAACGGATCGCCCAGGATAGGGTGCCCCAGCGCCAGCATATGCACACGCAATTGATGGCTGCGCCCGGTCTTGGGCATCAGCCGTACCCGCGTCTCTGCATCATTCGCACGCAGCACACGCCAGTCGGTCTGCGCCGCGCGCCCGGTCTCAAGGCACACCATCTGGCGCGGCCGGTTCGGCCAATCGACGATCAGCGGCAGATCGACCGTACCCGTCTTCGGCTCCAGCCGCCCCTGCACCCGCGCCACATAGCTCTTGCGCACATATCGCTTCTCGAACTGCAGCCCCAGATGCCGTTGCGCATGGCGCGTCAGGCCAAAGATCATAACGCCCGACGTATCGCGGTCCAGCCGGTGCACCAGCAGCGCGTCGGGAAAGGCATCCTGCACCCGTGTCAGCAGGCAATCGGCCAGATCCGGCCCCTTTCCCGGCACTGACAACAGGCCCGCAGGCTTGTCCAGCACGACGATCTCGTGATCGGCATGCAGCACGGCCAGCGGCACGTCGGGTGGGATATAAGCGTCACTCATCCCGTTCGCCTACCTGAACCGGCCAGCGTGGTCCAGCACCGCCATAGCCTTTCATTTTTCCAAAAATACTCAGAATCGACCGGGCCGCAGACGCTACTGTCGCCAGTCAAAGAACCCCGGCCCGGCCTGCTCCAGCAGATCGCGCGCCATCGCCCGGCCCAGCTCCGCACCATCCTCGATCGCGGCGCTGCGGTCATCCTTCAGGCATTCGGACCCGTCCGGGCGCAGCACTTCGCCGCGCAACCGCAACGTGCCGCCATCAAGATCGGCCAGCCCGGCAATCGGTGTTTCGCACGAGCCGTCCAGTTCTGCCAGAAAGGCCCGTTCGGCCGCCAGGCGCTGGCCGGTGGGCGTGTGGTGGATCGCCTCCAGCATCTCCGCCGCGCGGCTGTCATTGGCGCGCCGCTCGATACCGATGGCGCCCTGCGCAATGGCAGGCAGCATCACCTCGGGCGCAATCGCCGCCGTGATCACGTCCGAGCGCCCCAGCCGGTTAAGCCCTGCAACAGCGAGGAAAGTGCATGCGGCGACGCCATCGTTGAGTTTTTTCAGGCGGGTCTGCACATTGCCACGAAACTCGACCACCTCAAGATGTGGATAGCTCACCAGCACCTGCGCCCCCCGGCGCAGTGACGAGGTGCCGACCCGGTCCCCCGGTGCAAGGTCCCCCAGCCCGCCCGCGTGGAGTGCGACAAATGCATCACGCACGTCCTCACGCGGCAGATAGGTGTCCAGCAGCAGCCCGTCGGGCTGCAAAACCGGCATATCCTTCATCGAATGCACGGCCAGGTCGATACTGCCCTCCAGCATCGCCTGTTCGATCTCCCTGGTGAACAACCCCTTGCCGCCGATCTCCTTCAACGGTCGGTCGATGATCCGGTCGCCTGTCGTCTTGATCACAACGATTTCAAACGCTTCGTCCGGCAGATCGAACGCGGCCGCAAGCTGTGCGCGGGTCTCGTGGGCCTGCGCCAGCGCCAATGGCGAGCCGCGCGTTCCCAGTCTCATCGGGGTCAAAGGGGTGGGTAATTGCAGTGTCATGCGACCCGTCTAGTGCCCCCGCGCGGGTGGTGCAAGCATCAGGGTTGACATCGCACGCCCGTAAGGAGACGAACCTCGCAGGAGGACCGGACATGACCAAAGACAAGACGATCCTGCGCGCCCTCGCGGGCGAGACATTGCAGACACCACCAATCTGGATGATGCGACAGGCGGGCCGCTACCTGCCCGAGTATCGCGCGACGCGCGCCCAGGCGGGCGATTTCCTGTCGCTGTGCTACAACAGTGACCTGGCGACCGAGGTGACGCTACAGCCCATCCGGCGTTTCGGGTTCGACGCCGCCATCCTCTTTGCCGATATCCTGCTGATCCCGCAGGCCCTGGGGGCGGACCTGTGGTTCGTGACCGGCGAGGGGCCGCGCCTGTCGACCATCACCAACGAGGCCGATTTTGCCCGGCTGGGCGACCCGGCGGATGTCCACGAAACACTCGGCCCGATTTACCAGACCCTGCGCAACCTCACCGGGGTGCTACCCCCCGAGACGACACTGATCGGCTTTGCTGGTGCGCCCTGGACTGTCGCCACTTACATGACCGCCGGGCGCGGCACGCCGGATCAAGGCCCGGCGCACGCGCTCAAGGACACGAACCCCGCACTCTTCGACGCGCTGATGGACCGGCTGACACTGGCCACGATCGAATATCTCTCGGCCCAGATCGAGGCCGGAGCCGAAGTGATCAAACTCTTTGACAGTTGGGCCGGATCGTTGAAAGGCGAGGACTTTGACCGCTATGCCATCGCCCCCACCAAAGAGATCATCACCGCCCTGAAGGCGCGCCATCCGGACACGCCGATCATCGCGTTCCCGCGCGAGGCAGGCGAAAAATACATCGGCTTTGCCGGGAAAACCGGTGCCGACTGCGTGGCCATCGACAATTCGGTGAGCGCCGATTGGGTGGCCGAACATGTGCAGGTCGATGGCTGCGTACAGGGCAATCTGGCCTCCTCGCACATGGTCACAGGCGGCGAGGCGCTGGCCCGCGAGACGCGCCGCATCGTCGACGCGCTGAGCAATGGACCGCATATCTTCAACCTCGGACACGGCATCACGCCCGACGCGGACCCTGACAACGTGCAACGGATGGTCGACGCGGTGCGCGGCGGCTGAGCCACGTCGCGCCCGCCTCTTGCCATCCTTCAGCAGCCCGGAGACCACCGGCCAAGGCAGGCTCAACCGAGCCTGCCGCAGAATACTTTCGCCATATAGGGCGCATATCATAACGGCAGGGGAACAGGCGATGAATGAGCAGCTGGATATCACAGAGTGGGCAATCGGATACCCCTGTCAGGGGTGCGGGATTGCTCGGGGCTGGCTGTTCGGCTCTGTCATGACGGTTCCCGCATGACCGATGCGTTGGTCATAGGGGCCGGGCCCGCCGGTCTGATGGCCGCAGAAGCGATGGCAAGCGCGGGTTTGCGCGTCACCGTCGCCGAGGCCAGACCGTCGCCCGCGCGCAAGTTCCTGATGGCAGGCAAGTCGGGTCTGAACCTGACCAAGGCCGAGCCTGTCGAAGCCTTCCTGACTGCCTTGGGCACCGATGCCGCGCCTTTGGAGCCGATGCTGCGCGCCTTTGGCCCGGCAGAGGTTCAGGCCTGGGCCGAGGGGCTCGGACAGCCGCTCTTTACCGGATCGACGGGGCGGATCTTTCCCAAGGTGATGAAGGCATCCCCGCTCCTGCGTGCGTGGCTGACGCGGCTCGATGGGCTGGGCGTCACGCTGCGCCGGGGCTGGCGCTGGGAGGGGTGGGACGGCGCGGACGTGCTGATGCAGACACCCGATGGACCCATGCGCCTGACACCATCCGTGACCGTGCTGGCCTGTGGCGGAGCAAGCTGGGCACGGCTCGGCTCTGACGGTGCGTGGGCCGCGTATCTGCCGGATCAGACTGCCCCGTTCCAACCCGCGAACATCGGATTCCGCGTCAACTGGTCAGATCATATGCACCCCCATCTGGGCCATGCGATCAAGGGCGTGGCGCTGCATGCCGGGGGCGCGGTGTCGCGCGGCGAATTTGTCCTGACCAGACATGGGATCGAAGGCGGTGGCATTTACGAAGTATCGCGACAGATGCGCGAAGGTGCGGCGTTGACCATTGATCTGATGCCGGATGTTTCCGTGGACAGCATCCGCGAGCGGCTGGCCCGCCCGCGTGGCAAGGCGAGCCTTGGCAACCACCTGCGCAAGGCGTTGAAATTGCCGCCCGTGAAACAGACATTGCTGATGGAATTCGCACGCCCCCTGCCCGACGATATCGCCCCGCTGGTCAAGGCGCTGCCGATCAACCATGCGGGCCCGATGCCGCTGGATCAGGCGATATCGACTACGGGCGGGCTACGCTGGGACGCGGTGGACCAGACGTTGATGTTGCACGCCAGGCCCGGCACCTTCGCAGCCGGAGAGATGCTGGACTGGGAGGCCCCGACCGGGGGCTACCTGATCACCGCCTGCCTTGCCACCGGCCTATGGGCGGGGCAGCATGCCGCCCAATGGGCGACCGATCAGGAGGAGACTACAGCGCGCTGAAATACCCCGCGCACCTCCATCCAGGCTTTGAACCCGGCCAGCTTCTCGTCCGGTTTAAAGTGTTCCGCGAAAAACCTGGCTCACAGCTTTTCGCAGAACGCAGCGATACATATGAGCGTTGCACGCATTCCGCCTTAACTGAGTGCCTCAGGTTTAAGGCGGAACGCTCTAGGGAGCTTCGCGACCTCGGACCAGCGCAGGCAATGGGCCAGCAGCATATCGGAAATGGTCATCTCTGCCCCCATCAGGAACGGCCCTTGAGGCGCATCCGACAGGCGGGCGATGTTGCGGCTGTATTCCCATTTCATCGACACCTTGATGGCAGGGCTGCGGCGTTCTTCGGGCATCCTCAAAACGCTCAGGGCGCGGCTGGCGCGGGTTCCGATCACTTCGTACATCGGGCAGGCTCCGGGTTGAATATTCCCCAAGCGGTGGCGCCACCCCACTTCGATTGCAATGCTGCGCGTTGCTGGCAATTACTGACTATGAATCAGCGTGCCGCGCCCATCATCGCAAGCCGGATCAATGCGCGCTCTACCAGCGCCATCTGCGGCGCGGTTTGCCCCGCAGAGCGCAGGTGCAGGTCGGTATCCGTCAACAACACCAGCGCCGATTCCAGCCGTGACGCCCCCCATTGCTGGGCCTGTCGGATCATCCGGTCGCGGCGCGGGCCAAAGACCGGCGGGCGCATTCGCGCGATGCCCTGCGACGGCCCGCCAGGATCGGAAGCAGCCGTGTAGAGTGTGCGAAAATGGCGCGTCGCAGTGATGCACAGGCTGACCGGCTGCACCCCCTGCGCACGCAGGCGTTTCATGATCGGGCCGATCTCGCCCGAGCGCGCTTCGGCCACGATATTGAGCACATCGTCAAGATCGGCCTCGGTCGATGCAGGTCCGCAGACCGCCACATCCTCGGGGCTGACGGCTGCACCGTCGCCTATCTTGTAAAGTGACAATTTTTCAAGCGTCTGCCGAAAATCTCCGGGATCAAGCGCCCGCGAGAGGGTGACCAGATCGACCATCGCTTCGGGTGTGACATCCCTCAGCCCCGCCTTGCCCAGCATCGCTTCGATCTCGCTGCGCGAGGGCGGATCGTCGTAGATCGCGGCGGCATAGGCATTACCATGCCCCTCGAACGCCTTGCGCAGCTTCGATGTCGGCTTGAGCGCGCCGGCCGTCACGACGATCTGCGCATCGCCCGCCTGCCAGTCGGCCAGCGCGGCGAGGATCGGCGTGGCCAGCGCCTCGGTCGCGTCCTCGACAAAGGCGACGCGCGGACCGGGAAAGAACCCCTGCGCCTTGATCGCATCCAACAGACGGGCCGGGTCCTTGCGCAGATCGGCGGCGAGCATGCGCGCAAGGCGCATTTCCGTCTCGCCCTGAGGGCCGATAAGGGCCGCGATCACCTCTTGCCGCCGTAATGCCACGCGCATCGCGTCATTGCCGTAGATCAGCAGGCCGGTGCGCGCAGGCTCTGGCCGCGCGAAATAGCCCGACGCATCCCGCGGGCCCAGCTTCATGTGGCCAGCCTCTTCATGTCGCGGGCAGCGGTGCGGCGACAACAAGCCGGGTGATCAACATGTCTGCCAGGATCGACATCAGCCGGGCGCGCGCGTCGCGCTCTGCCGCCTGCGTCGCAACGGTGGAGCCGGACGCCGAGTAGCCGGTAAAGTTGTTCACCTTGCCAGAGGCCACCACGGCGCCGGTCGCCAGATGACGCAGGGCATAAGTAATCTCGCCCAGCAGGTTAAAGCGCTGCGTCACGTCGTTGAGGTCAATGGCAATCGCTTCACTCTGGACCGTGATCGCGTAGGACAGCCCGTAGGTGGCCGGGCTGCCGCGCCCCAGCCGCTGTTCGATCTCGCGCACCAGCAGAAACGCATCGCGCGTCGTGGGCGCATCGGCCAGCACGGCATCTTGCAGCGCGGCACCGCCACCGTCCGGCCCATAGACCGGCGTGAAACCGCAGGCGCCAAGCGCGGTAAGGCTGCCGAGGCAGAAGAAGCGGCGGGTATGGCGTGTATTGATCATTTCAGGAACATATCACCATTTGCGTTCATGCGCGCGAGTTGACGGCAAGAGCCGGGTCAGGAGCAGAAAAGAACGCCCACAACCTAACCCGTGTGGTGAGCGTTTCGGGTTCAAGTCGTGTCTCATCTGAACTCGAAACGCTTTAGATCACCACATTCACGATCCGTCCGGGGACAACGATCACCTTCTTCGGTTGCCCGCCCTCCAGCGCCTTTTGCACAGCATCAAGCGCCAGCGCAATTTTTTCAACCTCTTCCTTGGTCGCGTCTTGCGCCACCTCGATTTCGCCGCGCCGTTTGCCGTTAATCTGGACCGGCAGCGTGATGGTGTCGTCGATCAACATCGCGGCATCGGCTACCGGCCAGGGCGCGGTCACGATCAGGCCGGTGCCGCCCAGCATCTGCCACAGTTCTTCGGACAAATGCGGCGTCATCGGTGACATGAGCTGCGCCAGCACCGTGGCTGCCTGACGTTTGGCAGCCGCGCCTGCGGTGGATTTCGACAGGGTATTGGTAAAGGCATAGAGCCGCGCGACGGCGGCGTTGAAGCCAAAGCTCTCGACCCCGCCGGTCACATCATGGATCGCTCTGTGCATCTCGCGCAAGAGCGCCTCATCCGCCTCTGGCGAGGCATCTTTGGCTATGTCGTCGACGATCTCGGACACGATCCGGTAAACCCGCGCGAGGTGTTTGTACGCGGCCTCGGCACCTGCTGCGGTCCATTCCACGTCGCGCTCGGGCGGGCTGTCGGACAGCACGAACCAGCGCGCGGTATCGGCTCCGTAGGCCGAGATGATCCGCTCCGGGTCCACCACGTTCTTCTTGGATTTGGACATCTTGGCAGATGGCACGATGCTGACCTCGGTGCCATCGTTCAGCCTGCCATCAGTCACCTCTTCGGGGAGGTGATAGACCGGGCGACCCTTCGCGTCGCGGGTCTGGTAAATCTCGTGCGTGACCATCCCTTGGGTAAAAAGCGCGTTGAATGGTTCGATCGCGGATTTCGGCAGATGCCCGGTGATGTGCATCGCACGCGCAAAGAAGCGTGAATAGAGCAGGTGCAGAATCGCGTGCTCGATCCCGCCGATATACTGATCGACATTCATCCAGTAGGCGGCGTCTTCGGCATCTGTCGGCGTCGGCGCATGCGGAGACGTGAAGCGCGCATAATACCACGAGCTGTCCACGAACGTATCCATCGTGTCGGACTCGCGCAGCGCGGCACCGCCACAGGACGGGCACGACGTCTGCCGCCAGGTCGGATGGCGATCCAGCGGATTGCCCGGCACATCAAAGCTGACATCATCGGGCAGCCGCACAGGCAGGTTTTCCTTGGCCTCTGGCACCACGCCGCAGGTCGCGCAATGCACCACCGGAATCGGACAACCCCAATAGCGCTGACGCGAAAGCCCCCAGTCGCGCAGGCGGTACTTGGTCACCCCCTGGCCCACGCCCTGGCTTTCGCAGAACGCAATGGCAGCGTCGACAGCATCGTTTCCGGTCTGATGCGCTGCACCGGCAAAGCCACGATTATAATAGACTTCTTCGGTCTTGGACGGCACGAACGCCTCGGTCAGTTCGTCGACGCTGTCTTGGGACGGCAGATAGGTCGAGATGATCGGCAGGCCGTATTTCGTCGCAAAGTCGAAATCACGTTGATCATGTGCCGGGCAGCCAAAGATCGCGCCGGTGCCGTAATCCATCAAGATGAAATTGGCCACGTAAACCGGCAATTCCCACGATGTATCAAAAGGATGGCGCACGCGCAGTCCGGTGTCATAGCCGAGTTTCTCGGCTGTCTCCAGCGCTTCGGCGGTGGTTCCGCCCTTGCGGCATTCGGCGTTGAACTCCGCCAGCGCATCGTCGTCCTTTTCCAGCTGTCGGGCCAGCGGGTGATCAGGCGAAACCCCGATAAAGCTGGCCCCCATGAGCGTATCGGGCCGCGTGGTATAGACCTCTACCCGGTCGTGGCCTTCGAGACCGTCCACCATTGAAAACGAAAATTGCAGCCCGCGCGATTTGCCGATCCAGTTCTCCTGCATCAGCCGCACCTTGGCGGGCCAGTTGTCGAGCGTATCAAGCGCCTCCAGCAACTCTTCGGCCATGTCGGATATCTTGAAGAACCACTGCGTCAGCTCGCGCCGCTCGACCTCGGCACCAGAGCGCCAACCCTTGCCGTCGATCACCTGCTCGTTGGCCAGCACGGTCATGTCGACCGGGTCCCAGTTCACGACCGCGTTCTTGCGGTAGACAAGCCCGGCTTCGAGCATGTCGAGGAAAAGCGCCTGTTGCTGGCTGTAGTATTCCGGGTCGCATGTCGCGAATTCCCGGCTCCAGTCAATGCTGAGGCCCAGCGGCTTCATCTGGCCGCGCATGTCGGCGATGTTCTGATAGGTCCAATCCTTGGGGTGGCCACCGCTGGCCATCGCCGCGTTTTCGGCGGGCATCCCGAAAGCGTCCCAGCCCATCGGATGCAGCACGTTATGGCCGGTCGCCAGCTTGTGCCGCGCGATCACGTCACCCATCGTGTAGTTGCGCACATGCCCCATGTGGATACGGCCCGACGGATAGGGGAACATTTCAAGCACGTAATATTTCGGCTTGTCGTCCGAGCGTACGGCCCGAAAGACCGAAGCCTGTTCCCAGGCGTCCTGCCATCTGGCTTCGATTTCGGCGGCTGAATAGCGCGACATGGGCGGCGCCCCTTTTGGTCTGAATGCGTCGATAGCGGTGATATGCCGGGCGACGCGCAGGGTCCAGAGGCAGGTGAAATTTTGCGCAAATGGCAACTGCGCCCATTACGCTATGAGCCGCTGCACTATGCAGCCCGACCTGCCCTGCCTATAACAGAAAAAACGGGCATCAAGCAGTGCAGGCACATGAAAATCCTCTTTATTCACCAGAACTTCCCCGGTCAGTACAAGCATCTGGCCCCGACACTGGCGCAGGCCGGCCACGAGTGCCTGGCCTTGACGCTGCGTGTGAAGGAACCGACGACGTGGAAAGGCGTCGAGATCCGCCCCTACACCCTGCCCAAGCGCGCCGGGCAGAATCTGCATCCCTGGCTGGTCGATCTCGATACCAAGGTGACGCGCGGCGAAGCCTGCTACCACGCCGCCCGTACCCTGCGCGATCAGGGATACAGCCCCGACATCATTCTCGCGCATCCTGGCTGGGGCGAAGCGATGTTCCTGCGCGACCTGTGGCCGCGCGCGCGAATGGGCCTTTATTGTGAACTCTACCACGAGCCGGGCTATCCGCATCTGGACTTCGACCCGGAATTTCCATCGCGTGACCCGGATTTGCAGCCGCTACGCATCCGGCTGAAGAACCTCAACAATCACCTGCATTTCCCGCTGGCCGAAGCAGGGATCAGCCCGACACGATTTCAGGCCGATACCTTTCCGGCTGAATTTCGCGACCGGATCACGATCTGCCATGACGGGATCGACACCGCACAGTCACGCCCGGACCCGAATGTCCGGATATGGATGAAAGGGTATCCTGAACTCAGCCGCAACGACGAGATCATCACTTTCGTCAATCGCAATCTCGAACCTTACCGCGGTTATCATATCTTCATGCGGGCGCTGCCGCGCCTGCTGCGCGAACGCCCCAAGGCGCGCATCATCATCATCGGCGGTGACGAGGTCAGTTACGGTGCCCGCCCACCCGATGACAAAACCTGGAAGCAGATTTTCCGCGACGAGGTAACGGACCAGATCAGCACCGAAGACTGGAAGCGGGTGCATTTCCTGGGCCGCATTCCGCACGGCGATTTCACCCGCATCCTGCAACTCAGCCGCGTGCATGTCTACCTGACCTACCCTTTCGTGCTCAGCTGGAGCCTGATGGAGGCGATGGCCTGCGGGGCGGCCATCGTCGCCAGCGACACCGCGCCCGTACGTGAGGTCATTACTGATGATGAAACCGGTCGCATGGTCGATTTCTTTGATGGCCTGACACTAGTGGACGAAATCTGCGAGCTTCTGGACGACGCAGAGGCCCGCAGCCGTCTGGGGCGCAACGCGCGAGCGCTGATGCAATCGCAATACGATCTGGAAACGATCTGCCTGCCACGTCAGATCAAGTGGGTGACGAACCTGATGGATGTACCGCTGGTGGTATGATCGCCGGCGCGCCCGCAACAGACAGTGCCAAGGCTGCAGCACGGCAAGAGATTCGCGCAGCCGGCCCCGAATCACAACCGGCCGAGCCAAAATCCGGAGCACGACGCATGAACCAGTCCAATTCCCTCTTCATTCAGAGCCACGGCTGCGGCCACGGACACTGCATGAACAGGTGCTGGATCGCCTGCCGGTGTCGCCGACGAAGAGAGAATAGAGCGCGGGTAGTCAAAGCGTTTCGCGAAGAACCTGGCTCACGGCTTCTTGCGAAACACGCACGACATACAAGCGTTGCGCGCGTTTCACTTTTATCTGATGTCTCAGATTAAAGGCGAAACGCCTTAGTACCTGCCAGCCTGAATGCGCAATTGGCGCGCGCGCGACAGGATCGCATCCTCGACCGCGCGCTGGGTGCCTGCCGCAACCGGGCTGCCACCCCTGGATTGCAGCGCCACGTTGAGCGACCGCGCATCAAGCGCCGGGTCACTGATCAGGATCGTTGCGCGGTAGGCACGCCCACCGCCCGGCGGGATACCGTAGCCGGTAGAGATCACGCCGGTAAATGGATCAGCGGACTGTACCGGCAGAAAATCAAGCACATCCAGCGAGGCGGTCCAGAGAAAACGGTTCACCTTGACGCCCGATTTGTCGCCGCGGAACGCGTCGAAAATACTGGTGCCGCTGGTTATGCCCTTGCGCTTCATTTCAGGAGTAAGGCGTTCCTTGCGGGTATCGGAAGACTCACCTGGCGACTGATTGCCGCAGCCAGCGACGATGGCGACGCAGGCCAGCACAGTAAGAGCGCGCTTTGCAGAAGAAAAGATCATACCACCGTCCGACATTAATTGCCCCTCCTCTACTATCCAAGCTGCGCCATCGGAGCAAGCGCTTTAGCTTTGTACGTGCGAGGATACCCATTCACGGTTTGCATCCGGCCCCGTGCCTGATTTATCTGTGTTCCAGTCCCCCAGTGCCAATCGGAGATACAAGCCATGAGCCTTGACGATATTACTGCCCGCATCCGTGCCGCAGCCAAGAACGCCGATCGGCCCGTGGATTCCGTGACGCTGATTGCGGTGTCAAAGGTGCAGCCAGACGCGCGCGTGGCGGCGGTTCTGGACGCCGGCCACAGATGTTTTGGCGAAAACCGCGTGCAGGAAGCTGCTGGCAAATGGCCCGGATTTCGTGAGATTTACAAGGGGATTGACCTGCATCTGATCGGCCCACTCCAGAGCAACAAGGTGCGCCAGGCGATGGAGTTGTTTCAGTCGATCCATTCGGTGGACCGGCCCAAGCTGGCCCGTGCAATTGCCCGCGTCGCGCAGGAGGAAGGGCATTGCCCGGATCTGTTCATCCAGGTCAATACCGGCGAAGAGGATCAAAAGGCAGGTGTCCTGCCCGCAGACACGGATTCATTCATCGCCGAATGTCGTGATCTTGATCTGCCGCTCAAGGGACTGATGTGCATTCCGCCCGTGGACGAAGAGCCAAGTCTGCATTTTGCGTTGCTGGCCAAAATCGCGGCACGCAACGGACTGAGCGGGCTGTCGATGGGCATGAGCAGTGATTTTGAAAGTGCCATCGCACATGGTGCCACACATGTGCGAGTCGGCAGTGCAATCTTTGGTGCGCGCCAAGCGGGCTGAGGGAGCGCCTCAGCCCAAAGACGTCAGGACTTGATTGCGAATGTTTCGATCGGTTTACCCGATGCGACGGCCTCTTTGAGCCAGTTCGGCTGACGGCCACGACCGCTCCAGGTCTGACTGGGATTTTCGGGATTGCGGTATTTCGGTGCGACGGGCTTGCGCGGTTTCGCTGGTTTTGCAGCTGTTGTTTTTTCGCCTGACTTCGCATTTCCCAGAAGTTCGCCCAGCGAATATCCCAGTTGTTTTGCTTTCACTTCGAGTGCAGACAATGCCTCTTTGCGCTCGCGTTTCTGGCGCGAGGCAATGGCACGTGCAACTCTTTTTTCAAGCGCGCGAAGCTCCGTCATATTCATTTTTTTCAGATCAATCTGAGACATGACTATTCCTGCTTTGTTTTTGTTTTGCTGATTCAGCACGCCCTTCCTTTAATATAAGGCGTAAACTTGTGCAAAGTAATTCTCGGCGATCAAGCGGTACGGCGCGCGCTCTGATATCTGGCTGTAACTGCATTACTCTCCATTAACAGGCATTGCTTATCCGATCTCGCAAACGCTCCTTGCAGGCTTGGACGCGTGAATTATCCTGAGGCCCAGATTTCATAATGTTTATCGACACACCAAAGGACCAATACTGATCCGTATTCTCATTTTTTGGGCAGGCATGTTTCACTCATTCCCTGCATGTTCCAAAATGACATTTAGTTTCAATCTAAGGCGATATTCCAGCTTGCAATTCGGACCATCCGAATACTGCCGGAAGCACGGCATTTACCGTCAAGGGCGCGCATGCGGGCACGATATTCATTGAATAAAACTACAATAATCTGAATACCCGTAGTTATAACCACGGCGTCGGCAAGGTGAAGATGTTCGGTGACGACAAACTGTTATTCGGCATTTTCAAATACAACCCCCAGCACCGGGGACGGCGATCAGTTGCTGATGATCAGGCGGGTTCCCGGAATGATCTGTGCCGCAATACGGTGCAAATGGTCGCGGCGCAGCGCAACGCAGCCTTCTGTCGGGATACCCGGCCTGCGCCACTGATGCATAAAGATGCACGATCCACGCCCGGCCTGCGAATCCGGCCAGTTCCAGTCTGTCACGAAAATCAGATCATAGAGCGGATCGGCCCGGCGCAGTACCTCGTGGCTGGGTGCGTAGGGTGCGCGCACTAACTGGTTATAAGCGGCATCGTCGCCGGCATCGGACCACAGATCGCCCGGCCGGATCGGGATTGCCCAGGGTGCGGGCCGCGCCAGACGGTCGGGTCGGTACATCAGCGCAACAATGAGATGCGTCCCGATGGGCGTCGCACCATCGCCCTCGCGTTTCGCGGCACTCAGGCCACCGCGCCCGATAGTGCAAGGGAAACGCTGGCCGCGATAGCGCAGGCCGGTGGGAGTGAGGACCAGATCGAAAGGTGTCATGTGCCCTTTCTGCCCGATTGCCCCGTCAGGAGAAAGACCCCTCAATAGGACACTTCGGGCCGGAAACTATCCGGGATGCGGTCCACCCCGTCCAGCACCAGATCGGCCATCACCTCGCCGACCTTGGGGGCCATGCCGAACCCGATCTTGAAGCCGCCATTGGCGATGAAATCCCCTGCGCGCAGCGGATGCGCGCCCAGCATCGGCGCGCGGCTGCGGCTGCGCGGGCGCACCCCGGCCCAACGCTCGATCACCGGCGCGTCCCGCAGGGCAGGCACAGCCTGGCGCGCGCGTTCGATCAGCGCATCCAATTGTGCATCGGTGCTGGCCGGGTCATCATAATAACGTTCAGAGGTCGAACCGATAGCAGTGGTGCCATCGTCATGCGGGACGATAAGAACCCCGTCCGCGAAAATCTGCGGCAGGTCCGGGGCCGCATGGTCCAGCAACACAGCTTGCCCTTTTACGCCATTGCCGACCTGCCGGGAATGCACGGCTGTCAGTGCCTCCAGCCCTGCAATGCCTGTGGCCCAGACGGCACCAGGCGTGGCAGCGCCCTCTGTCAATATCTCGCCGCCATGCGCCCTGATCGCCGCCGCAATCGCCGCACAGGCGCGGCGCGAATGCAGCCGCGCGCTCAGGGTGTCGTAGACCAACATTCCCGTCGGTGTGAGAGGCTCCCAGTCGGCATCCTTCGCTGCGACCACTTGCCAGTGCGCCTTCCCCTGCCAGAGGTCGCGGGCATCACTGATTCGCGCTGTTGCCAGTGCCAGAGCCGTATCATCCGCCACCGGCTGCAGCCGCCCAAGGCGGGCGTAGCCGAGATCTAGCCCCGAAACCTCCGCAATCTCGCGCCACCAGCTTTCGGCCATCAGCAGGCTATCGAGCTGAAACGCCTTCTTTTGGTTCCACTGTTCCGGCACATGCGGCACAAGCGTACCGACAATCCCACCCGAGGCCCCGGCCCCCGGCCCGCCCGGGTCGATCACCCGCACGCGCGCCCCGCGCCGGGCGCACGAATACGCAACCGACAGGCCGAATATTCCGGCCCCCATTACCGTCACATCGACCATTGCCAAAGCACGTCCTCCCTTGCATGGTCGCGGCGTTCGCCGGGACCCTCCGGCGCATGTGATAAAGGAACCGGACATGCAGGACCAGTACGCCAAGCTGGACTGGCAGGCGGGCGATGTCCCGGTCTCCATCCGGTTCAATGACCCCTATTTCAGCTTTGAGGACGGGCTGGCGGAGACGCGGCACGTCTTTTTGCAGGGCAATGCGCTGCCCGACCGGTTCTGCGACGGGTTTCACATCGCCGAACTGGGCTTTGGCACCGGGCTGAACATGCTCACCGCGCTCGATGCGTGGCAGACGGCAGGAGCGCCGGGGCGGCTGCATCTCACGTCCTTCGAGGCCTATCCGATGCGCGCGGATGATATGGCGCGCGCGCTGGCGGCGCACCCCGGTCTCGCGGCGCTGGCGGCACCATTGCTTGCAGGATGGGCAGCGGGTGCATGTCGGATCGACCTGGGCCACGGCGCCCAGATGGAGGTGATCACCGGTGACGCCCGCCAGACCCTGCCCCGGTGGCGGGGCGTGGCCGACGCCTGGTTCCTCGACGGGTTTTCCCCCGCAAAGAATCCTGAGCTGTGGCAGCCCGATCTGATGCAGGCCGTCTTTGACCACACCGCTCGGGGCGGCACGGCTGCGACCTATACCGCCGCCGGCTTCGTGCGGCGCGGATTGGCCGATGCAGGCTTTGACGTGACGCGCGTGCCGGGATACGGGCGCAAGAAGCACATGACGGTCGCGGAGCGCATAAAATGACTGAGCAGAACACCAGGCTGGGCATCATGATGATGCTGCTGACCACCCTCATCTTTGCGATGCAGGACGGACTCTCGCGGCATCTGGCGGGCGAATACAACGTTTATATGGTGGTCATGATCCGCTACTGGTTCTTTGCGGCCTTCGTGATCACCGTCGCGGGGCGCAAGGCTGGCGGCCTGCGGGCTGCGGCGCGTACGCGCCAGCCTGTATTGCAGGCGTTCCGCGCGCTGCTGCTGGTCGCAGAAATCTGCGTGATAGTAGCCGGCTTCACCTTGCTCGGCCTGATCGAGAGCCATGCGGTCTTTGCCTGCTATCCGCTGCTGATCGCCGCCCTGTCCGGACCGGTTCTGGGCGAGCGGGTGGGCTGGCGGCGCTGGTCGGCCATCGGCGTGGGCTTTATCGGGGTGATCATCATCCTGGAGCCGGGATTCGGCGTCTTTCAGCCCGAAGCCATCTTGCCACTGATTGCCGCGTTGATGTTCGCGCTCTATGGGCTGCTCACGCGCTATGCCGCGCGGCAGGACAGCGCCGCGACCAGCTTCTTCTGGACCGGGGTTGTGGGAGCGATCGGCATGACCGCCGTCGGTATGTGGTTCTGGGAACCTATGACAGCGTCCGACTGGGGATGGATGGTGCTCATGTGCATCACCGGGGCCGGTGGACATTATACGCTGATCAAATGCTATGAAGTAGCCGAGGCAAGCGCTGTACAGCCCTTTACCTACCTGCAGCTCGTCTTCATCACTATCCTCGGGGTCACGGTGTTTGGCGAGACGATCCGCATCAACGTGGCAATCGGCGTGGGTATCGTCGTGGCGGCCGGGGTCTTTACCCTATGGCGGCAGCGCGTGACCGGGCATTCTTAAGTGTTTGAAGACCATTGAAAATGCTGCCCGGACAGCACCGACATGACCCGTATATGGAAGCTGCCCTGACCAGCTCCAAGACGCCCCCCAGGGGGGGGGTGCCCTGGCTACCTGATTTTCAACGTGGACGGCAGGCTGGCACCGATCAACTCCTGGCTGAACGGCACCGGATGCGGTGCCTTGCCCAGTCGCGCGCGGTAAATCGGCAGGCTCTCGGCAACACGTTGTACGTAGTTTCGCGTCTCGCGGAACGGAATGTGCTCGATCCAGTCGATCACATCCATATCGCCCGCGCGTGGATCACCATAGAGCGCCATCCACTGGGCCGGGCGGCGCGGCCCGGCATTGTAGCCGGCCGACATCATCACGACATTCGCGCCGAATTTATCTGACAGTTGCGCCAGATAGGTAGAGCCCAGCCGCGCGTTATATTCCCAGACGTGCAGGATATGAGCCGGCTGATGGGCGAGCCCCAGATCACGCGCCACGTCGCTGGCAGTACCGGGCATCAGTTGCATCAATCCCTGCGCGCCCGCGCCGCTGGCCACCGACGGGTCGAACTCGCTCTCGCGGCGGGCAATGGCCAGCGCCAATTCCATTGGCACCGGCAGGTCCATGCCGCTCATCGCGTGCACAGGGTAATAGGCTTCGGGCAGGATTACCTGCCGACTCGCCGCGTGTTTACCCAGCATCACCTGCAGATGCGGCGCCTCCAGATCGTCCAGCATCTGCGCCATCTGGCGCAATCCGGTCTCATCCAGAGTATCGGCCAGAGCCAGGAAGAACCGCTCGGCAAGGCTGAGCTGTCCGGCGCCCAGCGCCAATGCGCCGGCCCGCGCCAAT
Organism: uncultured Roseovarius sp.; assembly: GCA_947503145.1. GTDB lineage: Bacteria > Pseudomonadota > Alphaproteobacteria > Rhodobacterales > Rhodobacteraceae > Roseovarius. The sequence goes on from CANNCP010000007.1 coordinate 167,086, forward strand.
AAGCCCGCCGCGAATTCGGCATCGCGCCAGGGCGGCACACCGGGCGCACCCAGGCCGACATCAAAGGGCAGCCCGGCCTTTTCCGCAGCCAGCAGCCCGTAAAAGCTGGTCTGGTGCTGCGCACCTTCGGCATAGGCGATCTTCGCCGCCTCGTGATCGCCCAGCGCCTCCTGCGCCCGCCCGATCCAATAGCCCGCGCGCCCCAGCGAGATCGGCGTTTTCACTGCGGCCCGCAGCCGTTGGAAATGATCGCGCGCCAGTTCCGCCTCGTCGAGGAACCGCAGCGCCAGATAGCCGGCCAGCCATTCCAGGTCGGCATAGGCCGCGCCACCGGCGAGCTGATGATTGGCCGCCAGATCGTAAGCCAGCGCATGCTGGCCGTCGCGCATCATCTGCCGCGCGAGACTGCGCCGCCAGCCCGACCAGCGCTCGGCCTCGCCGAGCCCGCCCGCAATGTGGCTCTGCGATTGCAGCAGCGCGATGGCCTTTTCGGACTCGTTGCGCTTGATATAGAGATTGAAACGTTCATGGGCGATGCCCGGATCGTTCCTGCGGCCCTCGGGCAGTTTGGCCAATGCGGCATCAATACCGCTTTCGCCGCGCACGATCTTGCGGCGCAGCTCTGCCACGGCGCGATCCTCCTCGGGCACCAGCGGCAGCATCTGCGCGCTATCCTTCAGCCCCCGCCAGAGCGTCATTTCCAGCCGAGCCACATGGTGCGGCTCCAGCAACGGACCATGCGCATTGAGGAACGCAACATGTTCTTCGACACTCAGATCCATCGTGCGCCACGCCAGAACCACGCTGGCCTCTGCCTCGCCGCGCTGGCCACCTGCGATGAGCGCCTCGGCATAGCGCAGCACACCGTTGGCAGTCTGCGGCTGGGTGCCTGCGAAAAACGCGATCACATCCGCGTCGCCGGCATCCTTGAAAACCGGCTCGTTCCGCTTGCGCAGATAGGCGAGCCCCGGCCAGTCCGGATAGGCCGCAAGAAAGGCCAGAATTTCTGCAGTGGTACCGTGCCCGGCCCGCAGGCGGCTCCATTCAATGATCACCCCGGCGGCGGGTCCTTCGCGGGCCGCCAGTTCTGCCGCACGGGTCCAGCGCCCGTCGCGCGCCGCGTCAAGCGCGCTGGCCAGCGCGCTGGGGGGGCGTATGTCAGCCGCCTTGGCTCCCTCCGGCAAAGAGAAGCAGATCAGCACTAAAACCGCCGCAAATACGCGCAACATCTCTTGCATTTCCTGCCATTGCAAAGGATAGACAGCGCCAGCCTATGCGCCCATCGGCTGGCCGTCCACACGCAAACCTGCGGGCGGGGCCGGATATCGCCGGGCACATGCTGTTCTTTACCTGCGGGCCTGCGCGCCCGCCCATCTGATCCGAAAGGAGCGCGACATGATTAAAGGTTCTTTGCCTGCCCTGGTTACGCCGTTCAAGAACGACGCAGTGGATTTCGATACGCTCAAAAAACTGGTGGAACGGCAGATCAGCGCAGGCAGTCACGGCCTCGTCCCCGTCGGCACCACGGGCGAGAGCCCGACATTGAGCCACGAAGAACATGAGGCAGTGGTCGAGACAGTGGTGCGCACCGCAAATGGCCGCGTGCCTGTCATCGCGGGCGCGGGCAGCAACAACACGATCGAGTCGATGCGCCTCATGCAATATGCCCACAAGGTCGGTGCCGATGTCGCGCTGGTGGTCACACCCTACTATAACAAGCCGACGCAACGCGGGCTGATCGCACATTTCCGTGCGCTGCATGATTGCTGCGATCTGCCGATCATCATCTACAACATCCCCGGTCGCTCGGTCGTGGACATGCTGCCTGCCACCATGGGCGAACTGGCAAGACTGCCGCGCATCATCGGCGTCAAGGACGCAACCGGCGATCTGGCGCGGGTCAGCCAGCAGCGGATCACCTGCGGCACCGATTTCATCCAGATCTCGGGCGAGGACGCCACTGCACACGGGTTCAACGCGCAGGGCGGTATTGGCTGCATCTCTGTCACGGCCAATGTCGCGCCCAAGCTCTGTGCAGAATTGCAGCAAACCATGCTGGCCGGCGACTATCGCAAGGCGCTGGAGCTTCAGGACCGGTTGATGCCACTGCATCAGGCTATCTTTACCGAGCCGGGCGTCGTCGGCGTGAAATACGCGATGTCGCGCCTGGATCTGTGCAGCGAAGAGGTCCGCTCGCCGCTGACCGAGCTGTCAGACGAGACCAAGCTGCTGGTCGAAAGCGGCCTTCGCCATGCCGGGCTACTGAACTAAAAAGCGTCTCGCCTTTCCTCTGAGACTTCAGTTAAAGGCGAAACGCCTACAATCTGACCGCATGGCGGGCGTTTCGGGTTCAGCTCGTGTCTCGACTCGCCCCGCCCGCCCGCGCAGCCAGAAGCGCGCCACCGGCGATCAACACCGCCGAGACCAGCAAGATTGCGCTCGGGGCAGCGACACCGGCGAGGATCAACGCCAGCGTCGACAGCAGTGGCGCGGCATAGGACGCCACGCCCAACAGCTGAATATCACCGCGCTTGACCCCGACATCCCAGACATAGAAGGCCAGCCCGACCGGCCCCAGCCCCAACGCCGCGACAGACACCCAGCCCAGCGCACCCACAGGCCAGACCGTCGTCTCGACTGCCAGATGTGCGATCAGCGACAGCAGCGCCGTGCCCGCACAGAATACCGCGACGCTGTTTGTCGGCACATCGCCCAGCCGCCGCGACAGCACCGAATAGCTGGCCCAGATCAGCGCGCAGAGCGCCGCCGCGCCGTAACCGGGCAAGGCGCTGCGATCAAAGCTGGCACCACCCTGCGTGATGATCAGGGCGGCCCCGACAAAGGCGAGCATTGCACCGATCAGGTGCCCCGCGCGTAACCGTTCGCCCGGCAACAGGCCGGAAAACAACACAATCAAGAGCGGCCAAAGATAGGCGATCAGCCCCGCCTCGGCTGCCGGGGCCAGACGCAGCGCGGTGAAATAGAACAGGTGATAGCCAAAAAGCCCCGCCGTGCCGAAAACATAGACGCGCCAGGACACCGCCCGCAGATCGGCCATCCCGCCGCTGCGCCCGACCCAAACGAGGCCGATCAGGGTGGCGATCCCGAAACACATCGCATTCAGCTGCAGGGGCGGCACCGGGGCCGATCCGACGGTAAAGAGCGCCAGCAACGACCACAACAGCACCGCCGCAAACCCGATTGCCGTCGCCTTGCTGCGTGTCATCCCTGCCCCCTAAATCGTTCCGCGAAAAACCTGACTCACAGCTTTTCGCGGAACGCAGCGATACATATGATCGTTGCATGCATTCCACCTTGACCGAGTGCCTCAGATTTAAGGCGGAACGCTTTAAACGAAAACGGCTGCCCCTCAGGGCAGCCGCCGCACGCTATGGTGCTGGTTCAGTTGCGTCAAACGAAGAATTGCCCGCCATTCGCCGAAATGGTCGATCCGTTGATAAAGCCCGCATCGTCGGAGGCCAGGAAGGCTACGCAGCGCCCGATTTCTTCCGGTTCGCCCAGACGGCCTGTCGGAATCTGGCTGATGATCGATTCGCGCACCTTTTCCGGGACCGCCATGACCATTTCCGTGGCGATGTAGCCGGGGCAGATGGCGTTGGCAGTGATGCCCGCACGCGCGCCTTCCTGCGCCAGGGATTTCACGATCCCCAGGTCGCCCGCCTTGGTCGCGGCATAGTTAACCTGGGCAAACTGGCCTTTCTGTCCGTTGATTGAGCTGATGACGATCACGCGGCCGAACTTGCGCTCGCGCATGCCGGGCCAGACCGGGTGCACGGTGTTGAAAACACCCGTGAGATTGGTGTCGACCACCTGATGCCATTGCTCCGGTGTCATCTTGTGAAACGGCGCGTCGCGGGTGATGCCGGCATTGGCCACGACGATGTCGATGGGGCCAAGATCTGCCTCCACCTTGGCGATGCCTGCCTTGCTGGCGTCGTAGTCGGCCACGTCCCATTTATAGGTCTTGATGCCGGTCTCTTTGGTAAAGGCTGCTGCGGCTTCGTCATTGCCGGCATAGGTCGCGGCAACGTTGCAGCCCTGCTCTTTGAGGGCCGCGGAAATGGCCGCGCCGATACCGCGTGTGCCGCCGGTGACGAGTGCTGTTCGTGCCATGATGTTTCTCCTTTGTGTCAGTGACTTGAGTGAGGGCTGGAAATCGAGCTTGCAATACTGTTACCGCCTGACCCAATGATGCGCAATATTATTGCGCTCATGATTTTCCATTATAGCCGATATATTTAACCATGCCGGACCTTGTTCCACAAAAAAGGGCGCCGAATGCGGCACCCTTTGATTGATCTGTGCGCCGCATACGCCGGGTTATGGCGTTTCGCCTTTAACCTGAGACACCAGATAAAGGTGAAACTCGCGAAACGTTTAGTCCCGCTCGACGCACATGGCGACACCCATGCCGCCACCGATGCAGAGCGTGGCAAGGCCCTTCTTGGCACCCCGGCGCTTCATCTCGAAGAGCAGCGTGTTCAGAATCCGGCAGCCCGATGCGCCGATGGGGTGACCGATGGCAATCGCGCCGCCATTGACGTTCACGATGGCCGGATCCCAGCCCATGTCCTTGTTGACCGCGCAGGCCTGTGCGGCAAACGCTTCGTTGGCTTCCACCAGATCCAGATCGTCCACGGACCAGCCTGCCTTTTCCAGCGCCTTGCGGCTGGCGTGGATCGGACCCGCGCCCATGATCGACGGGTCAAGGCCGACAGTCGCGTAGCTGGCGATACGCGCCAGTGGCTCGATTCCACGTTTCATCGCTTCATCCGCGCTCATCAGCAAGGTCGCGGCAGCACCGTCATTGAGACCCGAAGCGTTGGCGGCGGTCACGCTGCCGTCCTTGGTAAAGGCCGGGCGCATCTTCTGCATCGCCTCGATGGTCGCGCCGTGGCGGATATACTCGTCCTTGTCGACGATGATTTCGCCCTTGCGTGTCTTGACGGTGAACGCGATCACTTCATCGTCGAACTTGCCCGCCTTTTGTGCCGCTTCGGCCTTGTTCTGGCTCGCGAGGGCAAATTCATCCTGCATCTCGCGGTTGATCTGCCATTGCTCGGCGACGTTTTCTGCGGTCTGGCCCATGTGGTAGCCATTGAATACATCCCACAGACCGTCCCGGATCATCGTGTCGATATATTTCATATCGCCCATCTTGTGCCCTGCGCGCAGATTCGCGGCATGGGGGCTGAGCGTCATGTTCTCCTGCCCGCCCGCGCAGATGATCGACGCATCGCCCAACAGGATATTCTGCGCGCCCAGCGCGACCGCGCGCAAGCCGGAACCGCAAACCTGATTGAGGCCCCACGCCGAGCTTTCGATCGGCAGGCCCGCATTCACATGCGCCTGACGCGCAGGGTTCTGGCCCTGTGCTGCGGTCAGAACCTGACCGAGGATCGTCTCGGACACTTCGGATTTGTCGATCCCGGCGCGCTCCACGACGGCCTCCAGAACAGCGGCCCCCAGATCATGCGCGGGTGTATTGGCGAACGCGCCCCCGAACGAGCCGACAGCCGTGCGGGCTGCGGATGCAATAACGACGTTGGTCATGTGTATGTCTCTCCACCAGAAAAATATCCAGGTGGATGATGATCGCGACGCGCGACGGCTCAACACCGTGTCCGGCGACATCTCCACCTTTCCACGCCATCACATATCGCATGCGCAGAGTCGCTACAACGGTCGCGTTGTCACATCTGGCGGAACATGCTCAGGCTCTGGCACGGGTCGTGCCCGGGTTCAGCCAGACCGGTTTGACCGTCGGCGCACCAAAGAAGTAGCCCTGAAGGCAATCAACCCCGATGGCGGTGAGGTAGGCCGCATCCTCGGCCCGCTCGACGCTCTCTGCCACGGTGAACATATCGAACTGCTGGGCGATCGTGGCCAGCGCGGTGGTCAGCACCTGATTGTCCGGGTCCTGCGCGATGCCGCGAATGAACTGGCCGTCGATCTTGAGGATATCGAAATAGAACTGCTTGAGATACCGGAACGAGGTAAAGCCGGCCCCGAAATCATCAAGCGCAAAACTGATCCCTTTTTTCTGCAAATCTCCCATGAAGCTCACCACCAGCTCGGGCACGATCATCGCCGAGCTTTCGGTGATTTCCAGAATCAGCCGTTCGCCTACGGTCGGATCGGCCTCAAGCCCCTCGCGCAGCGTGCGAATCCACGGCTCATACCCGATTGAGCGTGCCGACATATTGATCGAAAGCCGCAGATCCGCATGCCGGGCAAGCGTGCGCAACCCCTTGTCCAGCGCCAGGCAGTCGATCACCCGGCCCGTTTCAGTGGTTTCGATCGCGTCGATGAAATCCTTTGCCGGGATTATTCGCCCGGTTTCGTCCAGAACCCGGATCAGCCCCTCGTAAAAGGCGACACGCGTGGCCTGCCCTGCCGGCACAACCGGCTGATAGGCCAGCATGATCTGTTTGTGCCGAACCGCCTGATCCACCATCGAAATCACTGACCGGTCCCGGGCGGAGACTGCGTATGACAGCGGGTCTTGATGATCCGCCGGAACGTCTGCCCAATTGCGTTTGTTATGCGCGCTCATCTGCCTCTCCGAATTCTCCTCGCCTAAACTGCACCTTTGACGATAAAGAACTGTTAATGAGACAATTTGAACGATCCGGCGGAGGTCCGAATGAGTGAACGATGCGACTGGGTGGGGCACGAGCCGATCTACAAGGCCTACCACGACACCGAATGGGGCGTGCCGGAATATGACAGCCGCGCCCTCTGGGAGAAGCTGATCCTGGACGGATTTCAGGCCGGGTTGAGCTGGATCACCATTTTGAAAAAGCGTGATAATTTCCGCGCCGCCTTTGCCGGGTTCGACCCCGACGTGATCGCTCTTTGGGGCGAACCCGAGGTCACCCGCCTGCTAAGCGATCCGGGCATCATCCGCCATCGCGGCAAGATAGAGGCGACGATCAAGAATGCCTGCGCCTGGCAGCGGATCGAGGCCGAACAGGGGTTCGATACCTATCTCTGGAATTATCTGGGCGGCGAGCCGCTGCAAAACACCTGGCAGAGCATGGCCGACGTGCCCGCACATACGCCGCTGTCCAATGCGATCTCGAAGGACCTCAAGAAACGCGGCTTCACTTTCTGCGGGCCGACCATCGTCTATGCGTTCATGCAGGCCTGCGGGCTGGTCAACGATCACCTCGTCACCTGCCCCCGCCACGACGAGGTCGCGAAACTCGGCCGGTAGGCTGCGCCGACGCGGTGATACCTCGCACGAACAGCACCGAGGGTGTCGCATGAAAACCGTGCCGGACGGTCGAAACCTGTCACTTCACACCCGCCACATTGCCGCCGATATTCGCCACAATACCGCCACATTCGCCAGTGTTGTGGGTGGCCATCCACCGCGCCCAACATGTGGACGTCTCGATATGCAAAATGGCATAAACTCCATTAAAATGAGTTCTTTATCGAAGTTCTCTCATGTGCTAGCCTTTCAGACATAAATCAAAGCCAGTCGGAAAACCGGCGGCGCGAGGCAGAAAAAGAGTAGTTCCATGAAGGCCCGGAAAATGCAGCAGATCCGGTGGGGTCTGTTGGCCATTGCCACTATCTGGATGTTCGTGATCGTCCCGCTCAGCGCGACGGCAGCGCCCTATGCTGCGCTGGTGATAGATGCGAGATCCGGCAAGGTGCTGCATGCCGAAAATGCCGATACGCGTCTGCACCCTGCCTCGCTGACCAAGATGATGACCCTCTACATCGCGTTTGAAGCCATTGAGAATGGCGAGATCAGCCTGGACGACAGCGTGCTGGTGTCGAGACATGCAGCAAGCGAGCCCCCCTCCAAGCTGGGCCTCAAGGCCGGGCAGCGGATCAAGCTGCGGTTTCTCATTCGCGCGGCAGCGGTGAAGTCAGCGAACGACGCCGCTACCGCCATCGGCGAGGCAATCGAAGGGTCGGAGGCCAAGTTCGCCCGCCGGATGAACCGCACCGCCAAGGCGATGGGCATGACCCGCACCACCTTCAAGAACGCACACGGGCTGACGGAAACGGGGCACATGTCCACCGCGCGGGACATGACCGCGCTGGGGCGCCACCTGTTCTACGACTACCCTGCATATTATAACCTGTTTTCCCGCCGCGAGGCCTATGCCGGCGTGCGGACCGTTCGGCATACCAACCGGCGGTTGCTGGACGCCTACAAGGGCGCAGACGGGATCAAGACCGGTTATACCCGCGCTGCCGGGTTCAATCTGGTGGCCAGCGCCGAACGCGGCCAGGAGCGCGTCATCGCCACCGTCTTTGGCGGGCGTTCCACCCATACGCGCAACGCGCGGGTGGCAGAGCTACTCGATCTCGGCTTTCGCAAATCGCCCACACGGGTCGCAGTCTCGAAACCAAAGGCGCCGCCCTACATGGGCAAGGTTGGCGCGCCCGGCAGCGTCGGTCGAACCGTGCGTCTGGCCAGCGCCGCTGCGGTCAAGAAAAGCCTCAGACCGCACGCACGTCCCATTCCCGACACGCCGGCTGTCACGGCTGAGCCGGTGCTGATCGCATCAAAGGATGACATCGAAAAGGCCGTGATGGCCGCTCAGACGGCCGCTCTCGAAACCCAGAGCAAGCCAAAATCCCAGCCGCAGGTCTCCGCCGAAAAGGTGATGGTGGCCGCATTGCCCGCAGACACGGTCAAGCCCGTAAGGCGCCCCGCGTCGTTGGTAGCAGAGACACGCGCCGACCCCGTACAAGAGGTCGTCACCCGCGTCTCGACCTCGGGCGGGCGCAACTGGGGCATCAACGTAGGCCGCTACCCCAGTCAGTACAAGGCACAGAAAATCCTGCTCAAGACCGCACTGAGCGAGATCACCACGCTGGACGGCTCGCTGCGCAAGGTCGTGAGACGCCCCAGCGGATTCGACGCCAATTTCATGGGGCTGTCGCGCCAGACGGCCGATCTGGCCTGCCGCCGCCTACAGGCCAAGAAATACACCTGCTTCATGATCGAACCGGGCTGACCGTCCTGCCTGAAGCGCAGCCAGACCGCCTAGAGCGTTTTGCCCTTAACCCGAGACATCAGATAAGGTGAAACGCGCGCAACGGCCTCAGGGCTTGGGGCGGTCATCCCAATCATCAGACAGGATGCGGCGGCTGTCACCTTGGGGGTCGTCGTATTGATTGCTGCGCACCGTGTAGATGAACGCGATCAGGCCGATACCCCCCAGAAACAGTGAAATCGGGATGAGGTAGACGAGAATGTTCATGTCCGCCCCCCGCGCAGGCGCAGCGCATTGAGCGACACGATGATCGAGCTGGTGGACATCGCCAGCGCCGCAATCAGCGGCGTCGCAAGCCCGGCCACCGCCAGTGGAACGGCGATGAGATTATAGAAAGTGGCAATGCGGAAATTCTCGCGAATCCGTTTGGTTGCGGACTTGGCGATGCTGCAGGCCTCGACCAGCACGCCCAGATCAGACCCCAGCAGCACCATGTCCGACGCCACACGCGCCGCATCAAGCGCACTGGCAGGCGAGATCGATACATGCGCCGCAGCCAGCGCACCGGTATCGTTCAGCCCGTCACCGACCATCAGCACATGACGGCCCGCAGCGCGCAGCGACTCGATTCGATCGGCCTTGTCGGCGGGCAGCGCCTCGGCCATCCACCGCCCAATGCCGAGCCGGTCGGCCATTGCCTCGGTTACGGGGGCGCTGTCGCCAGAGATCAGGATAACTTCGAACCCGCGGGCGATGAGCTGCGCAACAGCCTCTGACGCACCATCGCGCAACCGGTCCTCGAACCGCAGGGGGATAGGCGCACCCTCGCCCACCTGCAGATAGGTTGCGGTAACGGCCAAGGGGGTGGCGCCCATCCAGGACGCGCGGCCCAGCCGGACCGCCTGCCCCTGCCAGACGCCCCTGGTGCCGTATCCCGGCACTTCGGTGATCTCGCTGACCGACGCGGGCGCGATCCCGGCCATCTGCCCCCCCTGCACGATCGCCCGCGACAGCGGATGCGCCGAGCCAAGCGCCAGCGCCAGCGCGATGCCCGCCTCATGCGTGCCGAGCCTATCCATATCCATCAGAACAGGCGTGCCTGTCGTCAGCGTGCCGGTCTTGTCGAACACCACGGTATCGACCTCGGCCAGCCGTTCCAGCGCGGTTGCGTGTTTGATCAGCATGCCACGCCGAAAGAGCCGCCCGCTGGCCGCCGTCGTCACCGCAGGCACCGCAAGGCCCAACGCGCAGGGGCAGGTGATGATCAGGACGGCAGCGGCGATATTAAGCGCGGTGCGCAGGTCAAACGTCGCCAGATACCAGCCGATGAATGCCAGCGCCGACAGAATATGCACCCCCGGCGCATAGAGCTTGGCCGCCTTGTCGGCGAGCGATGTGTAATTCGCACGCCCCGACTCGGCCACCGCGACCAGATCGGCCATACGGTGCAGCGACGTATCCCGCCCCACAGCGGTGGCGCGGATGGTCAGCGGTCCGGTCAGGTTCATCTCACCCGCGGACACTGCCTGCTCGGGTCCGGCAAAGACCGGCAGCGTCTCGCCGGTCAGCAGCCCGCGGTCCAGTTCCGACACGCCCCCAGTGATTTCACCGTCAACCGGCATGCGTCCGCCGGGGCGCACAACGATCAGGTCACCGACCCGCAGCTGTGCCACCGACACTTCGCGCTCGGTGCCGTCCTCCAACAGCCACGCGCGGGGCACTTCGAGTGCAGTCAGCTCTTCCGCGGCAGAGCGCGCGATGGCACGCGTGCGATGATCCAGGTAGCGCCCACCGAGCAGGAAAAAGGTCAGCGTCAGTGCTGCGTCAAAATAGGCGTGATGGCCGCTCAGCGCGGTCTCCCACAGCGACATGCCCACCGCCAGAACGATGGCCAGCGTGATCGGCACGTCCATGTTCAGCCGCCCGGCCCGCAGGGCAGACCATGCGTTGCGGAAAAACGGCTGCCCGGCAAAGGCGATGGCAGGCAGTGCGATGGCCGCCGAAATCCAGTGGAACATATCGCGCGTCGCATCCGCTGCCCCGGACCAGACCGCGACCGACAGCAGCATGACGTTCATGCTGGCAAACCCGGCCACGGCAAGGCGCATCAGCAGGTCGCGGCCCACCCGGTCCGTCGCCGTCGCCCCAAGCGCGCTGGCGTCCAGTTCATGCGCCTCATAGCCCAGCGCGGTCACCGCCGCGACCATGTCACCCGCGGTGATGCCCGGCGCTGCATCAATGGTCGCGCGCTTCAGGGTAAGGTTCACCCGCGCTGCGTTGACACCCTCGTGTTCGGCCAGCCCGCTCTCGATCCGCGCGATACAAGCCGCACAGTGGATCGTCGGAAGTGACAGCACGATCTCGCCCGCCTGTGCCTCTTGTGCGTCTGCCGCTGCCAAGGCTGCCGGGGCGGCAGAGCATGCCGGACAGGCCGAGACCGGAGGGCGCAGCGCGGCAGTCATTTCTTGATCAGCACGACGCGCTGGCGAAACTCGGTGCCGTCTGCGGCCCTGGCCACCATGCGAATGTTCCAGTTGCCCGCGCCCAGCTCCAGTGGGGCGCTGTAGGCCCGTCCGTCAAAGACAAAATCCGGCGTCACATCATCCTGCACATTTGTCGCGCGCCCAAGTACGGCGTCAAGCCCGGCCACCTCGACCGGCGCGCCGTCCCGTTCGGTGATCGACAGCGTCAGGATGCCCGCGTGATGCGAGGCGTCAATATGCCAGCCCAGCGATTCCTGTGCGGTGCGGCGCGTGTCGAATTCCTGGCTCGCGACATAGGAGTTCTTGACCTCCAGACCCGGAAACGTCTTGACCGCGTTATAGGCCAGCACGAGGTTGACCGAGATGATCACGCCAAACGCGCCGACAAAGCCGAACAGGACGTGACGCCCGGTGATCTGTCGCTCTGTCATCGCTCTGCCTTTCCGTTGAACACGGTGTTCTTCTCGGCCCGTTCGCCATTCGCCTCGTCCTCGACCCAGAGCCGCACGTCGGTGCGTGCGCTCTGCGCTGCCTGGGACCCGGCAGGCGCCTCCAGATAGACCCGCTGGTTGGTGGTATCATCGGCGGGCACGGTGATTGTATCACCCTCGATCCCTTCCAGCGACAGCCGAATTTCCGGATCGCCTGTGACCGACAGAACAAAGGGGCGCGCTTCGCCATGTTTGTTCAACAGCCGCACCTCATACGTATTGCGGATGGTGCCGTCGGACATGGTTACAAAGGTGGGGTTGCGCACCGGGGCTACGGTCATCTCGATCTCGGGGCGGATAAAGAGCGCAAAGATCAGACCGACACCGACCAGCGCCCACAGGCCCGTATAAAGCAGCGTGCGCGGCCGCAGGATATGCCTGAGGATCGGGCGTGCCGCGTTGCCCGCGCGCTCGCTCTGCTCATCGGTGAGCGCCATGTAGTCGATCAGGCCGCGCGGCTTGCCGATCTTGGCCATGATGTCGTCACAGGCATCGATACACAGCGCGCAGGTGATGCATTCCATCTGCTGCCCGTCGCGGATGTCGATCCCCATCGGACAGACATTGACGCAAGCCATGCAGTCGATGCAGTCGCCGAGCTCGCCCTGGTCAGCAGCCACAGGATCATTCAGCGGCACACCGGGATAAGGGGTCGGCGCGTATTTTGCGCCCCCCGGCCCTGCCGCGCGCGAGTCCGCCTCTGCTGCGGCAGCCTTGGCCGCATCGCGTCGGCGCACGTTGCTCTTGCCACGCGGTTCGCCGCGCCATTCACGGTAGGCGACGGTCAGCGTATCCTCGTCCAGCATCGCCGCCTGAATGCGCGGCCAGGGGCAGGCATAGATGCAGATCTGTTCGCGCGCAAACCCGCCAAAGACAAAGGTGGTCGCGGTCAGGATCGCCACGGTGGTGTAGGCAACCGGATGGGCATTGAGCGTAAAGAGATCGACAAGCAGCGTCGGCGCATCGGCAAAATAGAAGACCCACGCCCCCCCCGTCGCGACGGCGATCAGCAGCCATGTGATCCACTTGATCAGCCGTAGACGCGCCTTGCGCAGATCCCATTTCTTCTGCCGGTGCAGCCGCAGGCGGGCGTTGCGGTCGCCCTCGATCCAACGCTCCACCAGAATGAACAGATCGGTCCAGACGGTCTGTGGGCAGGCATAGCCACACCAGACCCGCCCGAGCGCCGATGTAAACAGGAACAGGCCGAGCCCCGCCATCACCAGCAGGCCCGCCACGAAATAGAATTCGTGCGGCCAGATCTCGATCCAGAAGAAATAGAACCGGCGGTTCGCCAGGTCGATCAGCACCGCCTGGTCAGGCAGGTTCGGCCCGCGATCCCACCTGATCCAGGGTGTCAGGTAATAGATACCCAGCGTAACCGCCATGATCGCCCATTTGAGATTGCGGAAATTGCCGTAAACCTTCTTGGGAAAGATCGGTTCACGGGCGGCATAAAGGCTGGGCGGGGTCTCTGTAGGAGTATCGGCCACGGGGAATCACTCCGATCTTGCGGGTATTACTACGGCCCTTTTCGCAGCACGCGCCCTGCACAGCCTTGACCTGCATCAAATCCCGAGTCTGGAAGTAATGATTTATGCAGCCGGTTCCGTAACGTCCAGAGCGTTTCGGGAAATACCTGAGACGGGAACATCACGTAACGCAGAGCAACATGACAATATTGCACGCGTTTCGCGACGGCCGGAGGCGGCTTGTCCAGGCGGCCACCGGATACGACATCCGCCCGGCGTAACCTGTCAGCAGATACAAAACGGCTCCACGCAACAACGCGGAGCCGTTTTTTCCTTTTGAACTTTGATGAATATTGGCGCCAACCTTCCCAGAAACGCGCGAACAGGACGGGCGGCTGGTGCCTCTCCGCTGGCCCTTGCGGGCCTGCGGGTATCTTATGACCCGATCAGGTCTATTCACCGCCGCCCAGCTGGTGGACATATGCCGCGACCGCACGCACTTCGGCCTCGGTCAGGCGCTGGTTCCACGACGGCATGACACCAAAGCGGCTGTAGGTCACGGTTGCCTTCACCGTGTCGTAATCCCCGCCATAGAGCCAGATGGCGTCTTTCAGGTTGGGCGCGCCCTGCATCTGGTCGCCGGTGGCGTCTTCACCATGACAAGACGCACAATTGTCCGCAAAGACGGTCTCGCCTGCGCTGACCAGGGTCGCATCACGCGGCGTGCCCGACAGGGACATCACATAATTCACGACTTGTTCAATTTCGTCGCGCGCCAGAACCTCGCCAAAGGCGGGCATTTCCGAGTAATGCGCATCCGGGTCGTCCTCGTTACGGATACCGTGGGCGATGGTGGTGTGGATCGCCTCGATATCTCCGCCCCAGAGCCAGTCATTATCCAGCAGGTTGGGATACCCCTTGAAGCCCGCCGCCCCCGATCCGTGGCACTGCGCGCACCAGGTCCTGAACACCGCCGCGCCAGCCTTTGTCGCGTAGTCGTTCAACTCGGGGTTTTCTGCAAGTTGCGTCATGTCGACCGCAGCCAGTTGCGCCCAGTTTTCGGCATTGGCCTCTTCGACAGCCGCAATCTCGGTGATCACGTCGCCGCGCGTCGACCAGCCAAGCACGCCTGCGGTGGCGCTGTTTATCATCGGCCAGGCCGGATAGGCGATGACATAGCCGATGCCCCAGATGATAGTGGCATAGAAGCTCCACAGCCACCAACGCGGCAGCGGATTGTTGAATTCCTCGATCCCGTCCCAGGAATGGCCTGTGGTGCTGGGATCATTATCCTGCTTCTTGGATGGTTTATTGGCCATGATCTTACAACTCCTCGGCATCGTTGCCTGCACTGCGTGGCGCGGGCTTGTCTTCGTGGCGAAAGGGGATATTGCGCGGGTTTTCGTATTTCTTGGTGCCGCCCGGGCGGAACACCCAGAAGATTATACCGACGAAAAAGACGAAAAGAACCAGCAACATCCAACTGTCGGCGAACTCGCGAAGGAACGAATAGGTTTCCATATCCTCCCTCCTCCCTAGCGGTTGGCGTCAGGCGTGAAGGTCGAGAAATCGACCAGCGTGCCCAGCATCTGCAGATAGGCGATCAACGCATCCATCTCGGAAATGCCCGCCGCCCCGTCAAAGTTGCGGATCTGCGCACCCGGATACCGTTCCAACATGGCGTCATAATCGCCAAACGGGTCGATCTGCACCTTGAAGTCAGCCGCCGCGTTTTCGATCATCTCGTCGGTATAGGGTACGCCGACCATCTTGTGCGCCTGCAGCAGGTCCGTGATATGCTTCGGGTCGATCATCCTCCGTTCGAGATAGCCGTATTTCGGCATCACCGATTCCGGCACCACTGATTGTGGATTGCGCAGGTGGTCCAGATGCCACTCATCCGAGTAGCGCCCGCCGACGCGCGCCAGGTCCGGCCCGGTGCGCTTGGACCCCCACTGGAACGGATGGTCGTATTTCGACTCTGCCGCCAGTGAGTAATGGCCATAGCGCTCGACCTCGTCGCGCATCGGGCGGATCATCTGGCTGTGACAAGTGTAGCAGCCTTCGCGCACATAGATGTCGCGCCCGGTCAACTCCAGCGGGGTATAGGGGCGCATGCCCTCTACATCCTCGATGGTGTTTTCCAGCCAGAACAGCGGCGTGATCTGCACGAGGCCCCCGATCGTGACCACAAGGAAGGCGAAGATCGCCAGAAGGGTCACGTTCTTTTCTAGGATTGCGTGTTTGTC
Source organism: uncultured Roseovarius sp. (assembly GCA_947503145.1). Taxonomy (GTDB): domain Bacteria; phylum Pseudomonadota; class Alphaproteobacteria; order Rhodobacterales; family Rhodobacteraceae; genus Roseovarius. The sequence goes on from CANNCP010000007.1 coordinate 182,768, forward strand.
CAGGAATGCCATTTACCGGTCCCCCTCTTATTCAGCCGGGACAGCGGAGTTTTCTGCTGTCACAGCAGGGCTCCGTCTGACGGTCATGTAAAGATTGTAGCACATGATGATACCGCCACTCAGGAACAGCACCCCACCAAGGCCGCGTACGACATACATCGGGAACTTGGCCGCCACGGTATCGGCGAAAGAATTCACGAGGAAACCGTTGGCGTCCACTTCGCGCCACATCAGGCCCTCCATGATGCCGGTCACCCACATGGATGCCGCGTAGAGGATGATCCCGATGGTGGCCAGCCAGAAGTGCCAGCTGACCAGGCTCAGGCTATAGAGCCGCTCGCGATTCCACAGCTTTGGCACCAGGAAGTAGAGCGCGCCGAATGTGATCATGCCGTTCCAGCCCAGTGCGCCGGAATGCACGTGCCCGATGGTCCAGTCGGTGTAGTGCGACAGCGAGTTCACCGCGCGGATCGACATCATCGGCCCTTCGAATGTGGACATGCCGTAGAAGCCGATGGAGATGACCATCATCCGGATGATCGGATCAGTGCGCAACTTGTCCCACGCGCCCGACAGCGTCATCAGTCCGTTGATCATGCCGCCCCAGCTGGGCATCCACAGGATGATCGAGAACACCATGCCCAAGGTCGTGGCCCAGTCCGGCAGCGCCGTGTAGTGCAGGTGGTGCGGACCGGCCCAGATATACAGGAAAATCAGCGCCCAGAAGTGGATGATGCTGAGCTTGTAAGAGAAGACCGGGCGTTCGGCCTGCTTGGGCACGAAGTAATACATCATGCCGAGGAAACCGGCAGTCAGGAAGAAGCCCACGGCGTTATGCCCGTACCACCATTGCACCATCGCGTCCTGCACACCCGAGAAGACCTGCACGGATTTTGAGCCGAAGATGCTGACCGGGATGCTGAGGTTGTTGAACACGTGCAACATTGCCACGGTGATGATGAACGACAGGTAGAACCAGTTGGCCACATAGATATGCGGCTCCTTGCGCCTGGCGATGGTGCCGACGAAAACCGCGAGGTAGGACAGCCAGATAACGGTCAGCCACAGGTCCACGTACCATTCCGGCTCTGCGTATTCCTTGGATTGCGTAGCGCCCAGCAGGTAGCCGGTGGCGGCTAGCACGATAAACAACTGATAGCCCCAGAAAACGAACCATGCCAGATTTCCGCCCCAGAGCCGTGCAGCGCTGGTGCGCTGCACCACATAGAGCGATGTCGCGATCAGGGCGTTGCCGCCGAACGCGAAAATCACTGCCGACGTGTGAAGGGGCCGCAACCGCCCGAAATTCGCGTATCCCTCGGCCCATTCGAAATTGAGTTGCGGAAAGGCCAGCTGAAAGGCGATGAATGTGCCGACCAGAAAGCCGACCACACCCCAGAGCGCCGTCGCAACCACCCCGGCGCGGATCACGCCATCCATGTATTCTCCAGAGAGATCAACCGTTTCTCGCGGCTCATCGGTATGGCGCAGCACCCACAGGAACAATCCTGCCGCGGCCAGCGCAACAGTAAGAGCGTTGACCAGATAGGCCAGATCGCGCGCAAAGTTGGCAGCGATCAACGCCAGAAACGTGATCAGGCCAAGTACGATCAACTTGATATAATTCGACATAGTGCGTCCCTTCGTCCTTTTCCACGCGATCGAACCCGAACCGCGCGTGCGCGTTTAGACTTTAGCCGTACATGCCGCGGCGCGGCGTGGTGCGCTTTGATCTGCATCAAGGATTTTGATCGAATTTCCTGACATTTATCAATGTAAGAGGCGCACATCTGCGTCAATCTATCGGCGGAAACCACGGTCAGGGCAAATGCCCTGCGGGTAGCCCTTCCTGCAAGGAGCATGTCATGGCCTACAAGACGATCGCATCAATTTTCACAGATGAAAGCCTGATGTCCACCGCGCTGAACTGCGCGATAGACGCCGCGGGCGCGCATGATGCGCACCTGGACGTTCTGGCGCTGGGAGTCGACCGGTCCTCGGCTGGGTATTACTATGCAGGAGCTTCCGCACTGGTGCTGGAACAGGCGATCAACCGCGCCGACGAAGAGGCGCAGCAGATCATGGCGTCGGTACGGTCCCGGCTGACCAAGAGCATTCTGCGCTGGTCGTGTGACGCCGATGTGGCACAGCTCGTTGATCTGGCGCGGCGGGTAACGCAACGCGTGCGGTTTTCCGATCTGGTGATTCTGCCGCAACCCTACGGCGAAGGCCGCGGCGCAGAGCTGGAGCCGGTGACTGAGGCCTGCCTTTTTGATGCCCAGGTGCCAGTTCTGATCGTACCCGACGGCGCAACGCCTGCTGTCCATCCCGAACGGGTCACCATCGCCTGGAACGAAAGCGCCGAGGCGATGACCGCGGTACGTGCCGCGTTGCCGCTCTTGCTGGGCGCTGAGAAGGTGCATGTTGTCATTGTCGACCCACCCGTCCACGGTGCCAGCCGCTCGGACCCCGGTGGGCTCTTGTCGCAGTTCCTGGCGCGGCACGGCATCCGGGTCGAGATCGACGTGCTGTCTAAGACGATGCCGCGGGTTTCGGACGTTCTGATGCGCCATGCTGCGGACATGGACGCGGATATGATGGTGCTGGGTGCCTACGGGCATTCGCGCTTTCGCCAGGCGGTCTTTGGCGGTGCGACCCGCGATCTGCTGGAACGCACGACCCTTCCGCTGCTGATGGCGCACTGACCTGCCCAAAGCCTTTCGCCTTGTTTTCTGAACCAGATGCAAGGCGAAAGGGCGGGGAGCTTGCGGCGTGGTCGGTTACACCAGCATTCCACCGTCGCTGTCATCGCCGGCCTCAGCCAGCAGACCTTCGAAATCCGGAACCGTCACGCGGCGCTTGCCCTCCAGCTGGATAATGCCCTCGCGTTTGAGTGCGGACATCTGGCGGCTCACGGTCTCCAGCGTCAGCCCGAGGTAATCGGCCATCGCTTCTCTGGTCAGCGGCAACTCGAACACCATCGAACTGCTCCCGCCAATCATGTTGAGGGCCGCACTGCGCCGCCCGATAATCGACAGCAGCGAAGCAATTTTCTCGCGGGCCGTCTTGCGTCCCAGCACCAGCATCCATTCACGGGCCGCATCCAACTCGTCCAGCGTCATCTCCAGCAGGCGCTGCGATACGGCGGGCGTGTGGCTCAGCAGATCCTCAAACGGCTTCTTGCGGAAACAGCACATCACCAGATCGCTGGTCGCGACGACGTCATACGCCGCAGCCTGGCGCCCCGGGCGTCCGACGAAATCGCTGGGCAGAAGCAACCCAACCATCTGCCGCCGCCCGTCCTCCATCGTTTGGGCCAGCGTCGCGATTCCCGACACGACAGAACCGACAAAATCCATGCGGTCGCCCGACCAGATGACGGTCTGGCCTGCCTGAAAATTGCGATAATATTTGATCTCGTCGAGCTTCTCCAACTCATCAACCTCGCAACGCGCGCAGACGGCGCGATGTCGGATCGGGCATTCGCCACAATCATGTGGAGGCATCCGGGTAGAAGTCATTCCCATTGTCCCCATTGTCGGGTCCGTCCTCTCATTCTTGATCTGGGTCAAGGTTGCCGACCCCCGCTCTTTATAAGTTATGCGCATGGACACCAAAGCACAACTAGACAGGCTTGGGCTCTTTGACGCCAAAGTTCCGCGTTATACCAGCTATCCGACCGCCGTGCAGTTTGTCGGCGGCGTCGGTCCGCAGCTTCACTCCGAATGGATCAAAAGCATCCCGGAAGGCAGTGAAATCTCGCTATACGTGCATATTCCCTTCTGCCGGAGGCTATGCTGGTTCTGCGCCTGCCGCACGCAGGGCACCCAGAATGACCGTCCCGTAATCGCCTATCTGGAGGTGTTGAAGGCAGAGCTGGCCCTGCTCAGCGCCGATTTGCCGCAGGGAACCACGCTGTCGCGGCTGCACTGGGGCGGCGGCACGCCGACGTTGCTGAACCCGACGATGATGGACGAACTGGCAGGCGCCATTCGCGACGTCGTGCCGTTTTCCGATAATACCGAATTCTCGGTCGAGATCGACCCGAACGAGATCGACGCGCCGCGCCTCGATGCTCTGGCGCGCGCAGGCATGACCCGCGCCTCGATCGGGGTGCAGGATTTCGATCCGATGATCCAGAAAAGTATCGGCCGCATCCAGAGTTTCGAGTCCACCCGCGATGCAGCGCTGGAACTGCGCGCGCGCGGCGTGCAGAGCCTCAATGCCGATATTCTCTTTGGACTGCCGCACCAGACCCAGGAACGCATCACCGAGAGCGTGCAGAAGCTGCTGTCGCTCAGCCCGGACCGTGTCGCGCTTTATGGATATGCCCATGTCCCCTGGATGGCCAAGCGCCAGCAGTTGATCCCGTCCGCCGACCTGCCGACCCCACAAGAGCGGCTGGCGCTTTTCGAGGCCGCGCAGAAGCTCTTTGTCTGGGACGGCTATGCCGAGATCGGCATCGACCATTTCTCTGCCCCCGGCGACGGGCTGCAACAGGCGCAGCGCACGGGGCGGTTGCGGCGCAATTTCCAGGGCTATACCGACGATCAGGCGGATGTGCTGATTGGCATCGGTGCCTCTTCGATCTCACGTTTTCCACAAGGTTACGCGCAGAACGCATCTGCGACGGGGCTGCATACCGGCTTCATCCAGGCCGGGCGATATTCGAGCCAGCGCGGCCATGTCTTCAAGGGCGACGACCTGATGCGCGGACGCATCATCGAGGCGCTGATGTGCGATTTCGCTGTGCGCAGCGCCGATATCTGCCAAAATTTCGATATTTCGCCCTCGCGCCTGCATGCGCTCCTTGTGGACGTCGCCGCGCAATTCGACGGGCTGTTGTTAGTCAACGACGAAGGCCTCGCCATTCCCCCGGTGGCCCGGCCCCTGACCCGGATGATTGCGCGTGCCTTCGACACCTATGCGATGGACACTGCCGGCCACAGCTCGGCGATCTGAGCCGTGTCAGGCACGCCACCGTGCCGCGACCGCCCGCATCACGCAGGCTTTGCCTTCAGGTCGAGCGCTGCGGCCAGCAGGGTCTGTGCATATTCGGTCTGCGGCGCATCAAACAGCGCCTGCGCCTCGCCCATCTCGATGATATCACCCTGGCGCATCACCACGACCCGGTGGCTCATCGCGCGCACCACATTGAGATCGTGACTGATAAAGAGATAGGCCAGCCCGTGCTTGACCTGTAGCCGGCGCAACAGTTCCACAATCTGCACCTGCACGGTCATATCGAGCGCGCTGGTCGGCTCGTCCAGCACCAGCAGCTTGGGCCGCAGGATCATCGCGCGGGCGATGGCGATGCGCTGACGCTGGCCGCCGGAGAATTCGTGCGGATAGCGATCCATCGCGCTGGCGGGCAGTTCGACCTCCTCCAGCACTTCGGCCACCAGATCGCGGACAGGTCGCCCGTCCGGGCTGCCATGCACGCCCAACCCCTCGGCGATGATCTGCTCGCAGGTCAGGCGCGGGCTGAGGCTGCCGAACGGATCCTGAAAGACGATCTGCATGTCGGCACGGTGGCGGCGCAACTCACGCGTGGACCAGCCATGCACATCCTCGCCCATGAAGGTGATCTTTCCCTCCGAGCCGATCAGCCGCATCATCGCCAGCGCCAGCGTGGTCTTGCCCGATCCGCTCTCGCCGACGATGCCCAGCGTCTCGCCTGCGCGGACCTCGACACTGGCGTCGTTGACAGCCTTCACATGGCCAACGGTGCGTTTTAGGAACCCCATGGTGATCGGGAACCATACCCGCAGGTTTTCCGTCCTGGCCACCACCGGTGCGTCATCGGGCACCGGTGCGGGCACGCCTGCCGGGCGCGCGGCCAGCAGCCTGCGCGTATAAGCGTGCTGCGGGTTGCCGAATATCTCGGCTGTCGGCCCGGCCTCGACAATGCGGCCATCCTTCATCACGCAAACCCTGTCGGCAATGCGCTGCACCACGCTCAGATCATGAGTGATGAACAAGAGCCCCATGTTCTCGCGCGCCTTGAGATCAGCCAGCAGTTCAAGAATCTGCGCCTGGATAGTCACGTCAAGCGCGGTCGTCGGCTCGTCTGCGATCAGCACAGCGGGCCGGTTGGCCAGTGCCATGGCGATCATCACGCGTTGGCGCTGCCCGCCTGACAGCTCATGCGGATAAGCGCTGAGCCGGGATTCGGGGTCGCGGATGCCGACCTTTTGCATCAGCTCGATCACCGTGCTGCGCGCCGGGCTGGACATGATCCAGTCGCGTGACGTGACCCCCAGCAGCCCACGCCCCAGCCAGAGCGCCAATGTCAGACCACCCGCCCAGACCAGCGCGCGCAGGCTGCGCGGCCCCAGATCGGCCAGATACGCACCCACGAAATCAAGGCTCGGATCGTCCGGAGACGTCACCACAAAAGACACGTAGGCCGCGATGGCGACAAAGACCACGGCACACCAGATCAGACATTTCACCGGGTTGAAATTCAGCCAGCTTTCCAGCAGGCGCTTGGTCCCGCTGCGCCCTTGCAGATCCTGGTGCAGTTCCAGCGATTCCGACAGTTGCTTTTCGATCGTATGCAGCGGGTTGAGCGACGTCATCGGCTCCTGAAAGATGAAACTGATGTCGTTGCCGCGCACCTTTCGCAGCATTTCATCGTCAGCGCCGATCATCTGCTGACCGTCATAGGTCACGCTGCCGGTGACCTCGGCGGAACTGCCCAGCAGCGACACGGTGCTCAGCGCGGTGATGGATTTCCCCGACCCGCTCTCGCCTACCAGCGCCACGGTCTCGCCCCGGTCCAACGTGAAGGAAAGGCCATGCACACAGGGCACGATCTGCCCGTCCTGGCGGAAACTGATCCCCAGATCCTTGACTTCTAGCAGGCTCATTCAAACGTCTTTCTGGGGTCGAACGCGTCGCGCACGCCCTCGAAGATGAAGACCAGCAGCGACAGCATGATGGCAAAGGCAAAGAACGCAGTGAACGCCAGCCACGGCGCTTGCAGGTTGCGTTTCGCCTGCAAGGTCAACTCACCCAGCGACGGCGAAGAGGATGGCAGGCCGAAGCCAAGGAAATCCAGCTGCGCCAGCAGCGATATGGTGCCGGTAATCAGGAACGGCAGCATGGTCAGCGTCGCCACCATTGCATTGGGCAGCATGTGGCGGAACATGATCTTGAGGTTGCTCACACCCAACCCCTTGGCCGCGCGCACGTATTCCAGATTGCGCGCACGCAGGAATTCGGCACGCACCACGCCCACCAGCGCCATCCAGCCGAAAAAGACGGTGATCGCCACCAGCAGCCAGAAGCTGCGCGGCAGGACGGCAAAGAGGATGATGATCACATATAACTGCGGCGTGGCGCTCCAGATCTCGATGATGCGCTGGAAAAAGAGGTCGGTCAGCCCGCCGAAATAGCCCTGCACCGCCCCCGCGGCGATCCCCAGGATCGACGCCGTCGCGGTCACGATGAGGGTGAACAGCACCGACAGGCGAAACCCGTAGATTACCCGCGCCATCACGTCGCGCTTGGTGTCGTCCGTGCCCAGCCAGTTCTGCGCGTTGGGCGGCAGGGGTGCCGCGCCGGGCCGGTCCACGGCGGTGTCATAACTGTAGGGAATGACCGGCCAGAGCGCCCAGCCCTTCTTGATCGCCTCCCCGTCCACGACACCGTCGGCGGCATCCGTGATCACCGCTTCGGGATCGTCAAAGCAGATGTCCAGCCCGCCCGACACGATCAGGCAATTCACCTCCGGATCACGGTAGACGGCTTCGGTCTCGAAATCGCCACCAAAGGCGGTCTCGGGATAAAACCGGAAAATCGGCGCGTAATAGTCGCCCCGGTACTGGATCAGGATCGGCTTGTCATTGGCCACGAACTCGGCGCAGGCGGTGATGCCGAACACGATGGTAAACAGGATCAGCGACCAGAAAGCCCGCCGGTTACGACGAAAATTACGCCAGCGGCGCTGGTTAAGCGGCGACAGTGCCATCAGTCCCACCCCCCGGCTTCTTCTTGCCGGAAATATCCCGGGGTCCGGGGCAGCGCCCCGGTTCCACGATTTGCGCCGGGGCATATCACCAAGATATCCATGCGCACTCTCACCCTTCCCGCTTTTCAAAGTCGATACGCGGGTCCACCAGCACATACATCAGGTCCGAGACGATCCCGACCACCAGCCCGATCAGGCCAAAGAGAAACAGCGTGCCGAACATCACCGGATAGTCGCGCCCCACGGCGGCCTCGAATCCCAGCCGCCCCAGCCCGTCCAGCGAGAATATCGTCTCGATCAGGACCGACCCGCCAAAGAAGACGCCGATAAAGACCGCCGGAAAGCCCGCGATCACGATCAGCATCGCATTGCGGAATACATGGCCGTAAAGCACGCGCTTTTCGCTCAGCCCCTTGGCGCGGGCGGTCATCACATAATGTTTCTTGATTTCGTCGAGAAAGCTGTTCTTGGTCAGCAGCGTCAGCGTCGCAAAGGCCGAGATCGTGCTGGCCATCACCGGCAGCGTGATGTGCCACAGGTAATCCACCGCCTTGCCCAGCGCACTCAACTGATCGAAATTATCCGATGTCAGCCCGCGCAGCGGGAACCATTTCCAGTAGGACCCGCCGGCAAAGAGCACCAGCAGCATGATCGCGAACAGAAACGCCGGAATCGCATAGGCGATGATGATTGCGCCACTGGTCCAGGTGTCGAACGGGCTACCGTCGCGCACCGCCTTGCGGATGCCCAGCGGAATCGAGATCAGATAGGCGATCACCGTCGACCACAGGCCCAGCGTGATCGACACCGGCATCTTTTCCAGCACCAGATCCGTCACCGCGATCTTGCGAAAATAGCTCTCGCCGAAGTCGAACCGGGCGTAATCCCACATCATGCCCGCAAACCGCTCCAGGGGCGGCTTGTCGAGGCCGAACTGCGCCTCCAGCTCCTTGATCAGCTCGGGCGGCAGCCCGCGGGCGCCGACGTATTTCTCGTTGCCCTGGCTCAGCATCTGGCCGCCCGCATCGCTGCCGCCGCCCGAGAATCCTTCGAACACGTCGCCCTCGCCCTGCATCTTGGCGATGATCTGCTCGACCGGGCCACCCGGCACGAACTGTACCAGCGCAAAGTTGATGATCATGATCCCCACAAGCGTGGGAATGATCAGCAACAGCCGCCGCAGGATGTAGGCTCCCATGCGCGGATTACCTCAGCACGCCTGCCGCCTTCAGCGCGGCGGCCTTTTCCGCATCATACCACCAGAAATCCAGCACACCCAGCTGGAAGGGCGGCTGCGTGTCGGGATGATCGAACACGTCCCAGTAGGCGACCCAATGCTTGTCGTTGTACCACACCGGCACCATTGCGAACTCATAACGCAAGGCCCGGTCGAGCGCGCGTATCGCCGCGTCTTCCTCGGCCTGACTTTCCGTTGCCAGCGACGCGTCGATGATCGCATCCACCAGCGGGCTGGCGATGCCCGCCGGGTTGAACACCGAATAGGCCGCCGCCTCGGAGCCATACATCTGGCGCAGCCCCGTACCGGCCCCGGTCAACGGATAGTAGGACGCAAACAGCATGTCATAGTCGCGTTCGCGCCGCCGCAGGGTGAACTGAGACACATCCACCGTCTCATACTGGGACGTAATGCCCAGTTGCTCGATGTTTCTCATGAAATTCTCGATGATCCCGCCCAAGGTCGCGGCACTTGGGGCCGGAATGGGAAAGTTCAGCGTCAGAAGTTCGCCCCTGGCATTGCGCCGCTTGCCATCATCGCCCACCGGCCAGCCGGCCTCGTCGAGCAGTTTCGATGCCTTGGCGCGGTTCCGCCGGTCCGACAGTTTCTTGCCGTTCGAGCTGTGCGCCGTGACCGCGGGTTCGGCCAGCATCTCGGGCGGGACAAGATCGCCAAGCGACCTGAGCAGCTCCAGTTCCAACCCTTCAGGCAGGCCCTTGGCCTCCAGTTCAGTGCCCTGGGCAAAGGAATCGCGCTGCTTGAACAGGCCGTGTTGCAGCGAGGCATTCGTCCACTCGAAATTATACGCAAGTGCGATGGCCTGGCGCACGCGCTTGTCCTGCAATTTCTCGCGTCCGAGATTGAAAACAAAACCCGCAGCGCCGGGGGCAGAGCCATCCGGCAGTTCCTCAAGCACGATATGTCCCTCTTTGACTGCCGGAAAATCGTAGGACGTCGCCCATTTCTTCGAACTGCTCTCGGAGCGGAACAGGTATTCGCCTGCCTTGAACGACTCGAACGTCGCGGCGTCGTCGAGGAAATATTCGATGCGGATACGGTCAAAGTTGAACCGCCCCTGATTGACTGGCAGATTCCAGCCCCAGTAATCGGGGTTGCGGCGATAGACGATCTGGCGGCCCACATCGTAGCTGTCCAGAACATACGGCCCCGACCCGATCGCCGGATCGAGCCGCGATTCGTTCAGCATCGCACCCGTGCGCTCGTACCACGCCTTGGAGAACACCGGGGTCGAGCCCACCTGATCGATCATCGAGCGCCGCGATGGGTCTTCGGCAAAGGTGAATTTTACCCGGTGATCATCCAGTGCCTCGGCGGTCAGAACACGCTTCCTGACGGCCTCGGCGTAGGACGGAATACCCTGCTCCAAAAACAGGTTGTGCGAAAACACCACGTCATGCGCGGTCACGGGCGAGCCGTCGGAAAACCGCGCTTCGGGGCGCATGTGAAAGATGACCCAGGTCTTGCCTTCGTCATATTCCAGGCTCTCGGCCAGCAGGCCATAGCTCTCGCCGTAGACGTCGGCGGGCACCCAGCTCGTGTTGCTCAGCGGGTCCTCGGCCAGCAGCGACTCGTAGAGCAGCGACGTGGCCGACCCCGGCACCCCCTTCAGCGCATAGGGGTTGAGCGTGTCGAACGTGCCGGATGCGGCCAGCGATATTTCACCGCCCTTGGGCGCATCGGGATTCACATAATTGAAATGCGGGTAATCCGCAGGATAGCTGAGATCGCCGAAATAGGAATAACCGTGAGACCGGATGACCGTATCCTCGGCCAGTGCGGCCTGCGTCGTCAATACGGCGAGTCCAAGACCCAAGAGCGCGGCCCGGAGCGGTCCGCGTCCCTCTCGGCTCTGTGCGGATTGTCGTGCCTGTTGGTGATCTGCGCGTGCGATCATCCCGTCCTCCCTGTCGCTGCCCCATTCATCTGGGGTGCGTATTGTCTGCTGCAGGCTAATGGAGGCCCACGGCCATATTCAAGCGCTGATCGGCGGGCGCAGGCTGAAACACGGCGCGCCCGTGCACCGCGCAGCAAAAAGCCGCCGGATCCTTGCAGATCCTGGCGGCTACGCGTGGTCCGAACGGACCGATATCAGTTGTCGAGGCTGTCGAGGAAGGCGATCACATTCGCGCGATCTTCGTCCTTGCTCAGGCCCGAGAAGCCCATCGTCGTGCCCGGTGCGTAACTGGCCGGCTTTGTCAGGAAGCCGTCCAGATGCTCGGGGGTCCAGACATCGGCAACTTTCTCCAGCGCGCCGGAATAGCCAAAGCCATCGGCACTGTCGACCGGGCGACCGACCACACCGAATAGATAGGGACCGACCGAGTTTTCGCCTTTTTCCAGCTTGTGACACGCCTTGCATTTGTTGAAGACGCGCTCGCCCTTGCCGATATCGGCCGACGCCAGCCGCTCTTCGATGCTGGGGCCTTCCTCGACCGCAGATCCTTCGCCAGCGTCTTCGCCGCTTTCGATCTCGATCATATAACCTTGCACATGGTCTTCGCCATGGGCACCACCGCTATAGATGGTTTCAGCGGCGAATTTGCCCAGAAGAAACACCAAAAGCGCCCCGCATAAGCCGCCCAGCAGCTTGGTCAGTGTCATCGTATCGAACATAGGCCAGTTTCCATTTGAGTTTTAGAAGTCTTCTGGCCGCGTATCTATCCGCTTCCCCTAGGCGTACGCAAGGTATAGTTTCCCTGAAAAAGCGCCCGGGGCCGGGCACGGGCGACAGGAAAACCACATCATGACCAAACGAATTGCCTTTCAGGGCGAACCGGGAGCCTATTCGCATCAGGCCTGTGTCGACACCTATCCCGACCTCGATCCGTTGCCTTGCCGTACCTTCGAGGACGCGATGGAAGCGGTGCGCAGCGGCGCAGCTGCACTGGCGATGCTGCCGGTCGAAAACTCGACCTTTGGTCGGGTGGCGGATATTCACCACCTTATGCCCAACAGTGGCCTGCATATCGTGAACGAAGCCTTCGTGCGGGTACATATCAATCTGCTGGCGCTGCCCGGCACGGCGCTGGCCGATATCAAGCAGGCGATGAGCCACACCATGCTGCTGGGCCAGTGCCGCGCCTACCTGGAGGCGCATGACATTCGCCGCGTGACCGGCGCGGACACTGCAGGCTCGGCCCGGCAGGTGGCACAGGACCGCGACCCGGCCACCGCCGCGCTGGCCAGCGAACTGGCAGGCGAGATCTACGGCCTCGACGTTCTGGCGCACCATATTGAGGATGAAGGCAACAACACCACCCGCTTTCTGGTCATGTCTCCTGCCCCGGACATGTCGCGGCGCGGCACTGACGGGATGCTCACCAGCATTGTGTTCACCGTGCGCAACATCCCCGCCGCCCTCTACAAGGCGATGGGCGGTTTTGCCACCAACGGCGTCAACATGACCAAGCTGGAAAGCTACATGGTCGGCGGCTCGTTCTCGGCGACGCAGTTCTATGCCGATATCGAAGGCCACCCCGAGGACCCGGCCGTCGCGCGGGCGCTGGAAGAACTGCGGTACTTCACCTCGCACCTCGATATCCTGGGGGTCTACCCGCGCGATCCGGCGCGCGATTGACGCGCAGGCCACAACAGCGGAACAAAGCGTGCGTCTTTTGAGGCGCGCGAAATGCGGCCAGGGCTTTCGCCCCGCAGTCTCGGCCGGGTTTTCGCAGTCATAAAAAACGTCAAAGCGTTTCGCAAAAAGCTGTGATGCAGGTATTTCGCAGAATGCTTTAGCCAATCATTGGCCCGGGTCGTTCTGGGCGCAGTCAAATATATGCCAAGCCCCACCCCGAACCGTCGCTGCAGTGTCCGCGCCGCTCACGCCCGGCGGGTATACTTGTCTTCCAGATTGCGTGCATACGATGCGGTCCGCATCTCGAACCGTTTGGACGTGCTCGACTTGGCCAATTTCAGTGATTGCACCAGCAGCCGCGCCGAAAGGTTCTGCGGCTTGAGTTCCAGTTCCATCGACATCCGCGTGCGCCCACGTGACAACGCCACCAGATCGAGCACCATATCGCAATGCAGCGCCGCCGAGGTCGCGACAAAGCACATCCCGCTGGGCGGGTCGTATTCGGTCAATTCCAGCTGCATCTCGCGCCGCTTGCCGCGCAGATCGAACGCGGTGTCCCACATCATGCCCGGACCGTTCTGCGCCATGCCATCGACCCGCTGTACCTCGGCCCCACGTCGCAGCACCGACCGCTCCAACGTTGCAAAATCAGAGACCTGGTCGAATACAAACTCGATGGGTGCCTCGATGTCTTCCCTGGTGGAGAATTTCATTGCTCACCCTCGTTCATGGCTTTTCGGACATTGTTGCCTCAATCCAGTGTATCCGCAAGCCAGTTGCGGAGCAAAAAATGTGCGATAGCGCCCTGTCGCGCAGGCGCCAGACGCGGGTGCTGCCCCGCAAAAGCCTGCGCGATCTCCTCTCGCGTGACCCATAATGCATCCTCGATTTCGATCGGATCAATCGTGATGTCATCGCTCAGTGCGATACCCTCGCACCCCATCATCAGCGACGCCGGAAAGGCCCAGGGCTGGCTGGCCAGATACCGCACCGCGCCGACACGTATGCCGGCTTCCTCGTAGACTTCGCGGCGCACCGCCGCTTCGATCGTCTCGCCCGGTTCGACAAAGCCGGCCAGCAGCGAATACATCCCCTCGGGCCAGCCCGGCGAACGCCCCATCAGCACCGAATTGCCGCGGATGATCAGCATGATCACCACCGGGTCCGTGCGCGGAAAATGCGGCGCGCCGCAGGCGGGACACCTGCGCTGCCATCCAGCCTGATACATCTCGCTGGCAGTACCGCAACAGGCGCAGAACCGGTGGCTCGCGTGCCATGAATACAGCGCCTTGGCGGTCGCCGACAGCTCTGCATCGCGTACATCCAGCCGCATCATGATGCGCCGCAACTCTGCAAAGACGGTGCCCCGCGGCAGGTCCGGGTGGTGCTGTTCGGAAGTATCGAGGAAAATGTTCGGCGCTGCCTCCTCCGCGCCCGCCGGCGCCCAGTCGGAAACGTCATGCGCAAAGATCAGCGTGCCGCCTTCGTCGCGCCCCAGCAGGACCGCGTCTTTTGCCTGACAGTCACAACCGCCGACAATCACCGGATGATCCATCGGCATCCGCACCAGCCGGTCCAGCGTGCCTGCGTGGACCAGCGGCTTGCCCCGCCACAAGAGGATGCTGTGCGCCGCGCCGCTCTTCCGGGCGCGGTCCCAAAGATCCGTCCGCCCCCGTAGCTCTGCCGCGCGGTCCAGCCCCGAGCCACCGAACGTCACGGTCTCTGCGTGCCGCATCCTTGCCCTCCCTCGATTTGTTGCTCAGGTGCCACGATCCACGACCAAGGACAAGCCGGGGCCGCCCGTACAGACAGCAAATCTTGCGGTTTGCCGATAGATCAACCTACAAATATGTCAAATGACACTTCTAAACTCAGAGCGTAGCTGCCTGCCAACACGCCGATGAAATAACGACATCCGGGCTTCCATGACATCACACGATCCGTCGCTGAAACCATCGCCGCAGGCGCAAACTCCCACCGTGCGGGCCACGCTGCGCCTGCTGGCCACCACCGACCTGCATGCCAATTTGCTGCCTTACGACTACTACGCAGACAAGGGCGATCAGCCATATGGCCTGGCGCGCACGGCCACATTGATCCGTGCCGCGCGGGCCGAGGCGGAGAACGTCATGCTCTTTGACAATGGCGATGCATTGCAGGGCACGCCGCTGAGCGACATTACCGCGCAGACCGGCAGCGGCTGGACCGGGGCGCACCCGGTGATCACGGCCATGAACCATCTGGGCTATGATGCCGCGGGGTTGGGCAACCATGAATTCAACTTCGGACTCGGCTGGTTGATGCAGGCGCTGACGGCGGCGCGGTTTCCGGTCACCTGCGCCAATATCCTGACCGGCCCGGAGGCCCCCGGACGGCCACTGCTGCCGCCCTACCTGATGCTGTCCCGGCAGATCGCTGACAGCCACGGGCGTCGCCACCCGCTGACCCTTGGCGTGCTGGGGCTGGTGCCGACCCAGATCACCGTCTGGGACACCTATCACCTGGCCGGGCAGCTCACTGCGCAGGATATGGTCCAGACCGCCCGCCGGCTGGTGCCGCAAATGCGCCGCGAGGGGGCCGACCTCATCCTCATGCTGGCCCATACCGGTATCGATGCGGGCCCCGATCACCCCGGGATGGAGAACGCGGCCCTGCCGCTGGCGGCCCTGCCGGGGGTCAATGCGATCATCGCCGGGCACAGCCATCAGGTCTTTCCCGAAGATGGCGGCGTGCGGCAGGCCGGTGTGGACCCGGAGGCCGGGACGCTCAGCGGCACACCGGCGGTCATGGCGGGCTTTCGCGGCTCGCATCTGGGCGTGCTCGATCTGAACCTCGTACGGCAGCACGGCAAATGGCAGGTCCAGAGCCACCGGGCCGAGGCGCGCGCCGTGGCGTCCGCCCGCAGTCACGCCCCGGTGCCCCCCGATCCCGCGCTCGGCGCAGCATTGAGGGTCGCGCACGATGCCACGCTCGCTCTCATTTCCCGGCCCGTCGGGCACAGCGCCGCGCCGCTGCACACCTATCTGGCGATGGCCGAATGCTCGGCGGCCGTGCGGGTCGTCACCCGGGCGCAGCGCGTCGCGCTGCGTCGTGCGCTGGCCGGGACGGTGCATGAGGGCCTGCCTATCCTGTCGGCCTCCCCCCCGTTCAAGACCGGCGGGCGTGGCGGCCCGCAGCATTTCACCGACATTCCAGCAGGCCCGCTCAGCCTGCGCCATGCCGCCGATCTCTGCGGCTTTCCCAACACGCTCTGCGGTCTGCGCCTGAGCGGCGCCGACCTGCGCGACTGGCTGGAGCGGGCAGCGGTCTGCTTTCGCCAGATCACGCCCGGCGGCACCGACCAGATGCTGTGCGACCCTGATATTCCCGGCCATGTCTTCGATCTCATCGACGGGCTCAGCTACCGGATCGATCTCAGCGTACCGCCGCGCTACACCGCTGCAGGCATGCTCGCCGATCCGGACGCACGCCGCATTCGCGATCTGTGCCATGACGGACGGCCCGTCAAGGACGGCGCGATGTTCGTGCTGGCCACCAACAGCTACCGTGCTTCTGGCGCCGGCCCCTACCGCGCCTGGCCTGCGACAACGCTGGTGTATCAGGGCCGGACCATCATGCGCGATCTTGTCGTGGATCACCTGCAAAGCACAGGCACCGTGCAAGGCCCCTCCGCGCCGATATGGCGCTTCACCCCGATGCCGGGCACATCCGTCCTGCTCGACACCGGGCCGGGGGTCCGCCAGGCGCCCGGCGCGCTCGACCACGTCGACATTACCGATCTGGGCCAGACAGACTGCGGCTTTGCCCGCCTGCGCCTGGCACTCTGACCAGCAAACGCGACCCAACCAGCCCCTTCATTTTTCTCCAAATACTCATTGCACACACCAGAGACCGGCTCACCACAGACCAATTTGGTCCAATCTCAAGCCTTGCGAATCCCACGCCCCCGGCCTATATCGCTATTCGAGAGGTTGGCGCGGGCAGGCGCCTCGCCAACCCGGTCAGATCCGGAAGGAAGCAGCCGTAACGAGCCCCGCTTGGGTCGTTGTCCAGCCTCTCACCTCACCCCCTCCAGGCTCCTGAAATGAACGTGAAGCCTTGCAAGGCAGGGGGCCTTTGCCATTTCACCGCTACTGCTCTGGTTACAAGCGGGCAGAGCATCGCTGGCGAGGGGATTACAGGCGCCCGGCAGGACCGCCCCGCGACCGCTGAAACTGACCTCAAGCCCAGTCCTGCAACCGCGCCACATACCGCGCCAGCATGTCGATCTCCAGGTTCACCACGTCGCCCAGCACCACCCGGCCCCAGGTCGTCACGTCCTTGGTGTGCGGAATGACGTTGACGCCAAAATCGCATCCATTGACCTGGTTCACCGTCAGCGACGTACCGTTGAGCGTAATCGACCCCTTGGGCGCGATGAACCGCGCCAGCGCTTCGGGGGCGCGCAGGGTCACACGGGTGCTGTCTCCCTCGGTCTCGAT
Organism: uncultured Roseovarius sp.; assembly: GCA_947503145.1. GTDB lineage: Bacteria > Pseudomonadota > Alphaproteobacteria > Rhodobacterales > Rhodobacteraceae > Roseovarius. Next base: position 200,059 of record CANNCP010000007.1, read on the forward strand.
TCCGACCACCTCGGCCACGCCATCCACATGGCCCGACACGATGTGACCACCCAACTCCTCACCGACCTTCAGCGCGCGCTCCAGATTGACGGGCCGCCCTTCGGACCAGTCCAGGAGATTGGTCCTGGAGACCGTTTCGGCGGAAATCTGCACGTCGAACCAATCGCTGCCCAGCTCGATCACGGTCAGGCAGACACCGTCGCAGGCTATCGATGCGCCGATGTCGATCCGCGACGTGTCGTAGGTGCAACCGATGCGCGCGCGCAGATCGCCGCGCTGCTCCAGTTGCCGCACCTCGCCCTGATCGGTAATGATGCCGGTGAACATGGCCAATCTCCTATCCCGCCTGACGACCGAGGTAACCGGCACGCTTGCGCAAGACAAGACAGACGTCTTATTTTCGCCAAACTCCACACGTAATCGGGCTGCCTGACAATCGGGTATAATGGCGCAATGAGCAAAAAAGCAGGCTCTTCCCGTGTTTTCCTGTTTCTTCAGGGGCCGCACGGACCGTATTTTTCCAGACTGGCGCGGATGCTGCGCCGGGCGGGTGCCGATGTGTGGCGTATCGGCTTCAACGCGGGCGACAGGTTCTTCTGGCCCGAGCGGTGCAGCTATATCCCCTTTCGCGACGCACCCGGCCAATGGCCCGAGATGCTGGCCGACACGATCAGCTCCAAAGGGGTCACCGATATCGTCCTTTATGGCGACACGCGCCCCATCCACTCCAAAGCGGTACGCATGGCGCAGGATATGGGGCTGACAGTGCATGTTTTCGAGGAAGGCTACATGCGACCCTACTGGGTCACCTATGAGCGCGGCGGATCCAATGGCAATTCGCGGCTGATGGAGAAATCCGTCGAGGAGATGCGCACCGATCTGGAGCTGTCGGATATGGACACAGCCCTGCCGCCTGCCAGTTGGGGCGACATGCGGCATCATATCTTCTACGGCGCACTTTATCATGGTTGCGTCCTGCTGGCCAATCAGACCTACCGCAATTTCCGGCCCCACCGCACGATTACCGTGCGCAAGGAATTCGCGCTCTATATCCGACGGCTTTTGTTGATGCCATTTCAGGCCATCGACCGGCGCGCTGCGACGTGGCGCATCCGGCATGGTGGCTTTCCCTACCATCTGGCGCTCTTGCAGCTAGAGCATGACAGCAGCTTCCAGATGCATTCGCCGTTTGAAACGATGTCGGATTTTCTGGAAACGATCATCGACGGGTTTGCCCGTGGTGCGCCCACACACCACCACCTGGTGGTCAAGGCGCACCCGCTGGAGGATGGCCGCGTTCCGGTGCGCCGCGACCTGCGCCACCTCGCCAGCGCTTATGGTGTGGCGGACCGGGTGCATTACGTGCGTGGCGGCAAGCTGGCGCAGCTGCTGGATGAGGCGCGCAGCGCGGTCACGGTGAATTCGACCGCCGCCCAACAGGTGCTCTGGCGCGGCATCCCGCTCAAGACCTTTGGCGAGGCGGTTTATGCCAAGCCCGAGTTCGTATCGACCAAGCCACTGGCCGATTTCTTTGCCGGAGCCGAACGCCCGGACCGCAAGGCCTATGCCGATTACCGCCGCTATCTGCTGGAAACCAGCCAGATCGCGGGCGGATTCTATTCGGCCCGGGGGCGGCGACAATTGCTGCGGCAGGCGGTGGATATGATGCTTAGCAGTGATGATCCCTATGACGCGCTCAAATCCGGCACCGCGGCACCACGGCAACAGTTGCGTCTGGTGACGTGACCGACACAACCTGTAGTGCTGGATTTACACAGCGACATCAGGTAGATTCTATGCAAAGTAAAAGTACATAAATAAAAAAAGTACTGAGGCAGTAATATAGGTCGAGGAGACCGAGCAGTGAAAACTCCTACAATCCGGTGGGTGCGGTCCGTCGCCCTATTGTCCATTGCCCTGATGGTCGCTTCGTGCAGCGTCCTTCCGCAGGTCGGCCCGAACAAACGCCAGATATATTCCGGCTCGGTGCAACGCTCGGGCGATGCCTTTGTCGTGTCCGTCAATGACCGGGTGACACGCGCCACCTCCGTGCAGCCCGCGCTGGGCTTTTCCGAGAAATTCAAGAATGCCGGGCGCGTCGGCTCTGACACGATCCGCCCGGGCGATACGCTGGGCCTGACCATCTGGGAGAACGTCGATGACGGGCTGCTGGCGGGCGAGGCGTCAAACCAGACCATCCTCGAAGAGGTGCAGGTCGATGGCAGTGGGTTCATATTTGTTCCCTACGCGGGCCGTATCCGCGCCGCTGGCAACTCACCCGAAAGCATCCGCCGCATCATCACCGCCAAGCTCGACGAACAGACACCTGACCCGCAGGTGCAGGTGCGCCGTCTGGCCGGGGACGGCTCGACCGTGTCGCTGGTGGGCGCAATCGGCGCGCAGGGCGTCTATCCCATCGAGCGGCCCACACGCACGCTGGCTGCGATGCTTTCGGCTGCAGGCGGGCTGACGATCCCGGCGGAAGTGGCGCAAATCACCGTGATTCGCGGCGAAGAGCGCAGCAAGGTCTGGTTCCAGGATCTCTACAAACATTCCGAATTCGACATTGCCCTGCGCGGCGGTGACCGTATTCTGGTCGAACAGGACAGCCGCGCGTTCACTGCGCTGGGGGCCACCGGCGCCCAAGCGCGCGTGACCTTCGAGACCCAGACGCTGAGCGCGATCGAGGCGATCGCGACCGTCGGCGGCCTCATCTCCTCGACATCCGATCCCACCGGCGTCTTTATCCTGCGCAACGAACCGGCAGAAATTGCCAATCAGGTGCTCAGTCGTAACGATCTGATCGGCGACCAACGGCTGATCTACGTGCTCGACCTGACCAAGCCGAACGGCATGTTCATGGCGCGCGATTTCTCGGTCCGCGATCAGGATACGCTCTACGTGACAGAGGCACCATTCGCCCAGTGGAGCAAGGTGATCGGCGCCATGACCGGTGCGCTCGGGGTGGTCAGCACCGTGGACTCTGCCTCGGCGGCCCTCGGCGGCGGCTAATGTCCCCGCGGGGCAACACTTCGCCCGCCGGAGCCGACACGCGCCGGCGGGCTTATTATTTCAATCTTGGCTTCCTGCGCCAGGCGCGTGTGCGTCATATCCTCACGCTCGCAGGGTATGATCTGCGGATAGGCAAGCCCGGACCGGACGATCTGATCGCCGTCTGGGGCCGCAGCCCCTATGCTGCGCGCGGCGAGGCAGTCGCCGCAAAAACCAGCGCGCAGATCGTCCGCATCGAGGACGCATTCCTGCGATCCGTACATCCGGGCCGTACTGGCGAGCCGCCGCTGGGCCTTGTAATCGACCGGGCAGGCGTGCATTTCGATGCTTCGTGCCCGTCCGAGCTTGAGACGCTGCTGGCCACCCATCCGCTGGATGACACGGCGCTGCTGGACCGGGCCCGCGGCGCCATCGCCCGGCTGCAAAAAGCACATCTGAGCAAATATAACGCCTTTGATCCAGCCGCCCCCTGCCCCGCTCCGGGCTATGTCCTGGTCATTGACCAGACGCGCGGCGACGCCAGCATCGCCTATGGCGGTGCGGATGCGAACACCTTTCGCGAAATGCTGTATTATGCACAGGAGGACAATCCCGGGGCCCGCATCGTGATCAAGTCACATCCCGAGACGGCGGGGGGGCACCGCACAGGGTATTACGGGCCACAGGATGCGACGGGCCGCATTTCGCTGCTCACCGATCCCGTCAGCCCGTGGGCCCTGCTGGAGGGGGCCACAGGCGTCTATACCGTGTCGTCACAACTCGGGTTCGAGGCAATCTTTGCCGGTCATCGCCCACAGGTATTCGGGCAGCCGTTTTATGCCGGGTGGAACCTGACCGAGGATCGCCATCCCCTGGGCATCTCGCGACGTGGCCGCTCGCTCAGCCGGGCACAGCTCTTTGCCGCCGCGATGATCCTCTACCCGGTCTGGTATGACCCGCACCGCGATCGTCTGTGCGGGATTGAAGATGCGATTTCGATCCTTGAAGCGCAGGTGCGCGCCTGGCGCGAGGATCGGCTCGGCTGGTCTGCCCACGGCATGCGCCTGTGGAAACGCCGCCCGCTGCAACAGTTCTTTGGTCAGCATGAACGCATGGTTTTCGATCGGCCCGCGGATCGACCCCGCCGCGATATGGTCTGGGCGGGGCGGACCGATGAGGCCCATGAGGGCGCGCTGCGCGTCGAGGACGGCTTCTTGCGCTCACGCGGCCTCGGGGCCGAGTTGATCCCGCCGCTCAGCCTGGTGTGCGACACGCGCGGCATCTATTACGATCCGACACAACCCAGCGACCTGGAGGACTGGATTGCCAAACGTGCCACCCTGCGCCCCGATCAGCAGGCCCGCGCCGAGGCGCTGATCGCGCGGCTCGTCGCACTGGGCCTGAGCAAATACAATCTCGGCGGCGCAACCCCGGAGCTACCAACGGGCCACCGTATCCTGGTGCCCGGCCAGGTCGAAGATGATGCTTCGATCCGCCTGGGCGCGGGCGATATTACGACCAACCTGAGCCTCTTGCAGGCAGCCCGAGCCGCCAATCCCGATGCGATCATCCTCTATAAACCACATCCGGATGTAGAGGCGGGGCTGCGCTGCGGCGCGGTGCCCGACGCGGCACTGACGGACCTGGCGGATGCGGTCCTGCCGCGCTGCGATCCCGCCGCGCTGCTGTCCGAGGTCGATGCGCTCTGGACCATGACCTCGCTCATGGGGTTCGAGGCACTGTTGCGCGGGGTAGCTGTCACCACTACCGGCGCGCCCTTCTACGCAGGCTGGGGCCTGACCACCGATCTGGGCTGCACACCTGCGCGCCGCACCGCGCGCCCGGACATAGCGGGCCTCGCACATGCTGCGCTTATCGACTATCCGCGCTATTTCGATCCCGTCACGCGGCAACCCTGCCCTGTCGAAGTGGTGATCGAGCGGCTCACCACTGGTGCCGTCCCGCATCCCGGCCTGACCAACCGTCTACTGGCCAAGCTGCAGGGCCTTTTCGCCTCCCGTGCCGCACTCTGGCGATGAGCCGCTGCCTATAGTGTTTCGCAGCAAGCCGTGTTTCAGGGTTTTCGCAAAACACTTTATCCAACCCGGCAGGCGGGACGGACAGTGTGGCCAGATCATGCTTTGGCCTCGCATTGCTGCGTGGATCGCGCTATGCCGCGCGGGCTAAGAGGGCGCTCAGGCGTTTTGTATTTGATATGATCTGCAGATTTGATGCAGTGCGCCCAGGACATTGACGGGGTGTGGGCCTTTCCCCACTCCCTGTTTCAGGAATAACCCAGAAGGCTTTAGCGATGTGCGACGACGTTCTGATAGTGGTTCACACCTCCGCGCCGCGGCGCGTGTTTGCAGTGTGGACATTGCTGGGGCTGGGTGTGACGATCCTTTACCTCGCGGTTGCGCACCCGCCCGAGAATCTGGGGCTGCGGGTTGTTCAGATCGGGCTTGGCCTCGTGGTGCTGTGGCTGACCGACCGGCTACGGCGGGCAACCCGGACAACACTGGAACTGACCGAAACTCAACTGCGCAGCGGTAGCGGTGAATTGCTGGCGGACGTGGCGCAAATTGAGGCGATCGACCGGGGGATATTTGCGCTCAAACCATCGAACGGGTTCGTGCTGCGGCTCTCCCACAAGGCGCCACGCCGATGGGAGCCGGGGATGTGGTGGCGCGCCGGTCGCCGGATCGGCGTCGGCGGCGTGGCCTCCGCATCACAAACCAAGGCGATGGCCGGAATCCTGTCGACGATCATTGCAAAACGCGGCTAAAGAGTTTTGCGCCTTTGTACAGTTGATCCGCCCAAAATGTGCGGTCACCCTGCAACAAGGCGCTACTCGTTTTCCCAGACAATCTGCGGTGCAAAGCGCGGGCTGGTCAGCACTCTGGTCGCGATCACCAGATCCCCACCGAGACCTACATCGAACTTTGCGGGATAGTCCGACCGGCTTTCCAGGACGATCACCTCCTCGCCGTCACCCATGATCGGCAGGGTCGCGTGCGCGTTTCGCACATCAGCAGTGGTGAGCGCCGTATACGGTCCGCCGCCACGAACCTGCGACCAGCGCACTGAAAACTCGTCACTGTCCGCGTCGTATTTAACCACCGAAATGCGCATCTGATTTTCGCCGGTATCGTTAGTGATCGTGTCGAACACCGTCTTGGCATTGTCGAGATAGGTCGGCGTGACCGTCTGCATCTCGCGAGAAAGCATGTCAGCGATCGTATAGCTGGCCTTGGCGCGGGCAGAGTCGTAGCGGTGAACTTCGAAGAACTCGTATGTGGCGGCGAGCGCCCAGAAAAGCAGGGGCAGCGTTATCACTGCCTCAAGGGCCACGGTCCCGGTCTCATCATCGCGGAAACTCTTGAGCCACTGGGTAAGGGGAAGCATATACATCACAGCGGCTCCTGCACAAAGGCCGACATCGAAACGATGGCCAACTGGCCGCTGGAATCTTTCTCCATACTGCCTGCCAGATGCCAGCCAGGAAAGAGCGGGTCGTATTTCAGGCAGGCGCGCAGGAACATCAGCTGATTTTGCTGGCCCGGTGTGAAGCTGAGTACAGGCGCGCCCTCTTCCTCGCGTTCGGTGCACATCACCTCGCCGCCGAGTGTCGTCAGATTGCGTATGTCGGATGGCACCATTTCCAGGCGCAGGCTGCTGGAACATTCGTTGATCACCAGTGCCTCTTCGCAGATGCGGTCCTTGATCGCGTCGTGGGTTGGTGCCGTACCGGTGCCCAGGCGGACATCACGTACCGCGATATCAAGTCCGCGCTCCAGCATCACCTGGCGCAATGTGATCATGCTCAGCTCAAGCGACATGACTATCAGCGCGAGGTAGACCGGGAAGATCAGGACGAACTCGACAGTCGCACTGCCATTCTCGTCCCGACCGAACGCCCGTAGCATTCTGCGAATGATGTCGGTCACTGGGTCAACCTCAGATTTACGACGTTCGAAGCAATCGAGTTGAACGCGTCGTTGATGTTCACGCCCTCGGCCCGGTAGTAATGGGCCGCCGAAGATGCGCAGGCCTTGAGCTTGGTCTCGGCGGTGCCGCCGCGGTCGATTTCAAAACCGATGGTGTAGATCACCGCGTTCTCGTTCTTGCTGGCCGTGCAGACGTTCAGCATGAGGGCATCCTTGGTCGATCCGCTCTCGTAGCCGGTGCCGGTATAATCGTTCCAAGGCCCCCAGTTGCCGGTGGTCTCACCGTAGTAGCGCGGCGACATCAGGCCCCAGGCCTCTTCCCAGTCAAGGCGCGTCTTGGAGACGAATCCTTCCTGATCTTCCAGATTGGAGAATTCAGTGGGGGTCAGCCAATCGCCCTCTTCGATGCTGTAGTACTTATTGTAGTAAGGACTGCGCAGGTAATAGAAGGATTCTGCGGGGCCGCTGGCCTCGTAGATGCATTCCCATCCCCACTTGGAGCAGAGGCTCTCGTTGTAGCGAATATCGTTCTTGTTCTTCCAATTGGTGCCGTAAGCATATTTGAATTGGGTACTCGGCGTCACTACTTCGTAGAGGTCCGAATTGGCGCCACGATAGGCGTTGTTGCTGAAGTAGTAGGATGTCGTGTTCTGGCCGTCGCCCATCATCACGATGACCTTGAGCGTTTCGCCCTCATCGTAGTTTGCCGGCACGGTGGTAAGCGACGCATCCATTTCTTCCGCGTCCATCAGGTCCTGGGTGATCTGGCGGAACGTCGGGTCGAGCAATGCAGCCCCCCAGTTCATGCCTTGGTGGCCACTGGTGTTGCCTTCCGCCTCCAACGCCTCGATTTTGTCATGCAGGGCGGTCTCGCTGATCGAGAAGGGCAGAATAGTCATGTAATCGTCGGTAAAACAGGACCGCCAGTCGGACGTGAGATCGTCGAAATCGCCGTAGACCGATGTGTAGATCATCTGATCAATCGTGTTTCCGGCGGAAAAGCCCGAATTGCCTGTCGCGAGTGACGCGTGATTATAATCGTTGTCTGCGAACCGAAGACAGGTGGAGTAGTTGTGCTTCTCGCTTACGGCGAGTGCGTCGAACATCGCCTTGGTCGGCGTGACTGACCAGCTGAACGGCACGATGGAGATAACCGAATCACCGATTTCGGATGCATTCAGAATCGACGTGACAAAGGTCTTGGCCGCCGCTTTCAGGTTTGTCAGCTTGCTGTTGCTGCCCATCGAGCCTGACACGTCGAGAACCAATGCCACTTCGAGCTTGGGCACGCGTCTTATGGCGGTCGAGTTACCCGCCGCAGTGAGCGTTTTCACGCCACTCAGATGCATCAGGTAAGTGTCCAGCGTCATCGAGGCGCTCGCGGTGACCTGACTGGAATTCAGCGTGGTCACGATGTCGTCATCGGCGATCGCGTTCAAGTAGGACGACATTTGCGACTTGGCAAAGTAATCCTCGACGATCGTCTTGGCATCAGCGCCGAAGGGCGCCCCGGCTGCGGCCAGCACGGCGCTGTCCAGCGTATTCTGAATGCGTGCGCGCTCCATCTCCTGGCGTGATATGTCGATGGCGAGCCCGCCCGCGATAAGCATTATCAGCAGGATGAAGAGCGTGAATGCGACAACCGCGCCGTCTTCGTCCCGGGCAAATCGGTGCAGCCACGATCGGCAGCTGACCGGGGCGTTGGCCGGATTCTGAATGGCGTCGTCGCCGAGTGAACGGAACTTGGAAAGTTGATATTTCACTTGTCTACCTCACAGGCCACAGTCGCAATACGACTCGGATTTAATCTCCATATTCATTGCCGATTACTGTGGCGAAATTTGGGCGAAATGGAGCGAATTAAGTCGAAATACATTATATTTTTCAACATTTTATCGATAACTCCCTGATTGTCTCCCGGAGCGAAACAAACCACGGTGAAATGCGGCATCCTCAAGTTTTCACCTCAACCACCGCAGGGATCGCTGGACAAAATGCCACAAGGGCTTAACCATGTCCCCTCAAACAACATCATGAAAACGAGCGCCCGAAGCGACCGGACGCGTGTCCAGGGAGGGACAATATGGCCAGCGCAAAAGAACCGAGTTTCCGTGACAGTGTCGATCTGATGTTCAGCCGCGCGGTGGCGCTGATGGACCTGCCGCCCGGGCTGGAGGAAAAGATCCGGGTTTGCAACGCGACCTACACAGTACGGTTCGGCGTGCGCCTGCGCGGACAAATTCATACCTTCACTGGCTACCGCTCGGTCCATTCGGAACATATGGAGCCGGTCAAGGGCGGTATCCGCTACGCGATGGGCGTCAACCAGGACGAAGTCGAGGCGCTCGCGGCGCTGATGACCTACAAGTGCGCACTGGTGGACGCGCCGTTCGGCGGCTCCAAGGGCGGTCTGCGGATCGACCCCCGTGAATGGGACGAAAACGAGTTGGAGCGGATCACCCGCCGCTTCGCCTATGAGCTGATCAAGCGCGACCTGATCCATCCCAGCCAGAACGTGCCCGCCCCTGACATGGGAACGGGCGAACGCGAGATGGCCTGGATCGCCGACCAGTACAAGCGCATGAACACCACCGACATCAACAGCCGCGCCTGCGTTACCGGCAAACCGGTGAATGCGGGGGGCATACAAGGCCGGACCGAAGCGACGGGTCGGGGCGTTCAATACGCACTCAGAGAGTTTTTCCGGCACCCCGAAGATATCAAGCTGGCCAAGCTCAGCGGCACGCTCGACGGCAAGAAGGTCATCGTACAGGGCCTCGGCAACGTGGGCTACCACGCAACCAAGTTCCTGAGCGAGGAGGATGGCTGCCTGATCACCGCAATCGTGGAGCATGACGGGGCGTTGATCGACGAGAAGGGACTCGACATCGAAGCGGTACGGACCTGGATCACCAATAATGGTGGTGTCACCGGGTATCCCAACGCACAGCATGTCAAGAACGGGGCAAGCGTGCTGGAGCATGCGTGCGATATCCTGATCCCCGCCGCGATGGAGGGCGTGATCCACATGGGCAACGCCGCCAATATCCAGGCCCCGCTGATCGTCGAGGCCGCGAACGGGCCTGTGACGGCTGGCGCGAACGATATCCTGCTCGAAAAGGGTAGCGTGATCATCCCCGACATGTTTGCCAATGCCGGCGGTGTCACCGTGTCCTATTTCGAATGGGTCAAGAACCTCAGCCATATCCGTTTTGGCCGGATGGGCCGCCGTCAGGAAGAAGCGCGCCACCAGTTGCTGGTGGATGAACTGGACCAACTGAGCGCCGACAAGAAACTGGGCTGGACCCTGACCCCGGGGTTCAAGCAGCAGTATCTGCGCGGCGCGGGAGAACTGGAACTGGTGCGCTCTGGGTTGGATGACACGATGCGCGCCGCCTATCAGGAGATGCGCGAGACATGGCACGGGCGCGAGGATGTGACCGACCTGCGCACCGCAACCTACCTGGTATCGATCGACAAGGTCGCATCAAGCTACCGCGCGCTCGGTCTCTGAGGTCACGGACCTGCTGACATTGTTGACAGCCGCCCCGTTGGTTCGGGGCGGCTGCCTTTCAGGCGCCGGCTGACACGGTGCCCCGCAAGCCGCGTGATTGTCAGGCAGCGCGCTGGCGATCAGACGGATGCGCAGGTTTTTGGAATGCACACAATCAGGCACCCGGTCGTTTGAGTGGAAACTCGGCTGAACCGGGGTTCTTGCCGGTTGCGCTTTACGGCGTAAATTGGTCAAGTCAGTCAGGATCCACAAGGGAGAGAGCGCATGGGCTTTTCAGGCTGGCGCGTACTGAAAGAGGGGCTGACCGGCAATCGCGGCTGGGGTAGCCACTGGCGTGATGCCACGCCCGGGGACGCCTACGATGTGGTCATCATCGGCGGCGGCGGTCACGGTCTGGCAACCGCCTATTACCTGGCCCGAAACCACGGCATCACCAATGTCGCAGTGCTGGAAAAGGGCTATCTCGGGGGCGGCAATGTGGGGCGCAACACCACCATCGTGCGCGCCAATTATTTCCTGCCGGGCAATTCGGAGTTCTATTCGCATTCCCTGAAGCTGTGGGAAGGGATGGAGGCAGACCTCAATTACAACGTCATGCACTCCCAACGCGGACAGATCGCGCTGTTCCATTCCGATGCTCAGCGCGATGCAGCCGTGCGGCGTGGCAATGCGATCATCAATCAGGGCGACGATGCCGAGCTGCTGAGCCGCGCCGACGTAAAGCGCATGCTGCCCTATCTCGATTACGACAACGCCCGGTTCCCGATCTATGGTGGAATGTTGCAGCGGCGCGCGGGCACGGCACGGCATGACGCCGTCGCCTGGGGCTATGCGCGCGGCGCCAGTGACCGGGGCGTGGACCTGATCCAGAATTGCGAAGTGACCGGCATCGACATCGAAGGCGGCGTTGTCAAAGGTGTGCAGACCACGCGCGGTGCGATCCGTGCCAAGAAGGTGGCGATCATCGTTGCCGGCCGTTCAGGCCAGGTGGCGGCGATGGCGGGCATGCGACTGCCGATCGAGAGCCACGTGCTTCAGGCGTTTGTCACCGAGGGACTGAAGCCCTGCATAGATCATGTGGTCAGCTTTGGCATGGGGCATTTCTATATCAGCCAGTCAGACAAGGGGGGACTGGTCTTTGGCGGCGACCTGGATTTCCACGCATCTTATGCGGCCCGCGGCAACCTGCCGATGATGGAACATGTAATGGAGGCGGGCATGACCCTGATGCCGATGATCGGCAAGGCACGCGTGCTGCGCAGCTGGGGCGGGATCATGGACATGACACCTGACGGCAGCCCGATCATCGACAAGACCGGCACGGAAGGGCTCTATATAGATTGCGGCTGGTGTTACGGCGGGTTCAAGGCGGTGCCCGGTTCCGGCTGGTCAATGGCGCATCTGGTCGCGACGGACAATCATCACGAACCAGCGGCGCGTTTCCGGCTGGACCGGTTCCGCACCGGGCGCGGCCTGATGGACGAAGAAGGCACCGGCAGCCAACACAACCTGCATTGACGCCAGTTCGAGAGGGCGGGATTTTGAGTACTTTTGGAACGATGAAAACAGGGATGCTGGAGCGATGAGGATCACCTGTCCGATCTGCGGCGCACGCGACCGACGAGAGTTCACCTATATGGGGGATGCAGTCGCCCTTGAGCGGCCAGAGAAAGGTGCTGCGCCGGAGGCGTGGGACGACTACCTGCATAACCGCGACAACCCGGCGGGCGAGACCCGCGATCTGTGGTATCACGAAAGCGGCTGTGCTGCGTGGATCGTGGTGACGCGCAACACGGTCACCCATGAGGTTTACCGTACCGAACTGGCCAGCCAAGTGCACGAGGCCCAGCCATGAGGATCGACGGCAAGGGCCAGATTGACCGCACGCGCCCGGTCAACTTTACCTTTGACGGGCACCGCTATCAGGGGTTCGCAGGCGATACGCTGGCCTCGGCGCTGTTGGCCAACGGCATCCGCCTGATGGGCCGGTCGTTCAAATATCACCGCCCGCGCGGCGTGCTGACAGCCGGCTCCGAAGAGCCGAACGCCCTCGTGACCACTGGCCTCGGCCCCGCGCAGGAACCGAATGTGCGCGCCACCACGCTGGAGTTGCACGAGGGGCTGATTGCGCGCAGCCAGAACCGCTGGCCCTCGCTGGGCTGGGACGCGATGGCGATCAATGATCTTGCCGCGCCCTTTCTCGGCGCCGGTTTCTACTACAAGACGTTCATGTGGCCGCGCAAATTCTGGGAAGCGGTCTATGAGCCGATCATTCGCCGCGCGGCAGGTCTTGGTGCACTGTCCGGCGAGGCAGTCACCGAGAAATACGAGCGCGCCTGGGCGCATTGCGATCTGCTGGTAATCGGCGCAGGTCCGGCAGGGCTGATGGCGGCACAGGTCGCGGCAGAGGCCGGGGCCGATGTGATCCTCGTCGATGAGGATACGCTGCCCGGCGGGCGACTGAATGCCGAGCGGCTGGAAGTGGGCGGTGTCCCCGGCACACAATGGGCCACCGATCTGGCCGATGATCTGGCGGCAATGCCGAATGTGCGGATCATGACCCGCACTACCGTCACGGGCGCCTATGATGGCGGCACATATGGCGCGCTGGAGCGGATCGCACATGATACGGCCATGCGTCCCGGTGCCCCGCTGGAGTGTTTCTGGCGGATCGTGGCCAAACGCTGCATTCTGGCGGCAGGCGCGCTGGAACGCCCCGTTGCGTTTCAGAACAACGACCGTCCCGGCATCATGATGGCCGGAGCCGTGCGCGCCTATCTCAATCGCTGGGGCGTTGTGGACGGACGTAACGTGGCGATTTTCGGCAATAGTGACGACGCGCACCGCACGGCTTCGGACCTGATTGCCGCGGGCGTGCACGTCAGCGCGCTGATCGACTCGCGGCATCACGCAACCTGCGATCTTGACGTGCCGTTCTACGCCGGTGCTCAGGTGTCGAACGCCGAAGGGCGCAAATCGCTGGAGGCGATCACCATCAGCCGCGCCTCGGGCGTGGACAAGGTGCAGGCCGAATGCCTCGCCATGTCGGGTGGCTGGAACCCTTCGGTGCATCTGACCTGCCACATGAACGGGCGGCCCGTGTGGAACGCCGATATCGCGGCCTTTGTCCCCACCGAGGGCACAATACCGGGCATGAGCACGGCGGGTGCCTGCCGCGGCGACTTCTCGACCCGCGCCTGTCTGGAAGGTGGCGCAAGGGCGGCGGCAGAGGTGCTGGAGGCGCTCGGCCTCAGGGTGCCGCAGATCGAGATGCCCAAGGCCGAAGACAGCGTCTATGAGATCACCCCGCTCTGGGCGGTGCCCGGCAAGGGCCGCGCATGGCTCGACTTCCAGAACGATGTGACGGTCAAGGACGTGAAACAGGCCGCGACCGAAAATTTCCGCTCGGTCGAGCATATGAAGCGCTACACGACCCAAGGCATGGCCCCCGATCAGGGCAAGAACTCCAACGTGGCCGCATTGGCGGTGCTGGCCGACGCCACCGGGCGCGGCATCCCCGAGACCGGCACCACCACGTTCCGCCCGCCTTATGTCCCCGTACCCATCGCCGCGATGGGAGCCGGCGCGCAGGGCAAGGGCTTTGCTCCGCAGCGGTTCACCACCAGCCACGCCGCCAGCGTGGAACACGGCGCGCCGATGATCGAGGCCGGGCTGTGGTACCGGCCCAGCTACTTTCCGCAGGCAGGCGAGACGCATTGGCGGCAGTCCTGCGACCGTGAAGTGAACATGGTGCGCAATACGGTGGGCATCGCCGATGTCTCGACCTTGGGCAAGATCGACATTCAGGGGCCGGATGCCGGCGCACTGCTCGATCTGGTCTATACCAACTTCATGTCGACGCTGAAGGTGGGCCGCGTGCGCTATGGGCTGATGTTGCGCGAGGACGGTCATGTCATGGACGACGGCACCTGCGCACGGCTGGGCGAGGCGCATTACCTGATTACCACGACCACGGCGGCGGCAGGACAGGTGATGCGGCATCTGGAGTTTGTGCATCAGTGCCTCGTGCCGCATCTGGATGTGCGGTTCATGTCCGTGACCGAGCACTGGGCACAGTTTGCTATTGCCGGGCCGCAATCGCGTGCGCTGCTGGACGATCTGCTCGACGCACCGGCGGGCGATCTGGCCTTCATGGGCTGCGGCGACGTGACGGTGGACGGGATTGCCGCACGGCTCTTTCGCATCTCGTTCTCGGGTGAACATGCCTATGAACTGGCGGTTCCGGCATCCTATGGCGACGCACTCTTTCGCGAACTGGTGACATGCGCCGAGGCGCTGGGGGGCGGGCCTTACGGGATGGAGGCGCTGAATGTGCTGCGTATCGAAAAAGGTTTCATCACCCATGCGGAAATCCACGGGCGCGTGACGGCAGGCGATATCGGCATGGCCCGGATGATCAGCGCCAAAAAGGACTGCATCGGCAAAACAGCAGCAGCGCGTCCCGGTCTGGTCGAGGACGGGCGCGAACAGATGGTCGGGTTGACGCCGGTAGGCGCCATCAAGAAGCTGACCAGCGGGGCGCATCTGTTCAATCAGGAGGATGAAGTCGTGCGCGTCAACGATCAGGGTTATATCACCTCTGCCGGGTTCTCTCCGACCTTCGGCTGCTTTCTGGGCCTTGGGTTCCTCAGGGATGGCCTCAGCCGTCATGGCGAAGTGGTGCGCATGGTCGATCACCTGAACGGTATCGAGACACTGGTAAAAGTGCAGGACCCGGTGCAGTTCGATCCCGAAGGAGGACGCACCCGTGATTGATCTAAACCCTGTATCCCCCTGCGCGGGCCTTTTGCCCATCAAGATAGGCGCGCTTCGCCTGACAGAGGCGGAGGCCGGCACGATCACCTCGCTCAGCCCCTACAAGGGCCGGGAGGACACGCTGTCAGACGCGCTGAAAGCAGCCCACGGCATGGCCTTTCCCGCGCCGAACCGCACAACGGGCAAGGACGGCAGCCGCGCGATCTGGTTCGGCCTGCGGCAGGCGCTGCTGCTGGGGCCTGTGCCGGATGCCGCGCTGGCCAAACATGCCGCGCTCACCGATCAGTCCGATGGCTGGTCGGTGGTGCGACTGAGTGGGCCGGGTGCGGCAGACGTACTGGCACGGCTGGTGCCGCTCGATCTGCGCGACGGCCACTTCAGAAACGGTCACACGGCGCGCACCGACCTGATGCACATGGCCGCATCGCTCACGCGGATCAGCGCGGATAGCTGGCAGATCATGGTATTTCGCAGCTTTGCGCAGACACTCGCCCATGACCTGAAAACCGCGATGCAAGGCGTTGCGGCCCGTGGCGGGGTCTGACAGGATGACAAACTGAAACGCCAAACCAGCCAAGGTATCGCCATGTTCCGCACCGCCGCCATCCTCTCATTCATTCTCGTGCTGCCCGCAGGCGCGAACGCCGCTGATGACAAAACCGCCAATTGCGTGGCCACAGCCGGCATTGTCGCGGATGCAGTGGACCAGCGCACGGGGGGCAACACGAAAGCAGCCACAACTGAGTTCCTGACATCAGATGAGGGCGGGATCGACGACAAGTATGATCCGGCAGTGCCGATGCTGGTCGAGTGGGTCTTTACCCTGCCCGAAGATCAGCTGACCGAAGACGCGTCCACCGCGTTCGAAAAGGCATGTCTGGAGCATAATTAAAGCGTTTCATCTTTGACCTGAGACATCAGATAAAGGTGAAACGCGCGAAACACTTTAAGACACGCCTGCACACAGGCCGCGCGAGCCATTTCGGATAATTGCGCGGCCTCGCACTTCGAATCACTGCCCCTCCTTGGCTATGGCTCCGACTCAGCCCATATTGGCACCATGTCCTTGCCCCCTGGCTTCCTTGATGAATTGCGTACACGCACCTCGCTGACCCAAGTGGTCGGTCGCAAGGTGATGTGGGACAATCGCAAATCGAATCCGGGCAAGGGTGACATGTGGGCCCCCTGCCCGTTTCATCATGAGAAATCCGCCAGCTTTCACGTCGATGACCAAAAGGGTTTCTATTACTGCTTTGGCTGCCACGCCAAGGGCGATGCTATCAGCTTTGTCCGCGAGACCGAGAATGTGGAATTCATCGAAGCGGTGCGCATTCTCGCGGGCGAGGCCGGTTTGCCGATGCCCGAACGCGACCCGCAGGCGCAGGCCAAGGCCGACAGGCGCACGCAACTGACAGAGGTGATGGAGCAGGCGGTGCAGCATTTCCGCCTGACATTGAAAACCGGCGCCGGCTCTGCGGCGCGTGATTATCTGGACCGGCGCGGGTTGGACGCGGCCACGCAGGACCGGTTCGAGATCGGCTTTGCCCCCGATGGCTGGCAGAAACTATGGGACCACCTGACCGCAAAGGACATAGCGCCCGACCTGATCATGGATTGCGGCCTGGCACGGCCCAGCACCAGGGGCGGCAAGCCATATGATGTATTCCGGGGGCGCATCATGTTCCCGATCCGCGACCCGCGCGGACGCTGCATCGCCTTTGGCGGGCGCGCGATGGATCCCAACGACAACGCCAAATACCTCAACTCGCCCGAGACCGAGCTGTTCGACAAATCCCGCACGCTCTACAATTTCGCGCCTGCACGCGAGGCAACGGGAAAAGGCGCGCCGCTGATCGTGGCCGAAGGGTATATGGATGTGATCGCGTTGGCGCAGGCGGGCTTTGGCGCCGCTGTGGCCCCACTGGGCACGGCGGTCACGGAACTCCAGCTGCAACTG
Source organism: uncultured Roseovarius sp. (assembly GCA_947503145.1). Lineage (GTDB taxonomy): Bacteria > Pseudomonadota > Alphaproteobacteria > Rhodobacterales > Rhodobacteraceae > Roseovarius. The sequence goes on from CANNCP010000007.1 coordinate 217,244, forward strand.
CTATGGCGCATCGCGGACGAGCCTATCATGGCGCTCGACGGCGACCGGGCAGGGCTGGCCGCCGCGCACCGGGTGATCGACCTGGCGCTGCCATTGCTGGAAGCGGGCAAGTCGCTGCGCTTTGCCTTGATGCCCGAAGGCAAGGACCCCGACGATATCCTGCGTGCCGAGGGCAAGGGCGCGGTGCAAAAGCTGCTGGAGGGGGCGCTGCCGATGGTGCAGCTCTTGTGGCAGCGCGAGACGGAAGGCCGCGATTTCGACAGCCCCGAGCGCAAGGCCGCCCTCGACAAGGTGCTGCGCGAAAAGATCGGCCTGATCCGCGATCCGTCGATCCACGGCCATTACGGCCAGGCGATCAAGGACTTGCGCTGGCATCTCTTTTCACCGCGCAGGACGTCCTCGGGCGGCAGCAAGGGCGGCAAGAACGCTAAGGGTGGCTGGGCCAAAGCCGATCTGTCGGCGCGCGCCAGCACGAAAAAATCACTGCTAGTCAAGTCCGCAGACGGCACCCTGGACCACAAGCGCGAGGCCGTCATCCTTGCGGCGCTCATCGCCACGCCCGATATCTGCCCGGATTTCGAAACCCCGCTACAAGAGATGGAATGCCGTGACCGCCTGCATTCCCAATTGCGCGATCTGCTGTTACGTTACGCGGCGGATGGCAAAGACGCTGTCAACGCCGAAATCAACCGGTCAGTGGGGCCAGATACCCTTGAAACCCTCATGGCATTACCCCATGTCGCCATAAGCCCCCCGGTACGACATCCTGGGGACGTGGCGCTGGCCCAGATGACCGTCGCCGAGGAACTGGCCAAGATCGCCGCCAAGCGAGGGTTGCAGGCGGAGATCGTGGATGCGGCAGAAGATATGATGGGCCTTGCCGACGAGGCCGTGACATGGCGTCTGGGACAGGCCGCCGAAGCCCGAAACCGTGCCGTGCGCAGCCAGCAGGAGGACCAGGCCGAATACGACCTCGCGGAGAACGGCGCGCGAATCAATCGTGGCGAACGCAAGGAGTTTGACGCACTTCTGGACAAGATCAGCTTCTCCAAAACGCGCCGTTGAGGTCACTTGGGGAAGAATAGTTAAGAAAAACAGGGTAAACGGGTTGCGAATCATCCAGCGAAACTGATGATTCGTTTTCAGCGAATCACCCGCGCCCCACCTCTCAGGAGAATTTCATGGCCGCCAAGGACACCGACGACCAGAAGCCAGACGACCAGGACGCGGAAATGTCCCTTGATATGAGCCAGGCTGCGATCAAGAAGATGATCGCAGAGGCGCGGGAAAAGGGCTTTATCACCTATGACCAGCTGAACGATGCGCTGCCGCCCGATCAGGTCAATTCCGAGCAGATCGAAGACGTGATGTCGATGCTGTCGGAGATGGGTATCAACATCATCGAGGCCGACGAGGTCGAGGAAGAAGAGCAGAAATCGACCGCCCTGGCCGAAACCGGCAAGCGCGGCGAAATCATGCTCGGCTCCGGCAAGGAAGAGAAACTCGACCGAACCGATGACCCGGTGCGCATGTACCTGCGCGAGATGGGCAGCGTCGAGTTGCTCAGCCGCGAGGGCGAGATTGCCATCGCCAAACGGATCGAGGCCGGCCGGAACACCATGATCGCGGGCCTCTGCGAGAGCCCGCTGACCTTTCAGGCGATCACCATCTGGCGCGACGAATTGCTGGGCGAGGACATCCTGCTGCGCGACGTGATCGACCTGGACACGACCTTTAGTGACCAGATGGGCGACGATGGCGAACCTGTGGTGGAGGCCGCCAACGTGTCCGCCCCCCCCTCGTCGGCCAAGACCGACGGCGAAACCCAGGAACTGGACGCCGACGGCAATCCGATCGCCAACGCCGACGACGATGACGACGATGAGGACGAACAGGCCAACATGAGCCTCGCGGCGATGGAGGCCGCGCTGAAACCGATCGTGCTGGAGACGCTCGATCGGATCGCCGATGACTATATCCAGCTGAGCGAGATGCAGGACAGCCGTATTTCGGCCACGCTGAACGAGGACGGCTCGTTTTCATCCAAGCAGGAGAATACATATCAGGTCCTGCGCTCCGAGATCGTCGAACTGGTGAATTCGCTGCACCTGCACAACAACCGGATCGAGGCGCTGATCGACCAGCTTTACGGGATCAACCACCGGATCATGATGATCGACAGCGCGATGGTCAAGCTCGCCGATCAGGCACGGATCAACCGGCGCGAGTTCATCGAGGAATACCGCGGTCGCGAGCTGGACCCGAACTGGCTGGACGACATGGCCGCCAAACCCGGGCGCGGCTGGCAGATGTTCATGGAACGCTCACCCGAGAAGGTGGCCGAGCTACGCGCCGACATGGCGCAGGTCGGGCAGTATGTCGGCCTCGACATTCCCGAATTCCGCCGCATCGTGAACCAGGTCCAGAAGGGCGAAAGCGAAGCCCGCCTTGCGAAAAAGGAAATGGTCGAAGCGAACCTCCGCCTCGTGATTTCCATCGCCAAGAAATACACCAACCGCGGGTTGCAGTTCCTCGACCTGATTCAGGAGGGCAATATCGGCCTGATGAAGGCGGTGGACAAGTTCGAGTATCGCCGCGGTTACAAGTTCTCGACCTATGCGACCTGGTGGATCCGTCAGGCAATCACGCGCTCGATCGCCGATCAGGCGCGCACGATCCGCATCCCGGTGCATATGATCGAGACCATCAACAAGCTGGTCCGTACCGGTCGCCAGATGCTGCACGAGATCGGCCGCGAACCGACACCCGAAGAGCTGGCCGAAAAGCTGCAAATGCCGCTGGAAAAGGTCCGCAAGGTGATGAAGATCGCCAAGGAGCCGATTTCGCTGGAGACACCCATCGGCGACGAAGAAGACAGCCAGTTGGGCGATTTCATCGAGGACAAGAATGCGGTCCTGCCGCTGGACAGTGCCATTCAGGACAACCTCAAGGAAACCACCACGCGCGTCCTGTCGTCGCTGACACCGCGCGAGGAGCGCGTGCTGCGCATGCGGTTCGGCATCGGGATGAACACCGACCACACGCTGGAAGAGGTCGGCCAGCAGTTCAGCGTCACCCGCGAGCGCATCCGCCAGATCGAGGCCAAGGCGCTACGCAAGCTCAAGCACCCCAGCCGTAGCCGGAAGCTGCGCAGCTTCCTGGACCAGTGACCCCCAACCCCTTGTAACCCTGAGACGTCTGACCATGATCGGGCCGGAATGACCTTCCGGCCCGATCATGTGGGAAAATGGGGTTGAATTATTTCATCTTGCTTCCGATTCAGAAACAAGCCGAAACACTTTAACCTGTCGGCATCACAAAGACTTCCTGCACGTTCGCGTGGCGGGGCTGCTCCAGTGCATAGAGCACCGCGCGGGCAACATCCTCGGGCTTCAGCTTGTCAGGTTTGGGCTGCTCAAAGAACGGTGTATCGACCATTCCCGGCGCGATCACCGTGGCCCGCCCGCCCCAGTCGCGCATCTCTTCGGCGACGTTTCCAGCCAGCCCGTGCACGAACCATTTCGACGCGCCGTAGACAGAGCCCGCGATATGCCTGCGCCCTGCCGCTGATCCGGTCACGACAAAATGCCCCCGGGACGCCTTGAGCGCGCCATAGGCGGCCTTGAGCGTCAGCAACGGGCCAAGGACGTTGACCCCGATCATGCTGCACCACTCTTCGGGATCGCCATTCTCGATGCCCGGCGTATCCAGCCCGGTGCCCGCATTCGCAAATACCGCATCCACGCCGCCGAAATGTTCGACCGTCTTGCCGATCGCCCGTCCCAGCGCATCAAGGTCCGTCACGTCGCCGACCAGGGCCAGCGCGCGGTCCGTGCCAATCTGTTCGGACAAACCCTCCAGCCTGTCCCGGTTGCGGGCAAAAAGCGCCACGCGCCAGCCTGCATCGGCGGCCTGCCGGGCGGTGGCCTCGCCGATGCCCGATGATGCACCTGTGATAAACAGAACTCTCTCACTCATGGGGTCTCCTTCGCATGTCGAGGGTAATATTTGCATAATGATAACACTTAGATAACAGGGATAACATGTGCGGGGATGAAAGCTCTGCCGCGTGCATCTTGGGGGTCAAATTTCCGTCTACCCAAAACCTTGCGGCTCGCCTATAGTGACTGTGGTTAGCATGGGCAGCAGACCCATCATCCAAGAGGCAGAGAAGAGAAGGGGACACGCCGATGCGCTGCCCGTTTTGCGGAAATATTGAAACCCAGGTAAAAGATTCCCGACCCGCCGAAGAGCATGTCTCGATCCGGCGCAGGCGCCTCTGCCCCGGTTGCGGCGGACGGTTCACCACCTATGAGCGGGTTCAACTACGTGATCTGGTCGTGGTCAAAAGCAGCGGTCGCCGCGAGGATTTCGACCGGGATAAGCTGGAACGCTCCATCCGCATCGCCCTGCAGAAACGCCCCGTGGCACCCGAGCGCGTGGAACAGATGATCTCTGGCATCGTCCGGCGACTGGAGAGCACGGGCGAGACCGACATCCCGTCCAAGACCGTGGGCGAGATCGTGATGGAGAGCCTGGCGCGGATCGACACGGTGGCCTATGTGCGCTTTGCCAGTGTCTACAAGAACTTCCAGGCGGCAGACGATTTCGACAAATTCGTGAGTGAACTGCGCCCTGATGTACCCGCGGGCGAAGACAAGAAGGACACGTGAGCCAGTCCGACAACCGCTATATGCGCATGGCCCTGATGCTGGGCCGCAGGGGCCAGGGCAACACCTGGCCCAACCCTGCCGTGGGCTGCGTGATCGTGCGCGACGGTCGTATTGTCGGGCGCGGCTGGACCGCCCCGGGCGGGCGACCGCATGCCGAGCCCCGGGCGCTGGCGCAGGCAGGCAGCGCGGCGCGTGGCGCCACCGCCTATGTGACGCTGGAGCCTTGCGCCCATCATGGACGGACCCCGCCCTGCGCCGAGGCACTGATTGCGGCAGGTGTGGCGCGGGTGGTGGCCCCTTTTGCCGACAGCAATCCGCGTGTATCCGGACGCGGGTTCGAGATGTTGCGCGCGGCAAGCATCGACGTGACAACCGGGGTGATGTCCGCAGAAGCAGGCCGCGATCTGGCAGGTTTCCTCTGCCGCACCGAACTGGGCCGCCCCGAAGTGACGCTGAAACTCGCCACCTCCTTTGACGGGCGCATTGCGACGGCAAGCGGCCACAGCCAGTGGATCACCGGCCCCGCCGCACGGCGCGCCGTGCACGGGCTGCGCGCGCGTCACGACGCGGTCATGGTGGGCGCAGGCACTGCACGGGCAGACGATCCCGGCCTCACGGTGCGGGACATGGGGGCCGTGCATCAGCCAGTGCGCGTGGTCATTTCGCGCCGCCTTGATATCCCGCTGATGTCCCAGCTGGCACGCACCGCACGCGAGGTTCCGGTCTGGCTTTGCCACGGCCCCGATGCAGACAGTGCGCTGATCGAGGCCTGGACCGGCCTGGGTGCCCGGCTGCTGTCCTGCGGGCTGAAGGGGCGACAGCTGGACATGGCGGCCGTCCTGCACGAACTGGGCCAGGCGGGCCTGACACGAGTGCTCTGCGAAGGCGGCGGCGCGCTGGCGGCATCACTGCTGAACGCCGGTCTGGTGGATCGGCTGGTGGGGTTCACCGCCGGGCTGGCCATCGGGGCCGAAGGTCTGCCCGGCATCGGCGCACTGGGAATAGCGCGGCTGGAAGAGGCGGCGCGTTTCACCCTCGAAGATGTGCAGCCGGTGGGCGTTGATATCATGCATCTGTGGCGCCGCGCCTGAAGTGGCGACGCCAGAACCGCATACATCGCTCCCAAAGCCTTTGCCGCCTTACCTGCGCAGGACCACTTCCGCGCCCCGCTCTTCGGGTTCATCGTCGATCAGTTCCGTGGGGAAACCGGGCGCGCGGATCTCCAGCCCCGTCGCCTCCTCCAGCCGCTGAATGATCTGATCGGACTGCGCGCGCTCGCCGTAACGGCGCTGTCCGTCAGACATGATGTCGATGATCAGCGGCGAGATTTCCAGCGGTACACCGTGCATCTCGGCCAGCTTCTGGAATAGGCCGATATCCTTTTGCACCAGATCCATGGTGAAATTCACATCACGCGAACCCGACAGGATCATCTGGCTTTCGGTTTCGTGCACAAACGAGGTGCCGGACGATACCTTGATCGCCTCATAGGTCGTCGCCAGATCCAGCCCCGCCGCCTTCATCACTGTCAGCGCCTCGCAGAGTGTCAGCAGGTTGGCGGTGGCCAGATAGTTGGTCATCACCTTCAGCACGCTGGCGCTGCCCAGATCGCCGGTGTGCAGCGCCCGGCGCCCCATGATCGTCAAGAGCGGCAGAATACGCTCGAACGTGGCCCGGTCGCAGCCTGCATAGATGCTGATGTTGCCTGTGTCCGCCCGGTGACAGCCGCCCGAGACCGGACAATCCACCGCCGCCCCGCCCCGCGCGATGACCTCGGCGCCCAGGCGCGCGACCTCGCCTGCGTCGGTGGTGGACATCTCCATCCAGATCTTGCCGGGACCGACCTCGGGCAGCATCTCCTGCACGACCGCATCACTGGCGGCAGGGCTGGGCAGGCAGGTGATCACCGCGTCGCAATCCGCCATCATCGACGCCGGGCTGCCACCTGCGACGGCACCGCGTGCCACAAACGCCGCAACCAGAGCGGCGTCAAGGTCGTGCACCTGTAAATTCACGCCATTGCGCAAGAGGCTCCCCGATAGCTTGCCGCCGACATTGCCCAGTCCGATAAATCCGATTTCCATTACTGCCTCCTTGCATGTTTCAGGTTTCTCGCAGGGGCACCTCCGCACCCTCTTGCCTGTAACCGACACAAATGCCGCAAACTGACCTTTTCCAACGCCACCGCCCACTGAAGCGCCCCCTGCCTGACGGCAATGTCACAAAGGCACAAGCCGCGCCGTGATCGCGTCCTCGCGATACGCAAATTCGCACACCGCCAGTGCCGCGCAGCACATTGAACCCCATTGGCGCAAAAAGCCCACAGCCCTATCTATGGGGTAAAGGAGACACAGCCATGTCAATCAGACCGACACTGGAAACCCGCAAGGCGCAGGCCACGATGGAAGGAGCCGGCGTGCACCTGCATCGTGCTTTTGGGTTTCACGACCCCAGCGAACTGGACCCGTTCCTGCTGTTCGATGATTTCCGCAATGAAGACCCGGCGCAATACGAGCGCGGCTTTCCCTGGCATCCGCACCGGGGCATCGAGACGATCACCTACGTCCTCTCGGGCAGCGTCGATCATGCCGACAGCCTGGGCAACAAGGGCAGCCTTGGCGCAGGCGACGTGCAATGGATGACGGCGGGATCAGGCATCCTGCATCAAGAGATGCCACACGGCAACGCGGCGGGTCAGATGCATGGCTTTCAGCTCTGGGGGAACCTGCCGTCAGACCTGAAGATGACCGCGCCGCGCTATCAGGATGTCACCTCGGGCGAGATCCCGGAAATCATCGAGGATGACGGCACGGTCGTGCGTGTGGTCGTCGGCCAGTTCTGGGGCAGGCGCGGCCCGGTGGACGGGATTGCGGCAGACCCGCAATACCTTGATATCTCGGTGCCACCCGGGGTGCGCAAGACGTTTCCGGTCGACACTTACCGCCGCGCTTTCGCCTATGTGTTCGAAGGCTCGGGTGCGTTCGCCGATGCCAGTACGCCCACCGGCGTACTGCTGGAGAAAGAGGTGCAGGGGCAAGAGGTCAACATCCGCGACATGTCCGGCAACCGCACGCTGATCCGGTTCGGTTCCGGTGACGAGGTGACGGTGCAAGCGGGTGTAGAGGGGCTACGCTTCTTGCTGGTCTCCGGCGCGCCGATTGCCGAACCGGTCGCCTGGCACGGTCCGATCGTGATGAATACTCAGGCCGAACTGCGGACTGCGGTGCAAGAGTTGCAGAACGGTACATTCATCAAACCCGCGCACTGAAAAACGCGGCCCTGAGCGGTGCAGGCTCAGGCCGCTACCACCTTGCGCACCATCTCCCAGTAAAGCGCTTCGACATCGTCCAGGCTCAATCGCCCGTCCTGCCGAAACCATGTGCTCACCCCCGTCAGCATGGCAATCACCGCCATGGCTGTCACCTTCGGGTCTGCCGCGGCAAAACCTCCGGTCTCGATCCCGCGCCGGATGATTGCCTCGAGCTGTCCCTCGTAGTCACGGCGCAGGTCTTCGATCACCGCGAAATTATCCGCCTCCAGGTTGCGCAGCTCCATGTAGGAGACAAAGACCTCATCGGGTCGGCGCGAATGGAACCGGATATGAAACCGGGTAAAGGCTTCCAATGCGTCCAACGGCGCGTCTCTTCGGGGGGCGGCGGCCCAGGCAGCCAGCAGTTCCTGCATATGGCTCTGCATCAGATCGAACAGCAGGCTCTGCTTGTCCGGTGTGTAGTTATAGAGCGCCCCTGCCTGCAGCCCCACCTCGGCCGCGATCTTGCGCATCGACACCGCCGCATAGCCATGCTGTGCGAAAAGCCGCAGGGCGGCTGCACGGACGCGCGGACGCGTCGTGCCGGAATGGGAACCTTGGGTGCGGGCCATGTGCGGAATTTAACTGAACATTCGTTCAGATCAAAGCCCCCGCTTGCCCAGACCCGCAAAAGAATGGCAAGACGGTCCCACGCCGCCCCAAACCGGGGCCTTGATCCGGGACCCATTCCATGCGCCTTGCGCCCGTCACCCTGCCCCTTGCGCTGATCCTCGTGGCCGCGCTGCCTGCCTGCAGCCAGTTCCCCGCGCTTGATGCTACCGTCAGCGAGGATATTCGCAATGCGTCCTACCCCGATCTCGTGCCGCTTGATACGCTGGACATCCGTACCGCCCCGGGGCGCATCACGCCGGGCACCGTGAAAACCATGGAGGCGCGCGTCGCACGGCTCAAGGCGCGTGCGGCCCGTCTGCGCGGCACCGTGATCGACCGGGATACGCACACCCGGATGCAGGACGGCATCGCCTCCTGACGGCGCCGCCAAAACCCGCGTTGCATGGTCCCCGCGATCCATGTACATCGCGCCAGACACCCATTTATAGCGGAGATACGCCCATGACTGACCCATTGCGCCTAGGGATTGCCGGTTTGGGCACGGTCGGTGTAGGTACCGTCAGGATCATCCGGCAAAAGGCCAAACTGCTGGCCGCTCGTGCAGGCCGTCCGATCCAGATCATCGCCGTATCAGCACGTTCACGCAACAAGGAACGCGGCGTCAACCTGTCCGGCTATGCCTGGGAGGATGATCCGGTCACGCTGGCGCAACGTGACGACATTGATGTATTCGTCGAATTGATGGGCGGTTCCGAAGGCTCGGCAAAGGATGCCACCGAAGCCGCCATCGCGGCCGGCAAGGATGTGGTCACCGCCAACAAGGCACTGCTGGCGCATCATGGCCACGCGCTGGCGCTCGCCGCCGAAGAAGCCGGGTGCGCAATCCGTTTTGAGGCGGCCGTGGCAGGCGGCATCCCGGTTATCAAGGCGCTGAGCGAGGGGCTGGCAGGCAATGAAATCACCCGCGTGATGGGTGTCATGAACGGCACTTGCAACTACATCCTCACCCGGATGCAGGCAGAGGGGCTGGGCTATAATGCGCTCTTCGAGGAGGCCGGCAAGCTCGGATATCTCGAAGCCGATCCCAATCTCGACGTGGGCGGCATTGATGCCGGGCACAAGCTGGCGCTGCTGGCCGCCATCGCCTTTGGCACCCAGGTCGATTTCGACGCCGTGGAACTGGAGGGAATCGAAAATATCACCATCGAGGACATCCGCCACGCCGCCGACATGGGCTACCGGATCAAGCTGCTGGGCGTCTGCCAGATGACCGGACGCGGATTGGAACAGCGCATGTCACCCTGCCTCGTGCCCGACAACAGCCCGCTGGGACAGCTGGAGGGCGGCACCAACATGTGCGTTCTTGAGGGTGACAATGTCGAACAGATCGTGCTGCGCGGCCCCGGTGCGGGCATGGGGCCGACCGCCAGCGCGGTGATGGCCGACGTGATGGATATCGCGCGCGGTTTTCGCATGCCGGTCTTCGGCCAGCCCGCCGCCGGGCTGGTACGCGCCGCGCCCGCTCGCGCGGTCACGCCTGCACCCTACTATCTGCGCCTCGGGCTGGAAGACAAGCCGGGCGCGTTGGCCAAGGTCACCGCGGTGCTGGGCGAGGCGGGCGTGTCGATCAACCGGATGCGCCAATACCGGCATGTTGACAGCACGGCACCCGTGCTGATCGTCACCCACAAGACGACGCGCGCAGCACTCGACATGGCACTGGAGGCCATGTCGCGGCTCGATGTCATGATCGCCGAACCCGTCGCGCTGCGCATAGAGAGCGTCTGAACCCGCCACCCTCCCGACCCTTGTGCGGCCCAATATGTGCCGATAAAGCTGATTGTACCGCCAGGTGCCTGCCCCAAACCCCGAGAAGGAACACCTCAGATGACCGCTGAACCCGATTTCAACGACCGCATGCTCTCGCTCGGGCTGGCCCGTGTTTCCGAGGCCGCTGCCCTGGCCTGCGTCAACCTGATCGGACGCGGCGACGAAAAGGCCGCTGATCAGGCCGCGGTGAACGCAATGCGCGAGCAGCTCAACAAGCTCGCCATCAAGGGCGTCGTCGTGATCGGCGAAGGCGAACGCGACGAGGCGCCAATGCTGTTTATCGGCGAGGAAGTGGGCAGCGGCGACGGCCCCGGCGTCGATATCGCGCTGGATCCGCTGGAAGGCACGACCCTGACTGCCAAGGCGATGCCGAACGCCCTGACCGTGATCGCCATGGCCCCGCGCGGCAGCCTGCTGCATGCCCCTGACGTCTACATGGACAAGCTGGCCATCGGCCCGGGCTATCCCAAGGACGCGGTGTCGCTGGACATGTCCCCGCGCGAGCGGGTCGAGGCACTGGCCGCCGCCCGTGGCTGCGCCCCGTCCGAAATCACCGTCTGCGTGCTGGAACGCCCCCGCCACGAGGCGATGATCGCCGAATTGCGCAGCACAGGTGCCGCAGTCTACCTGATCTCCGACGGGGATGTGGCGGGTGTGATCCACTGCGCCGAAGCGCGCCTGACGGGCATCGACATGTACATGGGATCGGGTGGCGCCCCCGAGGGCGTGCTGGCCGCATCCGCGCTGAAATGCATGGGCGGTCAGATCTGGGGGCGGCTGCTGTTTCGCAACGACGACGAGAGGGGCCGCGCCAGCAAGGCCGGCATCACCGATTTTGACCGCGTCTACAGCCGCGATGAAATGGTTACCCGCGATGTGATCTTTGCTGCGACCGGCGTCACCGACGGCTCGCTCGTCGCGGGCATCAAACGCCGCCCGGGCTATGTCGAGACCGAAACCGTGCTGATGCGGTCCAAGACCGGCTCCGTGCGTCGGATGCTCTACCGTAATCCAGTGAAGTGACCTGCGGCCACCTCCGGCAGGAGTATTTACGGAAAAATGAAAGGGGGCGCGGTGTCGGCATTTCTGGGCGTTGAGCACTCCCTGACCGGGCGGCGCTGGATCGGCCCGACCGTAGAGGTGGACCGGCAGGCCGAAGCGCTGGCGCAACAGACCACCCTGCCCCGCCCGCTGTGTCAGGTGCTGGCCCGGCGCGGCGTGGAGCCGATCGAGGCCGAGAGCTTCCTCGCGCCGCAGCTCCGTGATCTTCTGCCGGATCCCCGTGGATTGAAGGATATGGAACGCGCGGCGGCACGGTTGCTGACGGCAGTAGCCGCCGCTGAACGGATCGCGATCTTTGCCGATTACGACGTGGATGGCGGCAGTTCTGCCGCGTTGCTGATCGACTGGCTGCGACAAATGGGGCGCGACGCCACGCTCTATGTGCCCGATCGGATCGACGAGGGCTACGGGCCGAATGACGAGGCGATGGCGGCACTCGCAAAGGCGCATGACCTGATCCTCTGCGTCGATTGCGGTACGCTGAGCCACGGCCCCGTAGCGGCGGCCAAAGGGGCCGATGTGGTCATCCTGGACCACCACCTGGGCGGTGAGACGCTGCCCGAGGCGCTGGCGGTAGTGAACCCCAACCGACAGGACGAGAGCGGCGACCTGGCGCATCTCTGCGCGGCGGCGGTGGTGTTCCTGCTGCTGGTCGAGGCCGGCCGCCAATTACGCGAGGCAGGCCAGAGCGGGCCGGACCTGATCGCGATGCTCGATCTGGTGGCGCTGGCGACGGTCGCGGATGTGGCGCCGCTCATCGGGGTCAACCGCGCCTTTGTGCGGCAGGGCTTGCGAATCATGGGGCGGCGCGACCGCCCGGGGCTGGTCGCGCTGTCGGATGTGGCGCGGCTGGATACCGCACCCGCCGCCTATCATCTGGGCTATGTGCTGGGGCCGCGCGTGAATGCCGGAGGGCGCATCGGCAAGGCCGACCTTGGCGCGCGACTGCTGTCGAGCCTCGATCCGGCCGAGGCGCGGGCAATGGCCGAGCGCCTCGATCACCTGAACACCGAACGGCGCGAGATCGAAACTGCCGTGCAGGCCGCCGCCCTCGATCAGGCCGAGGCCCGGGGCCTTGATGCGCCGCTCGTCTGGGCTGCGGGCGAAGGGTGGCACCCCGGCGTCGTCGGCATCGTCGCCAGCCGCCTCAAGGAGGCCGCCAACCGGCCTGCCATCGTGATCGGCTTTGACGGCGAGACCGGCAAGGGATCAGGCCGGTCGATCAGCGGCGTTGATCTGGGTGCCGCCATCCAGCGGCTGACGGCAGAGGGGCTGCTGCTCAAGGGCGGCGGGCACAAGATGGCAGCCGGCCTGACCGTGGCACGAGATCAGCTGGAGGCCGCGATGGACCGCCTGTCGGCGCTGCTGGCGCGACAAGGGGCAGACCGCGCGGGCGCCGCTGACCTCACGCTGGACGGACTGATGATGCCCGGAGCGGCAACACCTGAGCTGATTGCTCAAGTCGACACCGCAGGCCCCTTTGGAGCCAGCGCACCAGCGCCGCGCTATGCCTTTGCCGACATGAGAATCACCTTTGCAAAGCGCGTGGGTGACCGCCACCTCAAGCTGCGCTTTGGCGACGGTACCGGCCCGCAACTGGACGCGATCTCTTTCGGGGCGTTCGATGGCCCTCTCGGCCCTGCGCTGGAGGCACATGGCGGGGCACGGTTTCACCTCGCCGGGCGGCTGGAGATAAACCGCTGGCAGGGCCGCGAGAGCGTGCAACTCCGGCTGGAGGACGCTGCAGCCGTGGCCTGAAACCCCTGCGCGGGGCGCAGACCAGTCACAAGATGCAGATTGCCGCGGAATCCGGAACTTTCCCCTTGCACATGAAACCGGATTTGCCTACCAAGCGCCACACGTCAGCGCTGGCCCGTTCGTCTATCGGTTAGGACGCCAGGTTTTCAACCTGGAAAGAGGGGTTCGATTCCCCTACGGGCTGCCACCAACTTCATCGTAAATTGTTGAATTAGTTATATAAACTGACTCAGGAATTTATGGTTCCCACCAGTTTTCCCACCAGTTGGCCAATCGCTGCCGCTGTTTCTTCTGTCCGCCCATCGCATTGGGCACATTCAAATGGAAGGAATACAAAATGCAGTTGGAAGAATTTTACATGGCTATGCGCAACCTCGACCCATGTTCACGGGCTAAGTTGCTCGCCACGATAAGAGAAGAGCAAGCCTCTCAAGACCACCACACTGAATAGTTGGCCAAATGGAAGGCCGCAAGAAATGCGTCGGTGGCCGCACCGGATGATTCATTGGCCGCGGCCCAGCAAACGCAGGCTGCTGAGGCGTTAAGCGTGCTGCTCGCGACTACGCCCGCGACCTCTCGCGGAGGCCTAATGGCACAAATCACTTGGTTTGAAGAGGACCTCGGCGATTATGTAAAGGGAAACGCTTCACCTGCCCATGACATGATCTTCAAAACCCTTTCCAAAAGCGTGATGAACATAGTCGACTAACACGGCTCTGTGCCGCCACAGGTCAAGGTTGGGGTCAGGCATATTGATCGACGCCACCTCTCCATTCAAGTCTGTGGGCCGCCACCCCCACCCCCTACAGGCCCATATGGCAAGGGGGTACGGGGGTCGATCTGGCCGGGGGGTGGGGGGTAAAATCCTGCGCGCCTGTCCTGTAGTCGTCTCCCCTTCTGGCGGCACACACGTTTTGCCGTTTCCCATTTTTTATTTTAATACTCAGCTTGGACCGTAATACGGCAGTGCATTTTACACGTTCAACTCAGGTGGCAATGTACCACCATGACCAACCTGACCGCGATCGAGCCCCGCCCCTTACGTATGCGCGCTGCACTGCGCCATGCGATTGATTTACGCGTCAAAAAGGGCATGACAATTGCGGCGGCCTGTGAAGAGGCTGGGATGAGCCCGCAAGGCTTCCACAAGGCCATGAAACGGCCTGCAGTGAGAGATTACCTGCTAACCGTGCAGATGGAGTTTGTTGCCAGCGTTGAAGGCGAGAAAGCAATCTACAAAGCGCGCGCCTTCGAGGTTGGCATGAATCTTATGCTCAACTCCAAAAGCGAGGCCGTAAGAGCCAGAATGGTGGAATTCTTTGCAGGGGATGGGAAGGTTTCACCAGTTTCGGTTCACATCGACGCGCGGCAACCAGGCGGTTATGAGTATGCGCGGCCTGAGCAACAGGTGGTCGAGATTCGGCCCGAGGAAGGCAAGGCGTGAGCGCCTTCCAGCCATTGCGCTGACTGAGGCGATTTGTCTATTCCCGACCTGGCCTATTGGCTTCAATCCATCCGCTGCGCAGATTGTCATAGCAGGTTAATCGCTCCTCGTCGTCCGAATAGGCTGATCCGCACGCCACCACCAAGAAGCTGATGTTCGTAAGTCGGCTGACGCACGCTTCCATCGCGATTTGATCGTGTAAAGCATTCGGACAAAAAACTGTGAGGCCGTCACTGATAGCCTGGATCATCCGCGCATTATGATCCGCGTCACTTTGGGCAAAAGCGCTAGAACCAATGAAGCCGACAAAGGCGGTTATCCTAAATAATCCCATTGGGAAATCCTTGCCAATTATTGGGTATGTGGCAAGACATTTCTAGCAAACAGTATGCCGCTGGGGGCTGTGTGCACCTTCGCTTGGCCTACCCCTGGTCAACCGTGTCAATGAGCATTCAAAACTGACCCGGCTTCAGCATTTGATTTTGACCCGCCTGTCGGATGGCAAAGCCCCCAGT